>DAONJL010000011.1:0-64051 GCA_035405645.1 bacterium | reverse complement strand
TTTTAATAATATATTCTTAAGAAAAGGGTATACCATGTCTGTAAACTTCCCGCAATTTTTTTATTAAAGTCTTGATTTACTTTTAATTTTTATTATAAAATTAAAATATTTATGGATAATAAAAAAAATATTATCTTCAAAAAAAATAATATAAATAAAGTAAGTATTGCAGGTGACTGGAATAATTGGCAACCAGATAGATTTTTTCTTACAAAAATAAATGATGATACTTTTATTTATCCTGTTAGTGAAATTCCAAAAGGGAAACATTTTTATAAATTTATTATTGATGGTAATTGGGAAGCAGGTGAAAATCGTGTAATTTATATAAATGATAATAATGAAATTTATGACCCGTATTATTTTATTGATAGTGCTGAAATTATTGATTTAAATAAAATCAGATTAAAAATAAATCGCGGATTTAATAAAATCCAGAACTTAGATTTTCTTTTAAATAATGATATTAAAATTAACAATATAATAATTTTGCCTGATATAAAAAATTTGTTTCTTTCATCTTATGAAATAAATAATGAAATAATAAAATTATACTTTTCATTTAATCAAAAAAAATCAGATAAAAATTTTAATGTTAATATAAATATTGAAAATTGGTTAAAATCCTTTGATGAAAATGAAATAACAATTTTTCGAACAAATGATGATTTAATTCTTCAAATTAAAAAATCAAATCTTAAAAAATACAATAATCAACCTATATTTAATGAAATTCTTATTGATGAAAATATCGTGCAAAACAAATCAGGTTTATTTGAAAAAAAAATAAATTTTATTTTTACTGAAAGTTCAATTGTAATTTTAGAAACAACAAAATTAGATATAACAAAATTAAATAAAATAAAAATAATAAATTTAGATGAACAATCATTAATATATGAATTAAAACCATCAGATGAATTATTTCAAAAAAATTTTATTAGTCAAAAAAAATTAGGTGCTAATTATAATCCAGCAAATAATAAAACAACATTTAGATTATTTTCACCACGTGCTTCTTCTGCTTCTCTTCATCTTTATAAAAATTTTGATGATAAAAAACCATTTAACATTTTTGAAATGAAAAAAGATGATGATGGTGTGTGGGAATTTGAAATAAATGAAAATTTAATTGGAAAATATTATAAATATACTTTATCAGGTTTAGAAGGTGAGGGCGAATATTTTAATCCAAATTGGTTATTATCAGATTTATATGCTTATGCAAATGTTTATCATTATGGTAAAAGCATTGTAATAAATCCCGATGTTAATGATGATATATTTCCTGGCTGGACTGATAATAAATTCAAAACACCAGAAAAAAAAGATTTAATTATATATGAAGCATCAATAAGAGATTTAACAGCAGATATTTCAAGCAAAGTAGAAGAAAAATTTCGTGGTAAATATTTAGGTTTGATATTAACAGAAAATTTAGATACTGGAATTGGTCATATAAAAGAATTAGGAATAAATGCAATAGAATTTTTACCAGTTCACGAATTTGATGATAATCCCCCAGGTTCATATCATTGGGGCTATATGACATCATTATTTTTTACTCCAGAAAGTTCTTATTCAACAGCGCCAGAAAAAGGTAAACAAATTACAGAATATAAAAAATTAATTGACATATTACATAAAAATAATATTGCAGTAATAATGGATGTTGTTTATAATCATACAGGTTCACCAGATTATTATAAAGGCTATGATAATTTCTATTATTACAGATTAAATAAATATTATGCTTATTTGAATTATTCTGGTTGTGGTAATGATTTTAAAACAGAAAATCCAATGGTTAGAAAATTAATTATTGATAGTCTAAAACATTTTGTAAATCACTATCACATTGATGGCTTTCGCTTTGACCTTACTGAATTAATTGATTTAGAAACATTATTTGAAATAGAAAATGAATTAACAAAAATAAAACCTGATATAATATTAATTGCAGAGCCGTGGAGTTTTAGAGGGTCATTAAAAGGCAAATTAAAAAATAGAAATTGGTCAAGCTGGAATGATGATTTTCGTAATACTGTGAAAGATTTTGTAAAACATAAATTAAGTTCATTAAATATTTTATGCAATGTAATAAGTGGTTCTACAAATATTTGGACAGTCAATCCATTAGAAACAATAAACTATGTTGAATCACACGATGATTTTACATTAACTGATGATTTATCAAATCGTGAAGACCATAATGGTTTATTTTGTGATGAAAAAGAAAAAGCAATGAATAGAATCTGCGCAACAATTCTTTTTACTTCTGCTGGTATTCCAATGATAGCAGGTGGTCAAGAATTTTTACGAAGCAAAAGTGGATGTCCAAATAGTTATAATTCAGGTGATGAAATAAATTCGCTTAAATATAATTTTAAAGAAAAAAACAAACGGGAATATGAATATTATAAAGGCTTAATAAAATTTCGAAATAGTGAATATGGTTCAATTTTAAAATTAACAAAAAACAATAATCAATATTATCAATTTTATTTTACTGATAATTCGTATTCTATTGGTTATTTAATAAATGCTGATTGCTCAAATGGCAAAAAAAGAATTTTAGTTTTAATAAATGCTGATTATTCAGTATTAGCAAATTTTAATATTAATTTTAATGATGAAAGTTTATGGCAACAAATTTCAAATGGTGAAAAAATAGATATAAATGGAATAAATAATAAAATTTATAAATCAAAAATTGAAATAACAATTGAACCATTAACATCAATTATCTTTATTGAAAAATAGGAAGGAATAAAATGGCAAAAAAAATAATTATAATTGATGATGAAATAAATTTAAGAAAAATACTGAATTTCAATTTGAAGATAAAAGGCTATGAAATTTATGAAGCTGAAAATGGATTAGTTGGTTTAAATTTGATTAAGCAAATAAAACCAGATTTGATTTTACTTGATTTAATGATGCCAGAAATGAATGGTTATCAGGTAGTAGAAGAACTTAAAAAAGATGAAGAATTATCAAAAATACCTATCTTTATTCTTTCGGCAAAAGTAAAACCAGAAGAAATAAATAAATTATTAAGTATGGGTGTACTAAAATATATTACAAAACCATTTAATATTAAAGAATTAAATCAGGAGATAGAAAATTTATTTAATAATAAGACATAATGGAACAAAAATTAATAACAGAACAATCACAAAAATTAGAATTAAGGCAAATATTAAGTCCAACAATTATTTACTCACTTGAAATTTTACAGGCAAATATATTAGAACTAAATCAAAAAATAGAAACTGAACTCGAAGAAAATCCATTATTAGAAATTGATACAAATGATGATTCTGAATATAATGAGAATGAGTTTAAGAATGAAGATACGGTATTAAATTTAACAGAAGATGAAATTGAGCAATATTATGATGATGGTACTGATATTGGTTATATTACATTATCACAAAATAATGATGAAAATGATGCAGGTGAAGTAATTGAAAAAGTTGTTACTTATGAAATTTCTTTGCAGGATTATTTATTAGAACAAATAAAATATCTAAATTTTAATGAAATAGAAAATGCAATTGCTTTAACAATTATTTCTTCTCTTGATGATAATGGTTTTTTTAAAGATAGTGAAACGAATATAGCATCGTATTTTCAAATAAGTGAAGAAAAAGTTAAGGAAGTTTTAAAAAAGATACAGGAATTAGAACCAGAGGGAGTGGGAACAAAAACACCACAAGAATGTTTATTATTTCAACTAGAAAAAAAAAAGTTAACTGATACTCTTGCTTATGAAATACTAAAAAATTTCTATGAAGAGTATATAACAAAAAAATTTGATAAAATCATCAAAACATTAGAAATAACAGAAGAAGAATTTAAAGATGCAGATAATTTAATAAAAACATTACATCCAATACCAGTTCAAAACTTTGGGAAAATCAATGAAGATATTTATATTGAACCTGATGTAACAGTAAATAAAGTGAGCAATGAGTGGGTTATAATAATAAATGATGAACGAATTCCAAAATTAAAAATAAATAAAAATTATTATAATAAATACCTAAATACAAATGATGAAAATTTAAAAAATTTTCTTCACAAAAAATATGATTCTGCAATTTTATTAATTAAAGCAATATATAATCGTTCAACAACAATTTATAAAGTAACAAATGAAATATTAAATGCACAAAAAGAATTTTTTGAAACAGGCGATAAAATGAAGTTAAAGCCACTAACATTAAAAGAAATAGCACAAAAATTAAATCTTAATGAATCAACAATAAGTCGAGCAATTTCAAATAAATATATTGAAACACCTTATGGAATTTTCAGTTTTAAATTCTTTTTTTCTTCGAGTATGTTAATGAGCAATACATCAGAAGTTATTTCAAGAAATATAATCTTAGAAAAAATAAAAGAATTAATTGAAAATGAAAATAAAAATAAACCTTTATCAGATACGGAAATATGGAAAATACTAAATCAAAAAGGATTTAAAATAGAGAGAAGAACAGTAACAAAATATCGTAGTGAATTAGGTTATTTGCCAAAACATCATAGAAAAAAAATTTAAAATTATGGATTTTTCAATTCTAAAAACAACAATTCGATTTCCACCTGCTATTGGTGGGGCTGAATTATATATTGAAAATATTGCTGATAGATTATGTAATAAAAATTATAAAATCAAAATTATAACAACTAACTTACGACAACATATAAATAATCTTAAATTTAAAAAAGATGAATTACAAAACTATAAAAAAAATTATCAAATTATTCGTTCAAAGACAATTCATATTCCACACTCAACATATCATATTTCTTTTGATATGCTTTTTTATTTATTGAAATCTAACTATGATATTTTTCATACTTATTGCATACACTATTTCCCTGCTTTTGCAACAAAATTTATTTCATTATTAAAAAATAAGCCATTTTTTTGCACTCCAATTTTTGATATAAATAATGCTAAAAATAATAAATTATATTTTTCAATAATTTGCAAATTTATATCAATTGCAAATGGAATTATTTTTATTTCCGAATATGAAAAAAATTCATTCTTAAAATTTTTCCCTGCAATTAAAAAATTTATCATCATTCCACCATCGCTTGACGATGATTTTACCAGAATAAATATGAATGAAGTTAATATAAATAAATTTAATATTTTAAATAAATATAAATTCAAAATATTATTTGCTGGTAGATTATGCTATGGCAAAGGCATTGATATATTATTAAATGCAATAAATTTATTAAAAGAAAAAATAAATGATTATGTTGTTATTTTAGCAGGTGAAGATTTTGGCTTTGAATATGAAATTAAAAAAATTATAAATCAGTTCAATCTGAAAAATATTGTTATTTATAAAGATATAATTTATTCAGAATTAAAATATTTATATTCTATCTCAGATTTATTAGTTTTACCAAGTAGATATGAAGCATTTGGTATTGTTATTATTGAAGCAATGGCATTTAAATTACCTGTTATTGCAATGAATAATTCTGCTATACCATATTTAATTGAAAATAATAAAACAGGATTGTTATTTGAAAATGAAAATTATAAAGAACTTGCAGAAAAAATTTTCTTGTTGTTAAATACAAAAAATCTAAAAGAAGAAATAATAAATTATTCTTACGATTTTGTAAAAGCAAATTTTAACTGGAATAATACAATTAACAATTTAATTAGTTTTTATAAAGCAAATATATAATGCATAAAATTCAATTTTTCAAACAAAATAAATTATTAACTTTTATTTTTGTTTTTTATTTAATTTTTCAATTATGCATTTTACTACAATTTAAAAATAATGACCCAACATTTTATTCATTTATTAAAATTACTGATTCACCTGGTTTTTATTATGCTGCTGTTGATATTGTAAATAAAAATATTCTTGGGGCTAATGGCACATATTTACAATCACCTCTTTATTATTATTTTTTAGCAATTTTAATTATAATCTTTAATAATTTATTTTTCATAAAATTTGTTCAAATTCTTTTTGGTTCATTTAATATCATAATTATTTATTTTATTTCATTATATGTCTTTAATAATAAAAAATATGCTATTGCTTCTACTATTATTTTGTGCTTCAATGGAATCTCAATATTTTATAATACATTAATTTTACGTGAATTTTTAGTAGTTTTGCTAAATAATCTAACAATATTATTTTTTATTCTTGCGCTAAAAAATAAAAATTTAAAATATTCTTTTTTAACTGGAATATTATTTGGATTAGCAATTTTAACTCGTGAAAATTTTTTTATTTTTTTTCCTGTTTTAATAATAATCTTTTTTCTAAAAAACAAAAAAAAATTTATTTCTTTTATTATTGGCTTTTGCTTTATTTACTCAATTTTAATTATTAGAAATTACTTATCAAATGCACCATTATTCAAAATAAGTTCAAAAGGTGTTTATGAGTTTGCGGCTGGTAATGTGCCAGAATCAAATGGATTAGGATGGGTAGAATTATCAAGTGCACAGCAAATTGCAAATAATAATAAATCACTGATTAGTGCTGCATTTGCAATATTAAAACTTTATAAAGATAATCCAATCAATTTTTTAAAATTACAATTAAATAAATTTCTTGGCTTTTTAAACAATTATGAAATTCCAAATAATTATAATTTTTATTTTACAAAAAAAAATTTTTCATCACTATTAAATTTCTCTTTTGTTAATTCTGGTATAATTTTTATTTTATCTTTTATTGGATTCTTTTTTTCTTTTGCTAAATATAAAAAAAATATCTATTTATGGATTTTAATTTCTTATATAATTTTATATTCATTCAGTGTTATAGGAATTTATGTTATTTCAAGATTTAGAATACCAGTAATAGTATTTTTAACTATATTTGCTGGTGTAGGTTTAATAAATATTTTTGAATTTATAAAAAAAATTGAGATAAAAAAAATTGTTATTATTTTTATTATTGGAATAATAACTTATTATTTTTCATTTAGTTATAAACCACAAGGTTTAAATAAAGAAGCAGATTTAGCTCTTGCATATGCAAATATAGGTGCATATTTTCGAGATATAAAAGAATATGATAAAGCACTGCAATATTATTTTGAAGCAATAAAATATTATGCCCCAGAAGAAGCAATATTAACAATTGCAAATATTTATAAAGAAAAAAATGATATTAATAATTATTTAAATTGGTTGGAAAAATGTATAGAATATTATCCACAGAATCAAAATATTATTTTCAAAGTAGCATCAATTTATTTTGATAATTCAAATTATGCAAAAGCAAAATATTATTTTGAAAAAATAATAAATTCAAATGATTTCAGTTTTAATGCTTTTTTTAAATTAGGTATAATTTATTTTTTAGAAAAAGATTTTATTAAGGCAGAATATTATTGGAATGAAGCATTAAAATTAAAACCAGATTCTTTTGAAATAAAACATAATCTTGCACAGATAAAAAAAATGTTAGAAAATCCTGATAGAAAAATAGAGTTTAAATAATCTATTTACAATTATTAATTCTTTATTTGAATTTTATTTTTTATTGTTTGATTTTTTTCAATACTATTTATAACAATATATTCTTCTTTATTAAAATTAACTTCTGCTAATTTACCACTTTCAATTGTAACTGATTGTGTTGATTCATCAGTAAAAACAATAGAACCTATACCAACAGCAATAATTAATTTTTCAGATGTAAATTTTAAATAAAATGATTCTGAGATAATTTTAACTGAACATTTATTTGGAAAGAAAATATCAAAACCATCAGGCAAACCATTTTCATTAGCAAGACCAATTATTTCACCTTCTAATAAAGTAATATTATATTTTTCTTTTATTTCATCTTCTACTTCTTCACTTTCATCTTTTTTAACATATCTATTTTTTATCCCTTTAATTTCAAAATCAAAATATATCTTAGTTAAAGGTAATATTTTAAATGCTGGTATATCATCTAAACCAATATTTATAATTGCATTTGAATCAGTAGTTAATGTTGTATATGGTAGTATTAATTTTGTTTTTTTTTGTTTTTCAAGAATGAATGGATTATCAAATATAATATTATTTTTTGCTTCAATTATAACTGGTTGAATAATATTCTCATCTTCAATTTTTATATCTGTTATTTCATCTTTATCTATTATAGTTCTACCATAAGAAGAACCAAAAACTGCTTCAATTTCAATAACATTTTTTTGTTCAGGAAAAATTCTTTTATCAGTAACTATTCTTGTTTTTGGAATGATTGTTCCTTTTTTCAAAAATATTTTTAGAGCAAATATTTTTGTATTTATCAAATATAAAAAAATTAAAAGTAGAAATAAAAATTTTTTATTCATATTTTTATTTTATAAATATTTTATTATATTTTTGTCAAGTTTTTATTTGACAAATATTTCTTTTTAAATAAAATAAATAAAAATAAAGGAGGATTAAAAAAATGAATAATGATATAAATTTTTTACCAAAGCAATTTTTTAAATTTATTTTTTATCTTATTATTATTATCATTTTATTTTTTATATTTGCACCATTTGGAACAGTAGGTGCTGGTGAGCGAGGAGTATTATTAAGATTTAATGCTGTAACTGGTAAGATATTAAATGAAGGACTTTATTTTTATATACCATTCATCGAACAGGTAAAAAAAATAGATATAAAGATACAAAAAGAACAGGTAAGTGCAAATGCTGCTTCAAAAGATTTGCAAACAATCTCATCAGTAGTAGCATTAAATTTTCATATAATGCCAGATAAAGTTGCAAAGATATATCAAGAAGTTGGAATTGATTACAAGAACCGAATAATAGACCCTGCATTGCAGGAAGCAGTAAAAGCATCAACTGCATTATTTACAGCAGAAGAATTAATAACCAAACGAGAGATAGTAAAAGAAAAAATAAAATTCTTATTAAAAGAACGATTAGAACCCCGAGGTCTTGCAATTGACGAATTTAATATTGTTAATTTTGAATTTAGTCGTGCTTTTAATGAAGCAATTGAAAATAAAGTAACAGCAGAGCAACAGGCATTAGCAGCAAAAAACAAATTAGAACAGGTAAAATTTGAAGCAGAACAAAAAGTAGCAGAAGCAAAAGGAAAAGCAGAAGCAATAAGAATAGAAGCACAAGCATTAAGAGATAATCCACAGGTTTTACAATTACGCGCACTTGAAAAATGGGATGGTAAATTACCGCAATTTATGGGTTCTAATTCAGTTCCTTTTATAAATGTGAAATAAAATATTTAATAGTCAGCACTTGCATTTTTATAAATTATCTTATTTCATTTCATAAAAAAATTATTTATTTTTTAGTATTTTTTGCCGATAATATAAATAAAGATAAATCAAAAAATTTTAAAAATATTATGAGTCCAGAAAAAGATATTTTTATACAGGATATGGAAAATCAAAGGAAACAGATAATTGAATATTACAATCTATTAAAAACAAATAATTATAATATATCAATCGAACAAGCAGCATTAGAGTGGATATATAAATTTGCAAATTCCTGGCGAATAACACATAATCTTAATATTTAATCTAATCTTATGTTTAAAAAATCTGAAATAAAAATTTATCTTAAACCAAAAATTTTTCTAATTTATTTTTTTTATTCCTTAATTTTTTGGTCTGGCGTATTTACTATTAATTCTTCTTTATTAATTGCTTTTATTGCTTTGATTTTTCTCCTTATATTTTATAAAGATTATATCTTTATAAATTCTTACTTCTTATTTTTAATTGTTATTTTAACTTTACTTATAACATATATATCATTTGAACAAAAATTTTTTCAAATAAATAACATTTACAAAATTATAACTTCATATTTAATACTTATTATTTTTTTTATATTAGCATCAATTAAAACTTCAAAATTACTATTCTTTTTAAAAGGAATTTATTTATTAAATTTTTTATATTCAGGAATTTTAGCATTAATCATTTTACTATTTAATAAATATTTTAATCGTATATATTTTAATTTTTCAAATGCAAACATTACATCATCACAAATAGCAATTGGTTTTATTTCAGCAATTTTTATATTTTCGTATTGTAAAAATAATTATCAAAAAATTATTTTTTTCTTTTTATTTGTTATTATTGCTTTATCACTAATATTTTTAAATTCAAAAGGTGTTTTAATTTCACTATCAATTTTAATATCTTACTTTTTATTCAAAAAATTTTTTTCGCAAAAAACATATTTGTTTTTTTTCATAATATTAATTCTATTATTTCTTACAATGAGTTATATTAAATTTAAAAAATCTTATGAACCATATTCTTTTCAAAGAATTAATATCTGGTTAAATTGCAGTAAAATAATCTCAGAAAATTATTTTTTAGGTGTCTCAAATTTTCAAAATCAAATTACAAAATTTCCATTAAAAGTTTTTAATGGTTTTTTTAATTATGCAAAAATACCCGAATCGCCACATAATGGTTATTTATATTTAATTATTTATACAGGAATTATTTTCAGTTCAATTATTTTCTATCTTATTTTCATTTCTTTCAATTTATCTTTCACTTATAAAAAATTAATTATTCTTAAATCAATAATAATTTTTATATTATTACATTCAATTGTTGAAATGAATATTTTTTTAATTAATCAAACAATATTAATTTTGTATTTTATAACGCTAAATAAATTATTTAATACAAAAAATTATTATGTATCAGCCATTTATTTAAAATTATTTGCTATGATACTTTTTATAATTTTTCTATATTTTAAAATTACAGATGTTATATATATAAAAGCATTTAAAGAAGAAAAAAAAGGAAATTATTTAGAAGCATTGAATTTATATGAATTACATAGAAAAATTAATCCAATAGATGCTGAACAATATCAACGAATAGCATTATTAAAACAAATATATTTTTTTAAAAAACAGACAATAGAAGAGAGAAAGAATTTAATACGAAATTTAGAAATAAGCACAGAACTTGAAAATGATAATTATTTTTATTTCTTTAATTTAGCAGTTGCAATTTATCGTTTTAATAATCCGAATGATTACAAGACAATAAAATATTATTTAGAAAAATCATTAGAAAAAAATCCAGTATATGTGAGTTCTTTATTTTTTATGGCATTAAATGAAAAAAATATTTTATACAAAGAATATCTAATAAAAAAATTATTAAAAATAGAACCATTTTTACCAGCACCAAAATTATTATTGGCACAAATCATAGAAAATCAAACAAAAGCAAAGGAACTTCAAAAGCGAGCAGAATATGAATTTGAATTAAGTAAAAAAATTTTTGAAAAAAATAAAAATTCATTTACATATCCTTTAAAGTATCTTAATGAAACAATATTTTTATTAAATTACGAATTAGAAAATATAAAATGAATGAAGAAAAGTTAAAAAAATTTTTTGATAAACAGGTAAAACAGCGAAATATAAAATTTTCAAAAGATTTAATAATAAAATATGAACAAACAACAAAAAACAATTGGATAAAAAAATTATTAAATATAAAAGAAAATGATATAATATTAAATGCAGGATGTGGCAATACTACTGAATTATTAGTATTTTCATCAACAATAAAAAATTTTAAAATTATTGGTGTAGATTTATCTTTTCAAATGTTATTTGATGCCAAAACAAAAATAACAAAAGAAAAAAATTTGT
Organism: bacterium; assembly: GCA_035405645.1. Classification (GTDB taxonomy): domain Bacteria; phylum JAGOBX01; class JAGOBX01; order DAONJL01; family DAONJL01; genus DAONJL01. Next base: position 52,368 of record DAONJL010000011.1, on the reverse strand, counting down.
ATTTAATAAATTGTAATCTTCAAAAATTACCATTTAAAAAGAATACATTTAATAAAATAATATGTAGTGAAGTTATAGAACATATTGAAAACAATAGAATACTTTTAAATGAATTTCGACAAGTGTTAAAAAACGAAGGTGAAATAATAATAACCACGCCAAATAAAATAAGTTTATATGGAATAGAAAAATATGTTCGAAAAAAAATATTAAAATTAAAAACCAAACATCCTTATGATGAATGGTCTACTAAAAATTCTCTTATTGAATTATTAAATAAAAATGGCTTTGAAATTAATTATATTTCATCATGTTGTTTTTTACCACCGCCAATATTTTCTTATAATTTACCTCATTTTATAAAAAAAATATTATTTAAAATAATGAAAAATTTTGAAGAAATATTAAATTTCTTTTTTAAGTTCAATGGCTATATATTAATTTGTAAAGCCAAAAGAATGAAATAGTATGTTCTAAAAAAAATAAAAAATTATTGTGAAATAGGAAGAATAAAATAAAATTCAGAACCTTTATTTAATTCACTAATTACACCAATCTGTCCTTTATGTGCTTCTATAATACACTTAACAATATTTAAACCAAGCCCGCTACCTTTAAAAGAAGTTTTAAATGCATGTTGTTGTTTTAATTGAGTAAATTTAGTAAATAATTTATCAATATCTTTTTTATCAATACCAACACCAGTATCAATAACAGAAATTTTAAATTTATTTTCAGAATATTTTTCCAAACGGATTTTCACTGAACCATCTGGCTTATTAAATTTAATTGCATTATTAATTAAATTAGTTAAAACTTCATCAATTTTTTCAATATCAATTTCAACTTCTCCAATTTTATCAATTATTTCAAGATAAAAATTTACATTTTCATTTTTATATAATAATTTTATATCTTCGAAATATTTTCTTAAAAAAAGTTCAATATCAAATTTTGAAATATTTAATCGTAAATTACCAGTTTCAATTTTAGTTAAATCAAGTAAATTAGCAACTAAATGTGCAATTTTTTCACTACGTTTTCTAATTATATCAATTGATTTAGCAATATGTTCAGGTAATTCTACACCCTTCATATTTAACAAATAACAATGACCTAAAATACCAGTTAAATTATTCTTTATATCATGAGCAGCCATAGAAATAAACTGTTCTTTTATATCATTTAATTCTGCTAATTTTTTATTCTTTTCTTTTAACTCATCATTTAATGTTTTCAATCTTAAAGCAGTTCGAATACGAGCACGAACAATTTCAGCCGCAAAAGGTTTTGTTATATAATCATTAGCCCCAAGATTTAAGCCCTGCACAATATCTTCAATATTGCTTTTAGCAGAGATGATTATTATTGGTATATCGATTGTCTTTGGATTATTTTTTAATTCTTTACAAACCTCAAACCCATTCAATTCAGGTAACATTAAATCAAGTAAAATTAAATCAGGCATCTCATTTAAAGCTAATTCAATTCCTTTTTTACCATCTTTAGCAATTATTATTTTAAAGTTATATCTCTCAATTGCTCTTTCCAAAACTCGAATATTATTTTCATTATCCTCAACTATTAAAACTTTTGTATTATTTATTGTATCTAATTCAAATTCCATAAAAATTATCCTTTTAAAAAAAATTTTTTATTAAATTAATTTCATTTATATTGGTCTTAAAAAAAATTTCAGCATATTTTTCATTATTTTGATGTTGTGGTAAATATATTGAATAATAAGCATTTAAACCTCTTGTAATGTGCACATAATTTTTTGATATTAACTGAGATTTATAAAATTTAATACATTCTAATTTTTCATTTATATAATCAGAAATATCAATAACAATATTTGGAAATAAAATAGACCAGATATTATAAAGAAAAATATCACCAGAATAATTAAACACTTTTAAATTATTTATAATAGTATGAAAAGTTAAAATATGTGTTTTATGATTTTCTAAAAAAGAAGGTAAGAAAATCAAATCACACATATTAATTGTTTTTTGATAACTGTCGATAATTTCAAAACAACATTTTTTACAAACCTCTTCTGCTTCTTTTATTCGTTCATCTGTTTTTTTTAAGTAAAATATTTGAATATTAGCGTTATTTTCTTTTTTTATTTTTAATAAAGTTCCGCCACAACCAATCATTTCATCATCAATATGAGGCGCAAAGACGAGGATATTTTTATAATTTAATGTTTCAATAAGAAGAGGATTTATTGCAATTTCAGTTATTTTTTTATTAATTTTTTCTGAGAAAATAAATTTAAGAAATCTTTTTTTATTTTGAAAAAAATTTTTTATAATATTCATTAAATCTTCATTTTTATCATAGTGAGATTTATATAATCCGCAGCATCTTCAATAACATTCGCAATATCAGCAATTTTAGTAACTAATGAATTACAAATAATTTTATCAACTTTATCAAGTGTTTTATTTTCTTTAAAAATATATACTTTTGCAGCCCATTCTAATTTATCAACTTTTTGTTCGCATTTTGAAACTTCATGAGAGTATTCAATAACTTTATCAATCTCATCAGGAATAAAATCAAACATTTCAATAAATTTTCTTAAAGTATCTAAAATAGCAGCAGAAATTTGTCTTAAATAATTTTTTAATTCATCAGGTAATTGAATAAATTCTAAAAATAAATCTTTACTAATTTGAACAGCATCAGAGGCAATCTGGTCAATCATATCAGGTATTTTAATAAAATTTTCTCTATAAAAAGGAAGAAAAGCACCTGCTAATAATTCTGTTTGAATTTTTCTTCTAATTTCATCAGCCTCATGTTCTTTTAAATGAACTTTATAAGATTTTTCTTTCAAAGCATCACAGGTGATGCCATTACAATAACAATTTATTAAATCATTAAATTCAATAATAACTTCTTCAATTTTATCTAAATGTTCAGACATTAATTCTATTACTTTATTTTCTTTTTTACCTTTGAAAAACATTATAACCTCCCTTTATTTTGAAATAACAATAATCTATTTTAAAAATAATATTATAAATAAAATTAAGTCAACTAAAAATTTTCGAAATAATAAAAGCAACAATCCCAGAACTAAGCGGCGTAGAAAACCAACCAAGAAAAATTTGAAATAACTTTTTAAAATTAACTGATTTCATACCTTTTACAAAGCCAATACCCATAACCGCACCAACAACAGCCTGTGAAGTAGAAACAGGCACACCAACAATAGCAAAAATCCAGACAGTAATACCCTGTGAAAAAACAGTAATAAGAGAACTCATAGGGTCAAGTTGAGTAATACCTTCACCAACAGTTAACATAACTTTCTTTGAATAAGTCAACGCACCTAAAGCAATTGAAATACCACCGATTAAAGCAAGAATATTTAAATTGTTTAATAAAATTGATTTACTTTCTGGTTGATAAAAAAATCCAGTTGCATTACCACAATTATTAGCGCCAAGTGAATATGCTGCAACAGCACCAGAAATTAATGTGCCAATTAAAACTATTCTATTTATTATTATAATATTTTTAATTCGATTAATAAATTTTTAAAATATATAAAACAAGATAACAGAAAAAAAAGCAGCACCAATGGGAGTAAAAACCCAACAAATAAAAGCTTTAACAAGACCAGCCCAATTTGGTGAACCACCAAAGGCAAGCGTCATACCAATAATCGCACCAGCAGTTGCCTGTGAAGTTGATGTTGGTATTGCTAATATAGTTAAAATCATTACTGTTACAGCAGCACTAAACGAAGCAATAAATCCCTGTTGTAAATCTTTTATTTCACCAAGTTTTGTTTTTACAAATTTAACAGTTGGACCGCCCTGTAAATAACTTCCTAATATAGCAGCAATTGAAATTATTATAACAGCAGTTGACCATTTAATTACACGCGTAGAAACCGCAGTGCCAAAGACATTAGCAGAATCATTAGCACCAATACCCCAGCCTAAATAAATACCACCAATTAATTGCCACATTAAAATTTTTTCCTTTTTTTATTGACTTTAAAAATTTTAGTTATTATAATTTTTTAATTTAAAAAGTCAATAAAAATTTTAAAAATTATAATAGGAGTTGATTAATATATTGAGAAAAAAATTTTTTATTTGTTTATTTATTTTCCTTTCAATTATTTCTCATTCTTTTTCTTATTAGTTAATTAATAAAACATTTAAGCCGGGTCAACAAAAATTAACAGGAATAATAAATCAAAAGTTTGAACAACCAATAATAATACAATTATTAGACGATAATAATCAGCCAGTGAAAAATGAACCAATTTATTTTACAATATATAAAAGCCCATCAAAAGCAAAAGGACAATTCTTAAATGAGAAAATTGTATTAACAAATGAAGAAGGAATAGCACAAAATTATTTTAATATTGGTGATAAAGAAGGAAATTATTTAATATTAGTTTCATCAAAACTCACAGCAGATAAAAACATAATAATAGAAATAGAAGGAATGAATAAATGGTGGATAATAATTACAATAGTTGGATTATTAGGTGGATTAGCATTATTTCTATATGGAATGGATTTAATGGGCAAAGGACTAACAAAATATGGTGGTTCAAAATTATCTGAAATATTAAAAACATTAACAGCAAATAGATTTTTAGGTGTGCTGGTTGGAACAATTGTAACAGCAATAATTCAATCATCATCAGCAACAATAGTTATTGTAGTAGGTTTAATAAATGCAGGGCTAATGAATCTCACACAATCAATAGGAATAATATTAGGTGCAAATATAGGAACAACAATAACAGCACAAATAGTTGCTTTTAAATTAACTGATTATGCACTTCTATTTATTGCAATTGGTTTTTTTATTCTTTTTGTAGCAAAATCAAATAAGACAAAAAATTTTGCTGAAATAATATTAGGCTTTGGTATTTTATTTTATGGAATAAAAATAATGGGCGATGTAATGGGACCATTTAAACATTATCAACCCTTTATAGATTATATGCGTTCACTTGAAAATCCTGTTATTGGAATTTTAGTTGGTCTTATTTTTACTTCAATAATTCAATCTTCTTCTGCTGCAACAGGTGTTTATATAGCACTTGCATTTCAAGGTGTGCTAACATTAAAAGCAGCAGTGCCATTAACATTTGGTGCAAATATAGGAACCTGTGTTACAGCATTACTTGCGTCCTTAAATGCAAATAGAGAAGCAAAACGAGCAGCAATGGCACATATATTATTTAATGTATTAAGCACAATTATTTTCTTCCCATTTCTTACACATTATGAAAGATTAATAGAATATATGTCTGGTGGAATTCATGCAACAACAATGCAGGATATAATGACTTATGTTCCAAGACAAATTGCAAATGCACATTCAGTCGCAAAAATAATTGCTGTAATTATTTTTTTACCATTTACAAAACAACTTGCAAAATTAAGTATTCTTATTATTCCATACAAAGCAGAGAAAAAGATAACAACAAAATATCTTGATGAAAAAGTATTACTTTTCCCAGAAACAGCATTAGCATTAGCAAAACGTGAGATATTAAGAATGGCTTTTTCAACAAAATCAATGCTTGATGATACAATAATAGCAATTGAAAAAAGTGATAGCAAACTTGTTCAAGAAATAATAAAAGAAGACGATAAAATAGATTATTTAGAAGAAACAATAAAAAAATATTTAGCACAAATATCACAAACACAATTAACAGAAGAACAGGCAAAATTACAAATAACATATTTATACATAACAGAATATATAGAGCACATTGCGGATATTATAAATAAAGAAATAATGCTACTAACGACAAAAATGATTGATGGTAATATAAAATTATATGAAAAAGATTTAAAAAGGTTAAAAGATTATCACAATCTAACAGAAGAAATATTCCAAAAGTTATTTGAAAGTTGGGAAAAAGATGATTTAACAATAGCAGACGAAATAATAAAGCGAAAAACAGAATCAATTAAAATCGAAAATGATATAAAGAAAGAACATTATGCATATCTCTGTCAAAATATAAATGAAGTAGTGTCATCAACATCAATCTTTTTAGATATTATTAGTTGTTATAGACAAATAAATTCTAATCTTGCTTCAATAGCATATATTTTTAAAGGCGAGATGTAAAAAATAAATAATGGCGTTAAATGAGACCTACTCTTCGTTCAAAATAAAAACAAAAAAAATTATTTATTCTTTGTTAGAGAAATAGTTTTCACCAAATCTTTGAAACCACCATTCTTCAATAGAATTATGAAGTGAATCTTCCTGCGAATTAAAATAAACCTTATAATTTTCAATATAACTTAATAATATTTTAGTTGCTTCAATAATTTCTCTTGTTTTTTGTTCACATTCTTTTTTATTTTTCTGACATTTATCAGGATGATATTTTTTTAATAATTTTTTATATTGGTGTTTAACATCATTATAAGAAACTGGATTTTCTAATTCTAATATTTTAATTGCTTCTAATAATTTATTATGAATATTTGTTTTCATAAAAATAACTTTATAATTTTCAATAAATATAGTCAAGCCTTAAAAAATAAAAAGCCATACAGTAAATTTTACAAAAAAATATATAAAAAGATAATTAAAAAATTAATCTTGACAAAAATAAAAAATAAATAAAAAATTAAAAATATGAAAATAAATGAAAAAGCAATCGAAACAGTAGAAGCAATAAAAGATATAATATTGAATCCAGATCGGTATTTAGACCAAATAAATGAATCAGCATATAATTTATTAATATCAAGATTTAAACTATCGCCAGTTGATGTGTATGATGTACTTGATGGAATATTTACTTATGCAATTTCAAAAGATATAAAAGATTTTCCTGCAACAAATCCAATTTATGATATTGTAAAAACATTATTAAAATATTATTTAGATAATCCATATAAAAAAATTGATATAATAACATTTTCACATGATTTACTTGATGAAAAAAGTGTTTTTTTAAAAAATTATCGTGATAAAAAATTTTATAGTATGATTTTTTCGGATTATTTACAAGGTGCAGCGGCAATTATAAACTTTGAATTCAAAGTTAAAAAATTCCTATCATTAAATATATATGAAATTCCAATATTAGATACATTAATAAATTATAAAAATTTTTTAAAATTATGTAATCTTACAGAATATATAGAAGAAATGCTGAAAATTGGCTATAAATTTAAATTCAAATCTATTGAAGATATTAATGATATTAAACTCAATAAAATCCCAGAAAATTGTAAGAAAATTAAAGAAATAGATGAAATAAAAAAATCTGAAATTCTTGATATAGAAATTGTTTATGAAAAATTCAGCGAGGATGAAAATATATTAAATTACTATTATGAAAATGCTACAATTATAAAAGAAATTTTTCATTTCTTTGAAAATAATAATTTAATTGATTTGGAAAAAAAATATGTTTATTCATTTTATCCTGATATAAAAAAAATTAATTTTTCAATAAAACAATTAAATGAATTTTCAAATATTATTAAAATATTTAATGATGATGATTTAAAAAAAATTTTTATAAAATTATTATTTGAACTAAACCAAAATAAGAAACATATTAGTTATGAAGAAATATTAAAAAATGGAAATAATATTTATAAATTATGTGAAACAATAAAAGACAATAAAATAAATATAAATCATTTAATAAGAAACATAATAAAATCTTCTGAAAAAAATTTAATTCCTTTATTTGATTTAAAATATGAATTGAATAAATTTATAGCGAATAAAAAAGAGGAAAAAATAAATGTTCCTAAAGAATGTTTTATAAAAAAAATTTTTAATAGCAGTTCAAATTCAATAATGAATAATATCTTCATAAATTTAAATATATTAAAATCAGTAAAAATTATTTTGATTATTAAAAATATTATTGATACAATTTTTTATTATATTCCTGAATTATATTTATTATTTAGAAAAAATTTATTTTTAAAAAAAGCATTATATCAACTTTTATTATTTATAAATTTTTTAACACAAAAGTATTATAAAAATGGAGAATATAATAACTGAAAAACCAATAGGCATAGAAGATGTTTTATATCAATCAGAAATAATAACAGAAGAGCAATATAAAGAAGTAATAGAATTATCAAAAAAAAGAAATAAAGAAACGAAAGAAATATTAAAAGAATTAAAATATGCAACAGATGAACAAATATGTGCAGCATTAAGTGCGCTTACAGGAATACCATATATTAAACTTGAAAATTATCCATTAACAGAATCAGTTGTTCAAAAAATACCTGAAAAGATAGCAAGAAAAAATAAATTAATAGCAGTAGAACAATATGATGATGGCAGATTATTACTTGCAATTGCTGACCCATATAATGTTACTGCACTTGATGATATAAATATTATGCTTGGTTATTATTTAGAAACAGTATTAGCGCCAGAATCAGAAATTATTTCAGCAATTGATAAATTCTATGTTTCTTCTGAAGCGATAGAAGATATAGTAGATAATATTTCAGAAGCTGATGTAGAACTAATAACTGATACATCAGCAGAATTAGGTGTAACAGGTGAAGCAATAGAAGATGAAACACCCGTAATAAAATATGTTAATATGATAATAATGAAAGCACTAAAAGACCGAGCAAGTGATATTCATTTTGAACCATTTGAAAATACATTTAGAATAAGAGAACGAATTGATGGTGTGTTAATCAAAATGCCACCGCCACCGCGAAATTTGCAAGCAGGAATTATTTCAAGATTAAAAATAATGGCAAATTTAAATATAGCAGAAACAAGATTACCACAAGATGGGCGAATAAAATTAAAACTTGCTGGCAGACAAATTGATATACGAGTTTCCTGCTGCCCAACAATGTGGGGCGAAAGTGTTGTTTTACGAATCCTTGATAAAAATGCAATAATGCTAACAATGTCTGATTTAGGTTTAATAGAAGAAGTAAAGGATAATTTTCAAAAAATATTACAATGTCCAAATGGTATAATATTAGTAACAGGACCAACAGGCTGTGGTAAAACAACAACATTATATGCTGGAATAATGGAATTAAACAAACCAGAAGATAAACTAATAACAGTTGAGGACCCAGTCGAATATGAAGTAAAAGGATTAATGCAATGTCAAATAAATGAGCGTGCAGGAACTACCTTTGCTTCTGCATTACGTGCAATATTAAGGCAGGACCCAGATATAATACTAATAGGTGAAATAAGAGATAATGAAACAGCGAGTATTGCAATTGAATCCGCTCTTACAGGACACCTTGTTTTAAGTTCAACACATACAAATGAAGCGGCAGGTGCAATCACAAGATTAATTGATATGGGTGTTGAGCCATTTTTATTAACTTCTACATTGCGATGTATTGTTGCTCAAAGGTTAGTTCGAATTGTTTGCCCGGAGTGTAAAAAACCATATAAACCAGATGATGAATTATTTTATAAAATTGGTAAACGACCAAAAGATTATAAACATTTAACCTTTTACAAAGGTGTTGGTTGTGATAATTGTGCCAAAACTGGTTTTAGAGGTAGAATTGGTATTTTTGAATTGTTTGTACCAAATGATGAACTGATTAGTTTAATATTAAAAAAAGCACCTGCAAATGTTTTACATAAAGTTGCATTAAAATATGGAATGATACCAATGCGAGAAGATGGCTTTAAAAAATTCTGTGATGGTATAACAACATTAGAAGAAGTAATAAGAGTAGCACCAATAGAAGCGGGAGTAGCTATACCAAAAGAACAATGGGATTAAAAAAAATTTGATAAAAAATATTTTAGTGTGATTATTTATGAATATTAGTGATAGTGAATTAGGAAATATATTAGTAGCAAGTGGTTTAATTTTACAGGAAAATTTAGATGATATTTTGCTACAAAAACAAATAGAAAAATTATCGCTAATAGATTATTTAACAACAAAAGCAAATTTAACAAAAGAACAAATCTGGCAGGCTGTTTCAGACCATTTTGGTTTCAGTTTTGTTGACCTTGAAAATTATAATTTTGATAGTAAACTATTAAAAAGTGTTGATGCTCTTACAGTTCAACAATATCAATTTATACCGCTTGAAATTCGTGATAGCACATTATTAATTGCATTTAATGAACCAACAAATTTAAAAGCGTTAGATGATTTAAGTATACTTCTTGGGAAACCAATTGAACCCGTTATAGTTGTTCCAGAAAAACTAAGTGAAAAAATAAATGAATTATATGGAGCGACAGATGAAACTCTTGAAGAAATGCTGGCTGGTATAGAAGAAGGTGAAGTTTTAACCGAAGAAGAAAAAGAACAAAAAGCTGATTTAATTGCAGGAGCCGAAGATGCACCAATTATTAAACTTGTTAATATGATTTTAATGCAATCATTAAAAGATAATGCATCGGATATACATATTGAACCATCAGAAAAAGAACTTGTATTAAGATACAGAATAGATGGTATTTTACGATATGGAGTCAGTCCACCAAAAAAAGCACAGGGACATATACTTTCAAGAATAAAATTAATGTCTGGAATGGATATTGCCGAACATAGAAAACCACAAGATGGCAGAATAAAAATGCGAATGATGGGAAAGGATATAGATTTTCGTGTAAGTGCATTGCCCTGTATTTATGGCGAAAGTGTGGTTCTTCGTCTACTTGATAAATCATCTGTTCAATTAGGTCTTGAACAGGTTGGTTTTATTGGTGACCATAAAGAAATGTTTGAAGAAATAATAAAAAAGCCAAATGGAATTTTATTAGTTACTGGTCCAACAGGTTCTGGTAAAACAACAACACTTTATTCTGCATTAAATGAATTAAATACACCAGATAAAAAAATAATGACAATTGAAGACCCAGTTGAATATATGCTTGATGGAATAAATCAGGTTCAGGTAAATCATGAAATTGGACTTGATTTTGCCAATGGTTTAAGAGCAATGTTAAGACAATCACCTGATATTATTATGGTCGGTGAAATTCGTGACCTTGAAACAGCGAGTATTGCTATTCGTGCTGCTCTAACTGGACATCTTGTTTTTTCTACTTTACATACTAATGATGCACCATCGGCTGTTACTCGTCTTGTTGATATGGGTGTAAATCCTTATCTTATTGCTTCATCAATTCAAGCAATTATGGCGCAAAGATTAGTTAGAACAATTTGTCCAGAATGTAAAGAAGAATATAAACCACCAGAAGAATTATTAATAGAAGCAGAATTTCCATTAGACGAGGCAAAAAATATAACATTTTATCATGGTGCTGGATGTGAAAAATGTAATTATACAGGTTATAAAGGTAGAACTGGTATTTTTGAATTACTTGTAATGGACGAAGAATTAAAAGGACTTGTTTTAAAAAATGTTTCTTCCACACAATTAAGACAGGTTGCACGCGAACATGGAATGCGCACATTACGCGAAGATGGATTTAAAAAAGTTGCAATGGGTGTAACTACTATAGTCGAAGTGATGCGTAATACACTTGCTGAAAAACTCGAAATGTAATTTTATTTATTTATCCTTAAAATATATACTAATTCAATGCCATTTGCTTTTTTAGAATAAATTATTTTTTCTCTTTTTTTAATTTCTGAAAAAATTTCAGAATTCCATAAACTTTTATTATTTAAGACGATTAAATAATCATATTTATTTATATCATTCACAATAAATTCTTCCTCTGGATTTAATATAAAAGTTTTTTTAAGAATATTTATTTCTTGTAAATATTTTGCGGTGTTTGGATGATTTCCTATTATAGCAATTTTCTTATTATCAGGTATAATTTGATTTATTTTATTACATAATTCTATTGTAAGATTTTCACCCCATACATCAATTTGCAATCCAAATTTTTCTGCACCATAAGCACCACAAATAAAAGAGTTGTAATAACTACCTGGATATTTTAAATATTTAACATAATTAAATAAATTTAATAAAAATAATAAACCAACAAAAAAGAAATATTTCAATTTTTTCTTTTGAAAAATTTTAAAAATAGCATAAGCTGAAAAAATATTGACTAAAATAGCTGATTGCAAGAATAATCTAATACCATTATAACAAGGTGTATTTGGTTTGAAAAATAATAATAAAGGCAGCCAGCAAACAAATAATAAAAATTGATTTTCTTTCTTTTTAATATTTTTTAAAAACAATATAGTTCCAATTAATCCTGTAATTATTGATAATTCAGAATTTTGTGTTAAGAAATGAATGATTGGATAATGCCAGGGAATTACATCTGTTTCTGGATTATAAATTTTATGAAAATAATATTCATAATTTTGGAAATGCCGTAAATGAAATAATAAATACTGTTTTAAATGTCTGATAGGCGCACTCCATAAAAAAGGATAAAATAAATATAATGAAAAAAACATAAAGAAAATGCTTAAAATGCAAATAAAAAATTTTTTCTTTTCATAAAAAAAAGAGTATAAAAGACAGGGAAACAAAATAATAACATAGTTTAATTTTGCTGCAAAGCCTAATGAGACACTTATTATAAAAAAAATGATATTTGTTTTTTTATTAAAATCGAGTAAGAATAAAGCAGCGGTTAAAATGTAAAAACTAACGACAGCAAAATCCATTGCCCCAACTGAATAATAAAATATTGTTTTTAAGTTTAGTAAATTTAAAATTAAAAAAATTAAATATATTTCAACATTAAAGAAATGGTTAATTAAAATATATGAACCAATAAAAAATAAGAATAAAAAAAATATATTTCCTACTCTAAAATTAATATAAGGAATATCGAAAATTTTTAGATATTTATAACAAAGCCCCTGAATCCATCGAATAAAAGCAGGATGTTGAAAGCCAAATTCAATTAATTTTTTCTTTTCATTATTATTTAATGAAAAAAAATTTTTTAATAGTTTTAAATGATTTTGTGAGGATTGAATATAATCATATTCATCCCATATTAAGCCAATATTATTTACTTCATAAAAAAAAATTATTAAATATAAAAAAACTAAAATTAAAAATATTATCTTATTTTTAGTCATTTTTAAAAATTTATCATTTAATTTATTTTGTGTCAAATAATAAAAAAGATGAAAACAAAATAGTGTTTGAAACATTTTCTAAAAACTTAAAAATATAAGGATTTTTAATTATCAGATAAAACAAATTTATTATTGACATAAAAACATTTTTTAAATAAAAAAAAAAATATTTATTATGAATAAAAAATATTTCTTCATCATATTTTTTTTATCTTTTTTATATTTAATAAAAATATATGCACTTGACTTAACAGAAATAAATTCATTGATTGATAAAAATAAAAAATTACAGTCAAAATATCAAGAAGATAATGAAGAAATAACTCAATCAAGTATATGGATAAATTACTTTAAATTATATTTGATTGGTTATTATCTTAGTGCAAATCAAGATTATTTATCAAATGCCAAAATAGTAAGTGAAAATATAGGAGAAACCCTTCAAATTGATAAATCAAAATCAAATGCTATAAGTGATACAATTTCAGTATTAACATATTTTGAAGACGAAAACAATATGCAAAAAGAAATAGAAGAAATAAAAAACAAAATAAACGACGAAGAAAACAAGTTAAACGAAAAAAAAGCAAAAAAAGAAAAAGAAGAAAATTTACAAAAAGAAATTGAAAATTATATAGATAATATAAATTTAGGATATATAAAAAAAGATTTGATAAAAAAATCAGGAAAAATATGGGAAGAAGAAAAATATTTATATAAACCATTAGAAAAAGAACGAGAATTAGAAGTAAAAGAAGGTGGAAAATTATTCGATAAAGATTTACCATTTAATACACATTTAACAATAAGTGGATTAAAAACAGTAAGAATAACAGGAACATTTAAGAAATATAGAAATGTAAAAGCAAATGATGTTCGTCGTGATGAAAGTGATATAAAAATTGAGCAAACATTAAAAGTTAGAGTAGAAGGTAAAATAGGTGAAAGTGTAAATGTCAATATAGATTATGATGATGCACAGGATGATAAAAATAAACAAAAATTATCAATCGTTTATGATGGTAAAGAACGAGCATTAAGTAAATCAGAAAATGGTGAAGATGAAAATATAATTAAATTTGACGCTGCATTTGGCGATATTGAATTATCATTACCACAAACAGAATTTTTAGCATATAATAAACAATTATTTGGTGTGCGTGGTGGAATGAAAATTTCGAAAATAAATTTAAGTGGTATAAAATTAGATGATTTCAAATTTCAATTTATAGCAAGTCGAACAAAAGGTGAAGCTGGTCATATAGAATTTACAGGCAAAAAATCAACACGAGTGAATCAGATTTCAGATATAAATTATATTAAAAGGACATATTATCAAATTACAGAATTGCAGGGTGCGGATACACCAACAATTGTTTCATTTTCAGAAAAAATATATCGCGATGATAGAAATATTGCTAATAATGAAAATGCAATTGATTTAGTTTGCACGAATGTAGTAAATGGCGAAACTTATGCAGGCAAATTTGATTTATTACAACCTGGTGATGATTATTCAATTGATTATCAAAAAGGAATTGTTCGTTTTAAAAGAACCATACTTGATAATGATGTGATAGTAGTAAACTATGAAACAACACAAGGCTATAAAGCAGTAAATAAATTAATAAGATTAAAATATGATTATGATTATGATACAGCATATTTTAAATATGAATTAAAAAATAGATATTATTTAGGCGCAACAAATATACTTGTTGATGACCCAAACTTTATAGTTGAAATACAGGATATGAATAATAACAGGCAAACAAGTATAACACCTTTTGGTTCAACAGATAAATATTCGCTATTACATATTTTTGGATTAGATGAAAAAGGTCCAGGACCAGATGGAGTATATGGAACAGGTGATGATGTGCCTGATGGAAGAATTGACCCCGAATATATAGATAACGATTTAGGAATAATAATATTTCCAGAAACAATGCCTTTTAATAATCCAGCATATACAAATTTATTTAGTAAAGTTCGTGTTCCTGTTGATAAAGATACAGCAGAAATACCAATAAAAAATCAGACAGTTTATACAAGAACACAAACTTCACGATATAATATTTATGTTGAATACCAATCAGAAGTTCAGCAATATTTTTTAAATGCATTTAATATAGTAAAAAATAGTGAAGTAGTAAAAGTTGATGGAAAAATATTAACACGAAATGTAGATTATTATATTGATTATCAAACAGGATTTTTAATTTTTCTAAATTCAAGTATGATTACACCATATAGTAAAATTGTAATTGACTATGAAAAAATTCCAGTTGGCATAGGAGCAGAAAAAACATTATTAGGAACAAGGTTAGAAACAAATATAAATAAAAACTTTTTTATAGGAACATCATTTTTAATGAATAAAAACGACAAAGCACAGGAAATGCCTGATTTATCCAATACACCATTAAGTTTAACAATAAATGATATAAATACACGATTAAATTTATTACCATTTACATCCGACTTAATAAATTTTTTTAGTTTCAATAAATTTAAACCAGAAATACCAAAAAAGTGGATTGAAATAAATGTAACTGCTGAAGTAGCAAGAAGTGTATTTAATCCAAATACTTACGGTAAAGCATTAATTGATAATATGGAAAGTATAAAAGATTCGCTTACTTTACCAATAAATAAATTTTCATATTTACCATCATATATACCAGAAGAAAGCAATGATAATCGCGGAGTGATAACATTTGAAGAACAGGATAATATAGGGCACGAAGAAAACCCTGAAAATGATGAAGAACAAAAATCATTAAAGATAAATTATTATTTTGATAATGATGATACCTGGCTTGCTTTTAGATATCCATTATCTCGCTCTGGTGTAAATTTAAGTAAAAAAACAAGAATGGAATTATGGTTAAAAGATTTTCCTGCAGATAAATTAAGTATAGATATTGAATTAGGTATAATAACAGAAGATTGTGATGGTGATGGTTTATTAGACCAGGAAGATGGTCTTTATGTGAATGGTATAAATAATCATTTACCAAATGGTTTTCTGGATAAATCACCAAATGAAGATGAAGGAATAAATATAAATGGAACTATATATGGAAATGATAATAATATTTTAGAGTCAGAAGATATGGATGGTGATGGTCAACTTGATGCAAAAAGTTTTAAAAAAGATGAAAGAAAATATATTTATCAAAATATAGAATTAAATGCTGATACATCAATAGGCAGTAATGGCTGGATTTTTTATAATTTTAATTTATTTGATTTAGCAAAAAGTGCATTTAAAAATCAGGATGCTGATTCAACAAATATAAAACATATCAGAGTAATATTTAGAAAAAAAGATAATGTAATAAATGAAAAAATCAGTGGTTCAATTTATACTGATTATATTGCAATTGTAGGAAATAAATGGGAAGTTTCTAATCCAGATGACACTTCTTTTTATGTTCGCTCTGTTAATAATAAAGATAATCCTTATGAATATATTGTTTTAAATGAAGAAATAGGAACGCGTGATATAGAAGATGATGATTATATAAAAGAACAGGCAATAGAAATAGTGTATGATAATTTGATAGATACTAAATGGACATATTATGATATGACAAGGACAATAAATATTTCAGATTATAATAGTCTAATTTTTTATATAAGGAATACATCAGAAAATTATAATGGTGAAACATTAGCATTTAGATTTGGTGATGCAAATAATTATTTTCAATATAGTGTCAAACTACCACCACCGGCAAATAGTTGGACTAAAGTTACTATTAGTTTAAAAAAAATAAAAAACAAATATCAAGAATTATTAGTAAATGATACACCACCATATAAAGTTGGATTTGATGAAAATTATTATATTTATGGACAACCAAATATTAAATCAATAAATAAACTATCTTTTGGAATTATCCCAGATACAAGCACTCTGATAGCAGGTAAGGTTCAAATAAATTTTTTACATACCGCAGATGTAATCCAACGAACAGGTATAGGTAAAAAAATTGCTTTTAATAGTAATATTTATCAGGATTTTATCACAGCAAATGGAAGTTATTATCAACGTGATAATAAATTTCAAAAGATAGGCGAAATAACATCAACAACAGCACAATCTTATGTCCCAGAAATAAATACAACAAAAGATTTCTCATCTACATTAAATTTGCATAAATTAACACCAGCGAAATGGCAATTGTCAATTCCTTTAACATTTAAAACAACAAATTCAAAAACACAGATTGAACCAGATGAAGTAGAAAATGTTGAACGAAATAAATTAGGCTATACAGAATCAAAATCAAATGCTTATACATTAGCAATAAGAAGAAATCTATTTCCAACATTAAACATATCTTATAACGAAAATTTCAATAATACTTATTACAAAGCAACAATTTCAGAATTAACAACGAAAAATTTTTTGTCAAGAGTTGATTATTCTTATTCAATATCACAAAAACCATTTAAAAAAATTCCTGTTTTAAAATATATCTCATTAGGTCAAAAATTTAGTATTGGTTTAGCATATGAATATCAAAATAATCTTGATGAAAAAAATTATATAACAGGTAATTATCAAAGCACTTATGATAAATATAATATTTATGATAAAAAAGTTTCAATAACACATCAACCCTGGAAATGGATTACACTTACACCAACAATAAAATATTATGATAAATATCATAAAACAAGAAAATATTCTGGATTAGAAGATAAAAACTTAAATACTGATATAGGAATAGATATAATAGAATTTATTGGAATAAAACCAAATTTAAAATTTTCATACACACGTAATTTAAATTATGATATTGCAAATATTGATTCAGAACCAATAAAAAATATATCTGGCAATGCTGGTATAACAATAAATATGGCACCAGAGAAATGGTGGAAATATATAAATTTTTTTAATATAAATATAAATACAAATGCAAATTATTCAGAAAATTTAAAAGCACGACAATATCCAAAGAAAAAAGATGCAAATGTCTCTGGTTCTTTTGCTTTATCAGTTCCAACTTATTTTAATAAAATCTGGAAAGGCTTTAATTTTCTTGAATTAAATTATTCATTTAAAAAAGATATATCAGCGAAATATACTGACCTTGATCCATCTATTAGTTTCAGTGATATTATTTCGAATTACTTTGAAGATAATTTTATTTCATTGTCAAAAAAGAAAGCACCAATTGGCGGTGATACAATTTCATTACAAAGAACAAATGCTTCAAATACTGTTAATCATAATATTTCAGGACGATTAATAATATGGAAACCATTAAATTTAAGATATAATTTTTCTTTATCAGATAACACAATTCAATCACAAAATTCAGAAACATTTAATAAAAACCTATCAGCAAATTTAAATGGCGCATTAAATTTGAAAGAAATAAATTTGCTTGTTAAAACACAAAGTGCAACTTTAACAAATGATTATTTATATAGTGTAACAACTCAACCTAATAGCAGGACAACAAATTTCAAACCAAAAATAGGTGGTCAAATAAACTGGAGTGATTTTTTTAAAACTGGATTTGATTTACCTTATTCTATTTCAAAAACTGAAAATACTTCAAATAATATTGTTTCAACTTTAACTACAACTCAATTAAATCCTTCCTTTAGATGGAGTTATTTATTAAATAAACCATTTGATATAGAAAATCCTTTACAATCAAATTTATTAAGATTTAAAAATAGATTAGAATTAAATGGGACAATAAGTGCAAATTTAAATAAGAGAACAGGAATAGAATCGCAAAAGGCTAATACAACTGAATATGATTTTACAACAGGCTTAACTTGGGATGCACATCAAAATTTAAGGATGTCAGGTAGTCTAAACTTTAAATTATTTACTGATAAAGTTCGAGATGGAATGGATTATTTTAGTTATGGTTTTTCAGTTTATGGTGAATTAAAATTTTAACTATTTATTTGAATTAATATGATGAATAATAAAATTGAGAATGATGATTTTAACATAATTGAATTACAAAAAATAATAAAAGAAACTTCTGCTTCAACACAAAAAAGCGAATATGAAACTATTTTAGAAAACCTAATAAAAAGATTTCAAAATAATAAATTCTTAATAAATTTTATTAATAAAAATTTTATTTATTTTTATGATGAAGCAAAAAAAGCCAATTTGCCAAATTCAAAAATTATTGAAAAATTTATTGAAATATTAAAAGAAAAATATTGGCATTATAAACTTGAAGAAAGTAAAAAAAATAAGGAGCATCAAGTAAAACGTTGGTTAAAAGCAAATATAAATAAAATAATAAATTTTTATGAATTAAAATTTTTTAGAGATGGAGTTGATACTAAAGAAAAATTTATAAATGAACTTATAAATTCTATTTACACACCACAGTTAGTTAACAATATATTAACTATAATTAAAACTGAAAATAATATACGAAAAAGTTTATTACAAAAATATAAAGAAGGTTTTAATAAAGGGCACATTACCATTGCTCTTTATCTTACTACAAATAATATTTATGATTTTTCACAAAAATTAAATTTAGGCATTGATAAGCGATTATTATCTTACATTCAAAATTTAAAATATAAAATATTAGTTGATATTTTTGATGTTTTTGAAAAGCAATATATAAGATTGGGCTATGGAAACATTAGACTTGATTTAAATTCATTTTTAAATAATTATAAAAAAATGATTTTATCAAATTTACCAAAAATTTTCAAATTACAAGTTCCAAAATAGATTTATAATGTTGCCCCGCAATTCATACAAAACTTAGCATTAAATGGATTTTCATAACTACATTTTTCGCATTTTTTATTTTCTTCTTTTTTAATTATCTTTTGCTTCTCTTTTATATCTTTTTTTGGTTCTGTTTCAATTTCTTTTTTTGTTCTGATTGATTTTAATTTTTGTTCTTGGGGAATTAATCTTGGATATTTATCAGCTTCTCTTAATCTATTACTTAATGATTTTAATATTTGTAAAATTATTGGATTGGTTTTCCCTAATAAAACTTCAAAATTCTTTTTATCAATTGCAATTAATTTTACATCAGTTAAAGCAATTGCTGTTGCTGAACGCTCACGTTGATTTAATAATGCCATTTCTCCAAAAAAATCACCTGCTTTTAATATTGATAAAACTTGACAATCACTTCCTAAATACAATTCTGCTTCATTATTTATATCAACTAATTTATATGTTTTGCTAATTTCTATTTCACCTTCCACAATTATATACATTTCCTCCCCAATATCACCTTCTAAAAAAATTACACTACCTTTTTTAAATGTTTTACCAAATTTTTCATATAATGGTAATAATTTAGTTAATAAATTCATAATATTTTCCTCTTTTTATTTTTTTTATAGGTAACCACTTCTCTTTGCCTTTTTTAATCTTAACTTTATTAATTTATCAAATGCTTTTTCCCTTCTTTTATTTGCAGATAATATCTTCTTTAATTCTTTATCTAAAAATTTTAGCCTCCATTAAAATTAATAATTTTTGTTAATGATGGATAAAAAATATAAAAACGATACTAATAATTTTTCAATTATTTCTTTCCAGGCTGAATCATAGTCACTTTTTTAAAATGCCTCTTCCATATTTAATTTAATATATTTATTTTTTGAACTAAATGTCAAGAAAAATAAATAATTTCAAAATAATGAAAAAAATAATAATGGTATCATTATCTCATTATGCCCAATAAAATTAAAACCTTTGCCCCCATTTAATACTGGTCTGTGAACTACATTTGTTGTTGGTCGATAATGTTTAATCATATCAAAATTTGCAGTATAAAAATTTTTAAAATCTGGATTTGTATTTCTTATCACTGTTACTGCTTTTAAAAATACTTCAGGTAAAATTACATTTGAACCAATATTCAAATAAATTCCACCATCGCTTATCTCTTTTAATTTTTCAATATATATTAAAAAATCTGTATATGATGCTTTTCCAATTATTTCACCTTTTGTCGATGGTTGTTGATGAATTATGTCAGTTCCAATTCCTATATGAACTGTAACAGGTACATTGTTTTTATATGCATTATATAGTAATGAATATTTTCTATATTTTAAATTTTTTTTATCAATAAAATAACCAACTGCTTCACCATAGCCCATATTATTATTAACACCAAATTCAAGTGCACTATTTATAAATTCTGCTGTTTCTTTTGCCATACCAAATGAACCATCTCTTATTGATATATCAACTTTTTCAGATGTTTCACCAATGAGTGCAATTTCTACATCGTGAATAACACCAGCACCATTTAATGCAATTAATGAAATCATTTTTCGTCTTATTAGTTCTATAAATAATGGGCTCAATCCACATTTTATTGAATGTGCTCCTGTTGCTATTATTATTGGTTTATTTTTTTTATAAGCATTTTTCATTAACAATAATAATTCTTTTAATTCTTTTGCCATTAATATATCAGGTAATATATTAACAAAGTTTTTTAATCTTATTTCTTTTAAATTTTTTATTTTTAAAAAATCTTTATAGGATACAAGATTTTTCCTATCTTTAATACTCAATATTTTAACTTTTGTTAAATCAAATTTTTTATATTTTGAATTCATACTTTTTTTATCCATCTATGAAATAATAAATTTGATGATGTAATTTTAAATCCAAATTTTGAACAAATATAAATAGAATAATAATTATCTGATAAAGTTTTAACAGCACAAATTTCATAATTATTTGCTTTTAAATAATCTAATGAAAAAGCATTTAATTGTGAACCAATTCCTTTATTCTGATAATTATTTTGTACACCAATAAAATCCAGACTCACACAATTTTTACCTGCATATTTTGAAAATATTACATTTAATTTTATTGTTATAAAGCCAATTACCTGATTTTCTTTTTCATAAACAAATATTTTATATAATTCATCATTCAGATGGTATTCTAATATTTTACAATACAATTTTACCACATCATTATTATCAAAATTCGGGTCATATATATATGGATTTTTAGTATGAACCTTTTTGATGATTTTATATATTTCTTTAAAATCATCTCGTTTTGCTTCTCTTATATATTTTTTTTCATACTCATAATTCTTCTTATATTTTGTCAAATCTAATATTAAATCTAATTGATTACCTACAAAATTAAAATTATTATCTTCTAAAATATGAATTGTTGTAATGTCATCTGATGCTACTTTACAGGTGATTACATCTATCTCTTTTTTTTCAGCAATTGAATAATTTAATAATAATTTTGATTTTTCTTTAAATGAATTATCATATAAAAAATGTTTCATTGAAAAAATATTATAACCAAAAATATTTGATAAAAAAAATAATTTTTTTAATGTGATAAAACCAACTAATTTAGTTTTTGCGATTGCAGCAAAATTAAATGTCTCTTCCCCTTCTATTGTTGTTAATAAATATTCTGTCATTTTTCGTTTGCTTATTCCTATTGTCGATAATTGATATTTTTTATAAGGATAATGAATAAAAAATTTTTTTAATTGTTCTAAATATTTCTTTTTAAAAATATCAAATTTAAAACCACTTGTTTTTTTCATTTTGATAATTCTTCACCTAATTCAATCGCTCTTTTATATGCTGCTTTTATACCTTCTTTTATTATTTCTTTTAATTCCTTTTTTTCAAATTCATTTATTGCTGCTTCTGTCGTCCCTTTTCGTGATGTAACTTTTTTTCGTAATTTTTCTGGTTCTTCTTTTGTTTCTTCTATTAATTTTATTGCTCCTTTTATTGTTTGTAAAATTATTTTCCTCCCCTCTATTTTTTCACTATCACTAAATTTATTTATCTCACAAATTGCTTCTTCTATTGCTTCTATTATATAAAAAATGTATGCTGGTCCACTACCTGATATTGCAGTTATTAAATTTAATATTTCTTCTTTTTGAACAATTACATAATCACCAATACTTGAAAAAATATTTATTATTATTTCTTTATTTTGTTCATTAATATTTTTAAAATAAATTCCAGTCATACCTTCGCTAACCAATGCTGGTGTATTTGGCATTGTTCGAACTATTTGTGCATTTTTAAATATATTTGATAACTTATCTGTTTTTATTCCAGCCATTATTGATACAATACATTTTTCAGCAAAATTATTATTTTTTATCTCTTTTTCTAAATCATTTAATGATTGTGGTTTTATTGCTAAAAAAATTATATCTGCTTTTTGAATTAAATCACTATTGTCTTTTGCAATTTCGATTTTGTATTTATTATTAAAATATTCTGTTTTATCTTTAATAATATCATAAATTATTAAATTATTTCTTTTTATAATTTGATTTCCGATTATATTTTCCAGAATGGCTGTTGCCATATTACCACAGCCAATAAAGCCTATTCTCTTTTCAGACATATTAGATTAATTCTTGGAATATTTCTTGACGAGGTCGTGGAATAATTATTTTATTAACAAGAGCGCCTTTTTCTGCTATAAAATCTGATGCTGCATTAACAGAACTTGTTACATCTGCAACTGTCCCTGTTATTGTAAAATATGCTTTTCCGCCAAGTGCCATTGCTAATCGCACTTCTATTAATTTTACATTTGCTGTTTTTACTGCTATATCTGCGCCTTCTATTAATGAAGCAATAGCAAAAGATTCAACTACACCAAGTGCTTCGGTTTCTGAAATTACATTTAATCCTTTTAATGCGGGTAAAACATCTGGATGAATATTAGGAATAATCATCGAATCAATTAAAGCAAAATCAGCTATTTCTATTCCTGCTTTCACACTACTTTTAACAGGACCAACTAAACCATTTACAATAACAATAAATTTCCCAGAGCAGACAGTGCGTGCTATCACAAGTTCTACTTCTGCTGCTTTTAACATTACATCAGCAGTTAAATAACCTTGTGCAATACTTGATAATTCTATTAAACCTAATGCAGTTTGCATAAAATCACACTCTCTCTATTATGATATTTTTTTCATTTATTTCACTTACTTTGCCTTCAATACTTGAATGAATATACGCACCTAATTTATCGTCTGGTACAATTCCTATTATTTCACCTTTTTTAACTTTTTGATTGATTTTTACTATTGGCGTTGCTGGAACTCCTATATGTTGTTGTAATGGTATTGTCACTTTCTCTGGTTTATAATTTGTTTCAATAAATTCTGGATGAACATTATATTCTTCTAAACTTAATTTTTTTACTAATTTAGAAATAGGAACTTTTCTGTAATCACGCATAGGATGTGGTTTATATTCTGATTCTGTCCTTGTAAATTTAATTCCCTCTATAAATAAATTTCTTTTTGAGATTGAACATACTCTATTTGGTAATAAATCTTCTGGACAGGAGTAAAAGCCACACAACCCACATTCAACACAAACAAGTGCCCAGCGAGACTGAGTTGACATTGTATTAAATGATAAACCGAGTGAACGCATTGATTTATGTGGCATTAAAGGATGCCCTAATAAATATCGCGGGCATAATTCAGTGCAATATGAACATTGGTCACAACAAGAACGACCTATCATTGTTAATCTTTTTTCAGAAGAAAATTTTTTCTGAACAAATGGATGACTTCTATCAAGAACTATAAAACCAGAGCATGGTTTTGTTATTATTCGCTGGTCATCCTCAACTGGTTGCCCCATCATCGGTCCCCCATCAATATAAACTGGGTCTTTTACTGTCGCTCCGCCGGCTAATTTTATTGCTTCTCTAAATGTTATACCAATTGGAACTTTCGTTGTAATTGGTCTTTTAACTCCACCTGCAACTGTTATATATGTTTCTGTAACATTTTCATCTTTTATTATTTTATTATATGCATTTATTATTGTTTCTGGATTTGTAACAACAGCACCTACTTCTAATGGAAGTCCCGCCGGTGGCACAACTCTTTTTAATATTTCATACACAAGAACAACTTCATCACCTGCAGGATAAAAATCATCTAAAATAAAGTATTCAAGATAATTATTATAATTTTTAAATATTTTATTAAAGTTTTCAATAGCTTCTTTATTTTTAGCTTTTAAACCAATAATTGCTTTTTTTGCTCCGACTAACTCACCTATAAATTTCATTGCTTCTGCTATTTCTTTTGAAAAATGCTTCATTAATTCTTTATCTTTATAAAGCAATGGTTCACATTCAGCACCATTTATTAGTAAATATTCTGCTTTTGCATTATATTTAAAATAAGAAGGAAAACCTGCCCCCCCACAACCTACCACGCCAGCTTCTTTTATCTTTTTTATTATTATATTTTTTTCTTCTTTCATAATTATACATTTATATATAATAATTTCTTTTCTGTCAAATAAAAATTTTTTAATCAAAATTCATAATTTATATTTCCTATTATTTTTCTTCCTTCGGTTTTTACCATATTAATACAAGATGTACTTCGTGCAGGTTCTTCTCTCTTACTATCAAATAAATCTTTTATTGCAATACCAAAACTAAAACCTTTATATCTTTTAATTGTGTTTATATTTACATCAACTAATAATGATTTTTTTGTTTTTGTTGGATAATTTTCATTTACAATTGTTGGAGCAGAACCATCTATCCCATATAATTCAATTGGTTGTAATAATTCAATATCTCGTTTTGAAATATATTTCAAAATCAAAGCATAATTAAATAATTTATATTCTATATTTCCACCTGCTGTTATACAATATCTAATTGAATTTTTTACGCCTTCATCTTTTTCGGTTACTTTTATTGATATTGTATCTTCCCATTCTTCTAATTTACCTGATTGATTATTATCAATTATTAAAAAATTTAAAAAATAATTTAATTTGTTTAATTTACCTTTTAAAGATGTTTCAATTCCATAATTCTTTATCTTATAAGGATTTTGATACATACTTCTTGGATAAAAAGAAGGTAAAAACATAACATCATAAATAGCGGCAGAATTTTTAACAATCAAGTTATCAAAAGAACTATAAAATAAATCAATTGATAATGTTAAATTTTTAAAACTAAATGTTGAAATCAAATCGCCAGAATAAATTATTTCTGGTTTTAAATCTGGATTAGGTAACAAATCACCATCATCATAAGCATATTCTTTATAACCCGGTGTTCTAAATGCTTTTCCTATAATAAATTTATAATTTGATTGTTCAGTTGGTGAATAAATAAATGCAATTCGAGGTGATATTTCACCAGAAAAATCAGTGATTTTATCAAAGCGTGCACCAAATAATGATTTTAATTTTTCTGAAATTGAATAACTAATTTCATTATAAATTGCAATTCCATTTATCTTTTTTGAAATCCAATTTGAATGATATGCTGGATTTGGGTCTGGCTCCCAATTGAAATTATATGCATGATAATCACTTTTGTTAAATTTATTTATATATTCTATTCCTGAAATACTATTTAATTTTCCCTCTAAAAAAGAACCTTCAACTTTAACTTCTGCCCCATTCCATGTTCCTTTTAATCTATCAATCCAATATGAACCATTTGGGATCCCTATTTCTCTAAAATTTGGTATATAAGTATTACCGCCTGAATCAGCATCTAATTCATGATAATATAATTTATCTGACCAATTATAATATTTTGTATATAAGCGAAATGATAATGGATACTTTTCATTTATTGTTGTTGAATAATTTGCTTCTAAAAATAAATTATCCATTTTTTCATATTTATCTTTTTGGTCAAGTGCCTGTTTCCAATCACCTAATGGCATACCTTCTTTTACATTTGTTAATTTTGTTAGAAACTTTATTTTACTTATTTGAAATGAACTGATAAGTGAATATACTTTATCAAAATCAACATCACGAACTTCAGTGCCTTTAAAAAAAGTATTATTTGATGCAGAATAAAGTGGATCTTCCATTGTTGCTAATAAATCAAGCCATTTGTAATTATAATCTGTTGAAAATGGTGCACCTTTATTTTCTCTTATTTGGGCTGCTACAAATACTTTGTTTTTTGGTGAATGATAAATAATTGAATTTTCTTTTAAATTATATTGTCCTATATTTACATCAACCAATGTTTTACCTTTTTCATCACTCTCTTTTGAATCTTTTAAAATGATATTAATTACTCCAAAAAAAGCATTAGCACCATACATTACTGAACCAGCACCTCTTAATACTTCTATTCGTTCTATTGCATTCATTGGAATACCAAGTTCATAACCAAGCGAAGTTTCCATTGTTACACCATTGTTTAATGTATGTCCATTTAATAATACTAAAATTCTTTTATTATTATCACCGCTAATGTGCAAACCTCTTATTATGCCATATTCATTATTTCTATCACTTGAATTATAAACACCAGGCACTATATCCAATACTTCACCTATTGTTTTAAAGCCATACTTTCTAATTTCTTCACCTGTAATTACAGTAATAGCAGCAGGTGCTTCACTTATTTTCTGCGCTTTTTTTGATGCGGAAATTACTACCTGCTCCTGTATTGCAAAAAATTCTTCTTCCATCGAATAGCGAGTTTCTGAAAATAAATCAAATGATAAAATCAAAAGAATGAAATAAATTATTAGATATGAACGCATTTTACACCTCCTCTTTTAAATTAAAATTCTTACCCCATTATATATATTGAATTTTAAAATTTTATTGATAAATCAAAAGCATGTTTATCGCCTAAATCACCATAAGTTGAAAATGCATAATTAATCATTAGATTTTTAATATACTTCAAATCATAAGGAATTTTGTAGCCAATACCAAATGATAATGAATTATTTGCATCATTACGAAAATCTCTGCCTGTTCGTAATATTAGATTTTTATTTATTTCAAATTCTAACCCAGTATTAAAATATAAATTATCACCAACTATTTTTGTTATTTCTATTCCTAAATTTGTATTATGTTCTTTTATTTCAAATGGCACTCCTATACCCATTTTAAATGATAACGATAAATCTTCTTTTTTCTTATTGTATTTCAAACTACCAAATAAATTTGTAATCATAAAATTTAAATTTATTCCTTTGCCTTTTAAAAATAATGACCAATCTGTTGTATATGTTTTTGCTTTATAAGTGTCAATTTTTGAAACAATGTATTTTATGCTGCCACCATAAGATACTATAAAATACTGATTTTCACTAATATTTAAACTCTTCTTAATTTTATGTGCAATTGAATAACTTAAACAAATATCCTGCATTTCATAAGAACCATTTAAAAAATAATTATAGCGATTACCACGATTTACTGTTGTTTTTTCTATATCACTGATTGTTAAATTTTTTATATTAAAACCCATTGCTGTGTAATTATCTATTTGTGTTAGATATGCAAAATAATAATATTTTAAATCCTGATAAAGTATTTGATGTGTAAAATAAAATTCTGGTTCTAATGAATATACTGTTGCTGCTGGATTAAAGTGCAATGCTTCAGCACCATTTGTTATTCCTGATACTGCGCCTCCCATTCCTATACTTCTTGCTGTTGGCAATAAATCTAAAAATAAACCACCAACAGTTCCTCGATTTGCACTAAATAATATTGAATAACATATTAAGAAAATAATACAAATAAATATCTTATTGAACATTTTATCGAATTATTCCTACTTTCTTAACTATTGTATTTCCATTATATTTTATAACCACAAAATAAATACCACTTGCTACATCTTCATTATTATTATTTTTCCCATCCCAAATATATAACCCATCACTTGCTCTATAAATATTTGTTCGAACTAATTCACCAATAATATTATAAATTTTTATATCAACATTATCAGGTAAACTTCTATCAATTATATTGTCATTATTTGTATCAATGCCAAGGTAAATTCCGCCTTCTTCTGTTCCTCTATCAAATGGCTTACCTGTCATTAAATTGCCATCTTCTGGTATAAATGGATTTGGATATATTATTATATTATTTACAGATGTTGCTCGTAGCAATCTTCGTAATGCAATTGCATAATTAGATAAATGTCGCATTTCTGCTTTTATATATGGTTTACCATTTTCATAACCATATTCATAATTTTTTCCTATTTTTATTACCTGTCCACCTGGTTGTGCAGCATTTGTTATTTCATACCATTTTGTATCAATTAAATTCAAATAATATATTCCATATTCTGTTGGTTTTTTTGTTGATTCATCAAAAATATATTTTAATTCAAACGAAATAAGAAAGCCACTATCAATACTAAATAAATCACTTAAATCAATAAATGAACCATTTTGAAATTTTAAAATTTTGAATGAAATATAATTTATATCACTTAAATCTGGAAAATAATCCTTGTTTGAATTATGTATTAAATTTGTATCTGTTTTTTCTACTTGAACATATATATCATTTTTATAATATTCTGGCGCTGCTGAACGATAATCATTATCTAAATTAAGTTTAATTGCAATTGTATCATAGTCACCTGCTTTATTATTTATTTTCACTGTAAAATTTATTTCTTCATTATTTGTCTTGTGTATTAAAATTGGTGTATCTCCAAGTAGCCCAATATTAACTATCTGACTATCACTTATTGTTTGCTGAACAACAACAAAAATCGAAAAACTACTTGTTTCAGTATTTAATGCTCTATCAACTATTTTTAATTCAAAATAATTTTCTAATTCAGGTAATAAAAGATTTATTTCTATTTTTATTGAATCTGATGATAATTGCGTTATTACATAATTTGTCTTTGTATCATTATTTATCATTAAATAATAGAAATTTTTTTCTCTTACATAAATTGTTATTGTTTCATTATTTGTATTTACCATTGAATCCATTACTATTGTTATTAAAGGCTTTGAATAATCAAGCACAAAATAACCTATATTCGAAATATTATAATTTCCATAATCATCTGTTGTTATTACTCGATAATAATATGTATCTTCTATTATTAATTGATTTGCTTCTGGAATTGTTATTTCTTTCATTGTTGTAGTTTCTGAAAAAACTAATTGCTGAAATGTTTGTTGTCTGCTTAATTGAAAATTATAATTTGTTACATCAGATTTTAACTGCCATTCAAATGTTGGTGTTTTATCTGATGTATAAATGCCTAAATCATCATATACAATTCCCTGTACAAGCCCTACCAATGTTGCATTAACATAAGTATCTATTTCAAATTTATTGACATTACTTATTCCTGTGTTCCCTAAATAATCTTTAACAATTATTCTCCAATAAAATGTACTCTCTTTTAAACCAGCATAAGTGCATGAATTTGTTGTTGAAATAATTGTATCTAAAAATATTGATGCTTGTGAAAATAATGTATCACTGCAAAATTCAAATTTATATTCCACTAATTCTAAAACATTATTACAACTAAATTCTATTGTTGTATCATTTAATTTTTGATTATTTGGTGGGTTAAATACTTGCGGTATAATTGCTGTAAAATCAAATCTTATCAAATGGTATTGATTTGATGTTAAAGAAAAATTATTTGAATCTATTGCAACAACACGCCAATAAAATGTGTCTTCTGTATCAATATATTGTCCTAACACATCATATAAATAAATAAATGTATCATTAACAATTTTATAATAAACATAGCCAGAATCAAAAGTTTCTCTAGAGGAAAATTCAAATCTATATACGATTGAATCACCATAAGTATTTTCCCAGATAAATAATGGATTATTATTATTTGTATCTGTATTATTTATTGGACTTATTAAATTAAATTTATTTATTCCTTTTATTACAAAATAACTTACTGGTGATGTTGAAATATTTGTCGCTGTATCAATACTGATTATCTGAAATGCATAAGTTCCACTCTTTGTAAAATATGTTGGTAAATATAAACTTGATACTGTTGTATCAATTGTAATTATTAAATCTGTATCACCTGCTGCTGTTATTTCGTATAAATAAAATTTATTATATAATTTATTTATTTCTGTCCACTTAAATAATGGTCTATAATTATTTGTTTCTGACCAATTTTCTGGATTTATAATTGTTGGCGTCGCTATATATGTGTCTATTATAAATTTATTATATGTTGTTGAATCATAATTACCTGCTGTATCTATTGTTGTTATACGCCAATAATAAGTTACACCTGAACTGCCAGCATTTAAACTATCAGATAAAATATAATAATCAATATATTGAACAGTATCCTGCAAATAAATATTTGTAAATTGTGAATTTGTCGCAATTGTTAATACATAATATTTTGCATCAGATACTAAATTCCATCTAAATATTGGTCTTACATTATTTGTTTCATTATTATTTTCTGGCGATAATAATGTGCTTCTTCCTACACCTGTATCAATTATTATACTATCTGATTCTTCTGATAATTCTCCATAATTACCTGCATTATCTCGTGCTCTAACTTTTATTTTAACATAAGAATCACTTTTCAAATCACTTCTTGTTATAATAATATATGTATTTGGGGTTGTATTATAAAATTCAAAAACTGAACTATCAATTGAATAATAAACTTCATAATACAATAAATCACTTATACCAGCACTTTGCCAATTGAAACGAATATTTGTATCATTATCATAAGCCAGCGTTAAATATGTATTTTCATCTGAGTGATACGGTTTTGAAATTTGTGGCACTCCACCTGTATCAACTGTTATCCAGATTGATGAACTCGAATATGAACTTACATTCCCGGCTAAATCAATTGCTTTCACTCGAAATCTATAACTTTTTCCATTTATTGCATTTGTATAGGTATAATTCTTTTCTATTGTCGTGCCTGCATATACATAGCCAGGTCCTGCATCTACATCTACTTGATAATATACTATATCAGTTTGTGAATCACTCCATACTATATTTATAATTGTATCAGTATCATAATAAACATTAAAAACTGAATCACTATGTATTGGTTGTCCTGGTGCTATTATTATTGTATCAATTTTTATTATGTCTGAATATGTTGTATCACTTTTATAATTAAAATTATCAACAGTCCTAACACCTATTGCCACTGTTGATGTTTTATTATCTATTAAAACATTATAAGAATTTGCTGTTGTAGTGTCTTTAAAAACATAACCCGCACCTGTATCAACATATATTTCATTATGATGTCTATCTGTTGAATATGAATTCGTCCAGAAAAAATTCGCATAATTGTCATTATCATAGCCACTATTTGCTGATGGTGCATTTACATCATTGTGATATAAATTAACTACTGGTGTTGGTGGATAAGTATCATATATTATTACTGAACCTGGAATTGTAGTATCATAATTACCTGCTAAATCTCTCAAATAATATGTTCCTGTTATTGTATCACCATAACGAATTGTA
This sequence comes from bacterium, assembly GCA_035405645.1. Lineage (GTDB taxonomy): Bacteria > JAGOBX01 > JAGOBX01 > DAONJL01 > DAONJL01 > DAONJL01. The sequence continues at coordinate 19,988 of DAONJL010000011.1, read as the reverse complement.
AAATTATCATCTAAAAAATAAATCACTAATTTTGTATCAAATTCCCAATATATAGTTATATTTGTTTTTATTTTATGATTTCCTGAAAATGAAAAATAAGTATCAATTGTTGCAGCACTTATTCCACTACTATCTATTGCTTCACTAAAATATATTATCATTGTATCATAAGCAGAAATATCTGTGTTTGTATCATCATTATTTATTATTTCTATATTTGTAATAAATGGATAATTTCTATCTATTTTAACCAATTCTGAAACATCAGAAAATTCACCATTATTGCCAGCATTATCATAAGCCATTATTTTTATTTGAACTGTTGAATCTGTTTTAAAATCACCTATTATATCTATATCTGTATCATTTGATAATGTCGTATCATAAAATATAAATTCACTATTATCAATGCTTACATACACAGCATACCATAGTAAATCAGCCATATTTAATGCTTGCCAGCGAAATGTTATTATTGTGTCATTATCAAAATTTGCTTTTAAATTTGTATCACTATCATAATGATATGGTTTATTTGGTTTTAATACATCACCTGTATCACAAATTATTGTTATAGTATATTTTGTATCACTTCTATTTCCTGCTAAATCAATTGCTATTATTCCAAATTGATATGCTATATTATGTTCACAATTTGAATAAGAATAATTATTTAATGTTGTAGTATCTATATAAATAAAACCATTGCCACTATCTACATATAATTCATAATAATCTATATCAGTTTGCGATTCTGTCCAACTTAAATTTGTTATTGTATCTGTATCATAAAATATATTAAAAACACTATCACTATGAATAAATGTAACTGGTGGTAATACAATTGTATCTATTTTTATTTCATTTGAATATACTGTATCACTTATTAAATTACTTCTATCAACTGTTGTAATAGCAATTATAATTGTATTTGCTTGATTTGAAACCTGAACATTTATAAAATTATAAATTGTTGTATCATAATATTTTAATCCGCCGACTGTATCTACATATATTTTATAATATGCTGTATCAGTTGATATTGAATGTTGCCAACTAAAATTTATTTGTGTGTCATTATCATAACCATTATTTGCTATTGGCTCATTTATATCTTGATGAATTAAATTTGTTATTGTATCTGGTTTATAAATATCTGTGATAATTATCGAACCTGCAATTGTTGTATCACTATTGCCACCTAAATCTGTTAAATTATTTGTTCCTCTTATTGAATCATTATATTGAATTGTGAAATTACTACCTAATTGTATCCATAATCCTGTATATGTATCACTCCAAACTATTTTTTGAGCGTTATTAAATTGATGATTATTACTTAATATAAAATATGAATCTAAATTATTTTCTGTTATTGGACTTGTATTCATTATCTCACTAAATGAAATAATTATTGTATCACCTGCTGATAAATCTGTATTTGAATCATTATTTATTACATTTACGGATGTAATATATGGTGCTTGAAAATCATACATCTGACTTGTTTCTATTATTATATTATTTGCTATATTCGTTTCAGCATAATCAGATATTTGTAATATTACAATTGTGTCATTTCTTATATTAAATAAATTTGACAATCTTATTATAACGCTTAAACTATCAGATGAATATATGATATTTGTTATATTATTATTTACTTGATAATTTGCTGGATTTATTGCTAAATCATAATTTATTATTTTATTAAAATATATTTTTAATGTTTGACTAAATGTATCATTTGAGCCTGATGGCATTACTTCTGCCATTAAAACATCTACAATTTTTGTATCAATTATATTTTGCGGCAAATTAAATAATTGAACATTTGCATTATTCAAATCTTTTATTTTGTTGCTTGTTAAATTAAAATTATATGTTTTTATATTTATTGAAAAATCAAAATTTAATCTTATTTCTGTATCACTTAATATTGTGAGATTTATTGGATTTCTATTATTTACAATAAAAGAATCTATTTGTATTTCATAAGTTGCAATTGGCACATTAAATAAAACATCTATTGTTCTTAATCTTGAATCATAATCAGCATTTAAAAAAACTAGTTCTATTATTGGTCCTGCTGTATCCTGCAAATAACCATAAGAATTCAAATTTATTGAATTATTATTTGCATCAGTTAATGAAGTAATTTTAAAAGAGTGTGTATCATTATGCCGACAGGTAAAATTTGTGCCAACTCTTATTTCTAATTTATTTGAAGTTAACCAATATAATAATACATTTGAACCTAAATTTCTATTTTCAGAAATTAATATTGTATCATTCAAATCAGCATAAATTCCATTAACTAAAATTGATGTATCCATTTCTTCTGAAAATATTATTGTAAATGTATCACCTTCACTAATTGTTGATGATGTATCATTATCTGTAAATATTATTGAACTAATTAAAGGTTGTGCATTATCAATTACATAACCATAATTTATTGATATTGTATTTCCATATATATCTTTCACCTGTGGTGAAATTATTATCGAATCACCATTATTTATGAATGCACCAGCACCTAATTTGATTGTAATCATACTATCACTATTTTTTACTAATGTCGCATTACCATAGGTATCAGTTGGATTAGAAAAATAAAATGAAGATAATGTTATTAATCCAGTGTCCATTCTTTCTGAAAAAATAAATACAATTGAATCACCACTATTAAATGATGTATAAATTGTATCATTATTTATAAATTCTATACTTAACAAATGTGGTGAAATACTATCATATAATATTTGTGAATATGAACTAATTGCTGGATTATTATAGGTATCACATAATAATTGTGTTAGATAAATTGTGTCATTAGGTAAAAAATAATAATTTTCTGGTATTGTTATTATTAAGGTTTCATTATTATCATAATAATTATATTCTGTTATTGTTCCAAATGTTCTTCCATTTGGTAATTTAATATTGTCATTAATTTCATTAATTAAAAATTGTTTTATTGGTTCACTAAATTGAAATACTATTGAATCACCTGGACTAAATGTTGTATTTGTATCATTATTTATTATATATACATTTTTTAATACAGGACCAACATTATCCAGCACAATCTTTGTTTCACTTGTTGTATTAAAATGTCCTACTAAATCAAATATACTTGTATGCATTTGCAATCCATCATTATTCACTATGTTTACTCCTACATCTAATCCAATTTCTAAAATATTATTATTTCGCCAATATAAAACTGGATTATTTCCATAAGTATCGCCTGCTCCTACAATTAATATCGAATCTGATATATTTGATGAATTAAATGTTTCTGTATCTTTTATTGGTTCTGAAAAAATAATTATTAAACTATCACCTGATGAAATACTTGTATTTAATTGATTTGTATCATTATTTAAAAAGTAAAGAGTAACTATATATGGACTATCAATATCTGTGATTAAAATTTCTTCAAAATAAGTTGCTGAATTCTTTAATAGCGAATTATCTTTTATTAAATTTGTTATGGCTATTGTATCAGATAATGGAATTAATGAATCTAAAAAATTAATATTTAATGACCTGCTATCATTATAATAAATCGTATCAATTGATTTTGAAGAATTTATTATATTTGTTTGAATTGTTTCTATATATATTGTTTCTGAAAATTCAAGTGTTATTATTCTATTTGTTGAATCTAAATTATGATTTACAAAAACATTTATTGGATAAACTGGCTCTGTATCATATAATATTAAATGTATTGTTGTATCAATTTCATTCTGATTTATATCTTTTAAACCATTTATATAAAATGTATCACCATCAGAAAAATTAAAATTATTTCCAACTGAAAATAATAATTTATTATTTTCAAGCCAGACTATATTTATATTTGAACCAATGCTTTTATTATTATCTAAAACAATTGTATCATTAAGATTAGTATAATTACCATCAGGCAAAATACTGGTATCCATTATTTCAGAAAATTCAACTATAAAAGAATCACCTGCATTTATATAAGTCGTATAAGTATCAGCATTTTGAAAATAAACTGCTATAATTCTTGGTCTCGCTGTTTCATAAAAATTTAATATTTCTGATAATTCTGAAATATTACCATATACATCACGCAAAGAAGTATTTAGATATACTGTTTCATTTGAAGTTATTGTAAAACCATTCGTTAATTGAATAGCAATTTTAGTATAATTGTCAAACCACGAATAAATAGGATTTATTCCAAATGTATTACCTGATATAGTCAGAAAAATATCATTTACATTAGTAAAACTTGTGGTTTCTATTTTACTGCTAAAATAAAAATTTATCGTGTCACCAATTGAAAATATCGTGTTACTATTATTATAATTATTATTTATATGTGAATATCCAATTATTCTTAATGTATCACTGAATATTTTAATATTATATTGATTTGCTAAATAATTTTGCGTTGCACTATTAAAATTAATATCACCATAAATTGTTAAATTGCCCAATGTATCATTAGCATAAATTACAGGAAAAATTTCTGTATCGTTTAAAAAAATAGTATCAGATAAAAGCCAATATGTATCACCATTATATTGATTTATAAGTTGTAATGTTTCACTGCCCGAAACATAATTGGTTAAATCTGTTGTAAAATCCGCTGATGAATAAAATTTTAAATAAACATTTGTAATTTGTGTTGAATCATTTATTACAGCAATAATTTTGTATATTGAATCAGCATATTCATTTGTTGAATATGTTAAATCAGGTGTATTATTGTTATTTAGTATTGATAAACTTAAAATATAAGGCGGTACTTCATCTATTCTTATTAGCATTCCTGTTTGTTCTGAAATAAATATTGGTGAAATATAACTTGATATATTATTTCCACCTTTATCTGTTCCTGTTAAATAATATACAATTTCATCATTATCAGCAAATCGTGATAATGGTAATAAAGCGCTAATATAATAACTATCACCACTATTTGCAATTATTGATATTGCACCAGTTTCTATTTGACCTGTTATTTTACTTTTTGCTACTAAATATAATTTTGTTGTATCTATTGCTACATTTTCCTGTAAATAAACATATATATATGTATCATTCTTTCTGACAAATATTCCACTATCAATTAAATTAGCAAGAATTATTCGTGGTGGTTCTTCATCTAAATAATAAATATATGAATTATTCCAATCAAGCAAATTACTATCACTTAAATTTGATGTTAAAACATTGCCATCAATTGAACTATCTGATGGTTCTTCTGAACTTCCATTTATATTATCACGACCTGAAATATAAAATCTTGCGATTGTATTTGAACCAATATTAGCAAGCGGTAAAATTGCTGATGCATAATAATATGGTGTATCATAAACAATTGTCATTGGCACTGTATCAAAAATATTAAATATAAATGAATTTGGATTATTATTAAAGCCAAAATGAAAATATAAATTTTCAGATGATAAGCCATCATCTTCTAATAACTTGATTGTTATAATAATATTATTTCTACTTACTGGTGAATAATTTGGCGGCGTATTATATAATTCAATTATTATTGGTCCTGCTGTATCAACATAAACTGTTTTTGTATCTGATGGTAAACTATATTGCGAATCAGAAATATCAAATGCAACTATTGTATATGTATAATAGTAGCCATTTAATAATTTTGAAGCATTCAAATTATTTGTATTATTATCTGACCAATAAATAAATGAATAATCTGGAATTCCAAAAGTTACTGTTTGTGAAATTGTATCAATTACTATTCCTTCATTATATAAAGTATTTATATCAAGATTTGAAAAATAAGTTCCTTCTTTCCTGAAAACTAAATATTTTACTGTGCTTATACCAGTTTGACCTGCATCTGCATCACTTCGCAGTGTTGACCATTTTAAATCAACCTCTCCACCTGCATCATTTATTGCATAAACTAAAATTGGTTTATTATCTGCTATTGGTGCAAATGATTTTTCCGCTATTACTATTTTTAAAGTTATAAAAAATATTATTAGAAAAAAAAATAAATTTTTCACTTCTTTTTTATTTAAGTTTTTCTAAATAGATTTTTGCCCAATAATATAGATGACGATTATTTTCATTATCAGTTGAAATATTTTTTCTTAATAAAGTAAAATATCGTTTTGCTGATTCTTTATCGCCAGTATTATATGCCGCTAATCCTGCTAAATATAGTATTTTTCCATCTGCATTATTATTTTTTACCAATTCATCTACTTCACTTAATAATTGTGAATATTGCTTTGTTTTAAAATATTTATTTAATTTATTAAATTGTGAATTGGAATAATCATAATCATCTTCCATTATCCGACTTCTTTCAGGTTGTGGTTTAGGTTGAATTACTGGTTTTTGAACTGCCTCTTGTGAAGAAGCATCTTCACTTTCTTCACTTTCTTCTGATTCTTCTGATTTTACTTCTTTCACATTCTTTTCTTCTTTTTTTGCTTTAATTGATTTTTGTTCTTCTTTTTTTGCTATTGCTTGACTCGCTGCTGGTTTTACTTCCATCTCTTCTTCTTCTTCACTACTTTGTTCTTCGACTTTTTCCTCTTGTTCTTGTTTTGTTTTTTCTTCTGGCTTTACTTCTTCTTCTTCTTCACTTGGCGCTACTTCATTTTCACCTTCTTTTTTTTCTTCTACTACTTCTTCACTTTCACTTTCACTGCTTTCACTCGTTTGTTCTTCTGTTACTTCCTTTTCTGTTTGTTCACTTTCTTTTGTTTCTGTTTCTTCTTCTGCTTTTTGTACTTGTGCTTGTTGTTGTCTTGCTCTTCTTTGTTGACTTAATTGAATATTTTGTGTAACTTGCACATCACTTCCACCAGTAAATAATGCAATTATGCTATCCATAAAAAATAACACAATAACAATTAAAATAACGCCAATACCAACAATTATTAAAAGTTTTTTATTCATAATTTCACCTCGCTATTTTATTGTTTTTTTAAAATATATAATCACTTTTTGTCAAGAAAAATAAAATAAGTATTGCAATATATTTAGCATAAAAATTTATTTCTAAAAAAGTAATTAACTTAATTTTTTTAATAAAAAAATTTATTAAAATTATCCCCCTAAATATAATTTTGAAATAGTTGGATTTATTTCCTGTATATATATATTTTCAAAATCTAATTTCACTGCTAATTCTACTACTTCTTCATATTCTTTTTTATATAAATATCGATTTATTTCTGGATATTTTTGTGCCTTATATGTTGGATGATATTGTGCCATTAAACTAATTAAAATATTATTTTCAAACTCTTCATATAACCATTTCAAAATATCTTTACTTTCTTCTATTAAACCTGGCATTACTAAATGCCTTAATATTATCCCTTTTTGTGCTATTCCATTTTTAATCTTCACAGGTCCAACACTTTTATACATTATCTTTAAATTTCTTTTTACTGTTTCAACATAATTTGGAGCATTAGAATATTTTATCGCACTTTCATTCTTATAATATTTAAAATCCGCAAGATGTATATCAACTATTCCATCTAATAATTCTAACAATTTTTCACTCTCATAAGTATTTGTATTATTTATAATTGGCACAGATAAATTTGGTATATAAGATAAACCTTCTACAATAGCAGGCCAGTATTGTGTAGGAGAAACTAAATTTATATTATGAACTTTATCTTTTATTAAACTTTCTGCCTCTGCGCAAAACGATATTGGTGTTAATTGAATACCTTCATTCAATTGACTGAATTCATAATTTTGACAAAAGACACAACTCAAATTACAATTTGAAAAAAATATTGTGCCGCTACCTTTTCTACCTGATATGCATGGCTCTTCCCCAAAATGTTTTGTTGCCTTTACATAAAATATATCAGCATAAGTTCGACAATAACCTTTTCTTTGATAACGATTTATTCCACATCTTCGTTCACATAATTCACAATTCTCATATAATTTTTTTAATTCACTTAATCTCATATTTAATTCATTTTTAGATAACATTTTTTCCTCCATAATATTAATTTACTATTATTCATTATCTAAAATCTTTCATATAGACTAAACACACTTTCTTTTTTATTTTTTAATAATATAACAGAAAGAAATGAAGTAATAAAAATAGTTAAAAACATACAAAATAAACCAATAAAAATCATAACCAATTCACTTGCAAATGGTTGAAGATTTATAATTCGTATAAAAGGAAATTTAATTATTTTAAAAAATATTAACATTGTCAAAAATTGACCTGCAAAAATTAAAACATAAGCATTTGCCATTGTGCCAAATATATCTTTTCCTATATTTATTCCGCTCTCAAATAATGTTTTATTATCTATATTATTTGTTGTTGAATAAATCTCATATATAGAACTTGCTATTGTAATTGATGTATCCATAACTATTCCAAGGCAACTTATTATTGCTGAAAAAATAAAGATTAATATTATATTTTCTATTGTTAATGGAATATACATTCTTGACATTAAAAGTAATTCTCGATATAAATCAATAAAAAATTTATCCAGATATAAAAATTTAAAAATAAAAATAAGTAAAATAAAAGAAATAAATAAACTTAAAAAAGCGCCAAAAAAAGCAGATAAAAATATCTTTTTATTTCGTGTAATTAATTTAAATGAAACAAATAAAGAAATTAAAGAAAAGATTATGCCAATAATTACAGGATTATAATTTTTTAAAAATAATGGTAATACAAAAAAGAAAATAATTATAATACAAATTATTATTGACAATAATGCATTGAAACCCTGTTTTTTACCGATTAGCAAGACAAATAATAAAAATATAATAAAAAGAAAAATATAATAATTAAAACGATAATAATCAATTATTCGACAATTTCTTATTGTTTTTTTTTCAACTAATAAATCAACAAGAATTAAATCACCTTTCTTATAATAATTATCATAATTTTTCTGTCCTTCTAAATAATTATAACCTGTTATTATATTGCCTTTAAAATTTGTTGTTAATATTTTTATTTTTAATTCCTGTTTTGTTTTTACTTCTTTTATTATTCTTGCTTCTAAAACAACTCCTCTGGCTGAAATTATTGAAAAACTATATAATTTATTATATAGCAAAAACAAAAAAATAATAAGAAAAATATATTTAATTTTTTTTTGAATAGTAATATGCATTTATTAGCACTCCAATAAAAATAACTAAAATTATTCCAATATTGCATATTAAAATTTCTGAAATAATTATTGCAATTATTTCTTTATTCAGAATATTTTTTAAAGTGTCATTGGAATAAAAAAATAAAATAAATGTTCCAAAATTAGAACCAATAAGAGCAAAAACAATAGTATTTATTTCAGTTGATAATATATCTTTTCCTACATTAAAACCGCTTTTTAATATTTCTTTTAAATTAAAACTTTTTCCATTCGCTATTTCATACATACTTGACGAAATTGAAACTGCTACATCAGATAATATTCCTGTTAATGATAATAATATACCTGCAAATATTATTAAATAATAATTATTATTCATTTGTATTAAAGAAACATTCCGCGAATAATAATCTATTAATTGTATATAATCATCAAAAAAATATTTTAATTCTAATGCTTTAATTAAATAATAACTGATAAAAAAAATGATTGTAAGTGTGATAAAACAACATAAAATTGCAAGTATTGATTTTTTAAAATTAAATGTATTAAAGAAAATTGCAATTATCATTGTTAATAAAACAAATAAATATAATGAAAAAATAATTTTAAAAATATTATTATTATGAATAAAATAATTCAGGAAAACAAATAGCAACAAAATCTCTAAAAAAATACCTATAATTGATAATAGGACTTTTTTTCGCAAAAATAAAATAAGTAAAATAATAAACATAATTAAAATTAAAAATAATCTATCAACACGATAATAATCTATTATATATGCTTCAACAATTTTTTTCTCTTCTTCATTTATTACAATTTTAGCAAGTGCTAAATCGTCTTTGATTAAATTTAGCATTAAATTTTTATTTTCATTTATTACTAAAAACGCATCAATTATATTATCTTTAAATTGTCCCTGTAATATTTTTATTTTTACTTTTTGCTCTTCTACATCTGGTTCATTTAATAATTTTACTTTTACAAAAAAATCAGTATTCTTATTAAAAAATAATAAAGGATGACTTTTTATATCTCCATCAATTGTTAAAGAAAAAATAAAGGAATTTATAAAAATAATAAAAGAAATAAAAATGATAATGGTTTTCATTTTCAATTTAAAATAAATGGTTTTATCTTTATGTTATATTCTTCTTTTTTTAGAATTATTTTAATTTTTATTGTATTAAAATCAAATATTTGATTCTCTTCATTTATATTATTCAATAAAAGATTTTTATCATTGTAAAAAAAATTTATTTCAAATTGTTCAATTTCATTAATATTCAAATAAGTATCATTATCAGTCTTATTAAAAATAACCATATTCTCATCTTCAAATTTTATTTCAAAATTTTTTAACAATCCTGCTGGATAAGTTGAATAAAAATTAAGTATATCTTTTCTATTATTTAAACTATCAATATTTTTAGTATATAAAAAAAATTTCCCAGTTTCTTTATTTATATATAAATACTTTAAACTTAAATTAATAAAATTAAGAAAACTATCTATTTTTTTGATTTTTTCTGATTCTTCATTTATATAACTTAATTTTTCTTTTATTAAATCAAATGAAATAAATAAAATACTTGATAATAAAGCGATAATAAAAATAACGATTATTAGTTCACTTAAAGTAAAGGCAGAATTAGTTTTAAAAATAGATGAAAATCTGCTGGAAATAAATTTCTTCATTCTTTATTTTCTTGGGCACTTTCACTTACTTTATTATTCTCTGAATAATTTCTTAAACCATCAAGTAACGAAATTAAAAGGCATTTATTTCTGAAAGTGCATTTCATAAGGCATTTATAAATTCTATTTACTTCTTTTTTTATTTCTTTTCTATATTCTTCTTCACTTATTTCTTCTTTTTTCTTTTTATTAAATTTTATTTCGATTTGGGATGGATATTCACCAATACAAAAAGGTAATTTTAAATTTTTGAATTCTTCTTTATATATATTTAATCCTATTTTTTCTGGTATATCAAATTCTTTTTGATATTCGTCTTTTATTTTCATTTTCTTTTTTTACTCTTCTTATTTAATATTTTTTCCAGTAAACTTTTTAATATTGTAAATTGAATTGGTTTAGCCATAAAATTTATATTTTTAAATCCTGTTTTTTCTTTAAATTTATGATAAATTTCAGTTCCTGATACAAATAAAATTGGTATCTCATTTATTTCTTCACTCTCTTTTATTATATTATATGTTTCTATGCCATCTAATTCTTCCATTATTATATCTAAAATAATTAAATCTGGTAATATACCTTTTTTTCTCATTGTATAAAAACCTTCAAGACCATTCTCTGCTTCATAAGTTTCATATCCTAAACTTATTAAATAATTATTTAATATTTTTCTAAAATCATCATCATCATCAATAATTAAAATTTTTTTCTTTTCCTCCATATAATAATCTCCATTTTAATCAATTATTATTATTTCTTCATCTGTATATGGTTTTATAAAAATATATTTATTCTCAAATTCTTTTCTCTCAACATCATAAAAAATATATTCTGGATTTTTTCTTAAAAAAGAATAAACAAATTCACTTTCTCTGCTTTTTAATTTTTTTGTATTTACTATCCCAATTGCAACTTTATTTTTATTTCTCACTGCTTCTATCACTATTGGATGACTTCCTTTTAATAAATCTTCATTCATCTTTTATTGTTACTTTCTCTATAATAAAATCTTCTTTTGCAATATAACCTGTTAAATCAAATTTCTGTATTTTAATTTTTGCTTCTGTTATTTCTATTATTATTATTATTGTATTTTTACTTAATACTTTTATTATTCGATTATCTTTATCACGCAATATTGTATTTTGTAATAAACGAACATAATCACCAACTGCAAATAATGGTTTTTCTCGCTCTTTTTTTTCTTTGCTATCGGTAATTATTATTTTCTCTTCTTTTACTCTTTTCTCTATTTTTTTTTCTTCTGTCTTTTTTGGTTCAACTTTCTCTGGAACTCGAATTTCTTTCTGTTTATTTTCAATTTCCCCTTTTCTTATTATTTCAAGAATTTGCTCATTTATCTTTAATGCTTCAAAATATTTTCCTTCGCTTTCTAATTTCTCTGCTTTTTCTTTTAATTGCCTTATCTGATTTTCTGATGCGAATAAATTTAATGCTAAAAACAAAACAAAATAACAAAACAATAATCTTGACAATTTTTTAATTATTATTAAAATATTTATTATGAATTTAATTTTAAAATTCATCAAAAAAAAATATCCTGAATTGTATATAAAATTATATAATAAATATCAATTACCAAAAATTATATGGTATATTAAAAATCCACATCCAATAAAATATATAATCTATATTACTATTGTTCTTATAATACTTATATTTTTCTTTGTTCCAAAAACTGGTATCAAAGCACCATTAAGTCCTATAACTATTGAACAAGGTTTTGAAAATCCAAAACCAGCTACAAATGAAAAATTTTAATTTTTTATAAAATTAAAACTTATAATTTAATCTATGTCAAGATTTAATTTAATTATTATGATTCCATCAAATTCTTTTTCTTCTAAATATTTTTCTATATCAATTTTTACTACTTTTCCTTGCTCTTTTGATGAATGAATCAAATATTTGTTTTCTAATAAAAAACCTTCGTGTGATATAAAATGCCCATTTTTTATATTCCTTAATTTTCCAAATGCTATATTTACTAATCCTTCATTTATTAAATTTTTATTTTTTAAAAATTCAAATTTTGATACATAAAATATTTTGACTCTTTTTTTAAAATTAATATCAATTAATCGCGAACCATTATCTCTTTTATTTAATACTAATGAAATTTCATCATATACTTTAAAAATTCTATTTGTAATATTTTTAAAATATTTTGATTTTATTATTCGCTCTTCTGTAAAATGAAATCTATTTTCATAATTTACTTTGTTTTCTTTATAATGAATTTTGATTATATTCTGTTTTGCTTCTTGAATATTATTAGATAAAGCAAGTGCTATTGAAGTCAAAACAAAAGATGTGCAATCAGAATATGCTAATGGGAAAAATGGAATTTCTCCTTCTTTTTCATTTTTAAAAGGGAAATTTTTATATGGAGTGTTTATTCTTAAATTAATTATCTTTTTTAATTTTTCTATTGCTGATTTATTTTGATTCTTCTTTAAATAATCATTTATCTCTTTTCTTAAATATTCAACCATTATTATTATAAACAAATTGAACAAAATTTTTTAATAATTTCAAACCTATATTCTGGCTTTTTTCAGGATGAAATTGTACTGCAAAAATATTTTTATGCCAGATTGTTGAAGGATAAACTACTCCATAATCAGTTGTTGATGCTATTATTTCTTTATCTTCTGGTTCAACATAATATGAATGCACAAAATAAAAATAATCATTATTTATATTTTTCAAAATTGGATTATCTCTTTTAATTATTGAAATTTGATTCCAACCAATTTGTGGAACTGAATAATATGTATCTTCAAATTTTTTTACTTTACCTTTAAATATTGATAATCCTTTGATACCCGGTGTTTCTTCACTTTCTTCAAAAAGTAATTGAATACCAACACATATTCCAAAAAATATTTTGCCTTTTTCTATCTCATCTTTTAATAACTGGACTAAATTCCTCTTTTCTAATTCTTCCATAGCAGCACCAAATGAACTCACGCCAGGTAATACTATTGCTTTTGATTTCCTTATTTTTTCTGGATCATCAGTGAATTCAATTTCATTTGAAAATAATTGAAATGCTTTAATTACACTATTAACATTTCCTATTCCATAATTTACTATTGCTATCATAATACTCCTTTCGTGCTCATTGCTCTTTCTATTTTTGGATTTATTGAAATTGCCATATTTATTGCTTTTGCCATGCATTTAAATATTGCTTCTATTGAATGATGTAAATTTGAACTCTTTAATAAATCAATATGTAAAGTTATTTTTGAATTATCAGTAAATTTCTGTAAAAACTCTTTTAATAATTCAATATCAAAATCACCTGTTTCAAAAGAAGAAAAATTACCTGTTAAAGAAAAATGCGAACGATTACAAATATCAATAGCAACACATGCTAAACTTTCATCCATTGGTAAAATAAAAAATCCATATCGATTTATTTTTTCTTTTGTTCCAAGCGCATGATTAAATGCCTGTCCTAAACATATCCCAATATCTTCAACAGTATGATGAAAATCAATATTTACATCACCTGTTGCAATTATTTCAAGGTCAATAAAACTATGCTTTGAAAATAATTCGAGCATATGATTTAAAAAATGATTTGGTGTTGATATTTTATATTTCCCTGTTCCATCAAGGTTTATTTTTACTCTTATATCTGTTTCATTCGTTTTTCTTGCTATTTCTGCTGCTCGCATATTTTATTATCCTTTAATAAATATTATCTTATCATTCTCAACTTTTGTATTAATTTTATCGCCTGGTTTAAATGTATTCTCAAGTAGTTCCATTGAAAGTGGGTCTTCAATATATTTCTGTATTGCCCTTCTTAATGGTCTTGCTCCATATTTCTCATCATAACCTTTATCAATTAAAAATTGTTTTGCTTCTTCTGATACAATTAAAAACATCTCTTTCTCTTCTATTGTTTTATGGATTTCTCTTAACATTATATCAATTATTTCAATTAAATTTTCTCTGGATAAAGGATGAAAAACAATCGTTTCATCTATTCTATTTAAAAATTCTGGTCTAAAGACTTTTTTAACTTCTGCAAGAACTTTCTTTTTCATATCTTCATAACTTGCTTCTTTATCCATTACTGCAAAACCAAAACTTTTATCCTTCACAATCTCTTTTGCTCCTATATTTGATGTCATAATAATAATTGTATTTTTAAAATTTACTTTATGTCCTAAATTATCACTTAATTGACCTTCATCAAGAACCTGTAAAAGAATATTAAAAATATCAGGATGTGCTTTTTCTATTTCATCAAACAAAACAACTGAATATGGTTTTCTACGCACTTTCTCTGTTAATTCTCCGCCTTCCTGATAACCAACATAACCTGGTGGAGCACCTATTAATCTTGAAACACTGAATTTTTCCATAAATTCTGACATATCAATTCTTATTAATGCTTCTTCGCTGCCAAATAATGTTTCTGCTAATGCTCTTGCTAATTCTGTTTTACCTACACCTGTTGGTCCTAAAAAAATAAACGAACCAATTGGTTTTTTGGCGCTTTTTAAGCCTGTTCTTGAACGTCTTATACATTTTGATATTATTTCTATTGCTTCGTTTTGGGCTATTACTCTTCGATGTAATTCTCTTTCTAAATTTAATAATTTATATGATTCTTTTTCATTTAATTTATTTAGTGGTATTCCAGTCCAATCAGAAATAACTGCTGCTACATCTATATCTGTTATTTTATTTTCTTTATTTGAATTCACCTCTAATTTATTCTTAAAATTTTGTATCTTCTTTAATATTATCTGTTGTTCATCTCGATATTTGGCAGCATTTTCAAAATCCTGTTTTTTTACAGCCATCATTTTTAAATTATCTAATTTCTTCGATTCTTCTTCTAACTTTGCTAACTCATCTGGTAATTCTTGAATACTTATCTTTTTTCTTGCACCTGCTTCATCAAGTAAATCTATTGCTTTATCTGGTAATTTTCTATCTGTTAAATATATACTTGATAATTTAACTGCTGTTTCTATTGCTTCATCACTTATATTTATCTTATGATGCATTTCAAATGATTCACGCAAGCCTTTTAATATTTCTATTGTTTCATCAACTGATGGTTCTTCTATTGTTACTGCCTGAAACCTGCGCATTAATGCTTTATCTTTTTCTATATATTTTCTATATTCATCTATCGTTGTTGCTCCAATAACCTGTATTTCACCTTGCGATAATGGTTGCTTTAACATATGTGCTGCATCAAGTGTCCCTTCTGCACTACCTGCTCCTATTATTGTGTGTATCTCATCAATAAATAACATAATATTTTGTGATTGCTTTGCTTCATCAATTACTGATTTTATGCGCTGCTCAAATTCACCTCTATATTTTGTCCCTGCTAATAATCCTGCTATATCAAGTAATAAAATTTCTTTTTTTCTTAATACAGAAGGAACTCCACCACTTGCAATTCTTTGTGCTAAACCATATACTACTGCTGTTTTACCTACACCCGCTTCTCCAATTATTATTGGGTTATTCTTTGTTTTCCTTAATAATATCTGGCTAAGTGTTGTTATTTCTTTATCTCTTCCTATTATTGGTTCTAATTTTTTTTCTATTGCTTGTTGTGTTAAATTTACTGCAAATCGTTCTAATATTTTTCCCCGTTGCATTGGTTTTTGAACAAATGGATGAAATGGTGTTGAATGAATAAATGGTGGCTCATTTTGATTATTATCATCAAAAGATTCACCTGCACCCATACTCTCTAATTTACTTAATATTTTCTTTAATAAAATTTCTGGTTTTATTTCAAGTGAATTTAATACCCTCGCTGCTATACCTTCACCTTCTTCTAATAATGCAAGTAATATATGTTCTGTGCCTATAAATGGATGTCCCAAATTTTTTGCTGCATTTACTGCTAATTGTAATACACTTTTAGCCCGTGGTGTTAATACTAATTCATTTGGATTTAACTTCTGATTTTTATTACCCGGTAAAATAAAATGATTTAATTCATCTTTTATATCTTTTTCTGTTATATCCATTTCTAATAATACTTCATAAGCCACGCCTTCTCTTAATTTCAATAAACCCAATAATAAATGTTCTGTTCCAACAGCATTATGCCCGAGTACAACTGCTTCTTCGCGTGCATATTTTAATATTAATTTTGCTCTATTTGTAAAATTTTCAAACATTTATATTTCACCTCTTTTTGCTTTGATTACTTCAACTAATAATGGCTAAGCTAATCGCTGTCGTATTATTTGGGCGCGTTCTATATCTCTTGCTTTTGCTTCCATTAATTTTTTTTTCTTTTTTTGCAAATGTGATGGTTGTGTAAATATTAATAATTCATTTAATACAGATGTTTCTATATCTTTTATTAATTTTAAATCAATTCCTAATTTTAATGTTGATAATAATTCTGTTGCTTCTTTTGATGATATTATTCGTGCATTTTTTAATATTCCATAAGCACGAAAAATCTGGTCTTCTAAATCAATTTTTAACTCATTATATAATATTTCTCTTGATTGTAACTCATTCTCTATTATTTTTTTTATTATCTTTTCAAGGTCATCTATTATTGTATTTTCTTCTTTTCCTAATGTCAATTGATTTGATATTTGATAAAAATTCCCAATTACTTCTGTGCCTTCACCATAATAACCACGCACAGCAATTCCTATATTCGCCAAACTTTTTAATACTTGATTTATATGTTTTGATAATACTAAACCTGGTAAATGAACTAAAACTGATGCACGAAGTCCTGTTCCTACATTTGTTGGACAGGAAGTTAAATATCCATATTCTGATGAAAAGGCATACTGCATCTCTTTTTCTATTGCATCATCTAATTCATTTATTATTTTCCAGCATTTTTTTAATTGCAAACCTGATGTTAATACCTGTAATCTTAAATGGTCTTCTTCATTCACCAATATACTTACTTCTTCTTCTTCATTTACTATTACCATGCCATCAGGTTTTTCTAACATATCGTGACTCATCAAATGTCGTTCAATTAAAATGTGTTTATCTATCTCTTCTATTTCATTTAATTTAATCACAAATAAATCTTTAAATGATTTAATTTTTTTTATCTTTGTTTCTACTAAATTTTTTATATTATTTAACTCTTCTTTTGTGGCTTGATTTGGAAATGGAAAATTTGCTAAATTACGTGCTAATCTTATTCTACTACTTATTACTATATCTGAATATGGTCCTTTTCCATCTAGCCATTTTTCCGGTGTTTTAATTAATTCTTCAATTATATTCATTTTCTTCTACTTCTCCTGATGTTAATATTTTTATTTTATCACGCAATCGCGCTGCTTCTTCATAAGCTTCATTTTTTACTGCTTCCATTAATTTTTCTTTTAATTCCTTGATTTCAAGATATTTATCTTTCGTTTTTGATGATATATTTAATGGCACTTTTCCTGTATGCTGTATGCTTCCCTGTAATCTCTTCAATAATGGTGCTATATGTTCTCTAAATGTTTCATAACATTTTGCACAACCAAATTTTCCTCGACTCCTGAATTCTAAAAAAGTCATATTACAAAATTGGCATTTTAATTTTTCATACGAAGGAACTTCTTCCTCACCTTTATTATTTATTTTATCAGGTATTAAACTTGTGAATAAATCAGCCATATTTAATGAACTTTTTATCTTTTCTGTTTCTATTCCTTTTTCTTTTGCACATTTCTCACAAACATGTATTTCTTTGATTTTATTATTTATTATTTCTGTCAAATGGATTGTTGCTATTTCTTTTTTACAAATATTACATTTCATATTTATCACTTCCTTACTATTAAATTTTTTGATTCTACTTATTTCTTATTTTTACTTTTCTACTTATATACTGGATAACTATGTTTTTTTACATATTCCTTAAAATTTGCAATTATTTGTTTGGTAAATTTTCCCGGCTTTCCATTTCCTATCTGACGGGCATCAATTTCTACAATTGGAACTACTTCAGCCGCTGTGCCTGTTAAAAATACTTCTTCAGCTGTATATAATTCATATAATGTGAATGGTTTTTCTATTACATCTATACCACCATTATGCAAAATATTTATTATTGAATTTCTCGTTATACCTTCAAGTGCACCTAAATATGTTGGTGGTGTATATATCTTATTTTTCTTTAAATAAAAAATATTATCACCCGTGCATTCTGCAACATATCCTTCTGTATTTAACATTATTGCTTCTAAACATCCTGCATTTGTTGCTTCTATTTTTGCTATTATATTATTCAAGTAATTTAATGATTTTATTCGCGGGCTTAATACATCTGGTCTATTCCGCCGCGTTGAAACTGTCATTATTTTTAATCCCTTTTCATAAAATTCAGGTGGATATAATGTTATTGTTGCTGCTATTATAAATATTGTTGGTTTTGGACATTTTCGTGGGTCAAGCCCTAAATCACCTTTACCTCGTGTTATTACTGTTCGTATATATCCATCTTTTATTTTATTTCTACGAACCGCTTCACAATGTAATTCTATCATTTCATTAAATGGAATTTCTATTTTTAAATTTATTGCTTTTGCTGAATCATATAACCTTTCTAAATGTGCTTCTAATTCAAATATTCCATTATCATATACTCTAATTCCTTCAAACACACCATCGCCATATAATAATCCATGATCAAATACTGATATTTTTGCTTCACTTTCATCTACAAATTTTCCATCAATATAAATTTGAAGTCCCATAATTTCTTCTCCTTTATTTTTTTCTTTTATTTTATATTGAAATATTTTTTCTGTCAATATTAATTATTCTCATTTATCTGGTAATAAAAATTTATTTGCATTATTTTCTATATTTCAAATACTTTTTCACTTATTCAAAAAGAAAAAGATTGAAAAGATTTTTTAAATATTTAATAACTTAACATAAATTTTTTTTCTAAAAATAAATCAGAACTAATCAATTCAAAATACAAATAATAAATAAAAGTCTACTCTTTTAAAGTCTTAAAAAATGTTCTATATTTTTATAAAATTTCGAAATTATATAATTTTTTTTTATTTTCGGGAAGTTTCCAGACATGGTATACCCTTTTCTTAAGAATATATTATTAAAAATAAAATCTAAGTC
>DAONJL010000010.1:0-68511 GCA_035405645.1 bacterium | reverse complement strand
TTTAATAATATATTCTTAAGAAAAGGGTATACCATGTCTGTAAACTTCCCGCAAATAAATTTATTCTCTGGAAATTATAGCATTAATATTATTCAACTATTAAAAAATTTTTTAAAAAAATAAACTACTATATATTTAAGTGCTTTGTAATTTTTGAATTTTAAAAATAATTATAGAAATTTTTCTAATATTTTTAATAAATATTCTTTTGAAGGATTATTGTAATCATCAGCAAAAGCGTGTGGAGCCTCCGGGAAGATTTTTAAATCAACCTGTTTATTCATTTTTTTAAGTAAATTATATAATACAATTGATTGTTCTGGTCTTACTGTTGTATCTTTACCGCCGTGAAAAATATATATAGGAATATTAATTAAATTAAGGTGATAATAAATTGATGTCTTTTGAAAATATTCTTCAATATCTTTTTCATTATTAGTAAATCTACTTAAAAAAATTTTATAATTTTCATTTAATTCAAGACCACCTAATTGTCCATAATAATTTATAAATAAAGCAGGTTTAACTTTGACAATTGCTTTGAGACCAAGTCCCCCACCCCAACTCGAACCCATCATAATTATTTTATTTTTATCAACATATTTTTCCTCCTGTAAAGCATAATAGGCATTTATTATATCATAGACTTCACCTGGTTCATAAGGATTAGAAACTTTATCAGATTTACCATAGTTTCTATAATCCGGGACAAAAACGACAAAACCTAATTTAGCAAGATTTTGTAAATAAATTAAATTACCTTGACCTTGAAAATAAGTTTGTGGTGGATAATATCCGTGACATATTAAAATTGCTGGGTATAGTTCTTTTTTTATTTTTGGTTTTGATAATAAGCCTGATATTTTTAAACCTTCACTTTGATAAATAACATTATATATTTCATATTCCTTATTTTTTTCATATATTTCAATTATTTTTATATTTGAAAAACTATATTTTTTTTCTTTAATATTTTTGATATAGTTCTTATAAAATAATTTATCTAATTGATTATAGTTTGAAGAAATAAGAAGAGTCTGATTATTAATAAAATCAAACTCTTCTTCTTTTACTTCTGAAAAACAATTAGTAAATATAAAAAAAATAGTATAAATAGAAATAATAAAAATTTTTATAAAATACACATTTATATTATCTAATGAATAAATTAAATGTGCAATAAAAAACTTACAAATAAAAAATTAATTATCTCTTCTAAAAGAAGAATTTTTGCTACCACGATTACCGAAACGACCAGAATCTCTTCGTTGTCTGTCGCCTCTTTTTGGTTTATCATCAGCCATATTTACTCTTAATTTTCTACCATTTATTTCCTGATTATTCAAACCGACAATCGCCTTTTCTGCTTCTGCTTGTGTTTCATACGAAGCAAAACCAAAACCGCGAGATTTGCCAGTTTCTCTATCTTTTATTATTTTGATAGATTCTACTTTGCCAAATTCTTCTAATTTGGTTTTTAATTCTTCCTCCTCCATTGTAAATGGTAAATTGCCAATAAACAATTTGTTTTGCATTTTTAAAACTCCTTAAACTAAAAATATATAATAGCAATTATGCTATTAAAAACCATTATTAACTTGATTTTTTAAATTCAAGATTTGCTTGACTTTAAAAAACTGGCGGGAGCGACGAGACTCGAACTCGCGGCCTCCTGCGTGACAGGCAGGCGTTCTAACCAAACTGAACTACGCCCCCGTAATTCAAATATCAATAAAATAAAAACAAAGACACAAAACTGAATTATATAACACTTAATTCATTTTAACAAAATACTTTTATCATATTATTTATTTTTTGTCAAGAAATTTTTTATTTATTTTTGGAAGGATAATTTTAAAAATATTTGTTTATATAATTCATCTAATATTTTTTTCTATATATTTTGCTAATTCAGAAGATTTACAATAAATTGATACTTCACGATTGGTATTAAATGATGAATTAGTCCAGTTATGACTACCACAAAATATTTTCTCATTATCAATTATTACAAGTTTTGTATGCATTATTTTTTCATTATGATTAAATCGAACATTAATATTATAGTTCTTTAATAAATCATAAACAGGTGTATTTTCTTTTGACATAGAAGCATCGAGAATTATTTCTATATCTTTTCCGTTCTCTTTTAATTTTTTTAATATTTGTAAAAGTTGAAAAACTTTATCTTCTTCATTCATAGAAACAGTTCGAATTAAAAACATACGAATTTTAACACTTTTTTTAGTAGTTATCAACTCGCGTTTAAGTTTATAAAAATATTTATAAGAAGTCAGAAAAGAAAAATCATCTGTTTTAAAATATTTATCAGTTTTAATATTTAATTTCTCTAAAATTACAATTGATTTGATTTGGTTTTCAAATGGAGTATAATAATAGTTAAGTATTTCCTGAGGATATTCATAAGAATAAATTTTAAAAGAAATTTCTTCATTAGTAGTTAAAGCAGCATAAGACCAATTATGACTGCATACATATAAAATTTGTTCATCAATTAAAATTATTTTTTCATGATTTTCAATTTGTGGTGAATCCCAGATAACAATAATTTTGTTATTTTCTAAAAAATTTTTCACAGCATTATTTTTAGTATATAAATCTAAATTTTGCTCAATATCAGGATAATCTAACATAACATATACTTTTACATTTCTTGCTGCTGCTTTAATTAGAGCATCAAAAATCATAGCCTGATATGCTGTATTAGATTTACTTAATTCTGCTAAATACATTGAAACAACAATTATATATTTTGCTTTATTTATATCTTCAACTAATTCATAAGTATAAGCAGTATTTATTAATGGTTTTACAAAATATATATTTTTTCCAATATCACTTTTTGGTAAAATAATTGTTTGTTTTGATAAATATTTTTTTATTTTTTGATAAGAACATCCTTTATTGCTTAATATTAAATAAATAAGATAAGCAGCAAACAAAATTAAAATTATTGCAAATATATCTTTAATTATTTTATTTTTTATTATATGAAAAATAATATAAATCAAAAGTAAAACAGCAATAATTGTTGAGATAATAATTTTTAAAGGATATTTTTTACCATACTTTAAATAGAAATTTTTTAAATCATTTTCAAAACTTGAAGGAAGAGTTTTTCTTTTAAATATTTCACGCATTTGTTCGTGTATTTCTGATTTTAATCCACCGCTTCCATATATTTTTTCTAATATATATTGATGTGCTTCTTCTTTACTGAAATCTCTTGTTTCTTTTACTATATTTGAAAGCCGTTCTTCTGCATAACTATATAACTGTTCTAAATCTTCGTTATTTAAATATTGTTTATAAGGACCAAAAATTTCTTCGTTTTGATAAAACATTTCAAACGCAAATTGTTCGCGTTCTGTTAAAGAAATGTCTTCACTAAATAGAAGATAAGGGAATAATAATATTATTATGAGAAACAGAAAAAATCTTTTCATTAAATTTATGAGTTTGATGGAATTATACTTTTAAAATTTAGATAGTAATTTACTGCGGTTGATTTATCATTTAGAATAATTATATTTTCATCATTTGCAGTATTTGCTGATGCTGTATAGTTATATGAACCAGTTATAACCTTTTCTCCATCAATTATTAAATATTTATTATGCATTAAATTTTCACTTGCGTCAGTATAAACAGTTGCACCTGCTTCTTTTAAGGTATTAATAGTGCAATATTTAGAACCAGCCTGATAATCATCATAAATACCAGAAACTTTTACACCACGATTTATTGCTGCTATTATTGAATTGGCTATTTCATTATCAGTAAAAGTGAACATAGCAAATTCAATAGTATATTTTGCAGAATTTATTGCATTAATTATTTGTGCTTCAACATTATCTTTTGGCGCAAAATATATTTCGCCTGTTTTTGTCTTTGTATTTTCACTATCTACATACATATATCTTCTGTTTGCATTTATTATTGTTGATTTTACACCTGATACTTTACTTAAATCATCAATTGATTTAAATGGTCCATTTGCATTTCGATAATTTACAATATTTGTTGCTATTGTTGTGCCTATACCATATAGTTTTGTGAAGTCTGAAACTGATGCTGTATTTATATTTATTAGATTATTATTATTTTTATAATCTTCTGGTGTATATTGAAAAGTATGATCAGCCGATGAATTTTTTGCTCTACCAAATAATTTTTGTTCATACATCTGTTTAAATTCTGCTGCATATATTGCTACTGCTTGTGGTGAACTAATTTCAATCATATTATTATTATCAGTATAATAACTCGTATAAGTGGCATTTGCAGAACCAACAATTACTTTTTGATTATCAATAATAAAAAATTTATTATGACTTAAACCACTACCACCGCCACCGGCTGCATCAGTAATAATTTTTATTCCAGCATTTTCTAATTTGTTATAATAATTCTTTGTTCCTGAATATGTATAATTTTCATATTCAGTTACAATTCTAACTTTATCTTTACCTAATCTGTTTGCCGCTTCTACAAGTGCATTTACAACAGGCCAGTCAGCGAATGAATAAATTGCCACATCAATTGATGTTTGTGCTGAATTTATCGCATTAACAATTATTTGTTCTAATGCATTTGATTTTGTTGCTGGATTTGAAAATAATGGTTCTGTTATATTATTTTCAGTTTGTGGAATTATTTGTGTTGAAGAATCAACAACAGTTACATCATAAGTTCCAACTATTTTTGTTTCAATACCATCACGATTTACAAATGTAACTGTATTTGTTATTGATGATTGCCCTAATTTTTTCAATGTTCTATAAAAATCTCTATCATAGAAAATATTATTCAGCCCATCTTTAACAGTAATATGAAATTTGGTTGAAACATTTTGTATTACTGTTTTTGGACCTGTTATTATTGCAACATAATTAAAAGCAGATGTATCAACAACAGTTACTTCATAAGTTCCAACTATTTGATGTTGCAAGCCATCACTTGCAGTAAATGTAATGGTATTTGTTATAATTGTTTCACCTAATTTTTTTAATGTCCTTGAAAAATCTTTATCATAATAAATTTTGCCTGCACTATCTTTTACTGTTGCGTGAAATTTAGTCGAAACATTTTGAACAACAATCGTTGGTCCAGTAATATACACAGTATATTCTGCTTCATTATAAACAGCAAAAAGATAATTAAATGAAAGAATAAAAATTAAAAGGAAAATATTTTTTTTCATTTTAATTTCTCCTTTATAAATATTTTTTTCCATTACATTATATTGCAAAATCAACTAATTGTCAAGACAATCAGAAAAAAATTTTTGATAATATTCATCAATAAATAAATATCTTAAAAAATAAATGAAACTATTGACAAATTCAATTTATAATTATATTTAATATACTTCAAATGAAATTATTAAAAAATCCAATTTTCAAAAATATAATTTATTTAATATTGTTTTATTTTATGTTGTTTAATTGCAGTGATAAAAAAGATGATGGAAAAATAGTATCGCCAATTGAAATAAAAAATTATTTTTCAAAAACCAAACCATTAATTGGTGATATTGTACAATATCATTTAGAAATAAAATATTTAAAAAATATAAAAGTTGAAATTCCAGATATAAGTAATTATTTATACAATTTCACAATAAAAAATTATAATATAGAAGAAAAAGAAGTTGATGCAAATTACAAAGAAAAAAAAATAATATATTATTTAACAAGTTATGAAGATACAACATTTATAATACCATCAATAAGAATAAGATATATAGCAAATAATGAGACAAAAGAAATAGATACAAAAAGATTATATATAAGATTTTACAGCACAAATCCAGATTTATCACAGGATATAAGAGATATAAAAAATGTAGTAGAAATAAAAACAAATTATTTACTAAATTTAATAATCATAATAATAATTTCAGGAATTATAATTGGTGGTTATAAATATTATAAAAAATATAAATCAGCGCAAATACAAATAGAAGAAAAGAAATATACACCTTATGAATGGGCAAAGATAAGATTAAAAAGATTATATGAAAAAGATTTAGTAACACAGGAAAAAGTAAAAGAATATTGTTTTGAAATAACAGAAATATTAAGAGAATATATTGGCAAAATATATAATGTAAATGCACTTGATATGACAAAAGAAGAATTACTTGATTATTTACGAAAGCGAAAAATAAATTATATGAATGAAATTAAAGAATATTTATATAATACAGATATGATAAAATTTGCTAAATACAAACCAACACATCAAGAAATAGATGAAATAACAAAGACAACAGAAAATTTAATAGAAGAGATAAAAAATGAAATTTTTATTAAACAAACAACTGTATAATTATTTTAAATTTGATGAAATATATTTTGCAGCACCGTATTATCTTTTACTTATACCAGTAATAATTATCTTGTATTATTTTTTTTATGTGCGAAAGAAAAATTTAATGGAAGGTGCTATTGTATATTCAAACATAAAATTATTTGAAGGAGCGAAACCAACATTAAGAGTATGGTTGAAAAAAAATATAGTATTCTTACGGCTTTTAATAATAATAGTATTAATAATAGCATTAGCAAGACCACAGGCAGGTAGAAAAGAAATAGAAATAACAAGTTATGGCATTGATATTATTCTTGCAATTGATACATCAATGAGTATGACAGCGCTTGATATGGATTTAAAGAATAAAAAAACAAGAGTTGATATAACGAAAGAAGTAATAAAAGAATTTATTAAGAAACGCGAAGGCGATAGAATAGGTATGGTAGTGTTTGGTCAATATGCATATACACAATGTCCATTAACAACTGATTATCAAATATATGATTTGATAATAGAAAATATAAAGCCAGGAATGGCAGGTCCAGCAACAAATATCAGTATGGCAATAATAAGTTCATTAAATAGATTAAAAAGTAAAATGTCAAAAACACAGATAATAATATTATTAACAGATGGTAAACAAACAGTTGATGATATACCAATATCACAAGCAGTATCATTAGCAAAAACATTAGGCATAAAAATATATACAATAGGTATAGGCAGACTTGAATTAGCACCTGCATTAATACCACATCCACAAACAGGGCAATTAATATATCAGCAAATAAATAGTGAATTTGATTTTGAAACATTAAAATATATTGCAGCCGAAACAGGTGGAAAATTTTATAAAGCAGAATATAAAAATGAATTAAAAAATGTTTATGATGATATAAATAAATTGGAGAAAACAAAAGTAAAAGTAAAGAAATATATGAATTATACAGAATTATTTATTTACTTTTTATATATAGCATTTGCATTAATTATTTTTGAATTTTTATTAAACAAAACAATTTTTTCTTCTTTACCATAATTATGATATTTGAAAATATAAATTATTGGTTTTATTTTTTTATTATACCGATTTTTATTATTGGAGAATTTATTTATATCAAGTATAAAAATTATAAATTAAAAAAATTTGGTGAGATAAATCTGATAAAAGAAAATTTACTTTATGAAAATGAAAAAATATATCATATAAAATGGATATTATATTATTTTGCATTATTCTTTTTAATTATTTCATTATTAAGACCACAATATGGCGCAATGGTTGAAAGAATCCAACAAAAAGGAATAGATGTAATAGTAGCACTTGATGTATCAGAATCAATGCGAGCAGAAGATATAAAGCCAAACAGATTATTAAAAGCAAAAAGTGAAATAAAGAGTTTAATAAATAATTTAAAAGGCGATAGAATTGGTATAGTAATATTTTCAGGTTCAGCGCATTTATTATGTCCATTGACACACGATTATAATGCTGCTAAAATGTTTGTTGATACAATTGATTTTGATATGATTTCCAGACCAGGCACTTCTATTGCTTCTGCTATTTTTACTGCTATTAAAGCATTTAATAATAAACAGACAAAACATAAAACATTAATTTTAATAACAGATGGCGAAGACCACGAACAGGCAGTATTAGAGGCAATAGAAGAAGCGAAAAAAAATGGTATAATAATTCATTGTATAGGAATAGGTGGAAGTTATGGAGTGCCAATTCCTATTCGTGATGCACAGGGCAATATAGTAAAATATAAAGAAGACAAAGCAGGTAATCAGGTATTGACGAAACTTGATATTTTATTATTACAAAAAATTGCGCTTGAAACAAATGGTTCATTTTATAATGCTACGCCAGATGAATTTGAAATTAAGAAGATTTATTCACAGATAGAAAATATGGATAAAAAAATACTTGAATCAAAACAAAATATTAGACATAATGATATTTACCAGTATTTTTTAATTTTTACAGTTTTATTTTTAATAATCGAAACATTTTTACCGATAAAATTATTTGCTTCACAAAAATATAATAAATTTATAGAAAAATAATAGATTTATGAAACGAATAATAATTATATTTTCTGTTTTTTTATTTTTTGTAAATTTTTTTTCGAGTGTAAAAAGTTTAATAGACAAAGGGAATAAATATTTCAAGAAGGGCGAATATAATAAAGCATTATCACAGTATAAAAAAGCATTAAAAGAAAAAAAAGATAGAGGAGAAATATATTATAACACAGGCAATAGTTATTACAAGACAGAAAAATATAGCGATGCAATAGAGATGTATCAAAATGTTTTATTTAATACAGAAGATAAAGATTTACTTGCAAAGACATATTATAATTTAGGTAATGCATATTTTAAATCAGGAAATTTTGAAGAAGCAATAAATAATTATATAAATGCTTTGAATATAAATCCTGATGATAAAGATGCAAAATATAATTTAGAATATGTAAAGAAGTTAAAAACAGAAGCAGACAAAAAGCAGTTAACCGATGAGCAGAAAGCACAAAAAGGCGAAAAAAAAGATAAAAAAGAAGAGAGTGGAAAAGGCAAAGAAAAAAAAGAGCAGCAACAGGCACAATCAAAACAGGCTGAAAAAGAAAAGGATAAAGAAAAGCAAAAAAAAGAGATAGAGCGATTTTTAGAGAATTATAGTGAACAAGAGAAAGAAGCATTAAAAAATGCAATGAGACAACAGAAGATGAATTTAGATGAAATAGAAAAAGATTGGTAACACGAAATAAATTTTTGTATTACTTATTATGATGAACAAAAAAATTTTTATTTTATTTATTTGTTTATATAGTTATTTATATGCACTTGATTTTATCAGTGAAGTGAACAGGACAAAATTAGGTTTATCAGAACAATTAATTTATACAATAAAAATAAGAGCAGGAGATGAAATAGGTAATGCACAATTAGTAAGGCCTGATTTTAAAGGATTTAGATTAATCCAGCAATCAGGACCATCAACAATGTCATCAATATCAATAATAAATGGTCGAATGACACGTTCTTATGAACGAACATATACATTTGTTTTAATACCAGAAGAAATAGGCGAATTTACAATTCAGCCAGCATATTTAATAATAGATAATCAAAAATATCAATCACAATCACACAGGATCACAGTAATAAAAGAAGCAGTAAAAATAGAAGATTTTTTTATAAAAGCAGAAATATCAAAGACAGAATGTTTTGTAGATGAGATGTTAATATATACAATAAAATTATTTTATCGTAGAGGAATTGATAATTTAGAATTAATTAAAGTTTCAGATTTTAATAATTTTATTAAAGAGAATTTAATTCAAACAAATAATGACAGAGAAATAACAACCACAGAATACAATGGCGTAAAATATAATGTTCAAAATATATTAAAATTTGCATTATTTCCAGTAAAATCAGGCGAATATATAATAGAAGAGCCAGTAGTGAGAACAATAATAGGTGATGGGTTTTTTAGACCTTTATCAACAAATATATTACGAGCAAATGAGAAATTTAAAATAATAGTAAAATCATTACCAGAACAAGGTCAGCCAAAAGATTTCAGTGGTTCGATTGGAAAAATAAAAATTTCACTTGAAGTAAAAAATTATAAAAAAGAAGTAAAAGTCGGTGAGTCAATAATAGCATTAGTAAAACTATATGGTGAAGGTAATGTAAAAGGTATAAAACTTCCTGTTGTTAGAAATAATGATTGGTTTAATTTATATGAACCATCAATAACAGAGAAAAAAGAAATAGTTGGCACAAAGATAACATTTGAAAAAGAATTGAAATATATTGTAGTTCCATCAAAAAAAGGTGAATACCAATTAGGACCTTTTGAATATATATTTTTCAATCCAGAAACAAAAAATTATGAGCGAGCAATTAGTAAGACTTTTTCATTTAATGTTTTACCAGGTGACAGAGATATAATTGCGCAACAAATCATATCAACAACATCAGGAACCATAACAACTCCTTTTGAAAGTAAAGAAAGTATAATGGTCAAAGAGAGTTTGAAATATATAAAAGAAGATAAGAAAAGATTAAAAAATTATTCATATTTAATATTATCAAAAAATTTTATAATATTAGAAAGTAGTGGTTTAATAGTATTTATATTATGTTCGATAATAAAAATAATTAATAGAATAAAAGAGAAAAAATTCGTAACAATAAAAAGTCGTAAAGCATTAAAAACAGCAAATAAAATCTTAAAAGGTGCAAAGAAAAATTTAGTAAAAAAAGATTATAACAAATTTGCCTATGAAATATCAACAGCATTATTTAAGTATTTTGGCGATAAATTTAATATTTCAAATTTAGGATTAACCACAGAAACAATAAAAGATTTATTAAAAGAAAGAGAAGTGCCAGAAGAACTAATAAATAAAATAATAAATTTATGTGCGAATTGTGATTTAATTAGATTCAGTCAATCATCATTACCAGAAAATAAATATAATGAAATTTATGAAGAAGCAGAAAAAACAATAGTTGAAGTGGAGAAATACATAAAGAAATGAAAAGAAAGATTTTTTTAATTATTTGTATATTTTATTTTTTAGTTAATAATATTATTTCAGCAGATGAAAAAATAATCGCATATTTTGAAGAAGGCAATAAATATTATAGAAATGGCGAGTATGATTCTGCTTTGATAATTTATAATAAGATAATAGAAAGTGGTTTTAAAAATCCTGATGTTTTTTATAACATAGGAAATTGTTATAATAATTCAGGTAAAATAGGGAAAGCATTATTATTTTATTATCGAGCAAATAGATTAAATCCTTCTGATAAAGATATTATTGAAAATATAAAATATTTGAATACGAGGATAAAAAATAAAAGACCTTATGAAGTTGATTTAATTAGTTATTCTTTAAATTTTATTACTTATTTATTTATTTGTTCGTCATTGTTATTTTTTATTTTATTAAGTGTTATATTATTTTTAGAACCACAATTATTTAAAACAATTTTGATTTATTTTACTGTGATTTTATTTTTTATAAATATTGGATTAGGTATATGGTTATATTTAAGATACGAGTATGAAATAATAAATAAAAAAGGAGTAATAATAGAAGAGAAAGTTGATGTAATGAGTGGACCGGGTCCAACTTTTTTAAAGAACACAGAATTATATGAAGGACTTGATGTTGATATAATTGAAGAGCGATATGATTATTATCGAGTAAAAGTATTTGGTAAAGAAATAGGATGGATAGAGAAGAGTTCAATAGATATAATTTAATAATTGAGAAAACAAATGGAAATAAATGAAAACGGTATTTATGCAATAAAATTAAGTCAGGTAAAAAATTTAGGGCAAATAACATTAAAAAAATTAGTTGATGTATTTGGTAATTATAAAAACATAGTAAATGCTTCGATTGATGAATTGACAGAAAAAGGTGGAGTAAAAAAAGAATTAGCAAAAAATATAGTAAATGTTCGAAATGATTTATATTTAAAAGAGATAGAAAAAATAATAAAAAAAGAAAGAGTAAAATTATTATTATATGGGACAGATGAATTTCCTGATTCGCTTGCTAATATCTATTATACGCCGTGTGTATTATACTACAAAGGTGAATATAAGAAAGAAGATTATAATGCAATAGCAATAGTAGGTTCACGAGTTGCAATAAATTATTCAAAGAAAATAACAGAAGAAATAGTAAGTGAATTAGCAGCACGCAGAGTAACAATAGTAAGTGGATTAGCACGAGGAATAGATACAATAGCACATTGGTCAGCGATAAAAAATAAAGGCAGAACAATAGCAGTATTAGGTTCTGGTTTGAATTGTATATACCCACCAGAAAATAAAAGATTAGCCGAAGAGATAGCCGAAAAAGGAATGTTAATTTCAGAATATCCATTAAATATCAAAGCAAGTGCGAAAAATTTTCCATTTAGAAATCGAATAATAAGTGGTTTATCATTAGCCACAATAGTAATGCAGGCAGCAGTAAAAAGTGGTGCATTAATAACAGCATATTTTGCATTAGAACAAGGTAAAGAAGTATTTGCATTACCGTATGAAATAACATCAAAATATGGAAAAGGCTGTAATGAATTAATAAAAAGAGGCGCATATTTATTTGAAAATATTATTGACATTTTTAATAATGTAAATTTTAAAAGAGAATATTTATGCGAAAGACAGGCAGAACAAAAAAGAGAAGAGCGTGAAATAAGATTAAATAAAGAAGAAGAAGAATTAATGAAATTTTTAGAAGAACGAAAATCAGTTGAAGAAATAGTAAATTATTTACAAAAAAGTATAAATGAAATAAGTATAATATTGTTAAAATTAGAGATGAAAGGATTAATAAGGAAATTAGCAGGTAATTATTATCAAAGTATATAAAGGAAAGGAAAGCGATGAAAGCAGAAAAAAAATTAATGATAGTAGAATCACCAACAAAAGTGAAGACATTAAAAAAATTTTTAGATAGTTCTTATGAAGTAGATTCAAGTTATGGGCATATAATGGATTTACCAGCAAAAGAATTTGGAATAAAAATAAGTGAAGATAAAATAATGCCAATATTTAAAATATTGCCCAAATCCAAAAGCAGAGTCAATGTATTAAAAGAGAAATCAAAAAAAGCAAATTTAATATTACTTGCCACAGACCCGGATAGAGAAGGCGAAGCAATTTCGTATCATTTAAAAGAGATATTAAGTAAAGAAGATAAAGAAAAAGAAATAAAGCGAGTAGAATTTAATGAAATAACGAAAAATGCAGTAAATAAAGCATTAGAGCATCCGCGCGACATTGATTTAAAAAAAGTAAAATCACAATTTACACGAAGAATACTTGATAGAATAGTTGGATATAAATTAAGTCCATTATTATGGCGAACAATTTCAATAAAAGGATTAAGTGCAGGCAGAGTTCAATCAGTGGCATTGCGATTAATCTGTGACCGCGAAGAAGAAATAAATAAATTTAAACCAGAAGAGTACTGGACAATAGAAGCAGAATTATTAGATAAAGAGTCAAATATAATAAAAGCAAAATTACAGAAATATAAGGAAAAAAAGATAAAGATAGAAAATGAAAGTGAAGCAAAAGAAATAGAGAAAATATTAAGAAAAGGCGAATTTATAATAGAAGGAATAAATAAAAAGAAACAAAAGAAAAATCCACCAGAACCATTAATAACCAGTAAATTACAACAATTAGCATACAATCAATTAGGTTTTTCAACAAAGAAAACAATGATGATAGCACAGCAATTATATGAAGGAATAACAATTAATACGAAAGAAGTAGTAGGATTAATAACATATATGCGAACAGACAGCACAAGGATAAGTGAAGAAGCGAAAGAAATGGCAAGAAAATATATAGAAAAAAAATATGGGAAAGAATATATAGGTGGAGATAAAGAGAAAAAGAGCAAGAAAAAGATACAGGATGCACACGAAGCAATAAGACCAACAAATATAGAATTAGAACCAGCAAAGTTAAAAGAGAATCTTACGAGCGAACAATATAAATTATACAATTTAATATGGAGACAATTTTTAATTTCGCAGATGGCACCAGCAGAAATAGAAGTAACAGAAATAAAAATAAATAATAGTGATTATATTTTTATAGCAAATGGACAGAAAGTTTTATTTGATGGTTATTTAAGGTTACAGGTAAGTGAAGAAAAAGAAGAGGGAATAATAATAAAAGCAAAATTAGAAGAAGGCGAGAAATTAGCATTAAAAGAATTATATTTAAAGCAAAATTTCACACAACCACCATCACGCTATACAGAAGCAACATTAGTGAAAACATTAGAAGAAAAAGGGATAGGCAGACCATCAACTTATGCAACAATAGTTTCAACAATACAGGAAAGGTATTATGTAGAAAAAGAGAACAGATATTTTAAACCAACATTATTAGGAATAGAAGTAAATAAATTAATGAAAGAATATTTTCCAGAAATAGTAGATGTAAAATTTACAGCGAATATGGAAAGTGAATTAGATAAAATAGAAAAAGATGATGCAGATTGGCAGAAAATATTGAATAATTTTTATCAAAATTTTATTAAAAAACTTAATGAAGTAATGGTAAAATTGAAAGAATATAAAAAATCAACAACAAAAGAGAGTGGAATAAAATGTGAAAAATGCGGTAGTGAAATGCTGATAAAATTAAATAAAAATGGTGAATATATAGCATGCTCAAATTTTCCAAAATGTCGAAATACCAAATCAATAACACGCGATGAAGATGGCACAATAAAAATAGTTGAGGTCGAATTTAGTGATAAGAATTGTCCAAAATGTAATGGTCGATTAATAATCAAAAATTCAAAAGGAGTAAAATTTTTAGCATGTGAGAATTATCCAACATGCAAATACACCGCACCAATAGGAATGGGAATAGCCTGTCCAAATAAAGATTGCGATGGTGAAATAATAGCAAGAGTAACAAAAAAAGGTAGAAAATTTTATGGTTGTTCAAAGTATCCAAAATGTAATTTTATCAGTTGGTATCCACCAATATTACAACAATGTCCAGAATGTGGTTCTTCATATTTAGTAGAAATAAAACAAAAAAACAAGATAAAAATAAAATGTCCAAATAAGGATTGTAAATATGAAATAATAAAGGGAGAAAAAGAAGATGAAGGTATTTTATGAAATACTTGGCTGTTGGAAAAATATATATGATAGTGAAGAAATGATAAGAAAATTAATAGATGATTTTCAGGTTGAGATAGTAAAAAAAATAGAGGAAGCAGATTTATGTATAATAAATACCTGTTGTTTTATAGATGAAGCGCGTGAAGAGAATTTAGAAATAATTGCATATTACAATAAAATAAAAGCAGAACATCCAGAAAAAAAAGTAGTTTTGTATGGCTGTTTTGTCCAATTATATAAAGAAGAATTACAAAAAGATTATCCACTAATTGATAAAATGTTTAAATTAAGTGAAAAAGAAGATTTATATAATTATATAAGAGAAATAAGTAAGGAGTTATCGCTGAATCTAATAAATAAAAAAATAGAAATAGCATATTTTATGCACCATATCCAATTTTTAAAAATTTCAGAGGGCTGTAATAATCATTGCAATTATTGTATAATACCATCAATTCGTGGTTCATTAAAATCAAAAGAAATAAGTGAAATAATAAATGAGATAAAAGAAAAGGAGAAAAAATCGCGAATAAGAGAATATATATTAATAGCACAGGATACAATGTCTTATGGAAAAGATAGAGGCGAGGAACATGGATTAGTGAATTTAGTAAAAGCAATATTAAAAGAATTAAAAGGAAAAAAACGATGGTTAAGAATAATGTATATGCATCCAAAAAATTTTGATTATGAAATATTAGAATTAATGAAGAATAGCAAAATAATTTGTAGATATTTTGATTTACCGATACAACATAGTGAAGATAAGATATTGAAATTAATGAATCGTGGTTATACAAAAAATGATATAATGAAATTAATAGAACGAATAAAAAAAGAGTTACCAAAATCATCAATAAGAACAACAGTAATAATTGGTCATCCAGAAGAGACAGAAGAAGATTTTGAAAATCTATATAATTTTTTAAAAGAAGGAAAAATAGATTTTTTTAGTTTTTTTAAATATTCACTTGAAAAATATTCAAAAGATTATAATTTATATAAAGATAATAAATTTAATAAAGAGATAATAGAAAGACGATTAGAAAAATTAGCAGAATTGCAATATGAATTAATACAAAAAGCAAGTAAGCGCTGGGAAAATGATACGAGAAATATAATAATAGATGAATATGATGAAGAAATGAAAAAATATTTAATTCGTTCAGAATTTCAGGCACCAGAAATAGATGGTAATTTTAAAATATCACTTTCTGAAATTAAAGATTTAAATTTAAAAGTTGGTCAAATTTATTGATAATAAAAAGGAGTAAAAAAGATTTGAAATT
Source organism: bacterium (assembly GCA_035405645.1). Taxonomy (GTDB): domain Bacteria; phylum JAGOBX01; class JAGOBX01; order DAONJL01; family DAONJL01; genus DAONJL01. Next base: position 52,177 of record DAONJL010000010.1, on the reverse strand, counting down.
ACCAAATCATTTAACACTTGCTCGACTATATTTAACTTTTATTTTTATTATTTTATTTAGTATTGATTCTGTTTATACTTATTATTATGGACTTGTAGTTTTTATAATAGCAGCAATTACAGATATATATGATGGTCGGCTGGCAAGGACATATAAAATGATTTCAAAATTTGGAAAGATAATGGACCCTGTTGCTGATAAGATATTAACCTGTGCAGGTTATATAATAATAGTAAAATCAAAAATTGTTAATATACCAGCAATACCAGTTATTCTGATACTGATGCGTGAATTTTTTATTACAGGCTTAAGAACAATAAAAGCAGGCGAGGGAAATATAATAGCAGCGAATTTATCAGGAAAAATAAAGACAACATTTCAATTTATCGCATTAATTACTATACTTGTGATAATAGTAATAAAAAAATGGTTTTTACAATTTATGCCTGATTTTAAATATGAATTTTTTTATTTAATAAAAGAACCATTATGGTTAAAATATTTATTTGTTTTTTGTAATTATGCACCTGTTATTCTTATTTATCTTGCTATGATAACAACTATTTATTCTGGTTATATTTACTTTCGAAATTATAAAGATGTATTTGATGGTTGATTTTGTGGATAAAAATACTTTAAACAAATTTATTACAATTCAAAAAATTTTTTATGTTTTATAATTCAAATAATAATTTAATAAATTTTATACTTGATTTTATTTATCCACAATATTGTTTAAAATGTGGTCAACATTTTCCTGTTATTACCAATCAGTTTTATTGTAGTGATTGTTTATTAGAAAATATAAAATTTATAAATCCGCCATATTGTTATAAATGCGGTAAAAAAGTACTTGATGAATTTGAAAATTATGTTGAAGAAGAGAAAAAAATAATTTGTAAAGATTGTAAAGAAAATAAAATCTATTTTGATTCTCTTCGTTCAGTTGTTTTTTACGAAGATATAATAAAAGAACTAATCCACTTCTTTAAATACAAAGGATATACAAATTTAAAAAAGTTTTTAAGTTTATTTATTATAACATATTTAACAGAAGATAGTTTTTATAAAGATAAACAATTTGATTATATAATACCAGTTCCATTACATAAGACAAAATATGAAGAACGTGGATTTAATCAAACATTATTAATAGCAAAAGAGGTATCAAAAGTATTAAAAATACCAGTATTAGATAATTATCTAATAAGAATAAAGAAGACAGAATCACAATTTAATTTAAAAAGGAGCGAACGAATAGAGAACATAAAAGGAGCATTTGATGTAGAGAACGAAAAAAAGTTAACAGAAAAAAAAATATTATTAATAGATGACATATCAACAACAAATATAACAATAAATGAATGTAGTAAGATATTAAAAGAAAAAGGAAGTGCAAAAAGAATAGATACAATAACAATAGCACACGGTAGATAAAATGAAATTCATAAAATTAATATTAGTAATTTTATTATTACCTTTTTTTTGGGCAATAAATTATAATGGAATAATAATTATTAGTAAATATTTTATAAGTTTGCAATATAAATATTTTTATATTGGTTTTATTTCGTATATTTTTCTTTATCTTATTTTATTTAAAAATTTTTTTAATTTCATAGAAACATTTGAACATGAATTAACACATATGGTAGTTTCATTTTTATTTTTTAAAAGAGTATTTTCATTTCAAGCAACAGATAAGCGCGGTGGTAATGTTACTCATACATCAGGGAATTTTCTTATTTCGCTTGCACCTTATTTTTTGCCATTATTTACAATTTTTTTTTTAATATTAAAACCATTTATGATTTCAGCAACTTATAATGTATTAGATTTTTTAATTGGTTTTACATTAGCATTTCATTATGTTGGGTTAATTAAAGAATTTCGCTTTTATCAGCAGGATATAAAAATGCAGGGCAAAATATTTTCTACAATAATTATTATAACATTTAATATTCTTTTTCTGCTTTTAGTTTTTTATTCATTGAATAATAATTTAGAAAAAATACTTGATTTTTTAAAAACAGTATTTTACTATTCAATAAATTATTATAAGAGTTTATATTATGAGATAAAAAAAGATTTAAATAAAATAGTTAAGGAATGGAGGTAAAAGCAAATGGATTATACAATGAAAGAAAAGGATGGTATAGTAATAATAGTACTAAAAAATAATTTTTCTAAAAATGTAGTAAAAGATGTAAATAAGGAGATAGAAAAAATAATAGAGCAAAAGAAGGATAAAATATTATTTAATTTAGAACAAACAAATTTTATTGATTCAACAGGATTAGCATTAATGATATCAACAGTAAAGCAATTACAGAATTCAAATGGACAGGTAAAATTTTGTGGAATAAATCAAAATGTAAAACAGTTATTAGATGTAACGCGATTAAACCAGTATTTTGATATTTATGATAATGAACAGGAAGCAATAGAAACATTTAAATAAAAAGGTGGGAGTAATTATGCCATATAATATTTTGATAGTAGATGATTCAGCAACAATGCGAATGTTAGTTAAGATGACATTAAAAACATTTCCAGATATTAATACATTTGAAGCAAAAGATGGAGTAGAAGCAATAGAGATATGTGCGAATAATAAAATGGATTTAGTAATAACAGATTTGAATATGCCAGAAATGAATGGTTTTGATTTTATAAGATATTTAAGAAAAAATCCAAATTATAAAGATGTTCAGATAATAGTATTATCAACAGAAGGACGCGATGATGATAAAGAGCAAGCAATGCGATTAGGCGCAAATGATTATATAGTCAAACCATTTCAACCATTTCAATTACAGGCAAAAGTAAAAAAGATATTAAATTTATAAGGAGAAAAAATATGAATGGTGAAATTGATAAACAAATGTTAGATGATTTTTTAGTTGAGGCAGATGAACATATAGTAAATTTAGAGCAAAATTTATTGGAGATTGAGAAAACTCCTGAAAATACAGATACAATAATAAATGAGATATTCAGGTCAGCACATACAATAAAAGGTATGTCAGGAATGATGGGCTTTATGAATTTGAATTCATTAACACATAAAATGGAGAATGTACTTGATAAAATCAGAAATAAACAATTATTGCCATCACATCATATTATTGATGTTCTCTTTTCCTGTCTTGATTCAATAAATGCAATAATGAAATCAATAAAAGAGACGCAGAGTGAAGGAAATATAAATATTGAAAATTTAATAAAAAAACTTGAAAATATACTTGAAGGTAAATTTGAAGAACCAAAAAAAGAAATAGAGATAAGAACAGAAGAAACGAAGAAAAAAGAAGAAGAAAAAAAGGAAGAAGAAGAGGAAACAGTTGATAGTTTATATCAAAGTGAAGAAGCATTAAACTCATTTAAAATAGAGGCACTTGAAATAATAGATAAATTTACATCAGATGTAGAAGAGTTGGGAAATGATTTAGAAAATTATTCGCCTGAAATAATAAATGATATATTTAGAAGAATGCATACATTAAAAGGATTATCAGCAATGTTTGGTTTTAAGAAAATCTCAAAATTTGCCCATCAACTTGAAAATATCCTTGAGACAATAAAAAGTAAAAGATTAAAATTGGATAATAATGTTTTTGAATTTTTAATTAGTTGCTCTGATTTATTTTATGCTTTATTATCAGATGTAGAAAATAAGACAAATACAGTTGATTTAAGTAATGCGTATAAAATAATCGAACAAATTACCTCAACAATAATTAATATAAAAGAAAAAATATATGAAATTCCAGATAATTTATATAAATTACTAAACAATGAAGATTTGAATAAATTAGTAGCAGGCTATGAAAAAAATAAGAAATTATATAAAATAAAAGTAATGATAAAAGAAGAAAAAATAGATGTAGAAGCAATAAAAGTATTTACGGACAAATTAGCATTATTTGGCGAGATAATTTTGATTACGCCAGATTTTGAAGCAATACCTGATATAAAAGATTTTAAAGAAGAAATATATTATTTAAAATTAGTAGTTTTATTATTATCAGATGATGAAATAAAAGTATTAAAAGAAATATTTGGCGAGGATATAGATTCAATAGAAGAGATAAAAAAGCGAAAGATAAAGAAAGCAAAAGAGCCAGTATCAGCAAAAGTAGAAAAAGAAATAGTAGAAAAAATAAAAGAAGATGTAAAAGAAAAAGTAATCAAGGGTGAGGTAAAAGAAGTGAAGGGCGAACAACAAGTAGAAGCAAAAAAAGATATTGCTGCGCAGCCAATTGCAGCCAGCGAAAAAGAAAAAGTAAGTGCAACAGTAACAAAACCAGCATCATTATCATCAAATACAATAAGAGTTGATATTGAGCGATTGGATAAATTGATGAATTTAGTAGGTGAATTAGTGATAGATAGAACGAGATTGGTGCAAATAATAAATAAATTAAAGGTACAATTTGAAAATGAATTATTAATATCAGATTTAAAAGGGACAACAGAACGAATGGCGCGTGTGACAAATGAATTACGCGAAGCAATAATGCAAACACGGATGGTGCCAATAGGAAATGTATTTAATAAATATCCACGAGTGGTGCGCGACCTTGCAAAAGCGCGTGGCAAAATAGTAAATTTAGAAATATATGGTGAGACAACAGAATTAGATAAAACAATAATAGAAGAAATTAGCGATCTATTAATTCATTTAATACGAAATGCAATTGACCATGGTATAGAAGATGCAGAAACAAGAGTAAAGAAAGGAAAGAAAAAAGAGGGAAAATTAGTATTAAATGCATTTCATGAAGGCAATCATATAATAATAGAAGTAGAAGATGATGGTGCTGGTATAGACCCGGAAAAAATAAAGAAATCAGCAATAAAAAAGGGAATAATGACTGAAGAAGAATTAAAGAAGATGAGTGAGAAGGAAATAATACAAATAATTTTTCGAGCAGGTTTTTCAACAGCAGAGAAAGTAACAGATTTATCAGGTCGAGGCGTAGGAATGGATGTAGTGCGAGAGAACATAAAGAAGTTAAATGGAATAATAGAAATTGAGACAGAAAAAGATAAAGGCACAAAATTTATAATAAAATTACCATTAACACTTGCAATAATAAATGCATTATTAATAAAAGTAGGCGAACAGATATTTGCAATACCATTAGCACAGGTAATAGAGAGTGTAATAGTAAAACCAGAAGAAATAAAGACAATAGAAGAACAGGAAGAAGTAGTAATATTAAGAGACCAGGTAGTATTATTAATAAGATTAAGTGAATTTTTCAAGATACCAATTGAGAAAAAGGAACAGAAAAAAATCTTTATAGTAATAGTAGGAGTAGCAGAAGAGCGATGTGGCTTTATTGTTGACAGTTTATTAGGACAGCAGGAAATAGTAATAAAATCGCTTGATACAGAAATGATAAATTCAAAAGGAATAGCAGGAGCAACAATACTTGGCGAAGGAAATGTTGTATTAATACTTGATGTAGCAGCATTATTAAATGAAAATAAGAAGCGAAAAGAAGCAATGATAAGTAGTCAAGCAGCAATGGCTTAATTATGTGATTGACTGATCAGGATATGATAAGCGAGTTAATAAAAAGATATGTTGTGAAAGTAAATTTTTTATAGAAAGAAAGAGGTGCTGTTTCATTTAATTAAGATTATAATTTTTCACAGTTAATGAAAGAGAAAAATAAAATAAAAAATAAAATAAAAAGGAGAAAACAAAAATGGAAAACATAATTGCAGAACAAACAAAAATAAAAAAAGCAAAAGAAAAAGAAATATTAATATCAGAAGATTATGAAATGTATGTTGGCTTCATATTAGGACAGGAAGAATATGGTATAGACATAAAATTAATAAAAGAAATAATCAGACAAACCGAAATAACATCAGTTCCAAATGTTCAGGAATTTATTATTGGAGTAATAAATTTGCGTGGAGAAATTGTGCCATTAATTGATTTAAGGAAAAGATTTAAAATGAAAGAAATAGAAAGAGATAAAAATATGCGAATAATAGTAGTAGAGGTAAATGGGAAACTTGTTGGATTATTAGTTGATAGAATAACAGAAGTAGTAAAGATAACGAAGAATCAGATAAGTCCACCGCCGCAAATGACGAGTTCTGCATTAAAAGAATATATAACAGGCGTAGCAAAATTACCAAACAGAATAGTATTATTAATTGATATAGCCAGAATAATAAAATTAATAAAAAATTAGAAAATGGAGAAAAAATAATGGATGAATTACAGATATTTATAAATAATTTAAAAAGCGAAAATGAAGAATTAAGGCGCCAGACAGCAGAAATGCTTGGTAATATAGAAGAGCGGGAAGCAACAGACGCTTTAATTGCAGCATTTGATGATAAAAGTTGGCGAGTTCGAAAAACAATAGTTGATTCATTAGGTAAATTACGGGATATTCGTGCTATATATAAATTAATCGAAGCATTAAAAGATGAACAGATAGAAGTTCATAGTGCAGCAATTGATGCAATAGTAAAATTAGGAGAAGAAGCATTACCATTTTTAGTGCCTTTATTTAAAGAAAAAAATGCTGATATTCGAATATTAGTTGCAAATATTTTTGGTTTTATTGCAGCACCAAATTCAAGTCAATTTTTATTACCATATATAAATGACGAAGATTTAAATGTTCGCTATGCAATAATTGAATCACTTGGTAAAATAAAAGATAAAGTTGCAGTAAATATATTATTAGACCAATTAAAAAAAGATGATATGTTTATTCAAATACCAGCAATAATAGCATTAGGTGAAATAGGAGATGCAAGTGCTGTTGATTATTTAATATCATATTTAAATAATGAATTTTTGGCACAATCAATAATAATAGCCCTTGGCAAAATAGGTGATGTAAAAGCAATTGCACCATTAAGTTTATATTTAAAAGATAATATTGATAAAGATTTATTTTTAGCAGCAATCACATCATTGTTTCAAATATATAATAAATTAATATCGTATAATGATGAAGAAGAGATTGATTTATTGAAAAAAATAATAGAAGAAAATAAAAGTGAGACATTTATAAAGAGATTAATATCCCAGGCAAATTCAAACGACGAATTTGTTCAGCGTGCTTGTTTTACTTTTTTAAGTTGGCTTGTAGATGAAGAAAGCAGTAAATTTTTGATAGAATTTTTAAAAATAGAAAATTTAGCAGAAGAAGTAGAAAAAACAATAATAGAGTTAAAAAAGATATGTGAAAAAGAATTAATAAAAAATTTGAAGAATAGTGATTATGTGATAAGAAAGCGATGTGCAAAAATAATTGGATATATTGGTCTGGATGAAGCAGTTGATAATGTTATAGAATTATTAAATGATGAAGTATTAGATGTTCGCTTAACAGCAATTTATTCGCTTGGCTGGTTACAGGCAGAAAAAGCAATAGATAAATTATTTAAATTATATGAAGAAGGTAATGAAGAAATCAGGCATGCAATAGTAGGTGCTTTTAGTATAATAATATCAGATAAGATAAAAGAATGGGCGATAAAATTGTATGAATCAAGTGATTATAATAAACGAATAGATGCAATAAATATCCTTGGATTATACAATATGGATGATACAATACCAATAGTAAAAAGAGCATTTTCAGATGAAAATGGAAATGTACGTAAAGCAGCAATTAAATTGTGCTTTTTAATAAAAAATGAAGAATATATAGAACCATTATGCAAATTATTATTTGATAATGATATGCAAATACGAGAAATGACAGCAAATGCGCTTGGTTATCAAAACAATCCAGCAGCATATGAATATATAATCAAAGCACTGGAAGATGAAAATATGTGGGTAAAATTTTTTGCAATTAAGACCCTTGGTATATTAAATAATAGAAATGCAATACCATATATATTAAAATATATAGATTTTGAAGCAGGTAATGTGCAGATAGTAGCAATAGAAGCATTGACTAAATTAAAAGCAAATATACCAATGGAGAAAGTAATAGAAAAATTAAATTCAGGTGATAGTGATATAATAGTAGCAATATTAAATTACATAGGAGAATTAAAATTAAAAAAATATTCCATAAATATAATAGGGTTATTGAATAATGAAAAATGGATAATACGAAAAGCAGCAATAGAATGTATGGGGAAATTAGAATTGAAAAATTATACAGAAGATATAAAACAGCGAGTATTAAAGGATAGTGAAATAATAGTAAGACGCACTGCATTAGAAATTTTAGGAAAGTTAAATATAAAGCGATATTTATTATTTATAATTGAGCAACTTGAAAATAGTGAATTTCACGATATAGTAAATAAATTATTAAGCAAACCAATAGAAGTATTGCCAAAAATAATAAGAGATAATTATAATAAATTTTCAATAACATTAAAAGGACATATAGCAGATATATTAAGTAATTATGAAAAATGTGAAATATGTGAAGATATATTGATAAAAATGCTATTTGAAGAAGATACGAATATAAAGAGAAAAGCAATAATAGGCTTACGAAAAATAAAGAGCCAGAAAGCAATCAAACATTTATTGCCACTCGCATATCCGGACAACACAATAGTAAAATTAGCACGAGAAGCATTATTAGAATTAAGAAATATATAAGGAGAAGATATGTCAATAAATATTCAAGTCAACAAGATGACAGATGAAGAGTTTAAATTATTAAGTGAGTTTATTCTTGAAATAACAGGATTATATTATCCAGAAAGTAAGAAATATATAATTGAGGGTAGATTAAGCAAGTTCGTCCAAAATTTAGGATTTAATAATTTTAAAGATTATTATTATTATTTAAAATATGATGTAAAAAAAAATGAAGAGATAAAAAAGATAATAGAAGAATTAACAACGAATGAGACATATTTTTTTCGAGAAATAAATCAAATAATAGCATTGCGGGATGAGATTTTTATGCCAATGTTAAATGAGAAAAAAAAATCATTTGCAATAGATAAAAGGATAAAGATATGGTCAGCAGCGTGTTCAAGTGGCGAGGAGCCTTATACAATTGCTATGCTATTAAATGAAACAAATAGTCCAGAAATAAAAAATAATTTTACAATATACGCAACAGATATATCAAATGAGATGATAGCAAAAGCAAAAAAAGGTGTATATCGCGATTTTTCGTTTCGTTCAACAGAACAGAAATATCTTGAAAAATATTTCATAAAAGTAAGTGAAGGTTATAAAATTAAAGATGAGATACAGAAATATGTTACATTTGAAATAGTAAATTTTCTTGATAAAGTAAAGATGAATTCATTAAAAAATTTTGATATTATATTTTGTCGAAATGCTTTAATATATTTTAATGAAAAGACGAAAAAAGAGGTAATAGATAGTTTTTATAATTCATTAAATAAAAATGGAATATTCTTTTTAGGACATAGTGAATCGTTATTCAGGATATCAACAGCATTTGAATTAGTGCAATTTAAAAATGCATTAGGTTATATAAAGAAGTGAAAATAAAGCAAATAGATAATATTTAAATAATTAAAAATTCAATGTTTTTAAGGAGTACTCGCAGAATGGAAATTAGAAGCAAGATAAGATTACTAATTGTAGATGATTCAAATTTTATGCGACAGGCACTTGCAAATATGTTATCATCAGAACACGATATAGAAATAATAGATTTTGCAACAAATGGTGTTGAAGGAGTAGAAAAAGCAATAAAATTAAAACCTGATATTATTACGCTTGATGTAGAAATGCCAAAGATGAATGGCATAGAGGCATTAAAACAAATAATGAAAGAAGCTCCAACACGTGTGATTATGGTTAGTTCATTAACAATTGAAGGCTCAAAAATAACATTTGAAGCACTTGATAATGGAGCACTTGATTTTATCGCCAAGCCAGGTTCTTTTGTAGCAGTTAATATCCAGAACATAAAAAATGAGTTAGTAAAAAAGATACACGAAGTAATGCAGATTTCTATTACATCAATAATCCAAAAACAAAAGACAAAAAAATTCTTTGATGAAACATTTTTTGCATCTTTAAAGGCAAAGCCACGAGTAGCAAAAACATTAAAATATAATGTAATAGCAATAGGGACTTCAACAGGTGGCCCCCCTGCATTAAATACAGTTTTAACAAAATTACCTGCTGATTTTCCTGTTGGTTTATTAATAGTGCAGCATATGCCAGTAGGTTTTACAGCACCACTTGCAGAACGGCTTAATTCTGTTTGTAGTATAAAAGTAAAAGAAGCAGCCACAGGCGATATTGTAAAACCTGGTCTTGCTTTAATTGGAAAAGCTGGAACACAATTCTCTTTAAAGAAAAAAGGAGGTGAAATAGAGATTATTTTATTACCAAAAGATGAAAAAGAATTATTTAATCCATCAGCAGATATTTTAATGAGTGAAGTAGCGAATGTTTATGAAGGTGCTTCAATTGGTGTAATAATGACTGGTATGGGAAAAGATGGTTCTGTTGGTTTAAAAAAGATGAAAGAAAAAGGTGCGTATAATATTGCAGAATCAGAAGAAACAGCAGTTGTTTTTGGTATGCCAAAAGTAGCGATTGAAGTTGGTGCAGTAGATAAAGTTTTACCTTTACCAAAAATACCAGAAGAATTAGTCAGGATTTTTTATTAAAAGTGGACATTTTATTATGTAACATATTAAATTTAAGGAGGTAATTTTTATGTTAGAAAATTTAAAATTAAAAACAAAATTATTTGGCGGGTTCGGAAGTGTGCTTGGCCTTTTATTAATTATTGCAATTGTAAGTATTGTTATGCTTAATAATATTTCCAATTCAGTGCCTAAAATAGAGCATGGTTTAAAGGCAGAAGCATTAATTTCATAATTAACAATAAGGTTACGAACATTAACAAATATATTTCAGACAAAAGAAGAAAGAATAAAAACTGTTGAAAATTTTTATGAGTTTAGAAAAAAATATCAGGAAGAAATGAAACAGTTTGAGAAATTAGCTGATAAAGAAGAAAAGAAAATATTAGAAGAATATAATACAACAGTAACATCATGGGCAGAAGTAAATAATAAGATATTAAAAATGAATGAAGAAATAGTGAATCGTGAAATAATAAATCCATTTGCAATGTTAGCAGATATAGAAAAGCTAAAATTAGCACATTATATGTTACTTCGAAAAGTATTAGAATCAATAATAACCAGAAAAACATTTGAAGGAGGAACAGACCCGACAATCTGTGCATTTGGTAAATGGCTGAATGAAAAAGGGAAGAATATAAAGAATAAAGTATTATTGGAAAATATTCAGCAAGTAATGGAAGCACATAATAATTTTCATCATAGTGTAGCAAATATACAAGAAGAATTAAAAAAAGGAAATAGTGAAGCAGCACTAGCAATATATAATAAAATAACAATGCCAAATATGAATAAAGTATTTGAAGTATTTGAAAAAATGAGTGATGAATGCGAAGAGATAATAAAATTATATAATGAAATGGGTGAATTGATAAATAAAGAAAGCAGAGAGTTACAGAATAAGACATTTGAAAAAATGGATAATATTGTAAATCAAGTTGATGAAAATATAGATAATACATTCCACACAGCATTACTAACAGTAATAATAATTTCAATCATAGCAATAATAATAGCAATAGTATTATCACTAAAAATAACGAATGGAATATTAAAACCAGTAATGAATATAGTAGAAGTAATACAGAAAGTAGGAGTTGGTGATATGACAGCAAATTGTAAAGTAATGGGTAAAGATGAAATAGGAGAATTAGCAGCCGATGTAAATAAGACAATAGCAACGATAGGTAATTTAATAGGTAAAGTAAAAGGAGCATCAGAGAATGTATTAAAATCAAGTGAAGTAGTGAGCGAGAAAATAGCACAAGTATCGAGTGCATCAGAAGAGACAGCCTCAAGTGTGGAACAAACCTCAGCATCAATCGAAGAGTTTAATAATACAATATCATCAATAGGGAATAACATAGAGACCCAATCAGCAGCAGTGAGTCAGACGACATCATCATCAACACAGATGGCAAATGCAGTAAAGCATATATCAGATAGTGCAACAGATGTGAAGAAAGCAGTAGACCAGGCATCAAGTGCAATAGAAGAAATGATGAGTAATATAGCAGCAATATCAGATAATATAGAGGTAGTAAATAAAGCAGCGAAAGCAAGTGGGGAAGCCGCCCGAGCAGGCAATGAAGCAGTGCAGAAATCGAGTGAAGGAATGCAGAAGATAAAGAGCAGTATGGAACGATTGGTGAGTGTGATAAGTAATTTAGGGACAAGTGCAGCAAACATAGGAAATATAATAGAAGTAATTGATGATATATCAGAACAGACAAATTTATTAGCATTAAATGCAGCAATAGAAGCGGCGCGCGCTGGCGAGCACGGGAAAGGGTTTGCAGTAGTAGCAGATGAAGTGCGAAAGTTAGCAGAGCGAAGTGCAAAAGCAACAAAAGAAATAGGCGGAATAATAAAAGGAATCCAAAATGAAGTAAGTGCAGCAGTGAAATCAACAGAAGAAGGAGCAATATTAGCAGAAGAAGGAGTAAAAGCATCACAGAATGTAGCGGAAGCATTAAAGAATATAATAGGAAGAGTAGACGAAATGTTAAAATTATTTGAGCAAGTAACAATAGCAATACAGGAGCAAAACAAAGCAAGCAGTCAGGTAATGAAACAGGTTGAATTAGTCAACTCATTATCAAGCCAGATGCAAACAGCAACAGTAGAACAGGCAAAAGGCGTAGAAGAAATAGTAAAAGCAATGGATAATGTAAATAATATAACAGAGCAAATAAAACAATCAATGGTAGAAATGGTAAATGGCAGCAAGCAGATAGCAACAGCAATGGAAGAAATAAATAAAGCATCACAGAATAATGCCAAGACAGTAGAAATAGTAAATAATGAAGTTCAGAATATGAAGCGAATATCCGAAGATTTAGGGAAGATGGTCGCAGTGTTTAAAGTAAAAGTAGTAGAAAATATTGAGAAAGGAATAAAAGAGATATAAATAGAAGTGCAGAGTGAAAAGTGCAGAGTAGAGAGTTCACAGAGTGCAGAGTTTTTAGTGCGAGGCAAAAGGAGTAGTTTTTGTAATTAGTGTTTATTCGTGTTATCCGTTTTATTAGTGGCAAAAAAGTGGTTGAAAAGTTAGCAAAAAAAACAAGAACGAAGTTGTTGTAATTTATATATCCGCAGGTGAAAACCTGCGGATATAATGCCACAAAAAACCTACCGCTGAAAAGGGTTGAAATTGTTTTATTGCAGAGTGCAGGGTGAATAGAACAGAGTGCAGAGTTTTTAGTGGGATGTAAAAGAAGTAGTGTTATTTGTAATTAGTGTTTAATCGTGTTATTCATTTTATTTGTGGTAAAAAAGTGTGAGAAAAGTTTGCAAAAAGATAGTATAAAAATTATAGATACAATAGAAATATCAAAAAAATATGGAAAAAATAAAAAAGATAATCAAAATTGATTTATATGAAAAAATAATAGAAGATGAAAAAAAAATAATATTAAGAATAATAAAGAATATAATACTATTCATTGTAGTATTAATAAAAAAATTTCGTGAAGATAAATGTATATTAAGAGCATCAGCATTAGTATATACTACATTATTAGCAATAATACCATTATTAGCGATAGGCTTTTCAGTAATAAAAGGCTTTGCATCTCAATTAAAATATAATGAAATAATAAAAAAATTTTTAATGCCATTAGGCGAACAAGGCGAAAAATTAGCCAATAAAATAAATTATTATGTAAATAATACAGATTTTAGTAGTATAGGAATAATAGGATTTATTTTTTTAATAATGACAATAATCTCGACAATGAGTAATATAGAAAAAACATTTAATGAAATATGGGGAGTCAGGAAATCAAGAAATATATTAAAAAAAATACCGGATTATTTAAGTGTAACAATAATAGGACCAACATTATTTATAGTAAGTATGAGTTTAATAATAACAAATGAATTAAAGTTTTTATTACCTGTAATTATAATAAAAATACTATCAATAATACCAGAATTTATGCCGTATCTTGTAATAGTATTCACAATGACATTTATTTATATCTATATACCAAATACAAAAGTAAAATTAATACCAGCATTATTAGCAAGTATAATAACTGGATTTATCTTTATACAAAATCAAATATTTTATACATATTTTACAATTATATCAGTCAGATATAATGCAATATATGGAGTATTTGCACAAATCCCATTATTTTTAATTTGGCTCTATTTATGCTGGATAATAATATTATTAGGCGCAGAGTGCGCTTATGTATTTCAAAATTTTAAAAGTTATACGATGAAAATTGGTTTAAAGACAAAAAATCTTTCTTTTATAGAAATTGAAATTATTTCTATTATTATTTTAAATTATCTAAGCGAAGCATTTAAAAATGATAAGATATTATATTTATCCAAAATAACGGAAAAAATAAAAATACCCGAACTAATAATAAAAGAAGTATTAATAATACTGAAAAAATTAAAATATATAATACTAAAAGAAGAAGAAGAAACACAGATAGTAGCAACGAGAAATCTGATGACATTAAAAATAAAAGAAATAATCGAAAAATTAAGTAAATACAAAGAGGATAGAGAGAATTTATTAAAAGAAGAAGTATATAATAAATTTATAACATATCTAAAAGAAAATAGCGACAAAAACTTAGGAGAACTAAATATCAGCGAAATAGAAAAAGAATTAATAATAAATTAATCTTTATTCAAATTACCATCAGCATATTTTTCCATAGCCCATTGAAAAATAGTGCCTTTGGTAGTGTCATTAAATAAACCAACAATACCAGAAGTAATATCGTGAGTATAATAATGTGTTCGTTCAATCCAATTTTTTCTAATGCCTTTTCCAAAGATAACTAATGGCACGCGCATAACTTCTTCATCATTCCATTTAGCGACACTATGTCTGCCTTCATCAGTCATACCGTGATCAGCAACGACAATAAGAATATAATTATTTTTTGCACACCATTCAAGAGTATTAATAAGATGCTGTAATAGATTATCACAGTTTTTAATAGCATGGACATAAGGACTACCATAATGATAGATATGTTTTTTATGGTCACGGCAATAATGTGCTGATTCATCAGGTTCAACAAAATAAACAAAAGTGAAATCATATTTAGGAATCATTTTACAACCGACATCCATTCTCAATTTATCAGGATATTGAATACGATGAAACATCAATTTACCTTTTTCAGCAGGGGTACCGTATTTTAGAATTCTTTGCTCTTCTTTGCGATTATATAAAATATCGCCAATGTAATTACAATGTGGTATCCAATCAGGCACACGATGAATACCTTCTTCTGGATAACCGACGAAACAGGATTTAATCTGCCCATTAGATTTTTCGTGTAAAGACATAGAAATAAATTTACCGTGTTTATCTTTCATAATTCTACCAACAGCCATTGGAGTAAGAACAGGTGTGTGAGTAAAAACATTAGTATAAAAAGTTCCATTTTTAATTAAATAATGAATATTAGGAAGACCCATCCATTGATGAACTTTAAAAATAGCATCAAAACGGACACCATCCCATAAATTTAAAACAACTTTTAAACCTTTTTGTAATTTCATAAAACCTCCTTAAAAAATTTTTTAAAATGATATTTTAAATTATAAAAAAAGTCAATAAAAAAATAATTGACATAATAAATATTTTATGAGATAATAAAATAGATGAAAGTAAAAATATTATTAATAATTTGTATATCATATTTATACGGATGTGTAATAACACAGGAAGGTACAATAAATAAACATATAAACTTACCAGAGAATATAAAAAAGATATATGTGCCAGTTTTTAAAATAGGATTAAATGTCTATGATCCGAATATAAATTATCTATTAACACAGGAAATAGTAACACAATTTAATTTAGATGGGAGTTTAATAGTAGTATCAAAAGTAGAAGAAGCAGATGCAATTATAGATGGAGTGGTGAAAAATTACATAAAAGAAGCAATCGAATTTGATGAACAGAATTTGCCAATATTATATAGAGTAAGTATAGAAGCAGAAATAACATTTCGAGATAATAAGAATGGTCAGAAATTATGGAGCGATAATGAAGAAAAATTATATGCAATAACTACATATTCTGATAGAGTACCACCAATAGAAACAGAATTTATAGCACAAAAAAGAGTGATAGAAGAATTAGCAATAAAAATAGTGCGCCGCGCAATATATGGTTGGAGCGATTTAAAAAAAGAATGAAAAAAAAGAAAAATTTTTTTATATTGGTTGGAGAAGAAGAGAGTAGAAAAAAAGAGAGAATAGAAGAGATAATCAGGAAATATACAGAAAAAGATATATTTGGTTCATTATCATTAAAAATAATTGATTGTGAAAATGAGAGTATAGAAAATATATTATCAGAATTTAAAGTGTTGCCATTTGGAGCGAGTGGGAAAACAATAGTGTTAAATAATTTTGACGAAATAGTAAAAGAAGAAAAAAAATATAAATTATTTTTAGAATATCTGAATGCACCGTATGAAAATATAATACATATAATTGAAGGAAAAAATTTAATAGAAGAGAAGAAAAAAATAAAAGAGATAATGAAAAAAATAGAAGAGCAAAATATTGAAATAGAAGAATTCAAAGAATTAAATAATAAAGAATTGAATAATTATATAAGAGGTGAATTAAAAAAAGAGAATATCAAATATGAAGAAGGTGTTGTCAGTAAATTAATAGAGTATACAAATAATAATTTTTTATATTTAAGAGAAGAGTTAAATAAGTTGATAAACTATGGAAAAACAAAAGGCGAAATAAGAGAAGAAGATGTAGATTTAATGATAGAAAATATAAGATTGGATATAATATTTAATATGATAGATGAATTAATAGTGAATAGAAATTATAATGAATTTATAAAATTATTAAATAAAGTAAAAGGCGATGCGAATTATCCGAGTGCGCATTTATTAGCAATATTAGATAATATAGAATTATTATATTATTGTAAAGCGAGAGGAATAGAAACACAGCAAAAGATAGCAGGAGAAAAAGAATTAAATATAAATATTAAACGAGCATATTTTATAGAGCAGAAAATCAGACGAATAAAAGATTTGAGTATATTTAAAAGAATAATAAAAAATATAAGGAAAATAGATGAAGTGATAAAGACGAGTTATTATAAAAATGTAGATTTATTATTTGAAGAAATATATGTATGAGAAAAAAGAAAATAGAAGATATACTATTCTACATAGCAATAATAGTCATAATAATTTTGTTTGTAAATGAAATAATACAGTTTATAAAGAGTTCATCAGCAGAAGAAATATTAAAAACAATAGCAGAAGGAATGGAATATATAAAATTAAATCAAACGGGGTTTTATTGAATAATGAAAAAGATAAAAGAAAATATAATAATAAATGAAAATATATTAAATAAAAATGTAATAGCAAAAATGAATGAATATTTGTTAGATAAAGAAAAGATAATAAATGATGAATATATAAAAGAATTTGAAAAAAGTTTTGCAAAATATAATAATAGCAAATATGCAGTAGCAGTAACAAATGAAGTAGCAGCATTTCATTTAGTATTAACAGTATTAAAAATAAAACCCTATGAAGAAATAATATTACCAGATTTAACGCCAATAAGTTCAGTATATGCAATAAGTTATTTAGGAGCAAAACCAGTATTTATAGATGTAGATAAAGAGAGTTGGAATATAGATATAAGTAAAATAGAGGAGAATATAACAGAGAAAACGAGAGCAATAATAGCAGTTCATTTATATGGACAACCAGCAAAAATAAAAGAGATACAAAAGATATGTCAGAAATATAATTTGCATTTAATAGAAGATTGCACATATTCACTTGGTTCAGAAATAAGTGGTGGTAAAGTTGGTTCGTTTGGTATAGCAGGTTGTTTTAGTTTAAATAAAAATAGTATATTAAATTGTTTAGGCGGTGGAATAATATTAACAAATAATTCACGAATATATGAACGGTTAATTTTTTTAAGAGATTTAGCAAAATCAGAAAAAGTAAAATATTTTTATTCAGAAATAGGATTTGATTATAGATTATCAAATATGCAAGCAATAATAGGGCTAATAAGAATAAAGGAAATAGATGAAATAATAAAAAAGAAAAAGAAAATAGAAGAAGAATATTTAAAAAAATTAAGTTCAGTAGAAGAGATTACTCTACAAGCAATATTATTGGATAGAAAAAAGGTTAATCCATATTTTTCATTATTATATCAGCATAATAAAAAAAGGAATAAAGATGCATTTATAAAATTTTTAAGTAAAAATAAAATAGAAGGTGAAACATTTTTAATACCAATCACTGAATTACCAATGTATTATAGTTCGCAAAAGATAAATAATAATGCACGAATAATAGCAAATAGTGGAATAAACCTGCCATTAACATTAACAATGAAAGAAGAGGAAGTAAATTATATAACAGAAAAGATAAAAGAATTTTTTAAGAATTAGAGTGAAGGAGAAGAGAAGATAGATGAAGCGAGAAACATTTATTTCGTTTGCAAAACCAAAAATAGGCGAAGAAGAAATAGCAGAAGTAATTGAGACATTAAAAAGCGGCTGGTTAACAACAGCATATAGAGTTCAAAAATTTCAAGAAGATTTCAAAAATTTTATAGGATGTAAATATGCATTAGCAATGAATTCAGCAACCGCAGCAATACATTTAGGATTAAAAGCATTAGGAATAAAAGAAGGCGATGAAGTAATAACAACAGCAAATTCATTTGTTTCAACATCATTAGCAATTTTACATAATCGTGCAATACCAGTATTTGTAGATATAAATAAAGAAACATATAATATAGATGAAAATAAAATAGAGGAAAAAATAACAAAAAAGACAAAAGCAATTTTACCAGTTCATTATGCAGGCTATCCGTGTGAAATGAAGACAATATTAGAAATAGCAAAGAAGTATAATTTAAAAGTATTAGAAGATGCAGCACATGCAACAGAAACAAAAATAGATAATTTAAAAGTAGGAAATATAAGTGATGCAACGGCATTTAGTTTTTATGCAACGAAAAATGTAATATGTGGCGAAGGTGGAATGTTAACAACAAATTCAGAAGAAATAGCAAGAAAAGTAGAAGTAAATACATTACACGGAATAGATAGAGATGCGTGGAAACGATATTTTAAAGGTGGAAATAAAAGATTATATGATGTAATTGATGAAGGCTATAAATATAATATGCCAGATATACAGGCAGCAATAGGAATACATCAATTAAAAAAAGTAATGAAAAATCTTGAAATACGAAAGAAATATTGGGAAATATATAATAGAGAATTAGCAGATTTACCAATACAATTACCACCAGAAATACCAGAGAATATAGTTCACAGTCGGCATATATATAATATAGTATTAAAGCCAGAAGAATTAAAAATAACAAGAAATGAATTTATGAATTTAATGGAAGAAAATAATGTAGGGACAGCAGTGCATTTTCCAGCAATTCATCAATTTACATATTTTAAAGATGTGTTAAAAATAGATGGACGAGGTCTTGAAAACACAGAAAATTTTTGTGCTAATACAGTATCATTACCATTTACTCCATATTTAACAGAAGAAGAAGTATATTATATAGCACGAACAGTAAAGAAAATAATAAAGGAAAATTATAAGAAAAAATGATATAGGTGAAGATATGAAAAAAAGAGTGTTGATAACAGGCGGTGCAGGTTTCATAGGGACAAATTTATGCAGAAAATTATTAGAAAAGAATTATGAAGTAATATGTGTAGATAATTTATTTTCAGGTCAAAAAGAAAATATAAAAGATTTATTAAATAATCCAAATTTTGAATTTATAAGACACGATATAATTCAACCAATATTATTAGAAGTAGATGAAATATATCATTTAGCATGTCCTGCTTCACCAATACATTATCAATATAATCCAGTGAAAACAATAAAAACAAATGTAATAGGCACAATAAATATGCTTGGCTTAGCAAAGCGAATAAAAGCAAAAATATTATTAACATCAACATCAGAAGTATATGGTCAACCATTAGAACATCCCCAAAAAGAAAGTTATTGGGGCAATGTAAATCCAATAGGAATAAGAAGTTGTTATGATGAAGGAAAACGAGTTGCTGAAACATTAATGATGGATTATTATAGACAGAATAAAGTGCAAATAAGAATTGTTCGAGTATTTAATACTTATGGACCTTATTTACATCCACAAGATGGTCGAGTGGTAAGTAATTTTATAATACAAGCATTGCGTGATTTACCAATAACGATTTATGGTAATGGTTCACAAACACGCTCATTTTGCTATATTGATGATATGATAGATGGTTTAATAAAAATGATGGAGCAGGATGAATTTATTGGACCAGTAAATTTAGGCAATCCAGAAGAAATAACAATAAATGAATTAGCAGAAAAGATAGGAAAAATATTAAATAAGAAATTAAAATTTGAATACAAACCATTGCCATCAGATGACCCACTACAGCGCAGACCTGATATAACACTTGCAAAAGAGAAATTAAATTGGGAACCAAAAATACCATTAATTACTGGCTTGCAAAAAACAATAGAATATTTTCAAAAAAGAATTTAAGAAATTAAATGATTTCGATTATTATTGCATATCGTAATCGAAAAGATAATTTACTTGTTAATTTAAATCAAATCAAAAAAAATTTGAATAATAAAAATTTTGAGATTGAATTAATAATAATTGATTTAGGCTCAAATGAAAATTTGACAGAGATTTTAAAAGAATATAAATTTGTAAAATATTATTATATAAATTATAGAGGAATATATTGTAAAAGTTGGGCATTTAATATTGGTTTTAAAAAAAGTAAATTTGATTGGATTTTTTTGTTAGATGTAGATTGTGTTTTTTTTGATAATTTTTTTTCTCTATTTTTTAATAATTTTAATTCTGATAAAATTAATTCTTTTTATTCATTTACAATAAAAGCATTAAATAAAGAAATCAGTGATTATATAATTTCGAAAAAAAATATTACGCAAGAAGTAAAAGAATTATTGATCAGTCAATTTGAAAAAATATTTACTTTATCAGGTGTTGGAAATTTAGTAATTCATCGCAGTATGTTTGAAAGATTAAATGGATTTGATGAAAAATTTATTGGCTGGGGAAGAGAAGATAGCGATTTTTATAATAGATTATTATTAGCAGGTTATAATTTAATAATAATGGATAATAAAGCAGAATTAGCATTATATCATTTATATCACGATAGAGATATGATAAATTATTGTAATTCATTAATACTCTTTCAAAATGATAAAATAGAAAATTACAACAAAGAAAAAAAGATAATTAAAGTAAATCAAATAGAAGAATGGGGTGAAGAGAAAAATTTACCAGACCAATATAGATATGAAAAGTTAATAAAATTTGAAATTGAAAAAAATCAGGATAATGTAAATATATTAAAAGTAAATGATGTTTATTTTAATTCAAAAGAAGAACCATTTAATTATCCAGCACAATATGAAAAAATTGATGAAATAAATACAAATAATTTGATAATAATATTAGGCGGTGGCTTGAATTATTTGGCAAATGAATTATTAAGAGTAACAAAAAAAATAATAATAATAGAAAGATATAAACGGATAATAGAATTAAATAAAGAAATATTAAAAATCGAACAAAAAAATTTTTTTTCGCTTGAATTTAATGAATTACTGGTTCAATTATGTTATTTAAAAAATATAAAAGAAAAGAATATAATCTATCACAAAATAGCATATAATTATGATTATAATTGGTATAATGAGATTTACAATTTTTTAATCAAATCTGATTAAAAAATAAAGAGATACAATGTAAGCCAAAACAATTGCCATCAAAATTATTTTCAGAATTATATAAAAGATTCAAGAATATATCATTAGCATTATCTAATAAAATATTACCACAAACTTTTTGCGGCTGATGAAAACAGGGAATAACATCAGCATACCAATCAATAACAAACGCAGAATTTCCCATAAAACAGGTTGGATTAGTGTAGTCATTTATATTATTAAATAAATTATAAATAAATTGGACATAATTATATTTTTCATATTTAATAGTCCAATCAGATAATTGTAATTTTAAATCAGACCATTCATTTTCCTTTAAATTATAAAGACCTAAATCTTTATCAAAAACAGGCTGAATAATAATAGCAATTTTTTCGTTTTTGAAAAAACTTAAAATTTTATTTATAAATTTAAAATTTTTATTAGATAATAAAATAGTAATAGAGATAAAATCAAAAAAAGATAATGATGCTTGAAGAATATTATTTTTAAAATGTAACACATTTTCAATTTTCGTCTCATCATCAGCAAATGTTAATTCATTTAATGAAATAGTTAAATTCTTTAAACCTGCTTTCTTTAATTCTTGTAGAATTTTTTCTTCAAGTAAATTTCCATTAGTTAATAATAATGAGTTTATATTCAATTTATTTGCTTCTGAAATAATTTTAATTAAATCATCACCTAATAATAAAGGTTCGCCACCAGATAAGATAATTTCATTTATTTTATTTTTGGCTAAAATATTTAATATTTTAATCCAATCAAAAGAATTAATCTTTTTTTTATTTTTAATTGGGTAAGAATTATTAAAACAATAAGAACAGTTAAGATTACATTTATCAGTGAGTAATAAAAAAGCGGGCATAATAATTTCTCCTGAGATGATTATTGAATAAAAACGACTTCTTTATAATTTCTAAGAACTTTACTTAGAATATAACCAACATCAGTTGGTTTAAATGGTTTTTTGATATAGTGTTTTGCGCCGATTTCCATTGCAGTTTTAATCATATCTAAATGACTGATAGCAGTTACCATAACAACAATAGCATTAGGGTCATAAAATAAAATTTCTTTTAATGTCTTAATGCCATCTTTATTTGGCATAGTAATATCAAGTGTAACTAAATCAGGTTTTAATTCTTTATATTTATGTACAGCATCAAAACCATTATCAGCTTCACCAACAATGTTACCATTTATATTTTGAATAATTTTAATTAAGTGCTTGCGCATAAAACTCGAGTCATCAACAACAAGAAAATTAAATTTAGAACCATCAGGTTTTTGTATTTTTGGATAACTTTCAGTAGTATTTTCTGTCATAACGATTGTATTATATCATATAAATTTTATAAAAGCAATATTTTTTTTGTTTTTTTAAAAAAAGATAAGAAGATTAAGCAATGATGGTAAATTTAAAAATAATATCTAAAAGTATTAGTTGAAAAAAATAAAACTTAATTTTTATTTATTTAGAACTTTTGATGATTATTATTAGTTGCATAAATTTGAGTGTAGAGTAATAAAAATATTTGTTGTGCTGCAAATATATATAACAGAGAAATTATCAAAATTATTTTCTTAAACTTGACAGAAATATTATTTGTAATATAATGAAATATAAAAAGAATAAAAGGAGATAAAAATGTTAAATATTTATGAAACATATAATGATTTAAAAGAAACAATAAATGCAGAAGCAGCAAATGTAATAATGAAACTCGTTAGTAAGATATTAGAATTTATATATGAAGAAGAGAAGAAATTAGTAACAAAAGTCGAATTTAATGAATTAAAAGAAATAGTAAGAGAGTTAGCAGAAGCACAGAAACGAAGTGAAGAAAGATTAGATAAATTAACAGAAGAAGTAAAAGAATTGGCAGAAGCACAGAAACGAAGTGAAAAAAGATTAGATAAATTAACAGAAGAAGTAAAAGAATTAGCAGAAGCACAGAAACGAAGTGAAAAAAGATTAGATAAATTAACAGAAGAAGTAAAAGAATTAGCAGAGGCACAGAAACGAACAGAAAAGAGAGTGGAAGAGTTAGCAGAAACACAAAAAAAGACAGAAAAAATATTACAAATTTTTATAAAAGATTTTAAAAGTTTTAAAAGATATGTAGGTGATATAACTGATTCTCTGGGTTATAAATTAGAAAATGAATCATATATATTTTTACCAACTTTATTAAAACGAGATTATGGAATTGATATAGAAGGTGAATTAAATAGATGTTATGTGAAAGATAATTGGAATAATGATATAGAAGTTAATATATATGGGAAAGGTAAAAAAGAAGGAAAAGAAATAGTAATAATAGGCGAAGTAAAATCAAAATTATCAAAAAATAAAATTGATAAATTTATCAAAAATAAAATAAAAAGAATAGATAAAGTATTTGATAATATTTTTCCAGTATTAGTTACCCATCAGATATCTTCAAATGATGTAAAAGATTATGCAATGAAAAATAATATAGTATTATATTTATCATATAATTTTAAATGAGAGTTAGGTGTCCTTTAATACTTTTTTTAAATAAGAGTTTTTATTTGACATATCAACCTTAAATATTTCAATTTGTGATAAATAAAAATCCAGCATAATAAAAATTTTTAAAATTATTTGACTTTATATAAGTATGTTTTTAGTATATAAAAAAATAAAAAAGAAATGGAGTGATTATATTGATAAGATTAGTAAATAGTAGATTTAAAAAAGAGACAGATAAGAGTGTATTAGAATTTACAGAATCAATTTCATTTGATTATAAGTTAGCATTATATGATATAGAAGGAAGTATAGCGCATACAAAGATGCTTGCAAAATGCAGGATAATAACAGAACGAGAAAAAGAAATGATAATAGATGGCTTAAATAAAATAAAAGAAGAAATAATAAATAATCAGTTTGATTATAAAATAGAACTTGAAGATATACATATGAACATAGAAAGCAGATTAATAGAGATGATAGGAGAGGTTGGGAAAAAATTACATACAGCACGTTCGCGTAATGATCAGATAGCGCTTGATTTAAGATTATATGTTCGTGATATGATAAAAGAAATATCAAAACAAATAATAGAATTATTAATAAAAATAAATAAATTAGCAGGTGAACATATAAAGATAATAATGCCAGGATTTACACATTTACAACCTGCGCAACCAATTTTACTCTCACACTGGTTATTAGCATATTTTGAGAAATTTAAAAGAGATTATATAAAACTAAAAGACTGTTATAAAGAAGTAAATTTATGTCCATTAGGAGCAGCAGCATTAGCAGGAACAACATATAAAATAGATAGAGAATATGTAGCAAAAATTTTAGGTTTTGATGGTATTACAGAAAATAGTATTGATTCAGTTTCAGACCGTGATTTTATTGCACATTATTTATTTGTTCTTTCAATGATTGGACTTCATTTTTCACAAATATCAGAAGAGTTAATAATATGGTCAAATCCATATTTTCATTTTATTGAAATAGATGATGCATTTACAACAGGCAGCAGTATAATGCCAAATAAAAAGAATCCAGATGTATGTGAATTAACAAGAGCAAAAACAGGGAGATTATTTGGCAATTTACAAAATATACTAACAATTCTAAAAGGTTTACCGCAAGCATATAATCGTGATTTGCAGGAAGATAAAATACCATTATTTGATTCAACAGAAACAATAATAAAAATAATAGATATATATACGAAAATGATAGATAATATAAAATTTAATAAAAAGCGAATAGAGAAAGTACTTGAAATAGGATTTATAGAAGCAACAGATTTAGCAGATTATTTAGTGAGTAAAAAGATACCATTTAGAGAAGCGCATAAAATAACAGGAGAAATAATAAAATATTGTATAGCAAATAATTTAAAATTATATAAATTGAAATTAAGTGAATTCAAAAAATTTGCAAAAGAAATATCAGGAGATATATATAAATTTTTAAATTATCATACGAGTACATTCAGGCGCCGAAGTGCTGGTGGCACGAGTTCATATATCGTGCTATGTCAGATAGAAAAAAATCAAAAATGGCTTGAAGGAGAAAGTAAATAATATGAGTGATTTACAGGGGATAGAACGTTCATCATTATTTTCGTATTCAGTACAATATTTCTGGTATAAAAAACAGAAAGTATTATTAGATATTGTTCGAAAGTATTTAAGAAGTGTTCAAAAAAAAGTATATCAAATATGTGATATAGGCTGTGAAATAGGACACGATGTATTCAAAATATATGATATATTCAAAAATAAATATTCATTATTTTTTACAGGTATTGACATAAATGAAAAAGCAATAGAAATAGCAAATGCAAGGTCTAATTTCAATGATAGAAATCCAATTAAATTTGTTTTTTATTGTTTTGATATTGAAAAAGGATTACCAATACAGAATTATTATGACATAATTATAATAACCGAATTAATAGAACATTTAAAGGAACCAGAAAAAATTTTTAATGAGATAATACGCATTTTATCAGACGATGGAATAGTTATATTAAGCACACCAAATACAGAAAATATGAGTTTATTATTATTAAAAAAAATTGGACTAAAAAAAATATTTAATTTTGATGATTATAAACAATTTCATAGTCAAGTTGGATATGATCATATTTCATTATTTAATGAAAAAGAATTAAAAAGAATAATTGATAAATATAATTTAAAAATAATAGAAAAAAAAAGAATAACTTTTTTTTATGGTAATAAATTGTTAGACGAAAATCCAATATTATTTGCTTTTTATTTGATTCTGGATAATATATTTGATAAAATAAAAATATTAAATTCTTTTTCATATAGTAATTTTTATGTGATAAAAAAGAGGTGATAATATGGAACGAATCGAAATTGGAGTAAATGATTTTATAATTAAACCAATAAAGAATTGGTGTGAGGATTGGTTTTTATTATGTGCGGGTGATTATAAAAGTAAGCATTATAATTTTATGACAGTAGCGTGGGGCGGCTTTGGCGTAATGTGGGACAAGCCAATAAGTATGATAGTAGTCAGACCATCAAGATATACATATCAATTTTTAGAAAAATATGAAACATTTACATTAAATGGCTTTAGCGTAAAATATAAAGACAAATTATTATTATGTGGTTCGAAATCAGGCAGACAAATAGATAAAGTCAAAGGCACAGGATTAACAATAATAGCATCAAAAAAAGTTGAAGCACCATCATTTGATGAAGCAGAATTAATAATAGAATGTAAGAAGATATATTATCAAGATTTTATAAATAAAAATTTTCTTGATAAAGAAATAGAAATAAATTATAATGGAAAAGATTATCATAGAATGTATTATGGCGAGATAGTAAGGATTGCGGGGATAGAAGAATATAAGAAATAAAATAAATAATTAAGGGGGTGTTTATAGAAAATGCAAATGAAAGAAATGATAATTATTTTATTTTTATTAATAGTGCTACAACCTATAAATGCAATAACATATAAAGTGGGTGGAATTATATTAACTAATAGTGAATTAAAAGATAAAATAAATGATGCACCGTATATAGGTATAGAAGCAGAATATTCACTATTAGAAAAGTTTGAATTATTTTTTTCACTCGGTGCATCATATTCTGATGGTACATACAATATATCAGTATTATATGATAGTTCTGTAACACCAAATTATGGGCCATTAAATTCAAAAATAAAAGTATTAAATATACCAATAGGAGTAAAATATTATCACAATATAAAAAGCAAATATCCTAAATTAGATTTAATAATAGGAGCAAATATAGCATATATAAATTATAAGTATGAACAGTGGCTGGCGAGTGGTTCTGTTATTAATTATTCATTAGAAAATAAAAGCAAATCATATTATAATTTTTCAATAACAACTGGAACATCAGTTATTTTTAATAAGCGATTATCAAGTAACATTGAATATGATTATTATTTAAATGATTTTGATGATTATAAATATTCAAATATAAAAATAACATTAAATATAAGGTATTAAAAATATGAAATTTAATTATACACAATTTTTAGAATCAATTTCTTATGCAATTGATTTAGCAGAAATAGATTATTTTAAAGTAAATTTAAATCATTCACGAAGAGTAGCGTATATATCATTAGTAATAGCAAAAGACCTTAAATTAGATGCAGAAGATGTAGAAGATTTATTTGCATTAGCATTATTACATGATAATGGCGTGACAATGAGTGCAATAAAATATCATAAAACAAATTTTGAATTATTACCAGAGCATTGTAAAATAGGTGAGAAAAATATAAAGAATTTATTATTAAGAAAAAAAAGAAAAAATGTAATTTTATATCATCATGAAAATTATGATGGAAGTGGTTTATTTAAAAAGAAAAAAGAAGAGATTCCATTTTTATCATTAATAATTTCATTTGCAGATAATTTAGATTTTAATTTTGATTTAGAAAGATTGAAACCTACAGAAAGAAGTTCAGTAAAAAATTATATAGAAGAAAATAAAGGAAAAATATTTCATCCTGAAATATGTGAAGCATTATTAAATAGATACAATTGTGAAAGATTTTGGTGTGATTTAAAATTTTATAACAAAGAATTAGTATTAAATCGAATAGCACCAAAAATTGAATATGATTTAAGTTGGAAGCAAATAAGAGAATTATGCAGTATTTTTGTTGATATAATTGATAGCAAATCAAGATTTACATATAATCATACAAAAGGGGTAGTGAAATTAGTAGAAATGATGTGTGAATATTATAAATATCAAGAAGACGAAAAAGAACAAATGATAATAGCAGCATATTTACATGATTTAGGAAAATTATATGTTCCAAATGAAATACTTGATAAACCTGATAGTTTAAATAATATAGAATTTTATGAGATAAAACAACATACATATTACACGAAATTATTATTAGAAAAAATAGAAGGTTTTAAAAAAATAGCAAAATGGGCAGCAAATCATCATGAAAAATTAAATGGTAAAGGATATCCAGAATGTTTAAACGTTGAAAATTTAGATTTAAATTCAAAAATAATAGCAATATGTGATATATATCAAGCATTAACAGAAGATAGACCATACAGGAAAGGTTTGTCAAAAGAAGAAGCATATAAAATAATAAAACAAATGGTTGATGGTGGCTATATATGTGGCAAAGTATTTAATGATTTTTTAAAAATTATTAAATAAAAGTAAGTAAAAAAAATTCTAAAAAAAAGTTAAAAAAAATCTTGACAAAAAAATAAAAATATAATATAAATATTTTTTTAATATTTTTTAAAGTAGAAAAACTATATAAAAGAAGAAAATGGAGGCAAAAAATAAGTGGCTGAAAGAAAGAAAAATACAGTACCAGTGATATTAGAATGCACAGAATGTAAATCAAGGAATTATAGTGTATATAAAAATAAAAAAGTACATAAAGATAGATTAGAATTAAAGAAATATTGTAAAAAAGAAAGAAAACATACAATTCATAAGGAAACAAAATAAAAAAGGTCTGTAGCTCAATTGGCAGAGCACCGGTCTCCAAAACCGGGGGCTGTGGGTTCAAGTCCCTCCAGACCTGCCAGAGAAAAATTATGAAAGAAAAAATAAAGAAGTTAATAAGTTTTTTAAAAGAAGTGTGGATGGAGATACATCCAAAAAAAGGTAATGTAGAATGGCCAGACAAAGATGAAATCATAGGTTCGACGATAGCAGTATTAATAGCGATAGGAGTATCAGCGTTTTATGTAGGATTTGTTGATGCAATATTTACGCAGATATTAAATTATTTAATAAAATTTATGAAGTAAAAATTAGGTGGCAAAAAATGGCGCAGGAAATTGATTTAAAACAATTATTTGAAAAATTTCAAAAGAAAGCAGAAAGGCAATCAAAAGAAGAAAAAGTAGAAGTTAAAAAAGAAGAAAAAGAAGCAGATGATTTATTTTTAGAAGAACTATTTGAAAAGGATAGTAAAAAGGAATGGTTCGTAATACATACATATTCAGGTCAGGAACAAAAAGTAAAAGATAATATAGAAATGCGATTAGAAAAAAAAGGATTAAAAGACAAGATAGGGAAAATAATAATACCAACAGAAAATGTAATAGAAATAAAGAATGGCTATCGACGGGAGATAAAAAGAAAAGTATTTCCGGGATATGTATTAATACAATTAGAGACAGAAGAACGAATGGTAAAAGGACAAAAGAAATTGTATGTAGATGAACGAGTGTTATACGAGATAAGGTCAATAAATGGAGTAACAAATTTTATAAATACAGGAAAAGAATTATTACCATTACCAAAACACGAAGTAAAGGCAATATTACAAAAGTCAATAACAAGACCAGAAAAACCAGAAGCAAGTTATGAAGTAAATGAGGTAGTAATAATAAAAGCAGGACCATTTACAGAATATTCAGCAATAATACAGGAAGTAGATGAAGAACGAGGAAGAGTAAAAGCGTTAGTAGAAATATTTGGTCGAAATACATTAATAGAATTAACATTTGAACAGATAGAAAAAGAGAAATAATAAAAAAGGTAAGGAGGAAAATAAATGGCAGCAGCAAAAAAAGGGAAGAAGATAACAAATATAATAAAATTACAGATACCAGCAGGACAGGCAAATCCAGCACCACCAGTAGGTCCGGCATTAGGTCAAGCAGGAGTAAATATAATGGAATTTTGTAAGCAATTTAATGCCCAGACATCGAAAATGGAGCAGGGGTTAATAATACCAGTAATAATAACAGTATATCAGGATAAAACATTTACATTTGAATTAAAGACACCACCTGCATCGGTATTAATAAAGAAAACAATAGGTATAATAAAAGGTTCATCAAATCCACTAAAAGAAAAAGTAGGGACAATAACAAAGGAACAATTACGAGAAATCGCAAAAATGAAACTGAAAGATTTAAATACAGAAGATGAAGAAGCAGCAATGCGAATAATAGAAGGGACAGCAAGAAATATGGGAGTAATAGTAAAATAAAGAAAAAAGGAATGGTGAAATAAATGAAGAAACACAGCAAAAGATATAATGAGTTATTAAAATTATATGATAAGAGTAAGGAATATACAATAAAAGATGCAATAGAGATAGTAAAGAAATTAGCAACAGCAAAGTTTAATGAAACAATAGATGCATCAATAATATTGGGAATAAATCCAAAAAAGGCAGAGGAGAATGTTCGAGGGACAGTAGTATTACCAGCAGGCACAGGACGCGAGGTGCGAGTATTAGTTTTTGCTCAAGGCGATAAAGAAAAGGAAGCACAAGCAGGAGGAGCAGATTATGTAGGTTTGAATGATTATATAGAAAAGATACAGCAGGGATGGTTTGAGTTTGATGCAATAGTAGCGACACCAGATGTAATGAAAGTGGTAAGTAAATTAGGAAAAATATTAGGACCAAAAGGATTAATGCCTAATCCGAAATTAGGGACAGTAACATTTGAAGTAGCAGAAGCAATAAAGAAATTAAAGAGTGGTCAAATAGAATTTAAAGTAGATAAATATGGAGTAATAAAAACATATTTTGGAAAAGCAAGTTTTAGTAAAGAAGATTTAGAAAAGAATTTGATAGCATTATTAAAAGCAGTAATAAATGCAAAGCCAACAACGATAGCAAGTAAATTTCAATATATAAAAGAAGTAAGTATAAGTTC
This sequence comes from bacterium, assembly GCA_035405645.1. Classification (GTDB taxonomy): domain Bacteria; phylum JAGOBX01; class JAGOBX01; order DAONJL01; family DAONJL01; genus DAONJL01. The sequence continues at coordinate 20,565 of DAONJL010000010.1, read as the reverse complement.
GACAATGAGTCCAGGAATAAAACTTCAGATGAGTGAGGTCTGGAGTTTATAAAAATAAAAACCTCAGATGCCAGAGGGAAAAATGTCTGGGCAGAAAATAAAAAGAGGAAAAAATATTTGTAAGATTTAAAGGCAGGGAAAGAATATATGCCAAATAGAAAGAATATAGAAGAGGTAGTAAAATTGCGAGAATTAGTGAAAGACAGCAAATGTTTAGTGTTAAATGATTATAGAGGGATAAAGAGTAATGATATGAATATATTAAGAAGTAGAATTCGCAAAACCAAATCAGTAATAAGAGTAATCCGCAATAGATTAATGAAAATAGTATTAGAAGAAAATAATACAGATAAAAAGATTTATGAGTATTTACAGGAACCGACATTATATTTAATAAGTAAAGAAGAAACAATTGCACCATTGAAGGAATTGAAGTCATATACAAAAGAGAATGAATTATTTAAAATCAGATGTGGTATAATAGAAGGCAGATTTTATTCAAGTGCGGAAATATTACAAATAGCAGATTTACCAGAGAAAAATGAATTGTTAAGTATGTTAGCGAGAGCGTTAAATGGGCCAATGAATAAATTAGTAAATGCATTAGCAGGAAATATAAGAAATTTAGTAAATGTATTAAATGCAATAAAAGAAAAAAAAGAGAGTAAATAAATGAGGAGGTAAAAGAAAATGGCAAAATTAACAAAGGAAGAAATATTAAGTGCAATTGAAGAAATGACAGTATTGGAATTATCAGATTTAGTAAAAGCAATCGAAGAGAAATTTGGAGTAAGTGCGGCAGCACCAGTAGCATTTGCAGGTGCAGTAGCAGGAGCAGTAGGAGGCGGTGCGGCACCAGCAGCAGAAGAGAAGACAGAATTTGAAGTAATATTAAAGAGTTTTCCAGCAGATAAGAAGATAAACATAATAAAAGAATTAAGAGCAATAACCAATTTAGGATTGAAAGAAGCAAAGGACAAAGTAGAAGCAGCTCCGACAAGTATAAAAGCAGGAATACCAAAAGCAGAAGCAGAAGATATTAAGAAGAAATTAGAAGCAGCCGGCGCAGAAATAGAAATTAAATAAAAAAATAAAAGGCACAATATGAAAAATATTGTGCCTTTATAAAAAAAACAAGGGGGCTAAAAAAATAATGAATAGAATAGAGAAAATAAAATATAAAAGTTTTTCAAAATTACCAAATATACTTGAAGTCCCTTTTTTATTAGAGATTCAATTAAATTCATTTAAAGAATTTTTACAAGAAAAAGTTGATCCTAACAAAAGAGTGATAAAAGGATTGGAAGAAGTATTAAGAGAAATATTTCCAATCGAAGATTATAATAAACGAATGATAATGGAATATAAAGATTATGAAATAAACGAACCAGTATATGATGAATTTGAATGTTTAGAGCGAGGAAGAACATATGCAGTAACGATAAATATAAGAGTAAGATTAATAGTAAAAAAAGAAGATGGAAAAATAAGTAGAATAATAGAAGAAAATGTATTTTTAGGCGAGTTACCATATATGACGGAACGAGGGACATTTGTAGTAAATGGTTCAGAGCGTGCAATAGTAAATCAATTTCAGCGTTCACCCGGAATATTTTTTGATATAGAAGAAGAACCAAAAATAACATATATAGGTAAGATAATCCCAATGTATGGGTCATGGTTACAATTTGAAATTGATAATAATGATATATTATATCTACGAATAGATAAGCGGAAAAAATTTCCAGCAACATTATTTTTAAAAGTATTAAATTATCCAAAAAATAATGATATAGTAAAATTATTTTATAAACCAAAAACAGTTTCAATTAAAAAAGAAGAATTATTAAATAAATATTTATATGATGATTTAATAGATGATGAAACAGGTGAAATATTATTTCCAGCAGGAAAAAGAATAAATACAGCAATATATGACAAGATAATGGAAACAGGGAAAAAAGAGATAAAAATAATAGAGGAGGACAGCGATTTTTCTGCAATAATATTAAACACATTAGAAAAAGAGAACTATTTAACATTTCAGGAAGCATTAAAATTCATATATGAGAATTTAAGACCTGGTAATCCATTTACAATAGAAGGAGCACAGGAAGAAATTCATAATAATTTTTTTAACAGGAAAAGATATGATTTTAGTAAAGTAGGAAGATTTAAGATTAATCAGAAATTCGAAGAAAATGTTGATACAGAATATAGAGTATTAAGAGTAGAAGATGTAATAAATACAATAAATTATTTAATAAATTTAAGATATGGAAAAGGCGAGAAAGATGATATAGACAATTTAGGAAATAGAAGAATAAGATTAGTAGGAGAATTAATACAGAATCAATTTAAGATAGGCATAACGAGAATGGAGAAGATAATAAAAGAACGAATGAATTTACAATCAACAGAAGAAGTAACCCCCCATTCATTAATTAATGTAAAACCATTAGCATCATCATTACGAGAATTTTTCTGTACAAGTCCATTATCACAATTTTTAGAGCAGACAAATCCATTAGCTGAGATGACACATAAAAGAAGACTATCAGCATTAGGACCTGGTGGATTATCAAGAGAACGTGCTGGCTTTGAAGTTCGCGATGTTCATTCATCACATTATGGTCGAGTATGTCCAATAGAAACGCCAGAAGGTCCAAATATCGGATTAATCGTATCATTAACTTCGTATGCCAAAATAAATGAACTTGGTTTTATAGTAACACCATATCGAAAAGTAGAAAATGGAGTAGTAACAGATAAAATAGAATATCTTGATGCATTTACAGAACGGTCAAAAAGGATAGCACAAGCAAATGCCCCACTTGATGATAAAAATAAATTTATAAATAAATATGTGCCAGTAAGATATAAAGGAGATTTTGATACAGTAGAAAATAAGATGATTGATTATATGGATGTTTCACCAAAACAATTAATAAGTGTATCAACATCATTAATACCATTTTTAGAAAATGATGATGCGAACCGCGCATTAATGGGTTCAAATATGCAACGCCAAGCAGTGCCATTAATGGTACCAGAAGAACCAATAGTATTAACAGGAATGGAAGCAAAAGTAGGAGAAGATAGTGGATTATGTATAAAAGCAAAAAATAAAGGTGAAGTAGTAAAAGTAGATGGTAACGAGATATGGATAGATACGGGAAAAGTTTATAATGAAGATGAGTTTGATGAAACAGGAAAACGTATAGGTAAAAAGGGACAGAAGAAAATAGATAAATATAAATTATTGAAATATAAACGTTCAAATCAGTTCACCTGTATAACACAAAAACCAATAGTAAGATTAGGAGATAAAGTCAAAGAAGGGCAGATAATAGCAGATGGACCAGGTATAAAAAATGGGAAATTAGCATTAGGACGAAATATATTAGTAGCGTTTATGCCTTGGGAAGGATATAATTTTGAAGATGCAATAATAATAAGTGAACGACTAGTAGCAAATGATGTATTTACATCAATACATATAGAAAAATTTGAGGCAGCAGCACGAGACACAAAATTAGGTGAAGAAATAATTACAAATGAAATATTTAATGTAAGTGAAGAAATATTGTCAAAATTAGATGAAAATGGAATAGTAAAAATTGGAACAGAAGTGAAAGCAGGTGACATACTTGTAGGAAAGGTAACACCAAAGAGTTCATCAGAAGTAACACCGGAGCAGAAATTATTACAATCAATATTTGGTGAGAAAGCACGAGATGTAAAGGATACATCATTAAGATTAAAACATGGTTGTGAAGGTGTAGTAATAGATGTAAAAGTGTATAGCAGAGAAAATAAAGATGTCTTACCACCTGGAGTAAAAAAATTAGTAAAAGTATATGTAGCAACAAAGCGTAAAATAAAAGAAGGCGATAAAATGGCAGGCCGTCATGGAAATAAAGGAATAATTTCAAAAGTAGTTCCAGTGGAAGATATGCCCTTTTTAGAAGATGGAACACCTGTCGATATAATATTAAATCCATTAGGCGTTCCATCAAGAATGAATATCGGTCAGATATTTGAAACACATTTAGGTTGGGCTGGTTTAAAATTAAATACACAATATGAAACACCAGTGTTTGATGGAGCGACAGAAGAGGAAATAAAAGAAGAATTACGAAAAGCAGGAATACCAGAAGATGGTAAAGTTGATTTATATGATGGCAAGACAGGCGAAAAGTTCAAACAAAAAGTTACAGTTGGAGTAATGTATTTAATGAAATTAAATCATTTAGCAGATGAAAAAATACATGCACGTTCGACAGGACCATATTCATTAGTAACACAACAACCACTTGGTGGAAAAGCACAATTTGGAGGTCAGCGATTAGGCGAAATGGAAGTATGGGCATTAGAAGCATATGGTGCAGCATATATTTTACAGGAAATGTTAACAGTGAAAAGTGATGATGTTTTTGGTAGAGCAAAAATATATGAATCAATTGTAAAAGGTATAGAATCAATTCCAGCAGGCATCCCCGAATCATTTAATGTTTTAGTTCACGAACTTGAAGGATTAGCATTAAGAATAAATATTTTTGATAGTGAAAAGAAATTAATAAATTTAAAAGAGATGGCAAAGCGTCGTCATGAAAGTTTCAATGTATTAAAAATAAGTAAATTGAGCAAAGAAGAACCATTAATGTTAATATAAAAAATAAAAGAAAAAGAGAGGTGTAAAACCTTGGAAAATTTTTTAGAATTTTCAGCAATTCAAATAGAATTAGCGTCACCTGAATATATAAGAGAGCGTTCGTATGGTGAAGTAAAAAAACCAGAAACAATAAATTATCGAACATTTAAACCAGAAACAGGTTCATTATTTTGTGAAAGAATATTTGGACCAACAAAAGATTGGGAATGTTATTGTGGAAAATACAAGACAATAAAATATCAAGGAATTAAATGTGAAAAATGTGGAGTGGAAGTAACACATTCGAAGGTTCGCCGTGAAAGAATGGGACATATAGAATTAGTTACACCAGTATCACATATATGGTTTTATAAAGGTACACCATCACCAATAGCAGTATTATTAAATTTAAGAATGGATGCATTGGATGATGTATTATACTATAAGAGATATATAGTAACAGAAAGTAAAAAACCAGATAAAACAGAAATTGAAGAAAGACAGGTATTAACCGAAGAAGAATATAGAGATTGCCTTGAAAAATTTGGCGATTTATTTGAAGCAGATATGGGTGCAGCAGCAATAAAAAAATTATTACAAAAAATAAATTTAAAAGAATTATATGAAGAATTACGAGAAAAATTTACAAAAACAAAATCAAAACAAGAAAAGAAGAAGTTAGCAGTAAGATTAGATTTAATTGGTTCTTTTTTAGCGTCAGATAATCGTCCTGAATGGATGATACTAGATGTAATACCAGTGATACCACCAGATTTAAGACCAATGGTTCAATTAGAAGGTGGAAGATTTGCAACTTCAGATATAAATGATTTATACAGAAGGATAATAAATCGGAATAATAGATTAAAACGATTAATAGAATTAAATGCGCCAGATATAATAATAAGAAACGAGAAGCGAATGTTACAGGAAGCAGTAGATGCATTATTTGATAATGGACGACGAGGCAAACCAGTAACAGGCGCTGGTGGAAGACCATTAAAATCATTAGCAGATATGTTAAAAGGTAAACAAGGTAGATTTAGACAGAATTTGTTAGGCAAGCGAGTTGATTATTCTGGTCGGTCTGTAATAGTAATAGGACCTGATTTAAGGATGAATCAATGTGGTCTACCAAAGATAATGGCACTTGAATTATTTAAGCCATTTATAATGAATAAATTAGTTGAAAAGAAAATAGTAAATAATATAAATGGCGCAAAAAAACTTGTTGATAAAGCATCACCAGAAGTATGGGATGTATTGGATGAAGTGATACAGAATCATCCAGTATTATTGAATCGCGCACCAACATTACACAGATTAGGAATACAGGCATTTGAACCAATATTAATAGAAGGAAAAGCAATAAGATTACATCCATTAGTGTGCACAGCATTTAATGCAGATTTTGATGGAGACCAGATGGCAGTGCATATCCCATTATCAAAATTAGCACAGATAGAAGCTAAGATGTTGATGTTATCAACAAATAATATATTATCACCGGCAAATGGGAGACCATTAGTAACACCGACGCAGGACATAATATTAGGACTTTATTATTTAACAAGAGAAATACCAGTTCAAGAAAAACCAAAAAAATATTATGCAAATGCAGCAGAAGTGATATTAGCATATAACGAAAATAAAGTCGATATACATCAAAATATAATAGTAAAAATTAAAAAGAAAAATGAAGAGAAGAGAATTGAGACAACAGTAGGAAGAGTATTATTAAATGATGTTATACCAGAAGAAATAGAATTTATAAATGAAGAGATAAGTAAGAGAAATATAGAGCGAATAGTAGATGATTGTTATAGAAAATACGGAGCTTATATTACAATAAAATTTTTAGATAGTATAAAAATGATAGGCTTTAAAGCAGCAACAAAACTCGGTTGTTCAATAGGTATAGGCGATTTAAAAGTATCAAAAGCAAAATATGAAATAATAAATAAAACAGAAAAAGAAGTGGAAAAAATAAAAGATCAAAGAATGAAAGGCTATATAACCGAAGAAGAGATGTATAATAAAGTAATTGATTTATGGCAACGCGCAGTAGATGAAATATCAATACTAATAAGAAATGATTTAAAAGAACGAGAGCAAGGAAATAATCCAATAGCATTGATGGTTTTTTCAGGAGCACGTGGGTCAGACCAGCAAGTTCGACAACTTATAGGAATGCGAGGATTAATGGCAAAACCATCAGGCGAAATAATAGAATTGCCAATAAAAGCAAGTTTTAAAGAAGGATTGACAGTGCTCGAATATTTTATTTCAACACATGGTGCAAGAAAGGGGCTCGCAGATACAGCATTAAAAACAGCAACAGCAGGATATTTAACAAGAAGATTAGTTGATGTTGCACAGGATGTAGTAATACGAACAGAGGATTGCGGGACAATGAATGGAGTTAGTATAAAGGCATTAAAAGAGGGCGAAAATGTAATAGTGCCATTTATTGATAGGATAATAGGAAGAGTAACATTAGATGATGTAATACATCCAATAACAGGAGAAATAATAATAGAAGCAAATCAAGAAATAACAGAAGAAATAGCAGATAAGATAGTAAAAGCAGGATTTGAAAAATTAAAAATCAGGACAGTGCTAACCTGTGAAGCAAAAGAAGGGATATGTGCAAAATGTTATGGAAGAAATTTAGCAACAGGCAAAATAGTAAAGGTCGGAGAAGCAGTTGGAATAATAGCAGCACAATCAATAGGTGAACCAGGAACACAATTAACAATGCGAACATTTCACTATGGTGGAATAGCATCTGCTGGTGGAATCAAAGATACAAGATTACCATATCCAGTACTAATTCAGGAGATACCAAAAAAAGTAGTAAAATTAAATGATGAAATAATATCATTAAGACAGGCAAATATAATAGTGCGGCGAGTATTAAAAGATATGGTAATACCAAAAGAATATAAGATAATAATACCAGATAATATGTGGGTAAATAAAGGTGATAAAATAGCGAAAAGCGGTGAGAAGTATATAAACGCACCAGCAACAGGAATAATAAAATCAAAGTTAGAGGAAAATAAGATGGGTAGCAAAATATATATATTAGGCGATGAACAAGAAATACAATTAAAAGTTGGTGCGAAAATAAAAGTAGAAGAAGGAGATATACTCGAACCAAATACACTTATAGCAGAATTCGATACATATAATAATTTAATAATTACAGAAAATACAGGTATAGTAAAATTTGTAGATATAGTAATCGATAGAACATTAAAAGAAGAACACGATGAAATAACTGGAATGATAATAAAGAAAATAGTAGAAGATAAGGAAAGAAAGTTACATCCAAGAATATTAGTAACAGGCAAAACAGTGATGGAATATGATATACCTTATGGTGCATATTTAGTAATAAATGAAAACGCAGAAGTTCAAGCAGGCGAAACACTTGCAAAAATACCATCAGAATTAAGTAAGACAAAAGATATAACTGGTGGTTTACCAAAAGTAGAAGAATTATTTGAAGCAAGAATAAAGAAAAGAGAACGTGCAATAGTAACAGAAATAGATGGAATAGTTAAAATATTAAAAAGAGAGGGAAATGAGAATGTTCGTAGAATAAAAGTAATACCAATAGACAAACAAGGTAAAATAGGAAAAGAAACTGATGCAAAAGAATATAAAGTTCCATTTGGTAGATATTTACTTGTTCATGATGGCGATGAAGTAAAAGCAGGAGATCCATTAATAGAAGGAACGATAAATCCACACGATGTATTAAAAATAAAAGGTGAAATAGAATTAGCAGAATTTATGATAAAAAATATACAGGAAGTATATAGACATCAGGGCGTAAAAATAAATGATAAACATTTTGAAATAATCATAAGACAGATGTTAAAGAAAGTAAAAATAGAAGATAGTGGTGATACACCATATCAGTTAAATTCATTAGTGAATAAGATGGAATTAATGGAATATAATTTAAAGATGGTAGAAGAACGAAAAAAACCGGCAAAATTTTCACCAGTATTATTAGGAATAACAAAAGCATCTATTGGAACAGAAAGTTTTATATCAGCAGCGTCATTTCAGGATACAAGAAAAGTATTAACAGCAGCATCAATACAAGGTAAAAAGGATGAATTAAAAGGCTTAAAAGAAAATGTAATAATAGGACATTTAATAACAGCAGGAACAGGATTAAAAATATATCGAGAACAAATCCATACAGTTGATGATATAGTGAAAAAAGTAAATAATTTATTGTTAGATTTAGAAGAAGGAAAAGAAGAACAGCAATTGGCAAAAAGTGTTCGCGATTTTCTCGAAAAAAAGGTTTCACAGAATGAATAAAAAAAAATTAAAAAAAAATAAAATTTTTCTTGACAAAAGAAAAAAATTAATATATAAATTTTTTTTCAATTTTTATAATGAATTATAAATAGTATAAAGGAGTGATTTATTTGCCAACAATTAATCAATTGATAAAGAAAGGCAGACAAGAAAAGAAAAAAAGATATATGACAAAAGCATTAGGAAGATGTCCCCAAAAAAGAGGAGTTTGTTTAAGAGTATATACAACGACACCGAAGAAACCAAATTCAGCATTAAGAAAAGTAGCAAGAGTAAGATTAACAAATGGCGAGGAGGTAACAGCATATATACCAGGCGAGGGACATAATTTACAGGAGCATTCAATAGTATTAATACGCGGAGGAAGAGTAAAAGATTTACCAGGAATAAGATATCATATAATAAGAGGAAGTTATGATACAACAGGAGTAGAAAAACGAAAACAGGGACGCTCTAAATACGGAGCAAAAAAACCAAAAGAATGAGGATGAAAGAAAAATGCCAAGAAAAAAAATATTAAGAAACATAAAAAGAGAAGTAAAACCAGATTCAAAATATAATGATAAAGTATTAAGTAAATTTATAAATATAGTAATGGAACGCGGGAAAAAAAGTCGAGCGCAACAGATAGTATATAAAGCATTTGATTTAGTAGAAAAAGAATTAAAACAAAATCCATTAGAAGTATTTAATAAAGCAATAGAAAATTTAAAACCAGAATTAGAAGTTAGACCAAGAAGAGTAGGTGGTGCAACATATCAGGTGCCAGTAGAAGTTCCACCTGATAGAAAACAGATGTTAGCATTTAGATGGTTGCATTCATTTGCAAAGCAAAGAAGTGAAAAAGGTTTTCCAACAAAATTGGCAAAAGAGATAATAGCAGCATATAATAATACAGGTGCAGGAATAAAGAAACGAGAAGATGTTCAGAAGATGGCAGAATCAAATAGAGCATTTGCTCATTATAAATGGTAAAAGTGTGTATTGTTTTTAGAATAAAAAAAGTTTAAATAAAAAATGATAAAAGTTTTATTATTAAAGGAGAGGCAATAGTCGAAGTATTTATGGTGTGAAAAAAGATTCACAATATAAATACTTCGATTAAAGAGCCTTTCTAAAATGTAATAAATAAAACAAAATTTAAAAAGAAGAAAGTTATGAATTTTTTAATTAGTGATATAAGAAACATAGGCATAATGGCGCATATTGATGCAGGTAAAACAACATTAACCGAAAGAATACTATATTATACAGGTAAGAACTATAAAATAGGAGAAGTGGATGAAGGCACAGCGACAATGGATTGGATGATACAGGAACAAGAACGCGGAATAACAATAACATCAGCAGCAACAACATGTTTTTGGTTAGAAAAAAGAATAAATATAATTGATACTCCCGGTCATGTAGATTTTACAGCAGAAGTAGAAAGAAGTTTGCGAGTGCTTGATGGTGCGATTGCAGTTTTTTGTGGCGTAGGTGGAGTAGAACCTCAAAGTGAAACAGTCTGGCATCAGGCAAATAAATATAAAGTTCCAAGATTAGCATTTGTAAATAAACTTGATAGATTAGGAGCAAATTATTTTAATGTAATAAAAGAAATAAAGGAAAAATTAGGAGCAATTCCAATAGTAATGCAATTACCAATTGGTATTGAAGATACATTTTGTGGAGTAGTTGATTTAATAAAAATGAAGGCATATATATGGGAAGAAGAAAATTATGGAATAAATTATAATGAGCATGAAATACCAGAAGAATTAAAAGAACTTGCAAGTAAATATCATAGCAAATTAATTGAAACAGTTTCAGAATTAGATGAAAAAATAATGGAGAAATATGTTCATAGTGAAGAAATAAAAGAAGAAGAAATAAAAGAAGCAATACGAAGAATAACATTAGGAAATAAAGGTGTACCAGTATTTTGTGGTAGCGCATTAAAAAATAAAGGTGTGCAAAAATTATTAGATGGAATAGTTGAATATTTACCATCACCAATAGATATTGGCGAAGTAAAGGGCTATGCAGCAGATGATACAAATAAAATAATAACAAGTAAAGCAGATGAAAAAGAGCCATTAGTAGCATTAGCATTTAAAGTAGCAAATGACCCATATTCAGGTAGATTAGTGTATGTGCGAGTATATTCAGGGAAAATAGAAAAAGGACAGGTAATATATAATTCGAATAAAAGTATTCGCGAGCGTGTAAATAATATATTAGAAATGCATTCAAATAAAAAGAATCAGATAGAGGAATTAACAGCAGGCAATATAGGCGCAATAGTAGGATTAAATAAAACTATAACAGGCGAAACATTATGTTCAGAAAAGCGAAAAATAATATTAGAGAATTTACAATTTGCACAACCAGTAGTATCAATAGCAATCGAACCCCGCTCAAAGATTGATTTTGATAAATTAAATATATCATTAAATAAATTAACAGAAGAAGATCCGACATTTAAAATGAAAGTAGATGAAACAACAGGCCAAATGGTAATATCGGGTATGGGCGAATTACATTTAGATATAATAATAGATAGATTAAAAAGGGAATTCAATGTAACGCCAAATGTAGGAAAACCACAGGTAGCATATAAAGAATCAATAAAAGAACGAGCAAGCGCTGAAGCAAAAATAATGAAACAATTAGGAAATAAGAATATATATGGACATATAATACTTGAAGTAGAACCGTGTGATAAATATTATATATTTGAAAATAAAACATCAGAAGATGTAATACCACGCAGATATATTAATTGTGTAGAAGAGAGTATAAGAAGTTCACTTGAAAGTGGGGTGCTTGTTGGTTATCCAGTAATAAATATAAAAGTTCGAATAATTGGCGGTTCATTTCAAGAAGATTCAAATGAAATAGCATATAGAATGGCAGCAGTAAGTGCTTTTCAAGAAGCTTGTAATAAAGCAAGTCCATATTTACTTGAACCAATAATGAGAGTAGATATAATAGTTCCAGAAGAATATATAGGCGAAGTAATAAGTGATATAAATAGTCGCCGTGGGACCATACAGAATTTAATAAAAAGTGGTGTAAAAAATCATATAGAAGCATTAGTTCCATTATCAGAAATGTTTGGCTATGCAACAACATTAAGAAGTTTAACACAGGGCAGAGCAATATATACAATGCAATATCACTCATATAATGAAATAAGTGAAAATATAGCAAAAACGATAATATATAAAATAAGAGGCGTAGCATAAAATGAAAAGTTTTAAAAAGAATTTTATAAAAAGGGGTTGATAAAAAATGGCAAAAGAAAAATTTGATAGGTCGAAACCGCATGTTAATATTGGAACAATTGGACATGTTGATCACGGGAAGACAACATTAACAAGTGCAATAACAAAAGTATTAGCAGCAAAAGGATTATCACAATTTGTTTCATATGATGAAGTAGCAAAAGCAGATGCAAAAAATTTTAGAAGAGATGCAACAAAGATATTGACAGTGTCAACAGCCCATGTAGAATATCAATCAGAAACAAGACATTATGCGCATGTTGATTGTCCTGGGCACGCAGATTATGTGAAGAATATGATAACTGGAGCAGCACAAATGGATGGAGCAATACTGGTTGTATCAGCAGCAGATGGACCAATGCCACAGACAAGAGAGCATATCTTATTAGCAAGACAAGTCGGAGTGCCAAAAATTGTAGTATTTTTAAACAAATGCGATGTAGTAGATGATCCAGAGTTAATTGATTTAGTTGAAATGGAAGTTCGAGAATTATTAAATAAATATGAATTTCCAGGTGATGAAACACCAATAGTAAGAGGATCAGCATGGAAAGCATTAAATGCATCATCCCCAGACCATGAAGATGCAAAATGTATATTTGATTTAATCAAAGCAATAGATGAATATATCCCAATACCAGAGCGCGAGATAGACAAACCATTTTTAATAAGTGTAGAAGATGTATTTACAATACAGGGACGCGGAACAGTAGCAACTGGTAGAGTAGAGCGTGGCAAAATAAAAGTCGGTGAAGAAGTTGAAATAGTAGGTTTAAGAAAAGAAAGTTTAAAGACAGTATGCACAGGATTAGAGATGTTTAGAAAGACATTAGATGAAGCAGTAGCAGGTGATAATATAGGAGCATTATTAAGAGGAGTAAAGAAAGAAGAAGTAGAACGAGGAATGGTAATAGCAAAACCAGGTTCAATCACACCACACACACATTTTAAAGCAGAAGTATATGTGTTAAAGAAAGAAGAAGGTGGCAGACATACAGCATTTTTCACTGGCTATAGACCACAATTTTATTTCAGAACAACCGATGTGACAGGCGAAGTAAAATTATCAGAAGGAGTAGAAATGGTAATGCCAGGTGATAATGCAAATTTAGAAATAAAATTAATACAACCAATAGCAATGGAAAAACAGCAAAGATTTGCAATACGCGAAGGCGGAAGAACAGTTGGCGCAGGAGTGGTTACAGAAATTATAGAATAACAAGGGAGAAAAAATATGCCAGATGATTATCAGAAAATAAGAATAATATTGCGTTCTTTTGACCATAGGTTAATTGATAAATCAATAAAGAATATAATAGAAGCAGTAAAGGAATTAGGTGCTAAAATAATAGGACCTGTTCCTTTTCCTACAAAAATAAAGAGATATACAATTTTACGTTCACCACATGTAAATAAAAAGAGTAGAGAACAATTTGAAATTAGAACGCATAAAAGACTTATAGATATAGTATTTGAACCATCAAATGATACAATAAGAAAATTAAATGATTTGAAACTACCAGGTGGAGTAGATATAGAATTAAAATTGCCTGACTAATAAAATTAGAAAAAAATTATAAAAAGGATGGAAGAGATTAATTATGGATGGATTGATAGGAAAAAAGATTGGTATGACACAGGTATTTAATGAAGATGGAACCTGTATTCCAGTTACAGTTATTCAATTAGGACCGTGTTATGTTTTACAGAAGAAGTCAAAAGATACAGATGGATATAATGCAATAAAAATAGGTTATGATGAAGTAAAAGAAAATAAAGTAAATAAACCAAAAAAAGGAGTATATAAGAAATTAAATATTACGCCATTGCGAATAGAAAGAGAATTTCAATTTAGTGAAGATAAATATAAAGTATTAAAACCAGGTGATAAAATCACAATAAGTGATGTATTTAAGGAAAATGAATATGTAGATATAACAGGCACAACAAAAGGAAAAGGTTTTCAAGGTGTAGTAAAAAGACATGGCTTTGGCGGCGGCGCAATGGCACACGGTTCAAAATTTCATCGCGAATTAGGTTCTATTGGACAATATACATTTCCAGCGAGAGTATTTCCAGGTAAAAGATTTCCAGGAAGAATGGGTGGCAATACAGTAACAATGCAAAATTTATTAATAGTTAAAATAGATAACAATAATTCATTATTATTAGTTAAAGGTGCAGTTCCAGGTAAAAAAGGTTCTTATGTATTAGTTAAGAAAGCAGTAAAGAAAATAAAAACTAAAGATTAAGGAGCAGTAAAATGGCAATTGCAGGAATATATAATTTAAATGGCGAGAAATTAGGTGAATATGAATTAAATGATGAAGTATTTAATAGTGAAATAAATACAAATTGTATATATGAAGGAATAGTAGCATATTTAAGGAATAAAAGATTAGGCACAGCATCGACAAAAACCAGAGCAGAAATAGTAGGTAGTAGTAAAAAACCGTGGCGTCAGAAAGGGACAGGTCGAGCAAGAGCAGGCACGCGAAAAAGCCCTTTATGGATAGGTGGAGGAATAACATTTGGACCAAAGCCACGAGATTATACATATAAATTTACAAAGAAGAAAAAAAGAATTGCATTAAAATCAGGATTAACAAATAAATGCAAAGAAAATAAAATAATAATTATTGATGAGATAAATCTTGAAACACCAAAAACAAAAGTAATTCAAAATTTTTTAAATAAAATGAATTTGAATAAAAAAATATTATTTATAATCAGCAAAGAAGATGAAATATTAAAAAAATCAATAAGAAATATTCCAACAACGAAAGTAATAAATGTAAATAATATAAATATATATGATATTGTAAAAGCCGATACAATAGTAATAAAAAAAGATTTAGTATCAAAGATAGAGGAGAAATTGAAATGAGTATTTATCATAAAATAATTATTAAGCCAATAATAAATGAAAAGAGTTTGAATTTAGTAAGTAAAGAAAATAAGTATTCTTTTTATGTAGATCCAAAAGTAAATAAAAAAGAAATAAAAACAGCAATAGAAAAATTATTTAATGTAAATGTAACAAAAGTGAATGTAATAAATATAAAAGGAAAAATAAAGAATTTCAGAAGAATAGAAGGAAAATTAAATGATAGAAAAAAAGCAATAGTAGAATTAAAAGAAGGACAGAGTATAGAGGCATTTAATAGTTTAAAATAAAAGATGGAGATGAGATATGGGAATAAAATTTTATAAACCAACTACACCAGGTCGACGAGGAATGATGGGTCAGGATTTTTCACAGTTAACAAAGAAAGAACCAGAAAAGAGATTAATAAAAGCAATAAAGAAAAATTGTGGAAGAAATGTATATGGAAGAATAACATCGCGGCATCGAGGCGGCGGGTCAAAAAAAATTTATCGAATAATAGATTTTAAAAGAGACAAAGATAATATAGAAGGGAAAGTAGCAGCAATAGAATATGACCCAAATAGAAATACATTTATAGCATTAATCGTATATGCAGATGGAGAAAAGCGATATATATTAGCACCTTTAGATTTAAAAGTAGGAGATAAAGTAATATCAGGTGAAAAAGTAGAAGTTCAGATTGGTAATTGTATGCCATTAAAGAATATACCATCAGGTACAACAATTCATAATATTGAATTGATACCAGGACTAGGTGGAAAATTAGTTCGTAGTGCAGGGTGTGCAGCCCAATTAACATCAAAATCAGATAAATATGCATTTATAACAATGCCATCAGGAGAAATAAGATTAATAGATTTAAGATGTAGAGCAACAATAGGGCAGTTATCCAATTTTGAATATAATAGTATAGAATGGGGCAAAGCAGGCAGAATACGATATTTAGGCAGAAGACCACATGTTCGAGGAACAGCAATGAATCCTGTTGACCATCCACATGGTGGAGGCGAAGGCCGTTCAAAAGGTAATCATCCACAAACACCATGGGGAGTACCGTGTAAAGGTTATAAGACAAGAGATAAAAAGAAATTAACAAATAAATTTATAATAAAACGAAGAAAGAAAAAATAAGAGAAGGAGCAAAATATGGCGCGTTCATTAAAAAAAGGTCCATTTATTGATGACCATTTATGGAAAAAAGTTCAGGTAAATTTAAAAAACAATAAGAAAGAAGTAATAAAGACATGGTCAAGGCGTTCAACAATATTTCCAGAAATGGTAGGAATGCGTTTTCAAATTCATAATGGTAAAAAGTTTATACCAATATTAGTAACAGAAGATATGGTGGGTCATAAATTAGGTGAATTTGCACCAACAAGAACATTTCGAGGACATAAAAAAGCAGATAAAACAACAGCAGTAAAAGCAGGAAGTTGATAAAAGGAGAAAAGGTGAAAAAAATGGAAGCAAAAGCAAAAATGCGATTTATAAAATTAGGTCAGAAAAAAGGGCGATTACCAATAAGATTAGTAAAAAATAAAACAGTAGAAGAAGCATTAATAATATTAAAAAATTTACCAAATAAGTCAGCAAAATTAATAGGTAAATTAATAAAATCAGCATATAATAATTTATTAACAAGTGAACCGGCATTAAAAGAAGATGAGGTAATAGTTAAATCCGTTGTAGTAGATAGAGGACCAATGTATAAACGATTATTACCGCGATCAAGAGGTAGAGCAGATGTAATAACAAAACGATTATCACATATAACTGTAATAGTTGAAAAAAAATAAATAAAGAGGAGGAAAAAAAAATTTGGGTCAGAAAGTTAGTCCAATAGGATTAAGAATAGGTATTGTTGAAGATTGGCGTTCCCGCTGGTATGTAAAACCAAAGGAGTATTCTGAAAAAGTATATGAAGATTTAATAATACGAGATTATTTAAGTAAGAAATTAGAACGAAGTGGAGTAAGTAAGATTGATATAGAAAGAATAGGAACAAAAATAACAATAAATATATTTAGTGCGCGTTCAGCATTAATCATTGGTAAAAAAGGGAAAAAAATAGATCAATTAAGAGATGATTTATTAAAACTAATAAATAAGAAAACAAAAAATGAATTACAAATAAATATAATACCAGTAAATCAACCTGATCTGGATGCAGCATTAGTTGCCGAACGAATAGCAGCGCAAATAGAAAAAAGAGTAGCATTTAGAAGAGCAATGAAAAAAGCAATAGAAACAACAATGAAGTGTGGTGCCAAAGGAATAAAAGTAAGTTGTAGTGGAAGATTAGCAGGCGCAGAAATGGCAAGAACAGAATGGTATTTAAAAGGTAGAGTGCCATTACATACATTAAGAGCAAAGATAGATTATGGATTGGCAGAGGCACATACAAAATTTGGGAAAATAGGAATAAAGGTATGGATTTTTCTTGATGAAATATATGATAAAAATGAATTAGAAAAATATGAAAAAAATTCAGAAAAAAATATATAAGGAGCTGAAAGAATATGTTAATGCCGCAGAAAACAAAATTTCGTAAACAACAGAGAGGAAGAATGAAAGGCCGAGCAAAACGCGGAACAAAAGTAAATTTTGGAGAATATGGATTACAGGCATTAGGTAGTGCATGGGTAACAAATAAACAAATAGAAGCAGCACGAGTAGCAATTACAAGAGGATTAAAACGAGGCGGAAAAATTTGGGTTCGAATTTTTCCAGATAAACCTGTTTCAAAGAAACCAGCAGAAACAAGAATGGGAAAAGGAAAAGGAGCAGTTGAATATTGGGTAGCAGTAGTTAAACCAGGTAGAGTATTATATGAAATAGCAGGTGTATCAGAAGAAATAGCCAGAAAAGCATTGCGATTAGGCGCATTTAAATTACCAATAAAAACAAGAATAATAACAAGAAATGAAAGAGATGTGAAGTAAAATGAAAGCCAATGAATTAAGAAATAAAACAAATGAAGAATTATTACAGTTATTAAATACATTAGAAGAAGATTTATATAATATGCGATTTCAAAAGACTATAAGTTCAGTTCCAAACCCAAAAAAACATTTTTATATAAGGAAGGACATAGCACGAATAAAAACAATATTAAATGAACGGAAAGAGCAAAAATAAAATAGTGTAAGGAGAAAAATATATGAAAAGTGTGCGAAATAAAAGAAAAGTATTGATAGGACAGGTTATATCAGATAAAATGGATAAAACAATAGTAGTAAAATATGATATAATAAAGAGACATCCTTTATATGATAAAAATATAGTAAAAACAAATAAATTTAAAGTTCATAATCCAGAAAATAAAGCAAAATTAGGAGATATAGTAGAAATAATGGAATGCAGACCCATAAGTAAAACAAAGAAATGGCGTTTGGTTAGAATAATTAGTTCACAATTTAGAGAGTATGCAAAAGCAACAGAAGAAGCAAAAATAATTGATGAGAAAATAAAAGAAGAGATAACAGTTAAACCAGTTGAGCAAAAAGAACCAGAAGATATGAAGAATGAAGAGGTAGAAATAATACAAGAAATAAATGAGGAAAAAAAAGAGAGTGAAGAAAAAGCAGAAAATATTGAAGAAACAAAAGAGGTAAAGCGAAGAGGAAGAAGAAAAAAGAAAGAAGAAGAAGCTGAGGAAGAAAAAAAAGAATAAAAAAAATAAAAAGAATTGGATGGGTGATATAAAATGATACAACAGGAAACAAGATTAAATGTTGCAGATAATTCTGGTGCAAAGAAATTGAAATGTATAAAAGTGTTAGGACATTCGAAAATTCGTTATGCAAATATTGGTGATGTAATTGTTTGTTCAGTAAAAGAGGCAATACCAAATACAGGTGTTAAAAAAGGTCAGGTAGTAAAAGCAGTGGTAGTGCGAACAAAGAAAGGATTAAAAAGATCTGATGGAACAACAATTAGATTTGATGATAATGCAGCGGTACTGTTAAATGAAGCATTAGAACCAATTGGCACAAGAATATTTGGACCAGTAGCGAGAGAATTGCGAATGAAAAATTTTTTAAAAATAGTTTCTCTTGCAACAGAAGTATATTAAATAGAGGTGAAATAAATGATAAAATGCAAGATTAAAAAGAATGATACAGTATTAGTAGTTCGTGGAAATGATAAAGGAAAAAGAGGAAAAGTATTAAAAGTATTTCCAGAAGAAAGAAAAATAATTGTAGAAAGAGTAAATATAAGAAAGAAAGCACAGAAACCAACAAAAGATAATCCACAAGGTGGAATAATAGAAAAGGAACTTCCAATATCAATGTCAAATGTAATGATAATATGTAATAAATGTTCATCAGCAGTAAGAGTTGGAAGAAAGAAATTAGAAGATAATCGTATAGTAAGGTATTGTAAAAATTGTAAAGAATTATTAGATTAAAACAACAATAAAGGAGTAGTGGAAATGTCATTTTTAAAAGAAAAATATAATCAGGAAATAGTTCCTGCATTAATGAAAAAATTTGGTTATAAGAATAAATACCAGGTTCCAAAATTATTAAAAATAGTGATAAATATGGGCGTAGGCGAAGCAATAACCGATATAAAAATACTGGATAAAGCAGTAGAAGAGTTAACAAAAATAACAGGACAGAAACCAAAAATAACAAAAGCAAAGAAAGCAATATCAAATTTTAAATTAAAGAAAAATGCTTCAATAGGATGTTTTGTAACATTACGAAATAATATGATGTATGATTTTTTAGAAAGATTATTAAATGTTGCATTACCAAAAGTTCGTGATTTTTGCGGGCTTGAATTAAAGGGTTTTGATAAAAGAGGAAATTACAATTTTGGGATAAAAGAGCAAACGATATTTCCTGAAATAAATCCAGATAAAATTGATATGTTAAGAGGAATGAATATAAGTGTTGTGACAACAGCAAAAACAGATGATGAAGCAAAAGAATTATTATTACAAATAGGATTTCCATTTAGAAAATAAAGAGTGGAGGTTAAAACAGTGGCAAGGCGATGTATGATAGTTAAGGCAAATAGAAAGCCTAAATTTAAAGTTCGTGCAAGAAATAGATGTAAACGATGTGGAAGACCTCGTGGTTATATTAGGGATTTTGGATTATGTAGATTATGTTTTAGAGAGTTAGCATACAAAGGTGAAATAGCAGGCGTAAGAAAAGCAAGCTGGTAAATAATCGTAAATATAAGAGGTGAAAAATGAGTGGAATAAATGATCCAATAAGTGATATGATAATAAGAATAAAGAATGCGAATCAAAATTATTTTAAGACAGTAGATATTCCCTATTCAAAAATGAAAGCAGAAATTTTAAGATTATTAAAAGAGCATAATTTTATAAAAAATTATAAAATGATAAAAGATAGAAAACAAGGCATTTTGCGTGTTTATTTATTATATGG
>DAONJL010000009.1:4672-85244 GCA_035405645.1 bacterium | reverse complement strand
TTGAACGAAAAAAAAGAGATAAGTTGTTATAAGTGTAAATATTTTTATATTACATGGGATAAAAATTTTCCTAATGGATGTAAAGCATTAGGATTTAAAACAGCGAAAAATCCAGCGCAGGTTGTATATGAAAGTTCTGGTATGATTTGTTTGGCATATTCACCAAAACCAGAAAAATCACGAGAAGATGATAATGCAAGATATATATAATAAATACTTAAATCCAGAAAATTTAATAAAATTAAAAGATTGTCAGATAATAGCAAGACTAGTAGCAAAAGGTGTAATAACAGGCAAACATAGAAGTTTGGTTTCAGGGATAAATTTAGAATTTAATGAATATCGCGAGTATGCAATTGGCGATAGTTTGCGTAATATTGATTGGAAAGCTTATGCACGGAAAGATAAATTATATATAAAAAAATATATAGAAGAAACAAATTTAAGTTCTTATATTGTTCTTGATATTTCAAAATCAATGGCATATAAAACAGCAAGTATCAGTAAATATGAATTCTCAATTATGCTTGCTTCTGCACTGGCTTTTTTACTTATATTACAAAGAGATTTGACTGGTCTTATTTTGTTTAATGAAGAGATAAAAAAAATAATAAATTTAAGTAATAAAAAAGAGCAGATATTTAGATTATTAAATGAATTATTAGAGCATAGACCAGCAGAAAAAACTAATTTTGGTGAATTATTAAATTCAATTCAGCCATTATTAAAAAAGCGAACTTTATTTATTGTTATTTCTGATTTTTTAAGTAATATAAATGAAATACTAAATTTTATCATCGCACTAAAAAAGGCTAAAAATGAAGTATTTTGTTTTCATATTTTAGAACCAACAGAAATAAATGGACCAACAGAAGATGGAATTTATTTTGATTTAGAAACAAATGAAAGATTAAACATTGATTGTAAATACATTCAGCGTGAATATAAAAATTATTTTGAAAATTATATAAAAGAAATAAAAGCAAAATTTAATTTAGAAAAAATTTATTACCAGTTGTTTAATAGTAGTGAAGATTTTGTATTGCCATTAAGATTTTTTTTAGATAAATTAAAAAGAGTATAAAATGGTAAAAGGGAAAAAAGTAGAACTTATCTCACCAGCAGGTAATTTTGAGAAACTGCAATATGCAATAGAATATGGTGCTGATGCAGTTTATGCAGGCTGGAAAAATTTTTCATTACGTGCTCAGGCTGATAATTTTACTCTTTCTGAATTAAAAAAAGCAATTAGTTATGTTCATAAAAAAAAGAAAAAAATTTATCTTGCATTAAATATCTTTGCGCCAAATAGCGAAATAAAAAAAATAAGAAGATTTATAGAAAAAATATCTGATTCTGGATTAGATGGAATTATTGTATCTGATTTTGGTGTTCTTGAAATAATACGAGAAGTAAATAAAGATTTACCGATAACAGTAAGCACACAGACAAATACACTTAATTATAAAGCAGTTCAGTTCTGGCAGAAACAAAATATAAAAAGAATAATATTAGCAAGGGAACTATCATTTAAAGAACTAAAAACAATACGAAAAATATGTGCTGATATAGAACTTGAAATATTTGTGCATGGTGCTATGTGCATTTCTTATTCTGGTAGATGTCTTTTAAGTAAATATTTAACCAATCGTGATGCAAATCAAGGTGATTGTTCACATCCGTGTAGATGGAATTATTATTTAGTTGAAGAGAATCGATTAAACCAATTTTTACAAATAGAAGAAGAAGAGGGAAAATCATTTATATTAAATTCAAAAGATTTGTGTTTATTAAATAGATTACCTGAATTAATAAGATTGCAAATAGATGCGTTTAAAATCGAAGGCAGAATGAAAAGTATATATTATATAGCAATAGCAACAGGAGTATATAGAAAAGTGCTAGATGGGATTTATAATAAAGAAAAAATAAATTATGATTATTGGATAAATGAATTGAGAAAAATCAGTCATAGAGATTATACAGAAGGTTTTTATAGTGAAGAAACACGGCAAGATATGATGAGATATGAGACATCATCATATATCAGAAAGACACAATTTGTTGGTAATATAATAAAAGTGAGAAATAATAATGAATATCTTATTTATGTTCGAAACAAAATTTATTCAAATAAAAAATATGATATAATAAATCCTGATATGACGATTTATGAAGAACAAAAATTAAAGTTTTATAATAAAGAAGGTGAAGAGATAAAAGAAGCAAATCCAAATGACATAATAATTTTAAAAGAAACTGATTTAAAATTAAATTTATTTTCTTTAATCAGAGAAAAGATAGAAGATTAACCAAAATAATAATCCTGAACATCATCAAATAAATCATAAGTATTGTTTTTTATAAGAGAAACTTTATTAGTATAAATTTTTTTAAAAATATTTTTTAATAATAAAACATCATCCATAGCACGATGAGGACGCAGAACTGGAATTTGAAGATGATTTGAGACATTTATAAGAGAAAAACTATTTATATTTTTTAAAGTATGTTTAACTCTGATTTTAGGGTCAATGCAACCATAAAAAGAAAAATTTTTTTTGCCTGCTCTGATAAATTCATTTATTAAAAATGGGAAATCAAAAGCAAGCCCATAATAAGCAATAGCAATTCTATTTTTAAATTTTTTTTCAATAATATCAGTTACTTCTCTAAATGTAGGTTTATCTTTTACATATTCATTTCTAATACCATGAATTTTAATAACGCGCTCTGGAATAGGTATTTCAGGATTTATTAAGAGTTCTAATCTTTCATCAACTTCCTGACCTTTGTTATTTACAATACAGCAAGCAAATTCTACAATCCTATCCTGTGTTACACTTAAACCAGTTGTTTCAAGGTCAAATATTATGTATTCCTTACTTTTCTTTTTAACCATTTTAAGTTTTTATTATTTAATATTTATTGTTTATAGTCAAGAAAAATAATAATAAATTTTGTAGTTGAAAAATATAGTTTTTTTCCTGTTATTAGACTTTTTTATTTTATAATTGTTAGACTTCTTTCTTTACTTTTTTAGAAAATATATTAATTAATTTATTTGATTTAATGGTGTGTTTTATTATTTATTTAATGTCAAAAATTTGGCTATAATTCATTTAAGTTTTTTCATTTTTATTATTTGAAAAAAAATTAAAATTATTTTCAAATATAGAATTAAATATAGGGAATAGAAATAGTGATTGTTGTTCCTTTATTTAATTCGGATTCAATTTTAATTTTGCCATTTAATTTTTCAACTTCATTTTTAACTGCACTTAAACCAATTCCTCTGCCAGATAATTGATTAACTGATTCTTTAGTAGAGATACCATCAGAAAATATAAATTCCATAATCTCTTCTTTTGAAAGTTTCTCTAATTCTTCTTTTGTTTTTAATTTTTTACTTATTATTATTCCTTTTAATTTTTCAATATCTATACCTTTACCATCATCAGAGATTTTAAAAATAAAATATGATTGGTTATTTATTATTTTATCATCAAGTTCAATTGTTATTTTACCTTCTGGTTTTTTATTAAGTTTTTTTCGTTCACTTGGAAATTCAATACCATGGTCAACAGCATTACGAATAAGATGGACAAAGGAATCAATAGCAGGTCTTAAATAATAATAATCAACAAGTAAATCAATATTTTTTATCTCAATAGGTTCAAGTTTTTTATGTAAATTTACTGCTAATTGTTCAGCATTTGATACATATCTTTTTAAGAGGTATTTTATGGAAAATTTTTTTAATTCTTTTATTTGTTTAATAATAAATTTTTTTTCATTATCTGAAATATTTTTGTCAACTATATAATTTATTAAGCCATTTATTTTTGTTTCTGATACTTCATAAATTTTTTCTTCTTTAAATATTTCATCTTTTGATAAAAAGTCACTAATTAAATCAAGATTTTTATATAATGAATCAATGATTTCATTAATATAAACATCAAATTTTTTTATATTTTCTTCTGTAATTTTTTCTGTTTTATTAATTAGTTCTGATAAGTAATTTTCCATTGAATGTGCTTTATCAACAACTGCTGAGAGATTAAAAAAAGCAGAGTTTCCTTTAATAGTATGAATATCTCTAAAAATTTCTTTTAATAAACTTTTTGTAATATTTTCTGAATTTATAATATCCTGCAAATTTTGAAGAGTTGAATTCAAATCACGAATAAATTGGATAAA
The DNA here is from genome assembly GCA_035405645.1 of bacterium. Classification (GTDB taxonomy): domain Bacteria; phylum JAGOBX01; class JAGOBX01; order DAONJL01; family DAONJL01; genus DAONJL01. The sequence continues at coordinate 81,041 of DAONJL010000009.1, read as the reverse complement.
AGTTTTTTTATCAAGAGCAACTTTAACAATAAGTTTATTTCGCAACATTTCAAATTTTGCTTGTTCTGCTAATTTTTTTTCTATTGTTACATCAGTAATAATTAACATAATTTTTCGTTCTTGTTCTTTTTCTTTATTTAAGAGAATATATTTTATTCTTAATACTCTATTATTTAAACTTATTTCATCAGGTAAAACTTTAAAAAGAATTTCATTGCCACTTTCAATAACAGATTTAAAAACATCGAGAGAAATAATTAAATTATTAGTAGATGATAAATCTTGAGGATTTTTAATAAATATTTGCCAATCAACAGGATAAAGTAATTCAAGTATATTTATACCTTCAATTCTTTTGCTAAATATATCAATACATTGTTTTGAATATTCTTTATAAACAAGTAAATCTTTACCAAAACTAAGAAAACCCTGTCCAGCATTATCTAATAAATCAGTAATTGCCTGTGTTCGCTCAATAACCTTTTTATCAAGTTCTTCTATATGACTCTTTATTTCACGACGCATAATTTCAAAACTTTTTGCTAATTCACCAATTTCATCTTTATTTTTAATTGATATAATTTCATTCAAATTACCACCTGCTATTTTTTCTGCTGTTATTGTAAATGATTTAATTGGCTTTGTAATTATGTTTGATAAAAATGAAGATAAGAAAAAGGCAATAATAATGCAAAAAATTAAAATACCTAAAACAAGTAAATTAAATTTTTTTATTGATTGGTGCATTTCATTAAGTGAATAAAAAATTTGAATAACCCCTTTTTCTTCTTTCCCAATTTTTAAAATATAAATATAATGATAAAAATTTTTAGTAAAGCCAACAGGCGATTCAAAATTTTTCATATCAAAATTTTCTGTTTTAGAATATAAAACATTCATTAAGCCGATAGGTGTTTTTTCTTTTATTCGAATTGCTAATATTCTTTTTTCTTTTTGTAAAATTGCTTCAATTATTTTGCCTGCTTCCTGATATTGATTCATCATTAATAATGATAAAATTCTTTCGCCAATTGTTTCAGCAATAAATTCTGTTGTTCGTTTAGCATTCTCTTTATATGCCTTATTTTCGCGATAAATAACTATACCAGCAAGAATTAAAATAGAAATAACAACCACAGACATTGCCATTATAAGCAATTTAAAATGAATACTATTCAAATATTTTTTCATATTTCATCAATACCTTTTTAATTAAATAAGATAATCTATTATATTCCTCAGTAGTAGCAGGTAAAAATTTTTGAGTATCAAGATTTTTAAGAATAATATTATCATTAATTTGGAGAAATAAATCTTGAAATATTTTGTATTCTTCATCATTTTTTTCATTATTTTTTTTGATTTGAATCAGGCATATAGGTTCAAATGGTACTGTCTCTGATTTTGCTATTATTTCAATATCCTGTTGTTCTTCTGGTGAAAGATAAACTTTATATGCACCTTCAAAAGTAGCACCAGCATCAAATTTTCCTAAATAAACTGCTTTACAAATATTACCAAAATGTTGTAAAAAATTTTGCTCATTAAATTCGATTTTTACGCCATTTTCTTCAAGCATTGCAATTGGTAAAACAAAACCAGCCGAACTTTTTGTATCAAGAAAAGCAAATTTTTTATTTGTTAAATCTTGTAGTGTTTTTATATTACTATTCTTTCGAGTTATAATATCACATTGAAAATAAGATACATTTCTTCTTTGTGGTTTTACTAATGGTCGAAATATTTTATTTGTGTTATTCATTTGTTCATAAGCAATAACATAACTAACAGGTCCCATCCACGCAATTTGCACTTCGCCTGCTATTATGCCTTTTATCATTTGTGAATAATTAGAATAAAATTTTAATGTGACTTCTTTTTTTAGTTTTTCTTTTAAGTAATTTAATAATGGTTGATGCTGATTATACATTTCACGAACATCAGCATAAGGTATTCTACCAAAATAAATTATTTCTTTTTTCGAGTCAGTTAATGCAGCAATATCATTTTTATTATTATCTAAAAAATTATTTTTGTTTTCTATCTCTTTTTTTAGATTGTTTTCATAATAATAAGTTATTATTTTATTCTGGTTTGTTTTATTTGAAAAATTTGAAATATCTGAACAATTACAAATTAATAAAGTTATTAAAAAAGGAATTAGTTTCATAATTTTTTTCATTATATAAGTTATAATTTTTATAAGTCAAGAGATATTTTTTAAAAAGAAATGGAAGAGATAATATATGTTTTATATTTACCTTTTGGTTGAAATATGAGTCGATTATTAAGATATAGGCAATGTGAAAAATATAAGTAAGAAAACGGAGAGAGAGGGATTCGAACCCCCGGTAGCTGAAAGCTACAACGGTTTTCAAGACCGCCGCCATCGACCACTCGGCCATCTCTCCATATAAAATAAAAGTAAATTATTAAATATAATATTTAAAATTATTTGTCAAGATTAAGATGAAAAATTTACGGGAAGAAAACAGAGATTGTATTCGCTAAAAAAAAAAGTTTTATTCATAACTTAGTTAAAATAAAGCCCATCACATTTATGCGTGATGGGCTTGTAAATTTTCTGCAACAAAAAATAAAAAAATTAAAATTTTTGATTAAGCGTTAAAAATATTGAACGTCGTGGTTGTGGGTCGCCTATGTTAAAGTGTCGAGTAAAAGAATAGCCACCTTGATAATATTCTTTATTAAAAACATTATAAATATTTAATGATAAATCAGTTATTTTTCCACCTTTTTCATCATAATTCAAAACATAATTAAAACCCAGGTCTAATTTATTAAAACTTTCAGCACCATATTTATAATCATTAACTTTTCTAAATTTTGGGTCAGAAGCATTATCTTTTGTGTACTTCATACCAAATAATCTAAAATTAAAAGAAAATTTTGGTGATGTTCGAATAAAGCCCATAAAATTATAAGTAATTTCAGGATGTGAATCAGTTTCCCAGGCATTTGTTTTTTCACTAAATTCTTTAACTATATTTCGGGTTAAATTTAGCATTAAATAACTTCCTGGTTTAATAAAACCAACTGGTTTAGTAAAATTTTTAAATGCTTCAAATTCATAAGTTTTTATCTCTCTTTTACCACTGTTAAATGGGAATTGCCAATCATTATCTTCCTGTGCAGTTCCCTCATAAGGCCAGCGCCAGGTTGCGAGGTCTTTACATTTAGAAAATGCATAATTAAAATTTGTTTTTAAATCAATATTTTTAAAATTATAAGCAAGTTGTAATTCTTGCGCTTCTGATTTTTCTGGTTTCATTGGTGCAGGCATATATTCAGGGTCACCTTCATGCCCGGGCGGACCATTTGGATATGTCGCAGTTCCAATTACTCCGTGTGTTGAAAACCAGTAATTAAATTCTGGTTCTCTAAAGCCACGACCATATAATAATTTTAATACACCATTATCATTGAATGCCCAGACTAAACTTCCTTTTGGGTTTCGAACATTTTCTGTCATTTCGTGCTTATCATATCGAATGCCTAATTGTAACTTTAATCTTTTATGCAATTCAATGTCATCCTGTAAAAAGATAGATTGAATATAAGCATCATTAGGTCCCTGGTCATAAGGATATAAGTTATTTTCTTGTAATAAATACCAGTATCTCGTATCACCTCTCGGGTCATTTGTCATAGTATTGTCTAAATACCATATTATTGGTTGACTTTGTTTGAAGTAATTTAAACCTAAAATAAATCGGTTTCTTTCAATACCAGAATAATCAAATTGCAAATCAATTTGCTTTGATTTTTCCCAATCATTTTTATTACCCTGCCATAATTCATAATCAAGATAATCTGGTGTAAAATAAATCCAATGATTATGTGTAATCCTATCTAATTCTGTTAATAATAATTTTACATTTAATTTATTCTCTAAAAAATTTTTGCTAAATTCTAACCTGTATAAATTATATGGATTATTGTCTTCACCATTATAGTTATTGTCTATAACAACATCTTTTCTTGAATCAACTTGCATATAATCTTTTAAGTCATTTAGAAAAATTGAAAATTTAATTAAATCTTTATAATTTATTTTTATATTTAAGTTATGCATAGAATCTTGATTTCTCTTATCTTTTGTTGAAAGTGGTGAACTCATTCCAGGACCACAAACTTCCATAGGATAATCGAGTGAAGTCAAACCTGCTAAATGTCCATAAATACTGAAACCATTTTTAAATTTTTTTGCAAACGCAGCACTATATTCTTTTGTGCGCCACGAACCAATTGTTGCGGAAAATTCCATTCCATAATCTTTTCCTTCACTTATAATATCTTCTGGTGATTTTGTAATAATATTAACTAAACCAAGAAAAGCATTTGCTCCCCAGATAACAGAACCCGGCCCCCGCATTACTTCTATTCGTTTAATATTTTCTAAAGATATACCAACTTCATCTAATTCAAAGACAGAATTTTTTGTAATTAAAGGAACACCATCAATTAAAAATAAAACATCCTGTGCTACTCCTCTTGATGCTATTCGCTCGCCCCAACCACTTCTTCTTGCATAAATTCCAGGAAAACTTTATAATACATCAGTTAAATCTCGAAAGCCAAGTTCTTTTATTTTTCTATCAGAATAGACACTGATTATTGCTGGTGCTTCTTCAATACTTTGTGCGTGTTTTGATGCTGAGACAACTGCTATTGCTTCTTCAACTTTGAAAAATGCTTCTTCACTAAATAATTCTTCCTCAACATCGGCAAATAATGGATTAATAATAGACATTAGACAGATAAAAAGTAAAAGAAAAAAATATAATTTCATTTTTCTCCTCCCTTTTTTGAAAATTTTTGACAAATCAAAAAAATAATTAGTTCATATAAACTCACCTCCTTTTTTAAAAAAATTATAATTTTTTAAAAAAAAATTTGTCAATAAAAAAAATTCTATTTTTAGTTAAGTGAGAAAAGTTAGTAAAATTACATAGTTATAATAAAATTTGAAAAGTATATAAAAGAGATTATTTATAAAAAAACTTGACAAATTTAAGTGAATAAAAAAAAATATACCAATTAAAAGAATTAAAAAGAGAAAGGTAGTGAATTATGAAAAGAATATTTGTAAATGTAGTAATTTTATCTTTATTATTTGCTAAATTTATTTTTGCAATTGATTTGATTAAAATTGCTGTTTTAGATTGGTCAAAAGTATCTTCAAATTATCAAGAATTACAGGACAGATATAATGAATTATATTCGAAAAAAACATCAGTTGAAAATGTAATTAAAAAAGAAAAAGAAGAAATAGAAAAATTAGAAAAGGAATTGAATTATGGAGTTTCAGAATCAGAAAAAGCAAAAAGAATTAAAGTGATAACACAGAAAAAAGAAGAATTAGAAAATTTTCAAAATGAAGCAGCAAAATTATTAAAAGAACGAGAAGATAAAATAATTGAAGTAGCAAAAGAAAATATAAATAATGCAATAAAAGAAATAGCATCAAAAGAAGGTATCAGTATTGTATTATCAAAAAGTGTTGTGTTATATATGTTAGATGATTCACTCGATATTACTAATGAAGTAATTAAAATATTAAATAGAAAATAAAAAAATGAAAAATGAATTTTTAATTAATGAAACAATCGAAGAAAGTAAGAAAAAAAATTTTACATTTATAAATTATATAAAGATTTTGAAGAAATGTAAAAAATTTCTTTTTTATTTTATTTCTATGTTTTTTTTAATATCTTTAGGTTTATTTAATTTTATAATTTTAGAACTCTTTTTAAAATGATACAGCATATAATTATTCTCTCTATTATTTCCTTAGCTATAATTTTTTTATTTATAAAATTGTTAATGTCCAATTTTAATCAAAGATATAATAAAGTTTTAGCGCTAATAAAAAATGCGACAGAATTAAGAAATCAAAAGAAATATGAAGAAGCAATACAAATTATAAAACAGGCAATAAAAATTTTACCTTCATATCCATATTCTTATTATGATATTGCATATTGTTTTTATCTGGCTAATAATTATGAAGAGTGCTTGAAATATCTTAATGAAGCAATAAAATTTGAGAAAAATTTTACTGCTGCATATTATTTATTTGGTGTCATTTATTTAAACAATAATGATTTAGATAATGCAATAAATTATTTTAAGAAATGCATTGAAATTGATTTTGATTATGTCGATGCTTATGATATGCTTGCTGTTTGTTATTATAAAAAAAATCTATATAATGAAGCAATTGAGTTTCTTAATAAAAGTTTGAGTTATACTCCAAATAATTATAAAGCATATAATATTTTAGGAATTATCCATATTTTAAAATCAGATTATATTAAAGCAGAAGAATATTTTTTAAAATCACTCGAAATCAAAAATAATAATTTTGAAGTATTATGTAATCTCGCCAATCTTTATTCAATCAGAACACAATATATTAAAGCACTTGATTATTTTAATAAAGCTCTGGCAATAAATTCTAATAATGATAAAATATATTACTGGATTGGTTCTGTTTTATATAAAATTGATAATATTGAAAAAGCAAAAGAATATTTAATTAAAGCAACAGAATTAAATAATAAAAATGCAAATGCATATTATCTTTTATCAATTATTCATTCAAGAGAAGGAAATTTTGATTTAGAGAAAGAATGTATAAATATAGTAAAAGAATTAGAACCTGATTTATTAAAATAATTTAAAGGTGATAAAAATGATTGAAAAACTAAAAAAAGTAAATATATTTAAAAATCTTTCAGATGAGTTATTAAATGAGATTTTAAAAATAGCACAAATAAAAGAATTTAAAAAAGGTGATATAATTTGTGAAGAAGGAGAAGATGGAAATGAGATGTTTATTATTTTAGGTGGTGAAATTGAAATATCAAAAAATTTAGTTGGAAAAAATAAGAAGGTTTTAACTATTCTTGAAAAAGATAATTTTTTTGGTGAACTTTCATTTTTTGATAATAAAAAAAGGTCAGCAAATGCAATTGCTCTTTCTGATGCTATTTTACTTGTAATTGAAAAAGAACGGTTTGAAAAATTACTTGAAAATGACCCTGCTCTTGCTGCTCAATTTTATAAGAATGTTTTTTTAGAATTAAGTAAAAGAATTAGAAATTTAAATAAAAGCGTGCAGGACAGAATTTTATGGAGTTTTTCTATTACTCAATAATTTTTTCATTTCACGAAAGATAAATCAAATAAATGATAGAAATAAAAGATGTCGTATTTTCCTATAAGAAAGAAATAAAAATATTTGATAAAATAAATTTAACAATTCCAGAAAAAAAATTTGTTGTAATTATTGGAGATAATGGTTCAGGAAAAAGCACACTCGCAAAATTAATAGCAGGAATTATTTTGCCTGATAATGGTGCTGTTTTTATTGATAATTTTAATACTGCTGATTCTGAAAATTTAATTTCTATTCGTAAAAAAATTGCCTTAATTATGCCTAATCCTGATTGGCAACTTATTGGTTCTACTGTTCGTGAAGAAATTATTATTGGTCTTGAAAATCTAAATATAACTGAAAAAGAAATAAACCAGAGATTAGAATATATTGGAAATTTACTTAATATAAAACATTTGTTAAATCGCACAACAGAAAATTTATCTGGCGGCGAAAAGCAGATTGTAAATTTAGCAAGTGTTCTAATTTTAGAACCTTCTTATCTTATTTTAGATGAACCTATTTCTATGCTTGATAGATATAATCAAAAAATTGTTTTAAATTTACTTAAAAATCTTAAAGAGAAAAATTTACTTACTTTTATTCTTATTACTCATAATATTTCTGAAATTCTTTTATCTGATTTTGTTATTGGTTTAAATGCTGGTAAAATCAAACATAATCTTATTAATACTATTGATTTTATTGAAAAAAATATTTATAATGAATATAATTTAAATCTTAATTTTTTTTTAACATTGAAAAAAGAATTATTAAAAGAAGGTTATATTTTAAAGAATGAAAATTTGTTCTTATGAAATTAAGAAACAAGAATTATTTGCTTTTTTATTTCTTTTATTTTCTTTTCTTTTTTTCAGATTATTATTAATAAATTTTGATCCTTTTTATATTTCGTGGTCAAAAGGTATTTTATTTGACCCTGCTATTTATTCATTGAATCTTAAAAATTATCTTTTATTTAATTCACCAAATATTTATGAAAACAATTATTATTTATTTTTTCCTGTTCATTTTTTTATTCAAAAAATTATTTTTCGTTTTATTCCTTATAATTACACAACTTTAAATGCTGCTGCTGTTATTATAAATTTTTGTTCTGCGATTTTATTATTTTTTATTTTGTTAAAATTATTTAATCAAAAATATGCTCTCACTTCATTATTAATTATTTCGTTTTCTTTTGTTTTTATTTCTTATTCAAATATTTTTTATGTTGAAACAACTATGCTATTTTTTATTTTTTTTACGCTTATATTTTTTTTATCTTCGAATTTATTATTTATTTTTATTAGTGGAATTTTTTCTTTTATTGCTTTTGCGACTAAATTAAATGCTATTGTCCTTTTCTTTGCTATTTTTCTTTATTTTTTTATAAATAAAAATTTTAAAAAACTTATTTTATTTGTTGCTGGCTTTGTTTTTAGCATTATTATTTTTGCTTTAATTTTTGTTTTACCTAATATTGATTTATATAAAGAATTATTTGCTTCTAAAATTTACCTTGATGTTATTAAATCGCACTCGCCAAAATGTTATTTAATTAATTTTTTTAAAATTAAAAATTTTTTTAATACTAATATTTTTTTAAAAATGCCCTTTCTTTCTTTTTTATCTTTTCTCTTTTTTGGCAGTAATTTATTTTATAAAAATAAATTTTCTTTATTTTTACTAATCTGGTTAATTATTGGAATTGGTATTATTAATCTATCTGATTATACGCCTTTTCGATATAGGTTTATAGTATTGCCTATTATTTGGATTACAGCGACAATTACAATAATGGAATTTGAAAATATTGTTTTAAATTATAGAAAGATAAATTTTCTTATTTCGCTTTTATGCTCCGTTTTTTATCTTTTTCTCTTTTTTAAAAAATTTTATTATTTGTTTTTTTTATTTATTTTATTCTTTTTATTTATTTATTTTTTTCAAAAAAAATTTTTTACTTCAAAAACAAAAATTTTAATTTTTATTTTTTATATTCTTTATAATCTGACATTATATTTTTTTGAATTTTCTAAAAGAGAAAAAAAAATAATTGAATTTAATAAAGTAGTGAATGAAGAAATAATAAAAAATAATGATTATAAGAATATAATGATAGCAGGTTATGGTGCGCCTGTTTTTTGCATAAATGTTCCTGTAAAAGTAATAAATTATAAATGTGTTCCAGTTTATTTAATTGAAAAATTAAATATAAAATATATAATATGTAGAGAAGATGAATTCAAACAATTGAATTATATAAAATATAAAATAATATACAAACAATATTTTTCTAAATATAAAGAAAATATTTATTTTTTAAAAATATTATGAAAACAGATTTTAAAACTGATTTATCTTTATTGTCAGAAAATATAAAGAAAAAGATTGAAGAATATTTGCCAGATGAAAATGTAAAATTAGTAAAAACTAAAAATAATGAATATTCAATTATAAAAAATAATTTACGATTATATAGCATTTATAAACCGACTGAAGAAGTGAATAAATTTATAAAAACAATTAATATAGAAGAGAATAATATTGTAATTTTATTAGGTTTTGGATTAGGTTATCATTTTCAAAAAATTTTTAATTCTTTTAAATTTAAGAAAATTTTTATTATTGAATATAATTATGATGTCCTGTATTTTGCTTTTCAGTTGTTTGATTATTCTACTTTTTTAAGAAAAGAAAATGTTTATTTTGTTGATACAACGAATGATACCAGTTTTTTAGATTTTTTAGCAGATAATATTTCACTTGATGAATTAGATAAAATCAAAATAATAAAAATAGATAATATAATAAAATCAGAGCGAGAAAAATTTATAAATGCATTAGTCTTAATTACAAAATTGTATAATTTTAAAATAATAAACTTTGGAACAATTGTAAAATTCAGTCGAGAATGGCAAAATAATACTTTAAGAAATTTATTAAATTTGAATAATACAAATAATATTTCAAATTTTAAAAATATTTTTAATAATAAACCAATATTAATAGTTTGCGCAGGTCCATCACTTGAAAATAAAATTGAATACATTAAAAAACTAAAATCACATATAATAATTGCTGCGGTTGATACTGCTACTAAAGTATTATTAGATAATGGTATAAAACCTGATATTATTGCTATTGTTGATTCACAGGCAATAAATTATTCATTAATAAAAGACCTTGATTTATCTGATATTTATTTATTAATTAATTTGATAGTTCCGCCAGAAATATATCAAAAACATAGTCCTAAAAAAATAATAATATATAATTCAAATACGCCTGTTTTAGATTGGTTTGAAAAAAATTTCAATATAAAAATTGGTTATTTAAAATCAGGAGGTTCTGTTTCAACTATTCTTTTTTCTTTTGCTATTTTCACTGGTTGCAATCCTATTATTTTTGTTGGACAGGATTTATCTTTTCCTGAAATGAAAATTTATTCGCAAGGAACAAAAAAAGAAGAATTGTATTTATCAGCATTAAATAAATTTATTACCTATGAGACTTTTATTTTTAATAATTATTTTCATAATGAAAATATTATTACAGAGAAAGATATTTACAATAATTCAATATTAACAAATAAAGTTTTAAAAGGTTATAGAGATTGGTTAGTTTATGAAAGTAAAAATTATCAAGAAAGAGAATTTATAAATGCCTCAGAAAGTGGAATTTTAAATGAAACTTTTAAACTTAAAAAAATTTCTGAAATATATGAAAAATATAAGAATAATTTTGTCAATGTAGATGATGTTTTAAAAGATAATTATTATCCTATCTCAATATCAAATTTTCAATTGATTAATTTATTTGCTGATTTATCAAATGAATTTAGTAAATTAAAAGAAAATACAATTGTTATACTTGAATTATTGAATGAATCATCAGGTTTGACACAATCATTAAGCATAGAATTAAATAATTATTTTTCTTTTTATAATTCATTAAGAATAAAAAATTTTATTGATTATAATATTCAAAATTATTTGTTAAATTTTAATATTAATGATTTAGAATTATGTAAAAAATTATTAGAGCAAATAAAAACAGAAAGTGAAAATTTTATACAAATATTAAAGCAAATAACATAATGAATGAATATTTTTATTTTTCTTTACTTGTAATTTTGTTTATTTTAAGATTATAAAATATTTAATTGAAGGGAGTGATGTATGAAAAAATTTATTTCAATTCTTTTTATTTTATTTTTTATTTCAATTATTTTGTATTCAGATAATGTGCCAATTCAAAATTCAGAAATAAAAATTCAGAATTTATCATATAAAGAAGGTGCATCTTTAATAAGTGGAATTGAAGGGAAAGATATTGAAAATATAAAAGTAAAAGTAACAGGAATAGATGTAATAAATAATCCTGTTCATATTATTTTTCGATTAACAGCATATCCATCAAAAGGTGATAAAATAATAATAACAAATCCAAAAATAAAAGTAAATAACGAAGGAATAGCAGAGACATCATTAAAAGAAATACATAAAAAAGGTGATTATGTATTATCAGCATTTATAGCAGAATATCCAGAGGTTCAGCCTGTAAATATCAAAATAAGCATAATGTCAAAAGGTTGGTATATTCTTGTAATAGTAGGATTATTAGGTGGATTAGGTGTTTTTTTATATGGAATGAAATTATGTGCCGAAGGTTTGCAAAATGTAGCAGGCGATAAAATGAAAGAAATATTATCTAAATTTACTAAAAATACATTATCAGGTTATATAACCGGCATCATTGCAACTGGCGCTGTGCAAAGTTCATCTGCTACAACAGCAATGTGTGTTGGTTTTGTTGGTGCTTCATTAATGACAATGGCACAGGCAATTTCTGTTATGCAGGGTGCAAGAATTGGCTCAACAATAACAGCACAATTAATTGCTTTTAAAATTGCTGATTATGCACTAATTCTTGTTATTGCAGGTTTTGTAATGTTAATATCAGCACATAAAAAAAAGTTTAAACAAATAGGAAATGTATTAATTGGTTTTGGCTTTTTATTTTATGGAATGGAAATTATGTCTGGAGCAATGAAACCATTGCGTGCTTATCCAGATTTTACTTCTATGCTTTTAAAATTAAGTTCACAACCTATTCTTGCAATTATTTGTTCTATTTTTTTTACTGCGATTATTCAATCAAGTGCAGCAACCGTAGGTTTATGTATTGCATTCGCAGAGCAAAATCTTATTACACTTGAATCAGCAGTACCACTTGTACTTGGTGCAATGGTTGGAACTTCTGCAACAGCATTACTTGCTTCATTAGGAGCAAATAAAAATGGTAAAAGAACAGCAATAGCAAATTCAATTTGTGCTTTGCTTGCTGCTATTATTTGCACTATTTTTATTAAATATATTGATGATGTTGTAATAGCAGTAACTAAATTTTTTGGTTCAACTTCTGTTCCACGGCAGGTGGCTAATACTTATACTTTGTGTGCTTCTTTTGGTGTTATTGTTTTTTTCCCTTTTGTTAATTTAATTGCAAAATTAATATATAAAATTATACCAGAGACAGAAGATGAGAAAAATGTATTTGCGCCACAATATATTCAGGAAGGCTTTGAAAATAATCCTGATATTGCACTCGATATGTCAAAAAAAGAATTATTAAGAATGGGTGGCATTGTACAATATATGCTAAATAATATTGAAACTGTTTTTATAAATAAATCAGAAGAGTTAATTGAAAAAATAACAAAAGAAGATGATAAAGTTGATATTCTTGATAAAGCAATAAGACCATATTTAAATAAAATCAGTCGTTCCGGCAATTTAAGTGAGGAACAATCAAAACTATATATAACACAACTTTATCTATCAAGTTATTTTGAAAATATTGGTGATATAGTTGTAAAGCATTTAATGCATCAGGCAAACAAATTAAATGAGAAAAATATTTCATTAAATGAAAAAGAAAAAGAATATATAAAAAATCTTTCATCAAAGATATCTGAATTATTTAAAATGGTATCAAATTCTTTTGAAAATAAAAAAATTGATGAAGCAGAAAGCGTCTCATTGCTTTATACTAAATTACAAAGAATAGCAAAAAAAATTCATCAAGAATATTTTAATTCATTATCAACTGATGAGCGAACTGGTGTATCTGAAAGTTCTATTTTTTTAGATGCTATTGAAGCATTAATGAATATTGCCAATACCATAAATAGCATAGCAAAAGTAATTGTTGAAGAATTATAATATTTTTATAAAGGAGAAAATTATGAGTAATTTAGAAATACTAAAAAAGAATCAAATTTTTGAAAATTTAACTGATGATGAATTAAAAATAATTGAGTCAATTTGTAATATAGAAAATTATGCTGAAAATGAGATAATATTTGAAGAAGGAGCAAAAAGTGAGGATTTTTACATACTTATAAAAGGTAAGGTAGCAATTGAGATTCAATTACAAATGAAAAGTGAAAAAGCATCTGTCCATACTGTTGATGAAGGTCAGGTGTTTGGGGAATTTGCTTTAATTGATCACGAACCGCGTTCTGCTACTGCAACAACAATAAAAGATTCAACTTTATTACGAATATCAATTGATGAGTTTATGAAAAAATTAGATGAGTATCCAGCCATTGGCTATAAAGTAATGAAAAATTTCAATAAAATTTTATCAACTCGAATTAAGAAAACGACAAAAGAATTAAGAGCAAGTTTATTGTGGAATTAAAACTGATATAATTAAAATAATTAAAAAAATATATTTTAGGTGCTCTACCTTTTCCAAAAAAATAAAGAATAATACTTGACAAAAAGTTTAAAATAATTTAAAAACACAAAAATAAAATGCCCTCTCTGTCAAATATTATAATATATTTGACTATAAAGAAAATCTTTATATCCGAAGGGAGGTGAGAATGATGAGAAAAAAACAGTATGAATGTATGATTTTATTTGATGTTCAATTATCAGAAGAAGAGCGGGCTGAAAAAATTGATGAGATTAAAAGAATAATTAAATCTGATAAAGAGAACGAAGTATTAAAGACAATTGATTTAGGAATTAAGCCATTAGCATATCCAATTAAAAAAAGAAAAAATGGCTATTATTATTTATTTTATTTTGTAGCTGATACAAAATCCACTGCTCGTATCCATAATAAAATCAAATATTTAGAGGGTATTTTAAGATTTTTAATTGTTTCTTCTACTGAGGATATTATTAATGAACAAGAAAAAGTGCAAGAAGAAGAAACAGAACAAAAAGAAGAAGCCAAAGAAGCAGAAGTAAAAGAAGAAATAAGGAGTAATTAATCATGAGTTATGGAGGTTTAAAAAATTTTAATAAAGTATTTATTATTGGAAATCTCAGTCGCGACCCAGAATTAAGTAAGACTCCTGATGGCACATCAGTAGCGAGATTAGTAGCAGCAGTAAATAGAAAGTGGAAGAGTAAAGGCGAAATCAAAGAAGAGACAGCTTTTATTGATATTATTGTTTGGGCTTCGCAGGCAGAAAAATGCTGTGAATATTTAAAAAAAGGTAGTTCAATTTTTGTCGAGGGGCATTTGCAATTTCGCAGCTGGACAATGCCTGATGGTACTAAAAGAGGCAAATTAAATGTTGTTGCTGATAAAATCAGATTTTTAGGCAATCCTGATGACAACGATAAGAAAGAAGAGTTTGAAGATTTAGATAACGAAGTTGATTAAGTAAAATTTTTTTGCCAGATTATTTTTTTAATTATTTTTTTATATTTAGAAGGAGGAAATATTATAATATGTATAAATTTTTTAGAAAGCGAAAAAAGAAATGCTTATTTTGTTCTGACATTAATGAACGAATTGATTACAAAGAATTAAATACATTACAAAAATTTATTTCAGCAAGAGGAAAAATTTTACCAAGAAGAACAACAGGTACCTGCGCTAAACATCAACGAAAATTAAATGTTGCAATCAAACGAGCAAGATATTTAGCTTTACTGCCTTTTACTACTGATAGTAAGAAAATGATTTAACAATTTATCATAATTTAAAAATATTATGAAAACACATAAATATTCAACTTATGAAATTGTTGAAGCAGGATTATTTGCTTCTATTTCTGCGGTGATATATTTTCTTTTTGGTATTTTCTCTTCTATTCCTATTACTATTTTAATTTTAAAATATTCTTTAAAGACTGGCATTCTTGCTTCAATAGTCGCAACAATAATTGTCTATTTTTTTTCAGGTATTTTATATACTTTTATGTTTGTTACTATTTTTGTTTTCACTGGTATTTTGATGGCTTATTTTATTAAATATAAACAAATTAAACCATATATAAATATCATCTTTACTTCTGCTATTGTTTTTTTTATCTTTATATTTTTTTTACTTATTTTTATGAAATTACAAAGAATTGATATAACTTCTTTTATTTCTCAAAAAATTGAGATAGCAAAAAAAACTGCACTTAGTTTTTCTAATAAATTTAATTTTTCATCTGTTAAGGAGAGAGAAGCAATAATAAATATGCAAATTTCTTTTTTAAAAAAATCTCTCCCTTCTTTGTTTTATTCTTCGATTTTTATAAATACTTTATTATCTTATTTTGTTTTACAATATGTTTGTAAAAGTTTTAAAATAAATCTACCTTATCTTGAAAAATTTTTGCAATTTAATTTAGATGATTATTTTATATGGTTTCTTCTAATTGCTTTTGCGGGTGTCCTATTTTTAAAGCAATATAAATTTCTTTATCTACTATGTATGAATTTAGGAATTATTTTATTTATTTTTTATTTCATTCAGGGATTAGCAGTTATAAAATTTTGGTTTTTGAAATATGATATTAAACCTATTTTTCAATTGTTTTTCTTTATTTTGATTTTCTTATTGGGTTTAATTATTTTTATTGGTGTTTTAGGTATTTTTGATGTTTGGTTTGATTTTAGAAATTTGCATAAAAAAGAAGAAGAAGAGGGAAAAAAAATTTTATAAATTTAAAGGAGGCAAAAAATGGAAGTTATTCTTCTTGATGATGTAAAAAAATTAGGTAAATTTGGTGATATAGTTAAAGTGAAAGATGGTTTTGCAAGAAATTATTTATTGCCAAATAATTTAGCATTAATAAAAACAGAAGGTAATTTAAAAAAATTTGAAGAAATAAAAAAAGTTAAAATAAAGAAAATGAAAATGAGTGAATTAAAAGCAAAAGAATTAGCCGAAACAATGGCAGCAATGGTATTAACAATAAAACGAAAAGCAGGTGAGGATGGTAAAATTTTTGGTTCTGTTTCAGAAAAAGATATTATTGATGCATTAAAAGAAAAAGGAATAACAATAGAAAATAAGAAACAAATAAAATTTAAAGACCATATTAAAATTCTTGGTAATTATGAAGTTGATATTAATTTATTTCAGGATATTAAAACAACGATTAAATTAATTGTTGAGAAAGAATAAATAATGTCAGCAAATTTTGAACGCATACCACCACATTCTATTGAAGCAGAGCAGTCAGTATTAGGTGCTATTTTTATTAATGAAAATTGTATTGAAAAAATAATCGATTATATTCCATCAGAAGAATATTTTTATAAAGATAATCATAAGATTATTTACAAAACAATTTTAAATTTATACTCAGAAAAAAAAGCTATTGATGCTTTAACAATTGCAGAAGAACTTGAAAAAAATGGTAATTTAGAAAAAATAGGTGGCTCTGTTTATTTAGTGAGTTTGGCTGATATTTTACCTTCTATTGTAAATGTTGAAGAATATGCAAAAATAGTTCGTGATAAAGCAATTTTGCGTGAACTTATAAAAGTTAGTAATGAAATTCAAAATAAATCTTATAGTGAGGAACTTGACGCTGAAAGATTATTACAACTTGCTGAATTAGAAATTTTTGAATTAGCAAATAAGCAATTAAGAAAAGGTTATATTAGTATTAATGATGTTTTAGAACCATTATTAAAAAAGATAGAAGATTTATATACAAAAAAGCGTGAAGTAACAGGAATAAAAACAAATTATACAGAATTAGATAAAATAACTTCTGGACTTCAGCCATCTGATTTAATTATTATCGCTGCGAGACCTGGTATGGGTAAAACAAGTTTTGGTTTGAATATTGCCTATAATGTTGCAAAACAGGAACGCGAACAAAAAGATAAAAAAGGTGTTGCTATTTTTAGTTTAGAAATGTCTGATGAACAGGTTGTAATGCGTTTTATTTCACACTCTGCAAGATTAAATTTAAAAAGAATTCGTGATGGTTCACTTGACCAACACGAATGGCAAAGATTAATTTTAACTATTGATGAATTATCACAAATTCCTTTGTTTATTGTTGATAGACCGGGTATTTCAATTTTAGAATTACAATCAATTGCAAGAAGATTAAAAAAAGAGCAGAATATTCAACTTATCGTTGTTGATTATTTGCAATTACTTGAAGTTCCAACAAAAACAGAAAGTAGGCAGCAAGATATTTCCTTTATTTCAAGAGCATTAAAAAATTTAGCACGCGAATTAAAAATACCAATTATTGCATTGTCACAATTAAATAGGTCAGTTGAAAATAGAAAACCGCCAATCCCAATGCTCTCTGATTTGCGTGAATCTGGTGCTATTGAACAGGATGCTGATTTAGTTATTTTTATTTATCGTGATGAATATTATTATAAAGATGAATCGCAGGAAAAAGGTATTGCAAAACTATTAATTGAAAAACATCGTAATGGACCAACAGGTATGATTGAACTCGCGTTCCTTAAAGATTATGCTTCTTTTGAAAATTTAGAAAAGAAAACTTCTGAACCATCTTATGAAAGTACTTATTATGAAGATTAATAATGAATTATAAAAAGTATTTAATTATTATTGGTGAAATTTTTCTTTTATATTTATCTTCAATTAAAATTGCTTTTACTAAAAAAATTAGATTAAATATAATTAAAGAACAAATTATTTTACTTGGTATTAATTCTTTGCCTATTGTTTCTTTTACTGCTTTATTTTCTGGTATGGTAATGGCTTTTCAATCAGCAACTGAATTAAGAAAATTTGGCGCTGATATTTATATTGGTGCTATTGTCGCTATTTCTTTTGCTCGTGAACTTGGTCCTGTTTTTACTGCTTTAATGGTTGCTGGTCGAATTGGTGCTGGTATTACTGCTCAAATTGGTAGTATGAAAGTTACTGAACAAATAGAAGCACTCGAAGCTATGGCTGTTGACCCTATTGATTATCTCGTAACTCCTCGTTTAATCGCTGTTACTATTATGCTACCTGTTTTAACTATTTATGCTGATTTTATTGGTTTTTTTGGTGCTTTTATTATTGGCACTATTAAACTTGGTATAAATCGAACTCTTTTTTTAGACAGAACTTTTTGGGCATTAAGTCAAAATGATATTCTTACTGGTCTTTTTAAATCTTTTATTTTTGCTCAGATTATTACAATTATTGGTTGTTATTGCGGTTTTAAAACAGAAGAAGGCGCTCAGGGCGTTGGTAAAGCTACTATTTTTTCTGTTGTTTCTTCCTGTATGTTAATTTTTTTATTTGACTATTTGCTTACTGCGTTATTTTATAATTAATTTTATGGATATAAATACAAAAACTTTTTTATTTGGAATTATTGGGAAACCAATTGGGCATTCTTTATCGCCTTATTTACATAACTATTTATTTCAGCATTATAAATTAAATGCTGTTTATCTTGCTTTTGAAACTGATGATGTTAAAAATGCTATTGCTGGAATGAAAAGTTTAGGTATTCAAGGCTTTAGTGTTACTATTCCTAATAAAGTTTCTGTTCTTGAATATTTAGATGAACTCGACGAATCAGTTAAAATTGTTGGTGCTGTTAATACTATTAAAAATAATAATAATTTTTTAATTGGTTATAATACTGATGTTTTTGGTGTTTTTAAATCTTTTCAAATTCATAATGTTGATTGCAATAATAAAAAAATAGTTATTATTGGTAGTGGTGGTGCTTGCCGCGCTGTTATTAGCGCTTTAATTTCTAATTATAAAATTAATGAGATAAAAATTTTAGGCATTAAGTTAGATGAAATAAATGATTTGTTAAATTTAATTAAATTATTTTCAAATACTTATTCTTCTGGTTACATAATAAATGACATTTCTTTAAAAAATTCTTTATTCGATGCTGATATTATTATAAATACTTCTCCAATTGGAATGAGTCCAAAAATAGATGAATCACCTATTCCTTTTGATTTATTACCTGAAAATAAAATTGTTTTTGATGTTGTATATAATCCAATTAAAACAAAATTATTACAATTTGCAGAAGAAAAAAAATGCAAAATTATTTCTGGTCTTGATATGTTTAAATTTCAAGCACAAAAACAATTTCAAATTTTTTCTAATATTGAACCTGATATTGAAATTATTACAAATCTTCTTGCAAGTAAAATTAAATGAATGTCTTAATTTTATCTGCTTCCTTATATTTGACTGATAATAAACCTGCTGGTGAAGGTATTATTGCTTATGAAATAATTAAAAGATTAGCAAAGAAATGTAATTTAACTGTATTAGCACCAAATATTGATTTAATAGAAAAACCAGATTGTGAATTTTATGAAATTGGAAAATATAAATTTTTTCCTGCTCCTGATGAATTTACTTATAAATTTAATTGGTGGAAATATTCAATTAATCTTTATTTAAAATGCCGTAAATTATTAACTAAAAAACATTTTGATATTTTTCATTTTATGATGCCTGTTAATTTCAACCAATCTTTTTCTTTGTTTTTTAAAAAGCCTTTTATTATTGGCCCTGTATTTTTTCCCTGGCTGGAAGATGAATATGGTGAAAATTTTCAATTTCCCAATCAACTAACTTTTTTTAATAAAATTCAATATAGATTAATTAGATTAAATAATAAAATCACAAAAAAATTATTTAATAAATTTTTATCTAATGCTGATAAAATAGTGCTAACTTTGGACAGTGTAAAAAAATTTTTACCACAAGAATTTCATAATAAAACTATTGAAATTCCTGTTGGCGTTGATAGTGAATATTTTAAACCATTGCAAAATAAAGAAAAAAAAGAAGAAATTATTTTATTAAGCACTGTTTATTTAGTCCGAAGAAAAGGGATTCATTATTTAATTGATGCTTTAAAAATAGTTAAAGAAAAAGGTATAACAAATTTTAAATTAAATATTGTTGGTTCTGGTCCTGATGAATTTTTTTTTAGACAAAAAGTTATAAATTCAAATCTTTCAGATAATGTTACTTTTGTTGGTTTTTTACCACACAATCAAACACTTGATTTTTATCAAAATGCTGATATTTATTGTCATCCAGCATTAGGTGAACCTTTTGGTTTAAGTATAGTTGAAGCAATGGCTACTGAATTACCTGTTATTTTATTTAATTGCGGTGGCGCTCCAGAAGTTATTTCAGATGAAAATAAAAAAATTCTGATTGAACCAAAAAATATAAATGATTTAGCAAATAAAATTATTAAACTTATAAAAGAAGAAGAGTATAGAAAATATATAGGCAAAAAGAATAGAGAAAAAGTAATAGAAAAATATGATTGGGAAATAATCGCAAATAATTATTATAATTTATATAAACTTTTTTGTAAATAATTAATATATTTAGTGGAGTTTAGATTAATTATTTGTCATATAATTTTTGTGATGAGACCATATTTTATTATTTAGTATATTTATTTTTTACTATTTTTGTGTTACATCATCTGTTTATTCTTTTCTGATTTATGCAGAAAACAAACTTGACAAAAGAGAAAAAAAATATGTATATTTTAATTAAATATGCAAAAAATAAAAATAATTGTTTATCTTGCAGAAAATAAACAATCAGCAACATCAACATTGAATCAGACCTATCTGCGTGTTTCGCACAGACAATCAATAAATGCTCAGAAGTTTTATTATGGCACAATGCAGAAGCGTAAATTTATTTATGATATAAAAAGACTTCACAAAGATAAGAAACAGCCTGTTGTTTTGAGCAAAGAAGAAGTTGCAAAAATTTTCTCATCAGTAGATAATGTAAAACTCAAAGCAATCCTGATTCTTGTTTTTTTCGCTGGACTAATGGTTAGGGAAGTGATAAAATTAAAAATTGAAGACATTAACAGCGAAAAGATGTTAATACCTATTAAAGTGTCTAAGGGAAGGAAAAACAGATATATTATGCTTTCAGAGACAGCATTAAAAATTTTACGGAAACATTGGCAATTATTTAAACCTGGCAAGTGGCTTTTTGAAGGTGTAAGGGATAGAAGATATATTTCAACAAGAGCAGTCGAAAAAATATTAGAACAATCCTGTGAAAAAGATAACTTTCTGAAGGAAAGCTCAGTACATTTCATAGGGCATAGTTTAGATACTCATTTGTTGGAGGGAGGCACGGATTTAAGATACCTTCAAAATTTATTAGATAATAAAGACAGCAAAACAACCGAGATTTATACTAATGTCAATTCCAAAAGCATTGGGAAAATTAAGTCCTTTAGACACTTTAAATCTAAAAGAAAATAGTGATAAATAATAAAAAATTAATAATGAAAGGCTTTTTTCTAAAATTAGAGCGGGATATCCGAAATACTTCGGATATCTTCCAAAAAATTAGAAGTATATCCGAATCGTATTCGGATACAAACGAGTTAGGCGATATTGGGCTTTTGAAAGAAGTTAATAAAAAGGAGGATAGGTCATGAAGTTCATCGTAACAATGGATCGAGATGAGGATGGGTTGTTTATAGTAGAATGTCCTTCTATTCCTGGATGTGTTAGCCAAGGCAAAACCGAACAAGAAGCACTTGAGAATATCAAAGACGCAATAAAGCAGTGTCTTGAGGTGCGTGCCGAAAGAGGTATGCCCCTCACCGTTAGTATACGCGAAGTGGAGGTATTAGCTTAATGCAGAAACTTCCACTTTTAAGTGGGCGTGAAGTTGTAAAGGTGTTTGAATGTCTGGGATGGAAAGTAGCGAGGCAACGAGGTAGTCACATTATTCTTGTAAAGTAAGGACATATTGCTACATTGTCTGTCCCTGATCATCGTGAAGTGGCGAGAGGAACTCTGAGAACCCTTATTGCTCGTGCTGGTTTAACGATTGAAGAATTTTTGTCTGCAATGAGATGAGAAAGAAAGCGCGACATCGTCTAACAGCGGAAAAAAGGCTTTGCTACGCTCCGACTAAATTGCCTTTGGCAACTTCTTTTATCCGCAATCAGTTATCGGAAAACATAAAATGAAAACAAAAAAAGAAAATAATTTTTTCGTCTTTTACAATATTATTTTTTTTATTATTATGCGAATTAAGAGTTCATGTTCAAACGGAACTTCCAGTAAAAAATATCAATAAAACTATGTTAAAATCAATAAAAATAGAGGCTGAAACAATAAAAGATGGCGTGCAAAATGGTAGGCAAACTTCGCAAATTCAAATTTTTTTATTTGTCCTATATTTATTATTCATTGCATAAGTTTTTTGCATTTTTTATTACTGAAAATTCCAATATAATTTTTTGAAAAATGTTTTATGTGTTCCTTTAATTTTTTATAACTATTTTTTTTCATTTCTTTTTCCCTTTTCTTTTTATTATTTCTTTTATTTGTTTTAATTTCTTTTTACTTACTATTCGTAATCCTGCAAAGGGGTATACCATGTCTGGGATATTTTCTGATTTTTTAATAATTTATTCTTGACAATTAAAATAATTTAATATATATTTAATAGAAAATTTTTATTTAGGGGCCCATAGCTCAGTTGGCAGAGCAGCCGGCTCATAACCGGCGGGTCCGGGGTTCAAATCCTCGTGGGCCCATTTTCTTTAAAAGCCTTAAAAATAAAAATCCAATAAAAATGGTAGCCCATTATAAAATAAATAAATTCCAATAAAAAAGAAGAAAATACCTGTTAATATTTTAATTAATACAAGATGGCGGGAAAAAAATTTATTTAATTGTTCACTTGAAAAACCAAAATATGCAAATAAAAGAATAAGTAAAAGTGGTAAAATAAAAAACAGGTTATATATAAATAAAAAAAGAGTAGCAGAACTTAAAAAGCCAAATTCTTCTCTGATAAAAATTAATGTTGGTAAATAAACCTGTCCTGTGCAGGTAAATTCAAGAATAGATATAATACATCCTGTTAAAAAACTGAATAGTATTAAAAATTTTTTTGTAAAAATATTTCTTATAAAATAATGTGAATATTTTTTTAATGAAATTGGCAATTGTAAAAATACTTTATTTCTGCTTTTTTTTATATTTATTGCATCATAAAAAGATAAAATACCTAATGAAAAAGTAATAATTGCAATTGATAAATTTAAGATAAAAGAAATTTTATAATAAATATCATTATCAAAAATAAAAGTCAAAATACCTTGTCCTATAAAAAAATAAATAATAAAAACACCAGCAATAAAAGAAAAACCAATAACTAAAATTTTTAATCTTTCATTTAATTTGAAATAAATTACTGATATCAGAAATAAAATTGTAACGAATGCGCACGGATTTATGCCATCGATTAATCCTGCTAAAATAATTGTAAAAATTGAGAAAAATGAAAACTCTTTTATTAAGGCATTTGTTATTGTTTTTAATTCTTCAGAACTGATATTTTCAAGTGGTGATTTTGCGCCTTCTTTTGCATATTTTTTTATTAACTCAATTATACTCTGAACTTTTATTTGATTACTTAATAAATAATCATCACCAATAATTAATAAAGGAACAAGCAGACTTTCTTTTTCATCAAAATTAAATTTTTTGGAAAAGTATTTATGATATTTAATATTTGTTGAATTTTCATATAATTTTACTACTTTTATTTTTGGATTCTCTTTTTTTATTATTCTTAATATTTCATCTACATTTTTACACCACCTACAACCTATTCTTGTAAAAAATAAAATTACTACTTCTTTTTCAAGATAAAAATTTTTTATTGCATTCTTATCTATTTCTTGATTTGCTTTTAAATATTCTTCATTTATTATTTTTGCTATACTCTTATCATACTCAAAATCATCTGCTGATAAACTATGCAATATAGTTTTATAATTTATTAGTTTACCATTATCATCAAATATTAAATCAAGTTGACCGCCTGTTTCCCCTAATATGCCAGGACTTAATAAAATTGAATTATTTATTTTTCGTTCATTTAATAATGCATTATGTTTATATGACCAGATAATAAAATTAATATTTGGACAATTTTCTGAAATTTTTTTTATCTTTTTATAATCTATTGCTGCAATTAAAACATTTATTTTTTTTTTATTTTCTTTATCTAATAATTTATTTTTTATATATTCAAAATTAGTATCAAAATCATTATCTTCAAATATAGAAAAAAATCTGATAATTATTTCATTATTATGAATTTTAAATTTATATTCAATTTCTGATTTTATCTTTTCATTATTTCTAAATATGATATTGCTACATAATATTTCTGAATTTAAAGAAAGATAATCATTATGATTGTCATTTACTCCCAATGAAAAAAAATCATAATTTATAATTTTTAAAAATTTTTTTATTAGATTAAGATTATTATCATTAGGCTTATTTTCCTGATAATCTTTAAATATATTTCCACAATCAAATTTAATTGTTTTATCAGGTATTGTTAATTTCTCAAAAAAAGATTTAATTCTGCCAAAACCACCAACTGGTTTATAGCCACAATCTTCGCATTCTTCTATTTTTCCTGAAATTGCGCCAGTAAATAAAAACCTGATTATATTCTCATCTTTTTTAGAACAGGCAAAATTGAATAATATTAATAGTGATAGAAAAATTATTATTTTCTTCATACAATCGAGAAAAAATTTATGGTATGTTTATGTTTAATATCTTTCTTTTAATAAATCAATAATAGTTTCAATTTCTGTATTTAATTTGCCAGTAAAAATGCTTTTTAAAATACTAAAAAAACCAGGTGTAAAATAAACTGCAACTACATAACTATGGCCTTTAATTGAATATTTTATACCTTTATATTCTTTAAGTTCTAATAATGGTTTAAAATTTAGTTTATAATTTTTACCACGACCAATTTGTAATCTATTATTATCCAGCACAGAAACATAAAAATCAACATTTTTAGCATTCGCAATATCACGACTAACCATTTGATTCATATTTTTTGCTTCACGCAAATCTACTATTACAAATTTATGATTTTTTTCTGTTGTTTCTATTCGATGTTCTTTATTTATAAAATTTGATATTTTATCTTTTAATTTTGCTATCCTTTTAATTTTTAATTTTTCGAAAAAATTAAATTGCTTATTTGCTGCTAATTTTTTTATTGCATTTTCTATATCAGTAAAATTTATATTTTCATTACCAATAGCATTTAAAAAATATTTCCATTCCTCGCCCCATTTTTCTTCTTCTTTGTTTGCATATTGACTTTTTATTGTTCTTATAAGTTTTTTTGAATACTCATTATTAAATTGTTTTTCTACTACCATTAACTCTGCTGCTGTTTTGTATTTTGTTATAACTAATAATTCAGAACAATATTTTCTTGCAGTTGCTAATGCTGATGGTGTCCATTGATGGTGGTCATACCAGAATATCTCTGTGCCTTGTTTTTTCAAGGTATCAAGTGATGGTTCGATTTGTTCAATTAAATTTTCATTTAATGATAAGTCAGCAATATAGATTTGTTTGATTTTAGAAAAACTTGAAGATAATTCCTGAAATGGTTTATCTAAATATTTTGGAATGGCTAAAATTAAATCAGCACTGATATTTTTTTGTTTTAATTCATTTAATAAAATAGCACCACTAAATATTCCATCAAAATCAATATGAGTAATTATTTTTATTTCTGCCATATTTTCTTTTAAAAAAATTTGGCTGGAGCGGCAGGATTCGAACCTGCAAATGGTGGAGCCAAAGTCCACTGCCTTGCCGTTTGGCTACGCTCCAGCTTTATTTTATTTTACTAACTTTTATAAATGTTGAACTTCTGTATCGCTACTTTTTGTTTCACTCTTACTTGTGCTTGCTGCAACTTTTTCATATTCACCTAATACTTTTGTTTCAATTAATTTTCGCATTTCATTATTTATAGGATGTGCAATATCTTTGTAGCCGCCTTCTTTTGTCTTTCGATTTGGCATAGCAACAAATTTTCCACTCTTACCTTCTATTATTTTCATATTATGAATTACAAATGCGTTATCAAATGTTACTGATGCCCAGCCTTTTAATTTGCCATTTCGTGATTGAACTGCTTTTACTCTTACCTCACTGATATTCATTAAAGTTGTCCTCCTAAAATTTAAAATTTTAAAACCTTTGATGTGAAGGTTTCATACATTACCAAATCTTTAAATTCTTTTTTTAATGTTTTTAACTGTCTATCACTCTCCTTTCTCTTTTCATCTAATATTACACACATTGTCGAACCGCTTCCTGTTAAAAATACTTTTTCATAATCATAATTCTTTATAATTGTTTCTTTTATTTCTTTTAATTCTGGATATAATTCAAAACAACTTTTTTCTAAATCATTATTATAATTTTTTTCTTTTAAAAAATTTAATATTTCTTTTTTATTAATAAATCGTTCTATTTTATATTTCTTATTTTTCTTTGTCAAGTCAAATTTAAAATTTTCATATACTGCTTTTGTTGAGGTATTTATCTTTGGATAGATTAATAATATTTTTAAGTCTAAATTAAAATTGTAATTTATTATTTTATCACCAATACCAGAAACTAATGCTAAACCACCTTTAATAAAGTATGGAACATCAGCCCCTATTTCTCTGCAGATTTTTATCATATCATTATAACTTAATTTTAATTTTTCATATTTATTTATAAATTTAATTATTTGTGCTGCATTACTACTGCCACCACCAAGTCCACCACCGATTGGTATTCGTTTTATTAATTTTATTTCGTAAAATTTATTTATCTTATATTTTGTTCGCATTTTATTTAATGCTTTAAATATCAGATTCTTTTCATCACATTTAATTAATTCACTGTATTTTTCTTTTTCTGTTTTACTTAATTTCTTTGATAATTCATCAACAATTTTTAATTGAAACTTATCAAATTTATTTTCTTTGATATATATTTCATCATATAAATTTATTGTATGAAAAATAGAAAATATATTATGATAATTGTCTTTTCGTTTATTGATTATTTTTAAATAAAGATTAACTTTTGCTGGACTTAACAGTCTAATAAAATTTTTAATCATTGCAGAATTATTTATCGTATATAATCTTTTACTTGCTTTGTTCGGTCAACATCAAATCGTTTTTCTATCTTTTTAAATTCTCTCTCTGCTTCTTTTGTTTTAATTAAATCATCTATTTTTTTCTCTTTGTTTGCTTCTTTATCAGCATTGTATTTTTTCTCCCAATCTGCTCCATATTGTTTCTTATATTTATTTATAACATATTCTTCTAAATCTTTTTTTCCTTTTGCTTTTTCAGGTTCAGTCTCTTCTTTTTTCACTGATTCTGTTTTTTCTTTTTCTTTCTCATCTTTTAAAGGAACTATTTTCTCTCTTTCTTCTTTTTTCCCTTCATTTGTGATTTCTACCTTTTCTTCATTATTTTGTTTTGTCTCTTCAGAAACCATTCTCATCTGTGCTTGTTTTTTTATATATTCCTGTAATTCATAATTTTTTTCATATTCTATTATTGGTTCTTCCTGGACTTTTTTTAATAATAATACATCTTCTTTTAATAACAAATCTCGTTCAGAACGAATTTTTTCTTCTTTATATTTCATTGTTTCATCAAACCAATTAATATATTCATTTTCGACAGCGAATGTATCGATTTTAATTTTTTGATTATTTTCAATAATTTGTGTCATTTGTCCTTCTTTTAAGAAAGAAAAATTTCTATTATTATCAAAAACAAAAATAGTGCCTTCAAAACATTTAATTGTAGAGATTTTATTTAATGATACGATTTGAAATTTTGTGCCACGCACTCCTACAACTGCTACTGGTGTTTTTATTTCAAATGTTAATTTTTTTGTTAATGAACCCCAAACATTTGCAGTAACTTTTCCTTCTTTTAATTCAAATTTTATTTCATTATAATCCAATAATGTTTTTTCAAATACTTTTGCTACTTTTATTTTTGTATTATCTTCTAATAAAAGTATTCCATTTTGTGATAAACATTCTGCTGAACTATTACCATCAACTTCAATTATTGAACCTTCTTTTACTTCAATTGGTTGTTTAATTATTGTTATTAAGCCTGTATCACTTACTAATAATACTCTTCCTTGAATGTTTTGTAGTTTGATTGTTTCCTTTAAATCTACATATCTACTTATTGGTTTATATTGTATCCCTTTTTTAATTATTGTTTTTAGTTTTTGATAATCACTAATAACCTTATAAACAAACAAAAAAACAATAATAATTAGAATGACAATAAGATAAATTTTAAGTATTTTCTTAATCATTTATTATTTAATTATTATTATTATTTTGCAATTTGTCAAATAGAAACTAAAAATAAATAATTTTAAAAAAAACATCATTAAAATTTTTTTGGATTATCTCTTTTTTTTCAATACTACCTAAAATGAGAACTGGTTTTTTTATTTCTACCAATTCTGAAGGTTCATAAACTTTTAAACCAAATTTATTAGTTATATTGTTCTCATTTGAATTATTTATAAATCCAAGAATATTAAAATTAAAATTTATAGCGCAAAGAAATAAAATTTCAGACCAATCATCAATACCAAAAATAAAAATATCTTTAATTTCATTTTCATTATTTAATTCATTCAATTTTTTTAAAATAACTTCTTTTGCATTTGAAAAATAATATATATTTTTTTTAAGATAATATAAATTAAAATTTAATCGCTCTTTAAAGCCCTCTTTTGTAAGTAAATATTTTAAACTTTTTTTACTTGAACTTTTATGTATTTTTATAAGACCTTTTTTTACTAATTTTTTAAGGAATAAATTAACAAGGCCAAGCGAGATACCTAAATTATTCGCAATTTTTCTTTGCGAAACATTTTTTTCTTTTTCAATTATATCTAATATTTTATATTCTTTTTCGTTTACAATTGACATAATTTTTTAGAAAAATTTTTAGATTTTAAAATTAGTGTTCATATATTGAACATTATATTATATTTTTTTATTTAGTCAAGTAAAGAAGATAATTATGTTCTATTTATGGAGTTTGTATAAAAATTATTTTTTTATTGTTTGTTCCCAATTTGATAAAGTATTTATTATTTTTTGATAATTTTCATTTATTGGATTTATTGTTAATGCTTCATTATATAAATTTATTGCTTCTTTAATTTCGCCTTTATATATTTTTATTTCGCCAAGTGTTGCATAAGCAATTTCTCTTGTTGTGTTATATAATTTTGCAATTTCTAATTCTTTTTCTGCTGCATTATAATTATTAATTTTTATGTAGCATAGACCATTTAATAAATATATTTCGCCATTATTTGTAATTTTATTCTTTAGTTTTTCTAATTCTTTTATTGCTTCGTTGTAATTTCCAATTTCATATAAAATTTTACATTTCAAAATTTTTATTTCATATTGTTCTGATTTATCTGATATTTTCTCAATGCAATTTAATGCCTCAGCATACTTCCCAATATTATAATATGATTTTGCTAAAATAAATAATTCATCAGATGTCAATGTTTTATTTTTTTTTAATTCTGTTAAATATTGAATTGTTTCTTTATACATTCCTTTTTGTGAATATAATTGTGCTAATAAATTAAATGCTTCATTTTTTTGATTTGTTAAATAAGTCAATTTTGTTAATTCTGATATTGCTTCATCATAATTTTTATTTATTATTTTTAATTTTGCTAAATATAAATATAAATCATCATTAGAAGGAAAAATTTTAAGAAATGATTTACATAATGCTTCTGCTTCATTATACTCTTCTTGAGCAATTTTTATTTGAACTAATAATAATCTAAATTGAATTTCATCAGGAAAATAAAAAATTGCTTTATTAATAATTTGTTCTGCTAATATTAAATCATTTTGCATAATATAACAATTGGCTAATATTTGAAATAATTCTTTTGTTGGTTGTTGGATATTATTCATTGCAGTTTTAAAATATTTTTCTGCATTTTTAAAATCATTTTTTTCATAATAGATTTTACCAATATTATAATTTATTGCTAAAGAAGAGGAATCAAAATTAGAAGCTAATAAAAAATTTTCAAGTGCTTTATTAATATTTTTATTTCCATAATATGCATTTGCTAATAAAAAATAAGAGAAATAATTTTTTGCTTCTGAATTTGATTTTATTTCTTTTTCTAATTCTTTTATTGCATTCTCATAATCTTTTCTTTCTATTTTTTCTTGCATTGTTTTAAGAAAATTTTGTTGTGCTTTTGATAAAACTGAAATATCATTAGCAAATAAAAGTTTCAAACTTACTAAAAAAAATATAGTAAAAAATATTCTTTGCATCTTTTATAAATTTTATTTATTAATTAAAAATATTCTTTCACCTATTTTACAATTTAAAATTTCAGCAGCATTATTTTTATTTGTTGATATTTCTAAAAAATTTGAACTACCAAATAATAAACCAATTTCATTCTCTTTTAAGTCATTATATGTTCGAACTAATTTTTTTATTTTATTTTTTTTTATTTTTAAAAAATCAAAATTAGAAAGATATTTATTGAAAAAGGTAAAATTTATATTTGTAATAATATTACCAAAATTATCAATATGTAAAACAGAACCTTTTATTTTATTTGAGTTTATTATCTCTGGTTTTATTTGTTCTAATTGTTTATAGTTATTTATTTTATTTCCAAAATTTTCTGGTTTTATTTTTTTGGAAAGATATGCCGCAACTGGTGCAAAGATATCACGACCATGAAATGTATTACTTATATTTTTGTTAAAAAATTTTTTATTTGTTAAATTTATTATTTTTTCAATTTTTTCATTTTGTAATGCTAAACTTAAAACACCATTATCAGGACCAATAAAATAATAATTTTTAGTTTTAATTAATAATGCTAATCTATTAGAACCAACACCAGGATCAACAACAACTAAATGAATTGTATTTTTTGGAAAATAAGAATAAGCAGTAAATAAATTATATGCAGCAGATAAAATATTTTGTGGTTGTATATTATGTGTTATATCAATTAATCTAACATCTGGATTTATATTTAATATGACTGCTTTCATCATTGCTACATAATTATCGCTATTTCCAAAATCAGTTAATAGTGTAATTATTTGTGCTTTATTATTCATTCTTCATTTTTATTTTTAAATATTCAGTTAATTCTTTATTTATTATTTCTTCATCACCAACATTTAATTCAATTAATCTTTTTAAATTAGCAAAACTATCAATATCAACTTTTTCAAAATAAACAGCAATCCCATTATCTGCTACTCTGATGATGATTGCTTCTGTTTTAATTATTAGATTTTCTTCTTCTTTTAAAACAATAGTAATTTTTATTTTATCTTCAATTTTAAAATCAGTTGTATTATCCAATTTTAAGAAAGCACCTTTTAAACTTATATTTTGTAATTCAACATTATTATATTTTTTGCCGTCTTTTTCTAATTCAACTTTTTGCTCAAATTTTACTCGTGAGAAAATTCTTTTTTCTTTTTCCATAATTACACTTCCTGAATTTAATCAAAAGGTAATATTTTAAAATCATTATCACCATATTTAAAAGTAACATAAGAGTATTTATTATCATCTTTGATAAACTTATTTAAATTTGCAATAATTATTTTAGTGCCAGCAAATACTTTGTTTTTGCATTTTATTTTTGCCTGATAATCTGGTTTTATTAAATTTTTTAATTGATTAATTTCATTTAAAATATCTTCTAATTTTGATGTCGCTCTATCAAGCATTGCTTTTAATTGCTTTAACTGTTCACTCTCTTTTTCATTTATTGTATTATTTAATTTTTTTCTTTCCAGAGTCTCAACACCAAGTGCTATTTTATTTACTTTTTTTAATTCTTCAACACGTTTCTCATTTAATGAATTTATTTTAAATAAAATTTCAGGGTCAACACCTGCTTCTATTTCTGTGTATGTTCCACCAATTGCACCTAATTCTTTTGCTATCACTTGTTTGCCTGCTCTTGTTATACCACCAATAATTGCACCTTTATCACCTTTAACCAATACAGTATTACCAGCACTAATATTACTATGCATAATTACTTTATCAACAATAATATTTTCACCTGCTATGACATTACCATTTTCAATAAATTTTGCATAAACATTTTTTTCTGATTTTATTAGTGATTCACCTTTGCCTAATATACCGCCTTCGATAATTATATTATCTTTCGAATAAATATAACTTTTGCCAACATATTTTTTTATTATTATTTCACCATCAGCAATAACTTTAAAATTATCTTCAACTTTTCCATTTATTATTACTGTTCCAGCAAAATTTATATTTCCTGTCGAGTAGTTTATATCACTATCAATATGTAAAATTTTTTCAATAAATAATTTATTATCACGAACAATAATTCTACCATCAATTTTAGAAATTAATTTACTGCCATCTTTTGATAATTCAATTGTTTCTTTATTATAATTAAATTCTTTATCAATACCATCAATAGCTGGAATAGTTTTACCAAAAATATTTATTCCAGCTTTTCCTTTTGTCGCAAATTTTTTTTCTGCTATTATATCACCTTTTTTTATTGATTGAATAAAGCCAAGTTCTTTTAAATCAACATTTCCTTTTTCATCAATAATTTGCGGCTTTATTTTTGGTTCTAAATTAACTTTATAAAATATTTCTGCATCTTCACCTTTCTCTGGCGGAAGCCCTTTTGCAATTAAAATTTTTTTGAAATAAATTTCTTTTTCAATTACCTCTTTAATTGTATCATTTAAAATACCATAAGTTATTCCTTTTGATTGGAGACCAGAAAAAATATCTTCAACATTTATTTTAGCACCACCTGGTTTTGGTGGGTACATAATTAAATATGCTTCTAATTTATCAATTGAAACTTCAATTTTAAAATAAGCATTTAAAGCTTCGCCGTGTGGCCAATCAGCAATACGAAGTGGTTGACTATTCTTTTCTGCAACTGCTTTTTTTATTAGTTCTTCATTTACATTTTCGAGTTTTAAAACTCTTACTCTATTTAATATTTCATCAATTGAGACAGGTTTTCCTGATTTGCCTGGTGGATAAACAGTTAAATATGCACCATTATCCTTATAATCAATGCTAAAATAACCATCAAGTTCTTCGCTAATTTTTAAGGCTTCTTCAACTCTTAAATCAGAATAATCATTTTTTTCTTGAGAAATTTTTGGTTTGATTTTTAAAACCCAATTTTTTTTAAAGAAAAAAAAATTTCCACCTTTTCGTTTGATTGTTATTATTAAATCATCTGGCGAGTTTAATTTGAAGTAATTTAAAGCTTTCTGTAAGACATCATTAAAACTCAAACCTTTAAATTCTTTTTCTTCTATTTTCATTAAATAATATAAAATGCTGGAGGCGGGACTCGAACCCGCAAGGGTTGCCCCATACGCCCCTCAAACGTACGTGTATACCAATTCCACCACTCCAGCAAATTTTATTTTTTTTCTTCTTTTATTTTATTTAAAATTTTAAATAATTTTATTGGTTCAAAAGGTTTATATAAACAATATTTTAAACCTTCTAATTTTGCACGAACAATAGTATGTTTAAAATCATAGCCAAAACCAGTCATAAAAATTACTTCGATGTCATCGCGTTTTTGTTTTATCTTTTGATATAATGAATAACCATCAAGTTCTGGCATTGCAATATCAGTTAGAATCACAAAGCAATTTAAACCATTTATTATATCATTCAACGCTTTCTTTGGTTCGTTGTAAATAATAACTTTATAGTTTTCAGTTGTTAAAACATCCTTCAGCATTTCTAATATTGTTTCATCGTCATCAATGATCACTATTGGTTTATCATCCATTTAAAACAAATTTTATAACATATTTTAAAAGAGATTGTCAAGATTTATAAAAAATCAATAATTGGACTTGAAGGTTCTGCTTTTTTCTTTTTTGGTGGTAAACCAGCCAAATAACCTTCACGACCACCAATAACAGCTAATTTGAATGCTTCTGCAATTTTATATGGATTTTTTGCAGTTGCTAATGCTGTATTAATTAACACAGCAGAAGCGCCTAATTCCATTGCTTTTGCAGCGTCAGAAGGCGCACCAATACCAGCATCAATTATTACTGGCACATTTGCTTGTTCAATAATAATTTCAAGCATTTCAATTGATTTTAAACCTTGATTAGAACCAATAGGTGAACCAAGTGGCATTACAGCTGCACAACCAACTTCTTCTAATCTTTTTGCAAGAATAGGGTCTGGCTCAATATATGGAAAAACATAAAAACCTTCTTTAACTAATATTTCAGCTGCTTTTAATGTTTCTATTGAGTCTGGTAATAAATAATTTGGTTCTGGCGTGACCTCTAATTTTATCCAATTTGATATACCTGTTGCTTTTGCTAATCTTGCAAGTTTTATCGCATCATCAGCATCACGTGCACCAGCTGTATTAGGCATTATCTTTATTTTTTCTATGTTTATATAATCTAAAATATTTTCTGTAATCTTATTGAAATTTACACGGCGCATTGAAACTGTTACGACTTCTGTTTCGCTTATTTCTATTACTTTTTTCATTATCTGATTTGATGCAAATTTTCCTGTTCCAACAAATAATCTTGATTTTAATTTAGCATCAGCAATTTCAAAAATATCTAATTCATTATTTTTATTATTCATTTTTTTATCTTCTCTTTTATAAAAAAATTTCTGTACCTATACCAGCATCAGTGAATATTTCAAGCAATAAAGAATGCATTACTCCACCATTTATTATATGCACTTTTTTTACACCAGATTCAAGTGCTTCTATACAACTTTTTATTTTTGGTATCATTCCTTCACTTATTATTCCGTCTTTTATTAATTTTTCTGCTTCACTAACTTTAATTGATTTGATTAAACTATCAGGATTATTTATATCTTTTAAAATACCATTTACATTTGTCATAAAAATTAATTTTTCTGCTTTTAATTTAGCAGCAACAGCATAAGCAACTACATCAGCATTAACATTCAAACTTAAACCACCATCAATATTTTCACCAATTGGAGCAATAACTGGTATATAATCATTTTTTAAAAGTAAATCAATTAAATCTGTATTTATATTTATTATTTCACCAACTAAACCTAAACTCAATTCAATTATATTTCCATTTGCATCTAATTTTTTTATTGGTTCTTTTGGCTTTGCTTGAATTGTTGAAGCATCTTTACCAGTAATACCAACTGCTTTACAACCATTTTTATTTAATAATGAAACAAGACCTTTATTTACTTTTCCGCCTAATACCATTTCAACAATATTCATTGTTTCTGAATCAGTAACACGCAAACCATCAATAAATTCTGGTTTTTTACCAACTTTTTTCATTAATTCAGAAATTTCAATTCCACCACCGTGTATTATAACTGGTTTAATTCCAACATATTTTAATAATGTAATATCAGTCATAGTTGCTTTTTTCAACTCATCATTTTCCATTGCTGCTCCACCATATTTAATTACAATTATTTTGTTGCTAAATTCTTTAATATATGGCAATGCTTCTATAATGTGTTCACATCGTAATTCATAATCATTCATCTTTTTTTCTCCTTTTATTTTTTATATATGGATATTCAACAGAAACAGTAGTGTAAATACCACCCCGCACATTAAAAATACCAGTTACTTTCATTTGGCGTGGTTTTAATAATTTTACTAAATCGTCACAAATAAGATTTATTACTTCTTCGTGATAATGACCTTCATCTCTATAAGACCATAAATATAATTTTAATGATTTTAATTCAACTATTTTTTTATCCGGAATATAATCAATTTTAATAGTAGCAAAATCAGGTTGACCTGTGACAGGGCAAACACAGGTAAATTCAGGGCATTCAATATTAACCCAATAATCTCTATCAGGTTTTTTATTCTCAACTGCTAATAATTGTTTTGATGGTTTTGTAGGCATTATATCACCTTTTTTATATAAGGAATTTTATCATCTATACCTGCTTCCTTAAAACCATTTAATCTCAAAACACAGGAATCACAAATACCACAGGCTTTTTTTTCGTTTTTATAACAGGACCAGGATAAATGTAATGGTGCATTTAGTTTGATACCTAATTTTACAATTTCACTTTTTTTCTTATGTAGTAGTGGTGCAATAATTTTTATTTTTGTTTCAGGTTTTGTTCCTGCATTTATTGCTGCTTCTATTTTTTTTAAAAATACTTTTGTTGTATCAGGATAACCTGAACTGTCTTCTTCAACAGCACCAATATAAATATTATTAGCACCAATTGCTTCCGCCCAACTTGTTGCAATTGCAAGGAAATTTCCATTTCTAAAAGGAACATAAGTAACTGGTATTTCATTTTTTTTTCTTTTATCATTAAATTCTGGAACTTTTATTTTTTTGTCAGTTAAAGCAGAAGCACCAATTTTTATTAGATAATCAATGTTAACAATTAAACGATTTTTAATTTTATAATAATTTGCAATATCAATAAATGATTTTAATTCACGACTGGCAGTTCGATGTTTATATGAAATATGTAATAAAGAAACAGAAGTACTATTTGAAATAGCAATAGCAGTAGTAACACAAGAATCCATACCACCTGATAATAATACGATAGAATGCATAATAAAATATCACCTCATTTATAAAGTTAGATAAATATATAAGAATAAAAAATTTTTTTCAAGGTTTTTTTCTGAAATAAAAAAATTTCTTGACTATTATATATAATTTATGAAAAAATCCAAAAAATGAAATTGATAATAGAAAAGAAAATTTCAATAAAAATTTTTTTAATTTGGTTTATTATTAATTTATTATTTTCAAATTTAAAAATTAATGTTAGTGATGGTTACACTCAATATTTAGCAGCAAAAAATTTTATTGAAAAAAAACATTTTTATATTGATGAAGCGAATGTCAAAAAATATCCAGAACAATTTTTTAAAGGAAAAAATAATAAATATTATTCTATTTTCCAACCAGGTTCTATTTTCGTTTTAATTCCTTTTTATTTAAGTGGTAAGATAATATCATTATTTTCCCCAAACCAATATAAAGAAAAAATAATACAAATTTTTATTAGTTTAATGCCAGATGTTTTCACTGCTCTAATTTTATTATTAATTTTTTTGATTATCAAAAAATATAATTTTCACGAAAAAATACTTGTTCATATTTTTTTACTCTATTTTGCTACAATTATGCCTTTTTATAATAATGCTAATTTTAATGAACCACTTCAAACTTTTTTATTATTATTTTCTGTGTATTTGATTTTTCTTTATAAAACAGATCAAGAAAAATTTTTTGTTTTATTAGCAGGATTTTTATTAGGTTTTGCAATATGTGTTAGATTTGATTCTTTGCCTTTTTCTTTTTTGATTATTCTATTTTCAATTTATTATTTTTACAAATCAAGAAAAATTATAAACATTGTTTATTTATTATTATCTTTCATAGTGATGATAATTTTTCTTTTTATTTACTATTATTTAATTAGTGGTAAATTATTAGTATTACGCGCTGATGTGGATCCAGGCTTAAAAATAATTTTGAATTTTAAAAGTTTAATTTTATTACTTTTTGGACCAAATTATGGTTTCTTCATTTATCAACCAATTTTCTTTTTTATCATTATTTATCTAATAAAAAAATTTAGAATAATAATTCAGAATTTTATTTGTATTGTTTCATTATCAATATTTGTCTTAAATATTTTATTTTTAAGTATTTTACAGAATTTTCATGGCGGCTGGAATTGGGGACCAAGATTATTATATAAAACTATTCCATTTATGCTAATTTTATTTTTAATTTATTATAAAAATGAAGAAAAAAATCATTTTATTCTATTTCTTGTTCCTTCAATATTTATAAACTTACTTGGTTTATTATATGGTGTAGGCGGTGGTTTTTTATTTTGTGTAAAAAATAATTTAATTAGAATGTATTATTCGCAATATATCCCTATTTATTCAACAATTGAAATGAATATAAGGTTTTTTATAATGGATTTAATTAATAAAAAAATGCTATTACACAACATTGATTTATCTGAATATAAACGAATAGAACCATTATTATTTAGATTTAAATTTGGTCCTATATTATTTTTATTATTTTTTATTTTTATAATCTATTTTTTAAAAAAAATTCAAATCGACCAAAAATAATATGGAATATATAAATTGTCCTTTATGTAATTCAAATTTATATAATGTATTATATGAGAAAAATATTTTAAATGAGAAAAATGATGAGAATGATATATATAAATGTACAAGTTATAAATTTTCTGATTATTATCGAATAGTAAAATGTAAGGAATGTGGTTTAGTATATAATAATCCAAGAGAAGATTTTAATAAATTATTAAAGTTTTATGAAGATGTGATTGATAATGATTATCTTAAACAACAAATAGCAAGAGAAATAACATATAAGAAATTATTAGATACATTAATAAAGTATAAAAATTGCGGTAAATTATTAGATATTGGATGTTATACCGGATTTTTTTTAAAATTAGCAAAAACTAAAAATTTTATAGTTAAAGGAATTGAACCAAGTAAATGGGCAGCAAATTATGCAAAGAGTATTCTGAATTTAGATGTTATAAATACAAATATTTTTGATTATCAACCATTTGAAAAATTTGATGTAATTACTATGTGGGATGTAATTGAAC
The DNA here is from genome assembly GCA_035405645.1 of bacterium. Taxonomy (GTDB): domain Bacteria; phylum JAGOBX01; class JAGOBX01; order DAONJL01; family DAONJL01; genus DAONJL01. The sequence goes on along the minus strand of DAONJL010000009.1, from coordinate 41,958 downwards.
ATTTACCTAATATTAATGATGTTTTTATTAAATGTAATAAAATGTTAAATGATAAAGGCATCATTGCTTTTTCAACACATAACATTGATTCTTTTGCTTCAAAATTATTAAAAAGTAATTATCCCTTTATTATGCGAATGCATATTTCTCATTTCAGTTTTAAAACTATTAAATATCTTTTAAATAAAACTGGTTTTAATATAGTAAGAATTGAGGAACATAATAGATATTTAAAATTAGATTATTTTTTGGATAGGCTCAATTCTTATTTACCATATTTTAAGAGATTAACATTATTTATTAAAAATATATTACCAGAAAATAAACTAATTAAAATTAATAAAATTGGTTTAATAAATTGCTGGGCAGTCAAATCTAAAGAGATTTAATAATTTTAATCTATCTTAAATAAATTATTTGACATTATATCTTATAGTTAATAGTTTATCTTGTTTTATTATGCTTAATTTCTATTGGCTCATTTACAAAAAATTTAAAATTTTCAATTTGACAATTTTATATAAAATTTGATAAAATAAAAAATTTAAAATATGAAATCACAAAAAAGTAAAAAAACAAGAAAATATATTGTGATTACCGGTGGAGTGTTATCAGGACTTGGTAAAGGTATCGCTACTGCAAGTATTGGCAGATTGCTTGCCTCAAAATTAAAAATCATACCAATCAAATGTGATGGTTATTTAAATACAGATCCCGGCACAATGAACCCAATCGAACATGGTGAAGTTTTTGTTCTTGATGATGGTGGAGAAGTTGATATGGATTTTGGTCATTATGAACGCTTTCTTAATATAAATTGTAAGTTCGGTTGGAATTTAACTATGGGGAAAATATTCAAGAGCATTTTAGAAAAAGAACGGCGTGGTGAATTTTTAGGTAAGACTGTTCAATATATTCCACATGTAACAAATGAAATCAAAAATAAAATATATGAAATAGCAGAGAAAGAAAATGCTGATTTAGTTTTAATAGAAATAGGTGGAACTGTTGGTGATATGGAAAATGAATTATATCTGGAAGCAGTAAGACAATTAAGATTAGAAATAGGAGAAGAAAATATTATATTTATTCATCTTACTTATATACCAATAATGACAGGTGTTGAAGAACAAAAATCAAAGCCAACACAACAAAGTGTAAAATTATTACAAGAAAAAGGAATTGAACCTGATATAATAATTGGCAGATGTAAAGAATATATAACAGAAAAAATCAAAGAAAAAATAGCATTATTTTGTAATGTTGAAAAAAATTGTGTAATTTCTGGTATTGATGTTAATACTGTTTATGAAATTCCAATTATATATGAAAAAGAAGGATTAAGTGAAATAATACATAAGAAATTAAATATTTATAGTCCACCCAATTTAGAAAAATGGAAAAAATATGTAGAAAAAATAAAAAATAATAAAAATCAAAAAAAAATAAAAATTGCAATATGTGGCAAATATACGAGTTTAGGCGATTCTTATGCAAGCATAATTGAGACATTAAATCATTGTCGTGCAAATTTAGATGTTTTTATAGAAATCAAATGGATTGATACAACTGATACAAATAATAATTTCATAAATGAATTATCTGATGTAAATGGAATAATTGTGCCAGGTGGATTTGGTGTTCGTGGTTTAGAAGGAAAAATTTCAATTATAAAATATGCACGCGAAAATAATATACCATTTTTAGGTATATGTTTGGGTATGCAATTAGCAGTAATAGAATTTGCAAGAAATGTTTGTGGAATAAAAGATGCCCATACAACAGAGATATTAAGTGAAGTAAAAGAGAAAATAACTCCAATAATTGATTTATTGCCTGAGCAAAAAAAAGTAGAAAATAAAGGTGGCAGTATGCGATTAGGTGGACAAAATGTTTATTTAAAAAAAGGTAGTTTAGCGAGCAAAATATATGGTAAAGATATAATAAGAATGAGATTTAGACATAGATATGAAGTTAATCCTGAATATATAAAACAATTAGAAAAAAATGGTTTAATATTTAGCGGTTATACAAAAGATAAAAGGATAATGCAAATACTTGAATTAAAGGAACATAAATATTTTATTGGTTGTCAATTTCATCCTGAATTAACTTCTCGTTTAGAGAAACCAGACCCATTTTTTTTATATTTAATAAAAAATTGTATTGAATAAAAATTTAGTTAATAAATACAAAATAAAAATAGGAAGGTGAAAAAATGAAAGGCGGATTAGAAATAGATATTATATCAATGAGTGATTTTAATCGAGAGCAAATTGAATTTATACTTGAAACAGCAAGAAATATAAAAAAAGCAACATTAAATAATGAGTCAACCTATAAAGGTTTACTCAATAATATTAAGATAGCAACAGCGTTTACAGAAATAAGCACCAGAACAAATTTAAGTTCAAGAACAGCAGGTTTTGAATTAGGTTCTATTGTTGATGGTTTTTCATCAGGCGAAGCAACATCACTTGGTAAAGGCGAAAGTTGGGCTGATACTTTGAGAATGTTAATTGGTTATAGAAATCGAATAATAGTAATGCGTCATCATCTTGATGGTTCTGCACGCTGGGCTTCAATTGTTTCTGATATGGCTTTTGAAGATGAGAAAAGAAAATGTCCAGAAGATGTAAGCCGTCGTCGCACAATGATAGTAAATGGAGGAGATGGTAAAAATCAGCATCCTACACAATGTTTGTTAGATTTATTTACAATAAAAGAAATACTTGGTCGATTAGATGATTTTGACCTTGGTTTATTTAATGATTTAAAATATGGGCGAACAACACATTCGCTAATTACAATTGCACCTTTATTTAAAAATATTAGATTACATTTAGCATTTCCACCAGGTTTTGGTCCTGAAAAACATTATATTGATTTTTTAAAAAGAAATAAAGTTCAGTTTTTTATCTATGATAATATTTTTGAAGCATTAGAAAAAGTTGATATTGCTTATGTAACTCGTTTTCAAAAAGAAAGATTTCGTGATGAAAATGAACGAAAAAATATTGGCAAAAATTGGTCAATAACATTAGATTTACTTAAAAAATTAAATATAAGAAAAAATATGAAAATTTTACATCCATTGCCAATAGATAAAGAGATGCAAGAAATTCATTATTCAGTTAATAATTCAGAATATGCTTATTATTATCAACAAGCAACAAATGGAATGTATGTTCGTGAAGCAATTTATGGTTTGATTACTGGTAAAATTTCATCAACAAATATACCAATATATCACGCAGAAAAATCAGATACAAATATCAAAATTATTGAATTGCCAGTTCATATACATAAAAAAGAATTGCAGAATCCACGCTCAGGTTATATAGATAATGATGGTATTGTAATTGACCATATAGCAGTAAATCGTGCTCGTCGTTTAGCAGGATTTTTAGGTTTTGAACACAATGAGACAATACCATTAACACTTGCTAAATGCTTACAAAGTAAGAGTGGCAAAAAAGATATGCTTAAAATCCACACAAAATACGAATTATCAGAACGTGATTTATTAAAAATAGCAATTATATCACCCTCTGCAAGAATTAGTATAATTGAAAATGGAAAAGTAAAAAGAAAAATTTCAGTTCAATTACCTGATAAAATTGATAATTTAATTTATTGTAATAATGAAAAATGTATTAGCAATCCAATTTATAAAGAAGGTGTAGTTTGTTCACATTATGTAATATCAACTGACCCTCTTATTATCAAATGCTTATATTGTGAAAATGAAATGTCATTTGAAACAATTTGGAATAATAAGTTATTTATTTATGATTAAAAATATTTAAAAAAGAAAGTGAGAAAAATAATGAAAAAATTTTTTAATATTTTGATTATAATTTTATTTACATTAATAGCGTGTAATCAAAAAGGGCAAGAACAACAACAAATTCAAACTATTCAAAAAGAAGCAGAAATAACAAATAATTTTAATGGAAAAGTTCAGGTAGTTTTTTTTACACCTGATTATCGCGAAGAATTTGATGGCTATAGTTTAGATGATAGAGGCTTAAATGCAGCAATAAATAATACAATAAGAAATAATATAGGTGATGCAATATTAATTCTCACACCTGATAAAACAATTTTAATTGATGCAAGTCTTCCAGCACGTGAAAAATATTTAGTAATTCCATATTTACAAAAAGTAGGCAGAACTAAAATTGATTTATTTGTAGTTACACATCCACATTTTGATCATTATGGCGGCGCTCTTTATTTATTAAATAATTTTCCTGTTGAAAAAGTATTGGTTTGTGGAGCACCGCATCCTTCTAATGCGTATAAAGCAATGTTTGAAATAATAAAAGAAAAAAATATTTTATTAGGTATTCCAAAGGAAGGTGAAAAACTTGATTTTGGAGCGAACATAGAAGCAGAAGTAATAAAAAGCGGAATAAAAGAATGGTATGAAGATGGCAATTATAATAATCAATCAATATATATCAAAATGAGAGTGAATAAAATAAAATTTTTGTTTGCTGGTGATGGAGAATATGAAAGTGAAAAATACATATTAAAAAAAGGTTATGATATAAAAGCAAATATATTAAAAGTTGCTCATCATGGTAGTGCTACATCAACTTTTTATCCTTTTTTAAAAGCAGTTAATCCTGAGGTTGGCATAATTTTAGTTGGTAAAAATAATGTTTATGGATTACCAAAAATGAGTGTTATTAATAGATTATCAATTTATGGAACGAAAGTTTATCGTACAGATTTAGTTGGTAATATTTATTTAGAAACTGATGGCGATACATATACAATAAAAGTTGATTATCCAGCAAATATAAAATTTCCACAATTTGAAATTAGTGCTGAAATAAAAGATAAATATCTTGAATATGAAAGCTTAGGTGAAGAAGCATTAAGATTAAATAAAACATTTTCTGCAATCAAGTATTATAACGAAGCTATAAAACTATATGATAAAAATCCGACAACATATCAAAAATTAGGATATGCATATAGACGCGATTTTGATTTTAAAAGAGCAGAAGAAAATTTTTTAAAAGCACTTGCTATAGATGATAATGAAGCTTTTAGCCATTTATATTTAGGCCTTTTTTATGCTTATAATTATGATAAGAATAATCAAAAAGATGAAAAAGAAAAAGCATTAAATCATTTACTCAAATTTAAAAAAATATTATCACGCAGTCCTGTTGATAATTTAGTTGATGAAACAATTTATTATTTAAAAAACGGTATAAAACGAACAAAAGAAGAAGATTATTATGATAGATACTAATTATATTTGTGTTGTTGGTAGTTCTCATATTGATATGATTATTTATACAGAGCGAATACCAAAATTAGGTGAAACAGTGCTTGGCAAAACATATCAAAAAGGTTTTGGTGGTAAAGGTGCAAATCAAGCAATAGTTATTTCACGATTAGGAGCACCTGTAAAGTTTATTTCAAAAATAGGTAATGATAAATCAGGTAAAAGTGTATTAAAGAATTTAAAAAAGAATAACATTGCAACAGAAAATATATTTATCTCAAAAAAGAATAAAACAGGTTCAGCATTAATAATGATAAATTCAATAGGCCAGCGTTCAATTCTTGTCGCGCAAGGTGCTAATGCTGATTTAGATATTGAAGATATTGATGCCTCTATCGAGATTTTAAAAAATTCTAAAATATTGCTAACACAACTTGAAATACCTGTTTCAACTATTGAGTATTGCTTCAAATTTACTAAAAGATTTGGAATAATAAATATATTAAATGCTTCACCTGCTTTTAAATTATCTGATGATTTATTAAAACTTGTTGATATAATTATTATAAATCAAATAGAAGCAGAAATAATTACTGGCAGAATGGCGAGCCATATAGAAGCAGCCACAAAAGCAGGACAATATTTGATTGAGCGTGGTGTTAATAATGTAATTATTACAATGGATAATACAGGTGTTCTGCTTGTATCAAAAAATCTAACAAAACATTTTCCATATTATCGAGTAAAAATAAAAGATAAATCAGGTGCAAGCAGTGCTTTTAGTGGTGCACTTGCTGTTGCATTATATAAAGGTTCTACATTACCTGCGGCAATTGAATATGCAAATGCAGTATCAGCATTAACAATTAGTAAATATGGCATACAAAAGACATTTCCAACAGCAGAAAAAGTAGAAGAATTTATCAAAGATAATCAGACAAATAAAGAATCAAGTATAATAACAACAAAAAATAAGACAGTTCAGGAATTATATAAAATAGCGAATGAAATCAGGAAAGATGTAATACAGATGCTTGCAATAGCAAAATCAGGTCATCCTGGTGGTTCTTTATCTGCAATTGAAATTTTAACAACACTTTATTTTAGTGTAATGACATATAATCCAAAAGAACCACGCTGGGAAAATCGAGACAGATTTATTTTATCAAAAGGACATGGTGCACCAGCATATTATGCTGTTCTTGCAAGAGCAGGTTTTTTTGAAAGAGAACAATTATGGACATTAAGAAAAATCAATAGTAAATTACAAGGTCATCCAGATATGAATAAAACACCTGGTGTTGATATGACAACAGGTTCTTTAGGCCAGGGACTTTCTGCTGCTAATGGAATGGCTATGATTGGCAAATTATTTAAAAAGAATTATAAAGTCTATGTTTTACTTGGTGATGGTGAAGTCGAGGAAGGCGAGATATGGGAAGCAGCTATGACTGCAAATCATTATAAATTAGATAATTTAATTGCTATAATTGATTATAATGGTCTTCAAATTGATGGTTCTGTTTTTCAGGTAAAATCAACTATAGAACCACTTGCTGATAAATGGATTTCATTTGGCTGGTATGTAATTACAGTAAATGGTCATGATATAGAAGAATTGCTGCTCGCATTTAAAAAAGCAAATGAAATAATTGATAGACCAAAAATGATAATTGCATATACAATAAAAGGCAAAGGAATTTCATTTATGGAACGAGTAGTAGATTATCACGGCTCTGTTTTATCAGAAAGCGAATGTCAAAAAGCATTGGAAGAATTAAAATATATTTAATAAAAAAAATTGAACTAAAAAAAGGAGAAAAATAATGAATATTTCTAACTATTATAAAAATGCTACAAAAGAAGAAATAATAAATGAATTAATCAAAGTCAAAGTTGAATTACAAAATTTAAGAAAAAATTATATAGCATTAAAAAATGAAAAAGAAAAAATAGAAGAAGAAATAAAAATAAATAATGAATTATTAGCAATTCAAAAAACTAAAAAAAGTTATAAAAAATTAATAAATGAGAAAATAAAGGCTTATGAAAATTTATTATCTGCATTACCAGTGATAGTTTATAAAATAGATGAAAATGGTTTTTTTACTTATGTTAATGATGAAATAAAATCACTTGGTTATAAAAAGGAAGAATTAATAGGAAAACATTTTAGTGTAATTGTCCATCCTGATGATTTAGAAAAAATAAGCAGGAAATATGTATTACCAAAATATAAAGGAAAAATCACAGGTTCTAAATATTCACCTAAATTATTTGATGAACGAAGAACAGGTTCAAGAAAGACATCAAATTTGTTAATAAGATTAATTCCAAAAGAAAGTAAAGAAGATGAAACTTATGGAATTTTAACTTCTTATGGTGAAGTTGTAGCAGCAGGTTCATATTTAAAAAATGAAAATAATTCTCAAAAGAAAGTAGGAACAGTTGGAATTATTGTAAATGTTACTGAAAAAATTAGATTACAAAATCAATTATTACAAACAGAAAAATTAACAGCAGTTGGACAATTAGCAGCAGGTATTTCTCACGAATTTAATAATATACTTGGAATTATATTAGGTAATACACAATTGTTATCGTTATATCATCAAAAACGAATTAAAAATTTGCATTCAAAAGCAATAAAATTATTACAGACAATAGAACGCCAAACAAAAATTGGCAGTGATATTGTTTCACGATTATTACAATTTGCTTCCCCAAAAGAACCTCAAAAAAATTATTGTAAAATTGAAGATGTGATAAATGAAGTAATAAATATGCAAAAGAAACAATTGCAATTAGAGAATATAGAAATTATATGTAACTATTATACACATTCATTAGTTAATATAGATAAGATACAGATGCAACAGGTGATATTAAATTTAATATTAAATGCTCGTGATGCAATTAAACCAAAAGGTAGCGGGAAAATTATTATTGAGACAAAACAAATTGAAGATAAAATTGTTATTATATTTCAGGATACTGGTATTGGTATGGCTGATGATATAAAGAAAAAAATTTTTGAACCATTTTTTACAACCAAAGGTGCACATTCACAGGATAGTTATGGTTTAAAAGGCACTGGTTTAGGTTTGTCTATTATTTATATGATTATTCAAAATCATAATGGAATTATTGATGTTGAAAGTGAAGTAAATAAAGGCACTACTTTTACTATCACTTTACCGGTTGCTGATTTTATAAATAATAAAAAATCTGATGATAAAAAAAATTTAATAAAATTATCTAAAAAATGTAAAAAATTAAAAGTATTAATTGTTGATGATGAGATTGAGTTTACAGAATTATTTAAAAATGTCCTTTTGCAATATGGTATAAAAAATGTCATAACTTCCAATGTAAGTAAAGAAGCGTTATCTTTAATTTTTACAAATGATTTTGATGTTATTTTTCTTGATTTGCTTTTACCTGAAATGAGTGGTGAAGTGTTATTCAAAAAAATTAAAGAAATAAAAAATTATATTCCAGTTATATTTATTTCTGGTAAATTAAATCTTGATATTGAAAAATATCTATTAGATGGAATTTTTGCCTTTCTTCAAAAACCATTTACTAATGAAGATTTAATCGAAATATTAAACAAAGTTGCAGAGTATCGTAAAAACTGAATTATTTGTTTTAGGAGGAAGAAAATAAAATGAGATTATCTAAATATTTTATTCCAACATTAAAAGAAGCACCATCTGATGCGGAAATAATTAGCCATAAATTAATGGTTCGTGCTGGTTTAATTAGAAAATTATCTGCTGGTATTTATAATTATTTACCAATTTGTTTTCGTATTATAAAAAAAATTGAAAATATTGTTCGCACAGAAATGGAAAAAGCAGGAGCAATTGAATTATTATTACCAATTTTATCACCTGCAGAATTATGGCAGGAAAGTGGAAGATGGAATGTTTATGGAAAAGAACTAATGCGAATGAAAGATAGGCATAATAGAGATTTTGCACTTGGTCCAACACACGAAGAAATAATTACTGATTTAGTGAGAAATGAAATCAAGTCATATAAAGAACTACCAATATGTTTATTTCAAATACAGACAAAATTTCGTGATGAAATAAGACCGCGATTTGGTGTTATGCGTGCTCGTGAATTTATTATGAAAGATGCATATAGTTTTCATACTGATGAAAAGTCTTTAGATGAGTATTATGATATAATGTTTCAAACATATTCAAATATTTTTAAAAGATGTGGTTTAAGATTTCGCGCAGTGCTTGCTGATTCTGGTGCAATTGGTGGCAAAACAACACATGAATTTATGGTGCTCGCTGATAGTGGTGAATCACTTGTTTTAAGTTGTCCTGATAATAATTGTGGTTATGCTGCGACTGTTGAAACTGCCGAAGGAATAATTGAAGAAATTGAAGAAGAAGAGGAAAAATTACAAATCGAAAAAGTTTTTACACCAGAAAAAAAGACAGTTGATGAAGTATCAGAATTTTTTAATGTTAAATCATATAAATTAGTAAAAACAATTTTATATAAAAGTAACGAACAAATATTTGCAGTTTTAATTCGTGGTGATAGAGAAATAAATGAAGCCAAATTAAGACAGGCTCTTGATGTTGATATTATTGAAATGACTGATAATGAAACAACAAAGAAAATAACAAGAGCAGAAGTAGGATTTGCTGGTCCTATTGGTTTGCCAGATAATGTAAAAATTATTGCTGATAAATCAATAATGAAATTACAAAATTTTATTTGTGGTGCAAATGTAACAAATTATCATTATAAAAATGTAAATTTATCAGATTTAAAAATAGATAAATTTTTTGATTTAGCAATAATTAAAAAAGGTGATAAATGTATTAAATGTGGCAAAATATTAGAAGAATATCGTGGTATTGAAGTTGGTCAAATTTTTAAATTAGGAACTAAATATTCAAAAGCATTAAAATGTTTATTTGCTGCACCTGATGGAAAATTAAAGGAAATGGTAATGGGATGTTATGGCATAGGTATAACACGAATAATTGCAGCAGCAATAGAACAGAATAATGACGAAGATGGAATTATCTGGCCTATTGAAATTGCACCTTTTCAAATTATTGTTATACCATTAAATAAAGAAAATACAGATGAATTTAATGTTGGTGAAAAAATATATCAAGAATTATTAGCAAATAATTATGAAGTTCTATTTGATGATAGAAATGTTTCGCCGGGCTTTAAATTTAAAGATGCTGATTTAATTGGCATACCAATAAAAATAATAATTGGTAAAAAAAATTTACAGGAAAATTGTGTGGAAATTGCTTTGCGAAAAGAAAAGATAAAACATAAAATTGAAATTTCAGCATTAGTAACAGAAATAAAAAAAATTATTAATAACTTAAAAAACGCTTAATAAATGGAACCAATTACACATTTATCATCTGGATATATTATCTATAATCTTTTTTCAGAAAGATTTAATAATGAAAAAAATAGATTTAGAAATACAATAATTATTGCATCTATTTTTCCTGATATTGACGCATTAACTTCTTTTATTTCTTTTGAATTTTCTTTAATTCATCATCGTGGTATTACACATTCAATTTTTGGTGCTTTTTTTTTGGCTTTTTTTTTAACTTTTATTTTTTTTCATAAGAAAGAAAAATTCTGGCAATGTTATTTTTTTTCTTTATTAACTTTATTTATTCATATTTTTCTGGATTTAATTACTTCCTATGGAACACAAATTTTATTGCCTTTTTCAAATAAACGTTTTTCATTAAATCTTGTTTTTATTATTGATTTTTTATATACTTTACCTTTATTATTTTTCTTGCTTTTATTTTTAGCAACAAAAAAAAGATTATTTCTTATTATTGGTTTTATTTATATTTTCTTTTATCCTTTATTAAATTTTATTAGTTTAATTATTTTGAAAGATAAATATTATTCATTAGAAACAAAAAATGTTTATTTTGTTCCAGTTTTATTTACACCAATAAACTGGCGAATTATTATTGATGATGATGGATATTATAAAACAAATCAAATTACAGAATTTTCAAAATTTAATAATTCAAATGAGAAATATAAAAAAGCAAATTTTAATGATGCTGAAATAAATGAATTATATAAACAATTAAAATTTTTAAAAACATATTTATGGTTCACATCATTTCCTGTTTATGAAAAAAAAGTATATGCTGATTACAATGAAATAATTTTGAAAGATTTAAGATTTCATATTAAAGGCAAATTGCCGAAATTTTTTATAAGGCGAAAAGAAGCACCTTTTATGTTAAAAATAATTACTTCAAAAGAAGGGAAAATAATAGATTGGAGTTTTAATAAATAAATTATGCTGAAAATAATCTTACTAATTATTTTTTTGGTTTTTGCTAATATAAATATTTTTGCTAATGAAAAATTATATGATATAAAAGATTTTGTAATTTCAGAAATGAAAGAATCTGAAAAATTGTGGGATTTAAATGCCAAACAAGCAAGTGTTTTAAAAAATGAAAATATATTAGTCAAGAATTTTTATTTAATATTATATAAAGGTGGCACAAAAAGCGCAACAATTACTGGATTAAATGGAACAATTTTTAAAAATAAGAATATTGAGATACGAAATAATGTAAATGTAAAAAATGTAAATGGTGTAATAATAAATACAGAATATTTGTTTTGGGATAATTCTGATTTATCACTTTCTAATGATACTTATGTTACAGTAATAAAAGAGAACAATGAATTATTTTGTAAAGGCATAAAATATTTTGATAACAAAGAATATATAAAATTTTTAAATGAATTTCAATTAAAAAACAGAACATATAAAAATCAGTATGTTAAATCAAATAGAGCAGAGTATTATGTAAATAAAGGCTATATTAAATTAACTGGTGATGTTTCATTTATATATAATGATTATACACTCCAAAATGATTTTTCAGAAATATTTATTGATGAAAAAAATAATTTTAAAAGTTTTTCTGGCTTTGGTAAAAATAAGCTTCTATATTATCAGAATAAAATATTAAGTGATACATTATTTATAAATTTCATAATGCAAAATAAAATTAACTCATTAAATTTTATTCAAAATGTAAGATTTAATTATGATATTTATAATGGGCAAACAAATGATATGTTAATAAAATTAAATGAAGACCAGACAATAAATGAAATAATTTTCAAAGATAAATTTTTAATTAACAATGATACAATTATCATAAATGGAAGAAAATCAAATTTTAATTTTGTTCAGAATAAAATTAAAAATATTGTTGCTAATACATTTTATATAGATTATAAAACAGATAATGAAATAATTCATTTTGTGAATATATTAAATGAAATAAAAATTAAATGTGAATGGTTAAATGATTTAATCAGCAAAATTTTTATTCTTGATAGAAGTAAAATTTTTATAAATGAAAAGAATGAAATAATAGCTGATAATTTTGAAATAAATTTTGATAAACAAAAAAAAGTAAACCAAATAATTATTAAGAAAAATATAATTGCGCAGAAAGATGATTATAAATTTTTTGGTGATTTACTCATTGGTGATTTAGACACTATTTCAATTTATAATAATTTAAAGATGGTAAATATAGTAAATAATGATGAAATGAATTCAGAGAAATGCAAAGTATATTATAATCAAAATAAAAAAATTGACAAAATGGTTTTTTTAAATTTGAATAATTCAATGTTAAATATAGAGAATATAAAAAATGAATAGAGAACTAATTGTAAAAAATTTAAGAAAATTATATAAGAAAAGAGAAGTAGTGCGCGGAATTAGTATGAATTTAAAACAGGGCGAAATAGTTGGTTTATTAGGGCCAAATGGTGCAGGTAAAACAACAACATTTTATATGATTGTTGGCTTAATAAAACCAAATGATGGTTCAATTTATTTAGATAATGAAGATATTACAAATTTACCAATGTATCAACGAGCAAGAAAAGGTATAGGTTATTTACCACAGGAATCATCAGTTTTTAGAAAGCTTACAGTAGAAGAAAATATTCTCGCAGTTTTAGAATTTACAAATTTATCAAAAAAAGAACGAAAAGAAATAAAAGATAAATTAATCGAAGAAATGAATATTGCACATATAGCAAAAAATTTAGGAACACAATTATCCGGTGGTGAACGCAGGCGCGTAGAAATAGCACGTGCACTTGTATTAAATCCATCCTTTTTATTACTTGATGAACCATTCGCAGGAGTTGACCCAATCCGAGTAATTGATATTCAAAATATAATAAAAAAATTAAAAGAAAAAAATATAGGTGTATTGATTACTGACCATAAAGTTCGTGAAACACTTGAAGTTGTTGATAGAGCATATATGATTTCAGATGGTGAAATTTTTTTATCAGGTGATGCAAATAAATTAGCAAATGACCCAACAGCGCGGGAAATATATTTAGGACATAATTTTACTTTATAAATTTATATGCATGAATTTAGTATTTGCTCAAATTTATTTAATATTTTAAATAATGAGATAAAAGAAAAATACAATCTGGAAAATAAAAAAATAAATTCAATAAATATAGTAATAGGAAAATTAAATTGGATTTTTCCAGACATATTTGAAGATTGTTTTAAAATTATAGCAAAGGATACAATATTTCAAAATACAAAATTAAATATTATTTCACAACCAGCAATTATAAAATGTATTGAATGTTCAAATGAATTTGAAATTACAGAACCAATATTTATATGTAATAAATGTTATTCAAATAATATTGAAATTATTACAGGCAATCAACTATATATTGAAAGTATAGATATAGAAGAAAACAAATAAATTATAATTTTTTTAAAAAAGTATGGAAATAAAGAATAAAATTGTTTTAATGCAATCAATTATTATTTTACTTATAATTATTTCGTTTGCTATTTTATTTATTATTATTTTTGCTAAAATTCAAAAAACATTAATAGCAACATCAAATATATTAAGATTAAATATAGAATTATCAAGATTTAAAGAATTTGATAAAAATATTTCACTTGCAATTGAACATTATAATTTTAACAATTTGATACTTTTTAAAAATTATTTAATAAAAGGAATATATGAAATTCAGTTATTTATACAAAATATTGAGCGTGAAAAATATGACCAAAAAATTGAATCATTGAAAGAAATAATTATTATTACAAATGAAATTTATTCTGATTATTCTTCGATAGAAAAATTTTTATTAAAAATAGAACAGACACAAATACCACAAGAAAAAATAATATACAAAGAGAATTTAGATTTTGTAATAGAGAAATTGAAAAATAAAGTTAATTCACTCAATCTAAAATTAAATGCTCTTTATTCAAAATCAAAATCTGAAATGAATTATTATCTTCATTATATTAATAGATTATTTTTAAAAGTAATTGTTTATGGTTTAATTTTTTTATTATTTATTTTTTTAGTGAGTCTATTATTAAATTTTTCTTTTGCAATAAATATCACACGGCCTTTATTTAATTTAATTGCTGTTATGAAAGCAATTGAAAATGGCGATTTTTCGCGCCAAATTATTATACCACAAACAAATGATGAAATATCATATTTAGCCAGTTCATTTAAACAAATGTTAAAAAAGTTAAAGGAACACGAAAAAGAACTTGAAATAACAAATCAAAATTTAATTTATCAAAGAGATAGAATAAATGAAATAAATAAAAAATTAGAAGAAGCAAATAAAATAAAATCTGATTATTTATCAAGTATGGGACACGAATTAAAAACTCCACTTAATTCAATTATTGGTTATGCAAATTTTTTAAAAGAAGATTGTTATTCAATACTTGGTGAGCGAAATAAAGAAGACCTGAATATGATAATATCTCAATCGAATTTTTTATTAAAAATAATTAATTCTATTCTTGAAATATCAAAATTAGAAGCACGTAAAGTGCCTGTATATCTTGATTATTTTGATATTTCTGAACTTATTAATGAATGTTATCAAATAACAAAAAATGAAATAGAAAATAAAGGCTTAAAATTTAGTATTGATGTGGATAAAAATATTAAAAATATTAAAAGTGATATAGAAAAAATTAGAGAAATAATTTTAAATTTACTTTCAAATTCTGTTAAATTTACTGATAAAGGTTTTATTAAAATTTTTGTTCGACAGGCAAGTAAATATGATTACAGGCGTTTCTTACTTCCAACAGAAATAAATTATATTAAAATTATAGTATATGATACAGGAGCAGGAATACCAAAAGAATGTATTAGTAAAATTGGCTCAGAATTTCAACAATTTCATTCTGAAAAAAAACATTTAGGTTCTGGTCTTGGTCTTGCTATTGTTAAAAGATTAGTATCCTTATTAAAAGGATACATTTTCTTTTTTAGTAAAGTAAATAAATACACAATGGTCTACCTTTTTTTAGAATATAGAGCATAGAATTATTTTGTTATTAATTAAAGGAACTTTAAAATATTACAAGATTATCTTTATGTATTACCTCTTCTTGAATATATTTATCATTATATTTATTTTTTATTTCTGCTGATTTTAAACCTTTTAATTTTTTTATAAATTCAGCATCATAATTAACTAAGCCACAACCAATTTCTTTATTATTAAAAATAATTGAAACACAATCACCAAAATTAAAATTGCCTTTAATATTTATTATTCCTGATGGAAGTAAAGATTTATTTTTTTCTATTAGTGCTATTTTTGCTCCTTCATCAATTATAATTTCACCACATCTCTTTAAGTTATATGCAATATATTTTTTCTTTCCTTTTAAACCATTCTCTTTTGCTTTAAAATATGTTCCAATTTTTTCTCCATTTAAAAATTTTGTGATTGAATTTTTTTGTTTTCCATTACAGATTAAGACATTAACACCAGAATTTACAGCTATTTTTGCACTTTCTATTTTTGATTTAAAACCACCAACAGTACTTTCGCGCTTTGATGGTTGGGCATATTCTTCTATTTTTTTTGTTATTTCACTTACTTCATTTATTAACGAATTTTTATCATTTATATTTGCATATAAACCATCAATGTCAGTTAATAATACAAGCAAATCAGCATCAAATAAAATTGCTGTTAATGCTGCTAATTTATCATTATCACCAAATTTAATTTCTTCTGTTGCTACTGTATCATTTTCATTTATTATTGGTATTACTTTTTCTTTTATTAGTTCTTGTAATGTATTACTTGCATTAATATATCTTTCTCTGTTTTGTAAACCACCATGAGTTAATAATAATTGTGCTGTTTTTATATTGTACTTTTTAAAATAATTAGCATAAATGTTCATTAATATTGGTTGACCTATTGCTGCAACTGCTTGTTTTTCACTTATTTTTTTGGGCCGTTTTGTTAAACCTAATTCTAACATTCCAAGTCCAATTGCTCCTGATGATACTATTACTATTTTTTTTTCTTTCATTAGATTTGATATTTCATTTGTTATATTTTCAAAAAATTCTTTGTTTATTTCTCTATTATTATTTCTTGTTATTAAACTTGTTCCTATTTTTATAACTATTTTTTTAAATTTTTTATTCATATTAATTTCTCCTTACTTCTATTATTATTAAATTTTTTTATCTACATAAATATAATAATCCTTGTTGTTCAATTTCTTTTATTCCTTTTTCATTTAATTCTAATATTCTTTCAGGATAATTTATACAATGATAATTTGTAATTTTTGGGAAATTTAACAATTCTTTTTTTACATAGTCATTTTTGTATTTAATTGCTAAATATGGCAACCATAAATTATAAATATATGATTTTATCCTGAAATTTTGTATATCTGTTTTTAGTTTATTAAATAAAAAATATTCTTTAAACCATACATATAATTCACTAATTCTTTTCTTTTCTTTTATTTCTTTTAATTCTGTAAAATTATCGATACTTATTATTTTTAATAAAATTGGTATTAAAATATTTATTCTTAATTTTAAATCAGCTCTGGGATAAACTTTATATTTTTTATAATTGATTTCTATTTTATTTATTAAATATTCATTTTTATTTTTATCAAAAATTTCTAATAATAAATTATAAAAAAATTCTTTTTGGAAATTCAATGAAGAATAATTTAGTTTGTTTATTATTTTTATCCAATCAATATTTTCTGCTATTCGTCTAAATAATTCTTTATTTCTGCTATAACCTGTTATTTCAAATAATTTTATTATTAAGCCAATTTTTTCACCATTTTTTTTTATTAAGTTTTTTATATCTCTTTTTTTGTTTATAAATCTTTTTATTCCTAATTTTATTATTTCTTTTTTTCTTGTTATTTTATCAAGTTTTTTTAATTTGTTTATTAGATGTGTTTTATAAATTGATTGTAAAAAATAATTTTTTAATTCTATTATATCATTTTCTGTTAATTTATTTATTTTATTTTTTAATATTACAATTTGTTTGTTTATTCTTTTTTCAATCTTGTTATCAAGTTCATAAACAAAAATTATTTTTACATTTTTGTAGTTATTATCAATATGATGCTTATGTAAAAAATAATTATTTAAGTTAGTTTCAACTTCTATATCACTTTTAATGATTTTATTTTTTGTGTTTATTGTAAAATCTTTAAAATCAGGACCTTCATAAAAATTATAATATCCACGCTCTATTATTTTAATTATATTATTTTCTATATCTCTAAATGTTTTACCTTTAAATAAATATTTATTGCAATATATTTTTATTATATCTTCTTTGATTTCGTCAGGCATTATTTTTTTCTTCTGCCATCATTTTTAAAAATGCATCAACACATTTTGGACAATATTGTTTACCAGCATTTTCTTTTATTATTTTTATTGCTTCTTCTGGTCTTAACTTTTTTCTGTATGGTCTATTTGATGTCATTGCATCATAGGAATCAACAATAGCAATTATACGAGCACCTAATGGTATTTGTTCTTTACTTATATGCCCTGGATAACCAGCACCATCCCAACGCTCATGGTGGTGTAAAATAAGTGGTATTATTTTTGATAATGATTTTATTGGTTTTAAAATTTCTGCGCCAATTATTGTATGTTCCTGAATTATCAAATATTCATCATCAGTTAATTTATCTGGTTTTAATAATATTTCATCTTTTATCCCTATTTTGCCAATATCATGTAAATTTGCTGCTATCTTTAATTCATTTATTTCATTCTCTGATAATCCCATATATTTACCTAATTTTACTGATAATTCTGCCACACGCTCTGTATGTCCTTTTGTATATTCATCGCGTGCCTCTAATGCTTTTATTAATGATTGTATGGTTAATAACATATATTCTGTTTCTTTTTTATATATATCATATTTCTCAATTATTAATCTATCAATTACAAGTATTAATTTTTCTATATCAAATGGTTTAACAAAATAATGAACAATACCTAATTCATTTGCTTTTTTTATATCATAGGCTTTATCTTTTGAACTCATTATTAAAATTGGTATTTCATTTAATTCATTATCATTTTTTATTTTCTTACATAATTCATAACCATCCATTAATGGCATTTCTATATCAGTTAATATTATATCTGGTTTTTCTTTTTTAATTATTTCATATCCAATTTTACCATTTTCTGCTGTTATTACGCTAAAGCCCTGTTTTAATAGCGAATGTCTTAAATATTCTCTAATTATCTTACTATCATCAATAATTAAAATTTTATTTTTCTTTTTGCTATGAATTATTTTTCTATATCTTTCAATGATTGCTTTAAGTTTTTCACCGTCTATTGGCTTAATCAAATAATCATCTGCTCCATAATTAAATGCTTCTTCGATTGTGATTTTATCACTTCTGCTTGATAGTATTATTATTGGAATGAATCTATTTATATTTTGTTCTTTTATTTTTTTACATAATTCCAAACCATTCATTTCAGGCATTTCAATATCAGTGATTATTAAATCTGGTAAAATTTCATAGTATTTTTTTATAGCTTCTACTCCACTATATGCGTGATAGATTTTATTGTCATTATTTTGTAAAAAATTATTAATTAAACTATGCATTGAATTACTATCATCAACAAAAAGTATTTCAAATTGTTTTTTTACTTTTTTTTCTGGTTCAACTTTTTGTTCTGCTTTTAAATATATATTAAAATAATTTTTTATTTCATTCAAATTTTTTAAATTTATAAAAATTATTTCATCTTTATATTTATTAAATAACTGAGGATTTTCATCTAAATAAATTAAAAAGATTTTAGTATTTAGATTTTGTTCTTTTATTATTTTAAAAATTTTTTTTATAAATTCATCAATATCAAAACCAAAAAATTTATCCTGAATACAAATTATTGATGGTTTTTTTGTTTTTATTTCTTCTTCTAAATCTGATATACTTATATCAAAGAAAGTATAATTAATATTATTTTCAATATAATATTTTTTTAAAACTATTTTTAATAAGTTTAAATCAATAATATTTATTACCATTATTTTAAGTTCCTATTGAATTGCAGTGAAAAAAAATTTCTAAAATGAGTGTTATTTATATCAATTGTATTTATAAATTTTTTAAAAATAATAATTGACAATATTGTTATTATTATATTATAATTATTTTTTAAAATCAATAAAAAAATTTGAGAAATTTTAATGAAAAGGAAGCGTATAATATTAATTTATTTATTTATATTATGTTCATATTTAATCTTTTTCGGCTGCACTTCTTATGAACGAAGATTGGAAAGTTATAATTTTGAAGAATTATTAACCAAAAATAATTTTACAGAAGAGAATGGTTCTTCACTATCATATTTAAATTCTTTAATGTTCAATAATGATTTTAATGATACCTCTTATTTATCAAATTTATACCCAGAAGAAAAATATGATTTTGAGACAATAGATTTTTGTAATCAGCGTGTGCGACTTAATTATAAAGTTCAATATATTTTAAAAAAATATACAACAGATTCAAAAGCAAGAAAAGGAATACAAAATCTAATTTACAAAGCACAATATTATGAAAAAACAATAAAAAATATATTACAAAATGAAGGATTGCCGCTTGACCTTTTTTATGTGTGTGTTCACGAAAGTGGTTTAAATGCCAGAGCAGTTTCACATAAAGGCGCAAAAGGCTGGTGGCAATTTATTGATGAAACAGGTCGTAGATATAATTTAAAAACAATATATCCAATTCAATACGATGAAAGAAATGATTTAGAGAAATCAACAAAAGCAGCTTGTGATTATTTAAGATATTTATATTATAGTTCAGAATATCGTTTTTATGATTGGCTATTAGCTTTAGCAGCATATAATTGTGGGCCACAGACTGTTAGGTATGCAATTATCTATAAAAATGGTATTAAAGATTTTTGGCAATTAGATAGATTACCATTAGAAACAAAAAATTATATTCCACAAATATTAGCATTTAAAATTATTTATGAAAATATTGAAAGATATAATTTTATGAAGGGTTATATTACGCCTTATACTTATGACTTAGTGAAAATAAACCCACCGGTTAAATTAGATTTATATAAAATTAGTTCCTGGCTTGATGTTAGTTTTGAAAAAATAAATTCTTATAATCCACATATAACAAATAAATTACCTGTTGGTATTGATTGCAATATTTATTTACCAGCAAAAACAAAAAAAATATTTTTATCAAAATATAATAATTATATTCAAAACTATGCAAATACAGCGGATTTAAATATATCAATTTCAAATAAAAATAATAAAGATTATTTTTATGAAGCACAAATTGGCGATACATTAGAATCCATTTCTGAAAGATTTAATGTTGATATTTCTGATATTTACTACTGGGATAACAAAGAAAAAAGATGGTTGCAACGAATCTATAACAAGAATAATTTATATAAAGGTGAATTCTTAAAAATCAAAAGTTAAAGAAAAATAAAACACTTGGAGTTAAAATGCCTACAAAATATTTTTTTGATAAATCAATTATTTCATATTTTAAAAAGAAAATTTCTTTTTTAAAAAGAGAAAGAGGTTTATATGCATTAAAAGCAGGAACAGAAGTAGAAGATATGAATTTTGATGAGATTGCTTTTTTTAGAAAAATTTCTGATAAATTAGTTCCTTTAATTGTTAAAATAGGTGGACCGGAAGCAAGAAATGATATACGAGAGTGTATCAAAAATAAAGTTGATGTTATTGTTGCGCCAATGATTGAATCTGAATATAGTTTTATTAATTTTTATAAATCTTTTTTAGATTTAAAACCTGAAAATTTGAATATTAAATTTAGTATAAATATTGAAACTATCACAGCAGTAAAAAATTTAAATCAAATTATTAATAATAAATATTTTAAAAATATTAGTTCTGTGATTATTGGCAGAACTGATTTAGCAGGAAGTATGGGACTTGATGTTGATGATGAATGTGTATATAAAACCTGTAAAAAAATTATTTCTTCTGTTAAAGCAAAAGACCCTTCTTTATTTATTTCTATAGGCGGCAAAATAAAATTTTCTAATATTGAAAAAATTATAACTTATTTAAAACCAGAATTAATAAATACACGGAATATAGTTTTTAAAGTTTCTGAATTTAAAAGTTTTGAGTTTATTAAAGAGTATTTATCCTTTGAAATAGAATTATATAAACATTTTAAAAATTGCATTTCTTATAAAAAATCATTATATGAAAAACGGATAAAGGATAATGAATTAAGATGTAAGTAATGAAAAAAATAAAGTTATTTATTTCATTATTTTTTTTCATTGTAATTTTTTATTCATTATTATCAGATATTTTTAAGATAAAAAGAGAAGATTCAAAAATAAAATTTTTCAAACCAAAAGAAATAGAAGCAGCAAATCAATTAATTACAGAAGAATTAGTAAAACAAAAAAATCTTGCATTATATGAAGCGAAATATTATGAGAAACTTGAAGATAAAAAAGTTTTATGTCTTTTATGTCCTCGTGAATGTGTAATTGAAAATGGGTTTGTTGGCGATTGTCGTGTTCGGGCTAATATCAATGGCAAATTATATTCACTCGTTTATGCTCGCCCTGTTGCAGTAAATATTGACCCAATTGAAAAAAAACCATTTTATCATTTTTTTCCAAAGGAAAGAACACTATCAATAGCAACAGCAGGTTGTAATCTACATTGCATTAATTGTCAGAATTGGACAATATCACAATTAAATCCATTTGATATTGAAAATGTAAATGTTTTATTACCACAGGATGTTGTGCAATTAGCAATAAATAATAATTCGAGAATAATTTCTTATACTTATTCTGAACCCGTTATTTTTTATGAGTATGTTATAGAAACAGCAAAAAAAGCAAAAGAACAAGGTATTAAAAATGTTCTTGTTACAGCTGCTTATATAAATGAAGAACCTTTGAAAGAATTATGTAAATATATAGATGCAGCGACAGTTGATTTAAAAGGCTTTACAGAAAAAGTTTATAGAACATATACAACGGCAAAACTTGCACCTGTATTAAATGCTTTAAAAATAATGAAAAAAGAGAATGTCTGGTTAGAAATATCAAATCTTATTATTCCTGACGCAAATGATTCTGATGAAGAAATACGAAATTTATGTAAATGGATATATGAAAATTTAGGTGCTGAAACGCCATTACATTTTTTGAGATTTTTTCCAAATTATAAATTGAAAAATAAACCACCAACACCACCTGAAACTTTATATAAAGCTTTTGATATTGCTAAAACTGTTGGTTTAAAATATGTATATATTGGAAATTTACTTGAAGATAAAGGACAGGATACTATTTGTCCAAATTGTAAAAAAACAATAATAGTGAGAAAAGGATATTATGTAAAAGAATTAAAAGTAAATAAAAAAGGTAATTGTGAATATTGTGGTTATAAAATATCAGGTTATTTCTCAACAATTGATAAATAACATTATGATGCAAATTAACAAAATTAAAATATAAATATTTTAGAAGTCTCAAATAATAATGTAGTTATATTTAACTTGTCTATCATTTTATTATTTAATAATTTATTTACTTAATTTTTTTTCTATTTTTGCCCAACTATCTTTTAATGGCACTGTGCGATTTATTATTAAATTTTCTGGTGTTGAATCTTTATCAATACAAAAATAACCAAGTCTTAAAAATTGAAATTTATCGCCTATTGCTGCATTTTGTAATCTGTTTTCTACTTTGCAATTTTTTAATACAATTAATGAATTAGGATTTAAGTAATCTTTATAATCTTTATCTTCAGGAATATCATCAAGATTTGGTATGGTAAATAAATGGTCATATAGACGAACTTCTGCATTAACAGCATCAATATCAGAAATCCAGTGTATTGTACCTTTAACTTTTCTACCATCTTTTGACCAGCCACCTTTTGTTTCAGGATCATAAGTGCAAATTATTTCTTTTATTTCACCTGTTACTTTATCTTTTATTATTTCTTTACATTTAATATAATATGCATTCATTAAACGAACTTCATTGCCAGGATAAAGTCGAAAATATTTTGGCGGTGGAACTTCTCTAAAATCATCTTTCTCAATATAAATTATCTTTGTAAAATGAATTTTTCTTTTTCCCATTGTTTCATCTTCTGGATTATTTAGAATTTCTATTTCTTCAATTTGATTATCAGGATAATTTTCAATAATTATTTTTATTGGTTCTAAAACTGCCATTACTCTTTGTGCGCGTTTATTCAAGTCTTCTCGTAAGCAATGCTCTAAATGACTTATATCAACCATACTATTACTTTTAGCAACGCCGATTGCATCACAAAACTGACGAATTGCTTCTGGCGTATAACCTCGTCTTCGTAATCCACTTAGAGTTGGCATTCGTGGATCATCCCAACCACTAACTATTTTTTCTTTAACTAATTCCAATAATTTTCTTTTACTCATTACTGTATAAGTTAGATTTAATCGAGCAAATTCTATTTGTTGTGGATGATAAATTCCTAATTCATCTAAAAACCAATCATATAGTGGTCTATGATCTTCAAATTCAAGTGTGCAAATTGAATGTGTTATTTTTTCGATAGAATCAGAAATACAATGGGCAAAGTCATACATTGGATAAATACACCATTTATTGCCAGTGCGATGATGTGCTACTTTTTTTATTCGATAAATTGCAGGATCTCGCATATTTATATTTGGAGAACTCATATCTATTTTAGCGCGTAGTATTGCTTCGCCTTCTTCAAATTCACCTCTTCGCATTTTCTCAAATAATTCAAGATTTTCTTCAACTGAACGATTACGATATGGACTATCTTTACCTGGTTCAGTTAATGTGCCACGATATTCACGGATTTTATCTGGACTTAACTGACATACATACGCTTTACCTTTTTTTATTAATTGGATTGCATATTCATACAATTGGTCAAAATAATCAGAGGCAAAGAATAAGTTTTCGCCCCAATCAAAACCAAGCCATTTAACATCTTCTTTTATTGATTCAATATATTCAATATCTTCTTTCACTGGATTAGTATCATCAAAACGAAGATGACATTTCCCACCATATTTTTTAGCAATTCCAAAATTTAAACAAATTGATTTTGCGTGTCCTATATGTAAGTAGCCATTCGGTTCTGGTGGAAATCTTGTTACTACTTTACCACCATATTTATTTGTCCTGTTATGTTCATCAATTATTTCTTCAATAAAATTTTTACTTTCATTTTTTTCTTCCATAATAAAACCTCTTTATAAGAATAATTTTTCATCAGTATGCGGTATAAATAATGCCGCTAAAAATTCATCTGTATATTCTGTTTCATTACTTAAATCAAAATATGTAATTTTTTTTGCTACTTCATTTATTTGCTTTCTTATTTCATCATATAATAAATAATATATTGCACCAGTTAATGAAGTATTACCTACAAATAAAAATTTATCAATTGATAATTTTGGCAATAAACCAATATAAATTGAATTTTCAATATTTAAAGAATTTCCAATTCCACCTGATATATAAAATTTATTAATATCATAAAAGTCAAGTTCAAATTTTTTTAATAATAATTTCATACCAGCAAATATTGCTGCTTTTGCTCTTAAAATATTGTCAATGTCAATTTCATCAATATAAATAATTTTATTATGTGCTGTTGATTTTTCATCAAATAAAATAAAGATTTTTTTATTATTTAATTTATCAGTAATTTTATCTGTAAATTTTCCTCGTTTGTCAATATATTTTTTTTCATATAAATGTCTTAATAAACTAATTACGCCAGTTCCACAAATTCCTTTTGGTTTTGTTTCGCCAGCAATAAAGTAATGAAATTTTTCATTATTATAATTTACATCAAAAACAACACCTTCACTATATCGTTCACCACAATTTAATCCAAGTCCTTCAAATGCAGGACCAGCAGAACAAGCACAACCTGCTAATATACCATTACTTGCTAAAATAATTTCGCCATTTGTTCCTAAATCAATTAAAAGTGAATTTTCATGAGTATTTATTAAATTACAATATGCAGCACCTGAAACTAAATCACCACCTAAATAATTTGCAACAGAAGGAATAATAAAAATATTTGCATAATTTAAAAAGTCGAAAAATTGTTTTGCTTGTATTTTACTAAAATTATTTGATACTGGTGAATATGGAAATTCACGAATATATTTAGCATTTAGTCCTAAAAATAAATGAATCATTGTAGTATTTCCTGATATTACTATTGCTGTTATTTCATCTGAATTTATTTTATTTTTATTTAAAAGAAATTTTATTGCTTGTGATAAACCGTTTATTAATGATTGTTGAATTTTTTCGCGATTTTCTTTTTTTAATGAAAATATAATTCGATGAATAATATCAGCACCATATATAATTTGTGGATTATAAAAATTTATTGTATCTAATATATTTACATTATCAAAATCGACTGCACTGATAGAAATAGTTGTTGTGCCTAAATCTATTGCCAATCCTATATTTTTATTTTCAATTTTTTCTGTTATATTTATTAGTTCATATTTTTCATTTGTTTTTAATAAATATATTATAACTTTTGATTGTGAATGAATATAGTTATTTAATTTATTTAATAATGATATATTATTTAATTCAGAAATAATTAGATTTTCTTTTTGTAAAATTAAATTTAAAAAATCAAAATCAGAAATATAAGGTTGTTTAATTTGTAGTGAAAAATCTATATAAATTTTTTTTATTAAAGGAAATTCTTTATATTTATTTTTTACTTCATTAAAAAAAATTTCCTCCTTTGTTTTATATAAATTTTTTTGTTGTAATATAATTGTTGAATCTTTATTAATTTTTGTTTGACAGGCAAGAACAAATTCACCATCTAAATTTACAAGACATTTTTTGCATTTGCCTTCACCACTACAAAGTGCATCAATAAAAATATTATTTTTTTGTAAGAAATCAAGAATAAATGGTGAATCATTTATTATATATTCTTTTTCAAAATCAGCAAAAATTAAACGCACTTTTTTATTCATAAATAATATGTATTTTTTATAAAGAGAAATTAATCAAAAAAGATTATTATGACTAAAAAAATAAAATAAAAAGTTGAGTTAAATCCAACTTCTACCTTTATCTCCTTTTTTCTTCTTTTTATTTTTTTGTTTTTTTTCTTTTACTTTTTCTTTTAAATAATCCAAAAAAAATTCTGGATTATATTTGAGTGATTCTGGAACTTTAATTGAAATTATTTTTACTTTACCACCTCTGTCTCCTATACTGATATCTTCCTTTAATTCATCTATTGCCATATCAATCCAGATCTTTAATCTCTCATCTTTTATAACATTATATTTTTTTATATCTTCAAATATTTCTCTTGCTTTATCGCGTTCATCTAAATGGGCTAATACCATAATTGCTTTTTCAATTTCTTTTATATCGCTTTTTTGTTCATATAAAATTTTAACATACCTGTCAAATTCATTTATTGATAATTTTATTGGCAAATCAAAATCATCAATATAAGAATGTTTCTTAATATACTCTACCATTGCTAAATCTTCTGGTGTTGCGTCTTTTAAAAAATCTTTTTCACTTTTCTTTTTTTTAGCCATTTTTTTCCTCCTTTTATATTTTTTTTGCTGGTGTTATTTTATTTATAAAAAAAATAAAATCAAAATCAGAAAAAGATTGTGAAGATAATGGTTTATATGATGGATTTTTTGCTGAAAACGCTCGAACTTTAAATTGCGTTAAATCTAATTTTTCTTTTAATTTTTTTGTTTGGAAAGCAAAAAATGGTAAATTCAAATTTAAAAAATATTTTTCATAAGTATTATCATCTGGAATATCAGGCACATATTCATCACATAAACCAATAGCAGAACCTATCGAAAGATATTGTTCGTTAAATTTTTCATTTATATAAGAACCAGCAGGCCACCATTCACAATTAGTTGAACTAATTGGCATAAAAACTTTACCTTTTTGAATATGCGCATTATGCATAAAAATAAATAATTTTCCTTTTGTTCGTTCGTGTTCCTTATTAAAAATATATTTAATATTTTCTGAAATTAAAAAATCACGATAAGCAAGTAAAAATTCATAACCTGCTGCCTGTGCAATTGCTGTGTGATAATTCAAATGTTCATTTGTTATTATTGCTAAATGTAAAATTTCATCATATAAGAATTTTCCGCTTTTTTTTATATATTCAAATTTATTTCGTTTAAGTTCAATTAAAATATTATTGATTTCTACCTTTAACTTTAAAGCATTATCAGTAAAACCATACGCTTTTGAAGGATTTGTTAATGCTTCATAAGATTCCCATACTTCTTCTGAATTAAGTAAATCATATATTTTATTTTTATATTTATTATAAATTTGTTCATCATATTTTTTAAAATAATCCAAAATTAAATTTATAAGGAAATGAGGAGCAGCAGGACCATAATTTTTACCTGGAATATCGCAACCATAAAAATATATTTTTCTTTTATTTTCTGGTTTTGAATTATATTCTTTCAGCCAATTTAATAAATCTTCATTTGCTTTAAATCTACCAAAGCCATTATTGATTCCTATATCCATTATTTCTTGATAAGTAACTAAAGATTGGTTATTTATATAATCATTAATTATTTTTGAATGTGGAAAACTGCTTTCAATTGCAATTGCAGAAAAACCATATTTTTCAACAAGTATTTTAAAAATTTTATTTCTTATTTCAAATATTTCTTCTGAACTATGTAATGTTTCACCAAAACTTAAAATGGAAATATTCTCAATAATATTAGAAAAAAATTTTATAAAGAAATTTTCAAACTCAGATAAAGAAAAAGGTATTATTGTATTTTGCATAATGTAATAATAAAAATAAAAATAAAAATAGTCAATAAAAATAGATAGGCAATAAGACTGTATAAAATTTACTTAATTAATTTTAAAATTTCGTCCATCATTTTTAAGGAAACAATTTCGTTGCCTTTTGGTTTTAAATGACAAAAATCAATAAATATTTGTTTTTTTTCATTATCAAAAATATCAGTTAATAAAATTAAATTTTTTTCTTTGGATATTTTTTTTAATTTTTCATAACCACTAATATAAAGATATTTTACTCTTGATGGCATTTTATCAATTATATATTTTTCTTCAAGTGAAAAAAATTTTTTATCAAATAAAATAGGTTGTATAAAAAATAAGGTTTTAATATTTTTTGCTGTAGCAATTAAACGAATAATATCAACATTTTTTAAGTAAATCTCAACTGCTTTATTAATATCATCATCTTTAATATTTTTACCTGAAAATTGAGTATCATCACCAAGCAATTGAAAAAAGATTCTAAAAATAACACTACTTTCAATAAGTTTTAATTTTATTTTTATTAAAAAATTTTTAAAAAGAATAGAAAAAGGTTGACCACCACTAATTCCATATTGACCAATAAACCAATAAAAATATTCACCAGGTTTTAGATTATATCTAAGTGGAGTAAATTCATTAACTCCATCAAGAAATAAAACAATATCTGGTTTAAAATCCAAAACTTCATTAATAAAAAGAATACGCTCCTGTGTACTCATCATTCCAGTTATACCACAATTTATAACTTCAATATTTGGTTTTATTTTTTTAAAATTATTTTCAAGATAATGTGTTATAGTTTCACTATCGGCTCTACCTTCTGCTACTGAACCACCTAATAACATAATTCGTATTATATTTTCTGGTTTCTCTTTTGAATACACTTTATCATTGTGAAAACCATAATTATCAATTGTTCTATTTAATGTTTTTTGATCTGGTTTAAATCTAAAACCAATATATGGATCCCAGAAATATGAAAGTTCACCGATTGGAGAATTATCTGGATATGGTGCTTCATCTATTAAATTTTTATGAACTTTTTTAAAATTTTCAAATTCTTTAATTGCTTTTAATGATAGATATTTTTTTAATGAATATTCTACTATTATTAGTGAAACAACTATTGAAATAAAAACTAAAAAAAATCTTAGAAAAAATTTTTTTAACATAGGAAAAAATAATAATAGAAATAAATAAATAATGTCAAATAATAAAAATAAAAAAATATTTAAAACATAATATTATTTATTTGAAACTTAAATGGTTTTATTGCTCTTTCTAAAATACCATTTAAATAGGCAATAAGCACACCATAATTTGTTATTGGTATATTATTTGATTTTGCTTTTTCAATTCTAAACATTATCTCTTTTCTGTTTACCATGCAGCCACCGCATATTATTATTAATTTATATTTTCCTATGTCATCTGGAAAATCGCCGCCACTAACAAATGTATATTTAATTTTTTTACCTGTATAATTATTTAGCCAATTTGGAATTTTTACTCTGCCAATATCCTCTGGTTGAATATGATGAGTACATGCTTCAGCAATTAAAACTTCATCACCATCATTTAATTTATCAATTGTAAAAACACCATTTATTAAAGTTAATAAATCACCTTTATGCCTTGCAAATACAATTGAAAAAGAAGTAAGTAAATAATCTTCTGGTATTATTTTTTTGACATATTCAAATACTTGTGAATCAGTAATTATTAATTTTGGTTTTGTTTTTAATAAATTTAGACAATCCTGTAATTCTGTTTCTTTAACAACATAAGCAATAGCATTAGTATCTAAAATATCGCGTAATACTTGAACCTGCGGTAAAATCAGTCTTCCCTGTGGCATAGCACTATCAATTGGACAAACTAATATAACTATATCTTTTTCATTTATTAAATCAGCAACTAATGGTAAAGGTGACCATGCAATAGGCGCTATTTTTATTATTTCATTCTTTAATTTTTCAATTCCTATTTTTTCTTTTGCACTAATTTCTAAATATTCTATTTTTTTCTTATTGAAATATTCACGCGCTAAATTTCCTTTTATTTCACATTTATTTAAAACAAATATATATGGTATTTTTTTTTCGTTAAATAATTTTATTAGTTCTTCTTCATATTCATTTATTTGTGTATCAGGTTCAACAATGATAAGAGAAATATCTACTTTTCGTAAAACTTTTAATGTTTTTTTTATTCGTTCTTCACCTAATACACCTTCATCATCAATTCCAGCAGTATCAATTAAAACAACAGGACCGATTGGTAAAATTTCCATTGATTTATAAACCGGATCAGTTGTCGTCCCTGGTATATCAGAAACAATAGCAATTTCTTGATTTGTTATTGCATTTATTAAACTTGATTTACCTGTATTTCTTTTACCAAAAAAGCCAATATGTAATCTATTACTAACTGGTGTGCGAAACATATAATTCACTCTCTTTCTTTAATGAATCACCTTTTTTAAATGATATTTCATTGCCTGTTTCTTCTGCTATTTTTTCTACTTCTGCTATTTTCTCTTCAATTGATAACATTTTTCTTTTATCTGATTTATATATTTCATAATAATTATTATAAGGCGCTGGTGTGCATTTTATCATAATTACATTTGCACCGCAATTTATTGCATCAGCACGATAATCTTTATCAAATGTAGATAATGCAGTTGTCGCAGGTATATGCGCATTTTTTGTTACTATTCTTGTTAATGCAATTGTTTTTAAAGTAAGCAAAATATCACCTTTTTTTTTATTTGCTAATTTTGTTAAAGGATGCGGTATAAAAGGACCAATTGCTATCATATCAAAATTTTCTTTTTTAAAAAATAAAATATCATTTGCTATGCTTTCAATTGTTTGTTCTGGTAAGCCAATAATATTGCCTGAACCAGTCTGATAATTTAATTCTTTTAAATATTGCAAACAATTTAATCTATTCATATAATTTGATATAGTATGAAGTTTATCATATAATTTTTGATTAGTTGTTTCAATTTTAAGTAAATATCTATCAGCACCTGTTATTCGCCACTTTTTATAATCTTCATATTTTTTTTCACCTACTGACAGAGTAATCGCAATATCAAAATTTTTTTTTATTTCTCTAATTATATTGGCTAACCAATCAGAATTAAAAGAATAAATTTCACCTGATTGTAAAACAACGGTTTTTATTTTTTTTTCAAATAATAGATTTGTAGTATTTAAAATTTCAGTATCAGATAGTATATATCGTTTTAAAGATTGATTATTCTTATTAAGACCGCAGTAAAAACAATCTTTGGAACAATAATTAGAAAATTCAATTACTCCCCTGATAAGAATTTCGTTATTAAAAAATTTTTTTTTAATATCATTTGCAAATTCAAAAAGTATTTGCAATAAATATGAATCATTTATTTTTAGAATTGTAATTAAATCATTAAGTTCTGGTAAATCATCATTATATATTTTATTTAACAAATATTTTAATTCAGATGTATTCATCTCGATAGCCTTGTTCTAATCTTAAAAAAATTTTATTTAATAAATCTTGTTCAGGTTTTGTCAATTTTTGTGAGTAAAAATCAATTAATTTATTTGCTTCAATAATTAATTCAGATTCAGCAAAATCGAGTAAAAATTCTTTTAATGTAATTAAGGCATTTATAGTGCATTTATCTTTTATTGTTCCTGGTTTTGCTAAACTCATAAATATTTCACCAGTTCGTTTTTTTCTATAACAAGCAGCACAAAAACTTGGAATATAATTATATTTAATTAAAGTTGATACAATTTCATTTAAAGAACGATAATCACCAATAGAAAATTGTGCAGTAAAAGAATCTTTTGAATAACCACCAGGCGAAGTTTTCGAACCAGCACTAATTTGTGAGACACCTAAATGTAATAGTAAATCACGCATTTGTGGGGATTCACGAGTTGATAAAATTATACCAGTATATGGAACAGCTAATCTTAAAATAGCAACAACTTTTTTAAAATCATCATCAGATAGTTTATAAGGTGGATTAAAAGAAATCTCAGCACCTTCTGCTGGTTCTATTCTTGGAACAGATATTGTATGTGGTCCAACATTAAATCTTTGCTCTAAATGTTCGATATGTGAAAGTAAGCCAAGCACTTCAAATTTGTAATCATACAAACCGAATAACACACCAAGCCCAACATCATCAATACCAGCAAGAAAAGCACGATCTATTGCATCTATTCTATTATCAGGGTCTGATTTTTTCCCTGCTAAATGCATTTTTTTATATGTTTCTTGATGATATGTTTCTTGAAATAATTGATATGTGCCAATACTTGCTTTTTTTAATTTTTTAAATTCATCTACAGATAAAGGTGCGCAATTTATATTTACTCGTTTTATTTTATTTTTATTTACTTCTGCTTCATAAATTGTTTTTATTGCTTCTACATAATAATCAATTGAATTTAAGCCATTAGGTGCATCTTCACCACAAACCATTAAAATTCTTTTATGCCCTTGTTTTAATAATATTTCTGTTTCCTGTTGAATTTCTAATTTTGTTAATGCTTTTCGTTTTATTAATTTATTTTCTGCTTTGAAACCACAATACAAACAATTATTTTTGCAGTAATTACTGATATACAAAGGTGCAAATAAAACTACTCTTTTTCCATATATTTTATTTTTTACATAATTTGCTGTTTGGTAAATTTTTTCTAATATCTCAGTATTATTTACATTTAATAAAACAGCAGTTTCTTCTAAAGAAAGGCGCTGAAGATTTTTTGCTTTTTCTAATATTGAATGAATTTCACTCTCATTAGCATTTTTTTTTCTATTCAATAAATCAAATATTTTTTCTTCATTTATATAAAGCATAAAAATTAAATTTTACTTAAAGCAGCCTTAACACTCACGCCATCTATTTTTCCTAATTTACCTGTTAAAGCGCCGATTTCATCTGTATTAGCATTTACAATAAGAACAATAACACTAACATTTTTTTTTACTGATGGTAAGCCCATTCTACCAAGAATTAAATCACCATATTCTGTTAAAATATTATTAACTAATGGTGCTGTTTTTTTGCGGTTATATAGAATTATTCCAATAAAACCAATTCTTTTTTCCATCTTTATTATCCTTATTTTATTTTTAAAATTTGACCTGCAAGAAGGGAATATGAAAATTTATCGCCCTTGGTTTTAGAACATTATTCCTCAACCGCAGGTAAATTGACTTTCGTATTTAAATTATATTACTTTTTTTGTCAAATATTTTTTTAAAAAAATTTTAGAATTCTTTATTAATGATGCTAAACTCACATTCTATAAAATAATTCATATTGTATTTTATCTATTATCAAAATACTAAAATTTTC
Organism: bacterium; assembly: GCA_035405645.1. Classification (GTDB taxonomy): domain Bacteria; phylum JAGOBX01; class JAGOBX01; order DAONJL01; family DAONJL01; genus DAONJL01. The sequence continues at coordinate 7,991 of DAONJL010000009.1, read as the reverse complement.
TTGACCTAATTTTTTAAATAATTTAAATAAAACTCAAATGCTTTTAAAATTTGAAAATGATAAAATAAAAATTTATTCTGATAATCAAAATATTTTTAATGGTATAATTGAATTCGCAAAATTAATTAGTAATTTTTCATTACCCAAATTATCTGTTTTTTTATTTAATAATAATAACAAAAATTTTTTTAAGATAAATAAATTAGATAATCAAAGAAAAAAAACATATTTAAGCAAAACTGAGATACTTTACCATATTACAAAAACAAAATTTGTATTTAATTTTTATAATAAAAATTTTATTGTTTATTTAGATGTAAAAAAAAATATTATTTTTGGAATCATAAAAAAACCGCAAAAATATGCAGCACATTTTTTTGATAATTTTATATTGCAGCCTATTTTTTATTTATGGCTAATTAAACAAAAAAAATATTTTTTTCATTCAGCTTTAATTTCATTTGAAGATAAAGGCATTTTAATAATAGGAAATTCAGGTAGTGGCAAATCAACATTAACTTTTTTATTATTAAATTTATTAAATGAAAAAGCAAAATATTTTACAGATGATAAAACAATTTTATATAAAAAGAAAAATGAAATAGTTGGTAAAGGAATACCAACATTATTAAAGATAAAAAATCCAGAAATAGAAGGAATAAATGAATATATAAAAAACTATAAGATAGCATTCAAAATAAAAGATATGAATTATTTAATGATAAAAACAGAAGAAGAAGAAGTAAAAATAAAATATTTATTTTTACCAAAAATAACAAATAAAAAAACAAGAATAAAAAAATTAAAGCAACTGGATTTATATTATAAAATACTTAGTTTAACGCATCCAATAATCTGGCTTTTTGGCGAGAAAAAATATGAAAATTTTGTTAAACTTTTCTTAGAAAATGTTACTGCTTATAAAATTTATTTAGGTAAACAAATGCTAAATACTTTAAAAAAATTTATTAAACACTTAAAATAATTTTATAGTAGAACCTGCTTTTACATTTGAATAAAAATATTTTTCAGAAGAAACAGGATAAACTTCTATATTATATAAAGCATCAGATTTATTTATAGCAAAGATAAATGAAAAAAGATTAGGAATATAAATTAAACTTGAATTAGAAACAAATAATGTTTTAATAATTTTATCAGAGCCACTTTGTTTTAATACTATTTTGCTTCCTACATATTTTTCATAATTATCAGTTATTACTATTTTTATATATCTAAATGTATTAAGTTGATTTTCAAAGAAAATATTTTTTGAATAATCATCAGGATAAAATAAAAGTAAATCATAATCACCATCATCTTGATAATCAAACACAATTGGAATACCGCCAATTTGATTCATTTCAAAATCTTTTGTTTTATCAATAAATACATTATTTTTACCATTTATATAAAGAATATTTGTGCCATTGTCATTTGAAATAAATAAATCATCAAATCCATCAAGATTAAAATCAGCAGAAACAGCATAATTAGTATTCAATTTACAATTAGTAAGTGAATTTTGTGAAATATCAATAAATTTGTTGTTTGCATTTTGAATAAATAATCTGTTTTCTGATGTGCCTTTTAATCTTTTATCATCAGCAAATGAGAAATAAATATCAGGCAAATTATCATTATTTACATCAAGAATAGTTGCATATTTACATTCACCTAATATATCGAGATTAAGTTCTTTTGCACTTTCTTCAAATTTCTCACTTTTATTATTTAATAGAATTTTAATTGGTTCTTCCCAGAATCCACTTGTAGATAGAATGATATCATTATAATTATCATTATTTAAATCAGCAATAGTTATAAAATTTGTTCGAGATTGCCCTGCTATATTTTTTTCTTTACTTTTATTCAAATAATTTATTTCATCCTGGCCTTCATAAAAAATTAAATCATAATTATCAGATAAAATAATTAAATCAGATATAGCATCGTTATTATAATCAAACTGAGCAAATAATTTATTGTTAAAAGAAATAGTTATTTTTTTAATATGTTGATTTATATCAAAAGGAATTTCATTACTACTATATTTTTTAAATAAAGTTAGTTCAGCGTTTGGTTTTCCACTTATTCTTTTAATCTCACTTTTATTATTTGCTTCATCAACAACATAAATTTCAACTTCATATAATTTATCATTTTTTAAATTTTCAAAAACATAAGTTGATTGTTCTACTGGTAATTTAATTGTTTTTAATAATGTATTTTCAGAATATAAATTTACAATTTGTGCAATAGCATCTTTTTCGCTATTTTTTGAAGGCGTCCAACTTAATGTTAATTTTTCTGATTGAATCATCATTTGCAAATTAGTTATTGGTTCTGGTGCTGTTGTATCCTGTGGAATTGCATTTACTATTTCTTCTAAACTTTCATTTGGCACTTCATCTATTGTAGTTATCTTAAAAAAATATTCTTTTTTATTTTGTAAGTTATGTATTTCAAAATAATTTATTGATGGTTCGAGTTCTGTTAATAATTTAAAATCATTAATATTTTCACCTTTATATATTCTTATAAATTTAATATCTTTATCTGAAACAGGCAACCATTTTAAAATTACTTTTTCGTTCCCTGCAATTGCTTCTACTTTTTTAACTTTTTCAGGCGCTAAAACATCCTGAGGAACAGCACTTGCCACAGCACCAGCACTAACTAATTCATCTGTCTTTTTTACTACTAATTTAAAAAAGTATTTTTTTTCATTTACTAAACCTTTGACGCGGAAAGAATTAACATCAACTGGTATTTTAATTGGTATTTCATAACCAATACCACGATTTACATATAATAATTGTTCTGTTATTTTATGTTTATCAGGCGAAAAATTCCAGTTCAAAGCAACAGCACCATCTTCTGGGATTGCACGAAAATTTAATACATCCATTGGTGGTGATGTATCAGGTAATGGTAAATTATAAAGAATTTCATATAAATAATTTGTAGCATTATTAAATACAGAACATAATCTATTTAAATAAGTATCTGATAAATCTGATAGAGATATTTTTTTATCTGCATAAATCAAATCTTCAAATTCAGGTAAATAATTTATTAAAGCATCCACTGTCTCTTTATTAAAATTTTTATTATTTATTTTTTGATATAAATAATCTTTCATTAATTCAGGCAAAAGTGAAATATCAGACCAATTAGTAAATATTTTATCGTATTTAATTTTAACATCGAATTTTTCAATAAAAAATTTTGAATTAAGATAATTTGAGAAATCAGAGAAAATATTTTCAAAATTATTTATTCTATTTTTTGTTGCTTTATAAAAAGCATTTTTATC
>DAONJL010000009.1:2417-4572 GCA_035405645.1 bacterium | reverse complement strand
AATTTGCTGTTATTAATCGTCTTTCATAATCATTTATTGCTTTTTTAACTATTTCTAAATTATTATTGAGCCAATAATATTTTTCTGTATCACCATAAGAAATAGATTTATTAAATAAATAAAATTTTAGTTCAGTTAAATCAGCGGAAAAAATTGATAATTTGATAATAAGAAAAAAAGAGAAAATAAAAATTATTTTTTTCATATTTTCACCTAATAAAAAACTTTACATTTTTATTTATTAATTATAAAAGATTTATACTCATTTTATATGAATATGTCAAATAAATTTTTTATGAGGTAAATATGAAAATATTAGGTATAGAAAGTTCATGTGATGAGACATCAGCAGCAGTTGTAGAAAATGGGATAAATATTTTATCATTAGCAATTTATTCGCAAGTAGCATTGCATAAAAAATTTGAAGGTGTTGTGCCAGAAATTGCTTCAAGAAATCATCTGCTTAAAATAGATAAAATAGTAGAAACAGCAATAAAAGAAGCAAAATTGAGTTTAGAAGAAATAGATGGAATAGCAGTGACAAATAAACCAGGTTTAATTGGCTCACTTGTTGTTGGTTTGAATTATGCCAAAGGATTATCGTGGGCACTTAACAAACCAATTGTTTATATAAATCATATAGAAGCGCATATTTATTCTGCATTTTTTAATAATCAAATTTCATTTCCTTTTTTAGCATTAGTAATTTCAGGTGGTCATACCTTACTTTATAAAGTTAATTCTTTTTTTGAATTAGAACTATTAAGTAAAACAATAGACGATGCAGTAGGCGAAGCACTTGACAAAGCAGCAAAATTATTAGAACTTGGCTATCCAGGCGGACCAATAATAGAAGAGAAAGCAAGAAAAGGAAATGAGAATTACTTAAAATTTACAATGCCAAGAATCAAGAAACAGGAATTAAATTTTAGTTATAGTGGAATTAAAACAGAGTTATTGAATTATTTACTTAAAATGGATGAAGAAGAAAAAAAGATTAATTTAAATAATATAGCAGCATCATTTCAAAAAGCAGCTTTTATGCAATTATTAAAGCGAGTTCAAAAGATAATACAGCAAGAAAAAATACAGGAATTAATAATATGTGGTGGAGTATCAGCAAATGAACGCTTGCGAGAATTATTTTTAAATGACGAAAAATTAAAAATGAATAAAGTAAAAATATATTTTCCAGAAAAAAAATTATGTGGTGATAATGCAGCAATGGTTGCTGGACTTGGCTATCATTTTTTTAAAAATAATATTACAAATAATTTATTTGAAGATGCACAATCAAGAATTGTAAAAAAGCAATAAATATGAGTACAAAAAGAGAAATAAAAGAACCATCATATTTTCGAAGTATAATAAAAGGGTTTTTTAAAAATAAACTTGGTGTAGTTAGTTTGATAATTATAATTCTCATTTCTTTGATAGCATTATTTGCGCCATTGATTGCTAATGATAAACCATTGCTAATTTGCCATAATAAAAAATTTTATTTTCCAGCATTTAGATTTGAACCAGAATTAAAAAATTATTATTCAATAGAAGATTATAAAAGCAAAAAATTTGATTTAATAATTTATCCAATAATTCCAATATCACCGACACAATACAATTTAAAAGAACGATTACAACCACCATCAAAAAAACATATATTTGGAACAGATGATAGAGGAAGAGATGTTTTTGTTCGTATGATTTATGGTGCAAGAATCTCATTAACTGTTGGATTTGTCGCTGAATCAATAAGCATTGTATTAGGATTATTTTTTGGTATTTTAGCAGGTTATTATGGTGGTAAAGTTGATTTATATATTTCAAGATTTATAGAAATAATAATGTGTTTTCCAACTTTCTTTTTAATTCTTGCAGTGCTTGCTATCTGGGAACCAGGTATTTATAATATAATGTTTGTTATTGGCATTACAGGTTGGACTGGTATTGCTCGGCTGGTGCGCGGTGAATTTCTTCGAGTAAAAGCACTTGATTTTATTACTGGTGCAAAAGTAAGTGGTGCTTCTGCTTTTCGTATTATTTTATTACATATTTTACCAAATGCACTTGCACCTGTTTTTGTTGCTGCTACATTTGGTATTGCTTCTGCCATTTTAGTTGAATCAAGTTTGAGTTTTTTAGGTTTTGGCGTGCC
>DAONJL010000009.1:0-2317 GCA_035405645.1 bacterium | reverse complement strand
GATGATTTTTTAATTATTGAAAAGCAGGATAAAATTGGTGGTTTATGTCAGACTAATTCTTATAATGGTTTTTTATATGATTTCACTGGTCATTTACTTCATTTTAAAAATAATGATATAAAAGATTTTGTTTTGAATAAATTATTAAAAAACAACTATATTGAACAAAAAAGAAATTCTTTTGTTTATTTAAAAAATAAATATATTCCTTTTCCTTATCAATATAATTTATCTTATTTAGATAATTCTCAAATTACTAATTCCATTCTTTCATTATTAATAAGACCTAAAAAAAAATCTGATTCTTTATTTGATTTTTTTTTAGCAAATTATGGTAAAAAAATTTCTTCTGATTTTTTTATTCCGTATAATTACAAGGTTTTAAATTTCAATTTAAAGAAATTACATTATTCGCAATTATATAAATTCATACCTGATTATGAAGAAGAGAAAATAATAATAGGCGCTTTTATCAGAGATAAATTTAATGATATTGGTTATAATTCAATATTTTATTATCCAGCAAAAAATGGGATTATTGAATTAATCAATTCATTTAACATAAATAAAGAAAAAATCATATTAAATAAATATCCAATAAATATTTTATTAAACGAAAAAAAAGTTGAATTAAATGATGGAACAATAATTAATTATAACAAACTAATATCAACAATACCATTACCAGATTTATTAGAATTATTAAAAATTAAGAATAATTTAAAATACTCATCAATTCTAAATTTGAATATTTTATTAAACGAAAAAAAAATAGAGAAAATACACTGGTTATATTTTCCTGAAAAAAAATATAAATTTTATCGTATAGGTTTTTACCATAATATTGCAGAATATTTTTGTCCAGATAAAAATTATAGTTCGATGTATGTTGAAGCCTCATTGCCTAAAAAAGAAGAAAATAAATTTATAAAAAAAATAATAGACCAATTATTAGAATTACAATTTATCTCATCGAAAAGAAATATAATAAAAATAATACCACAAAAAATAAAATACGCATTTGTATTATTTGATTTTTATACAATAAAAAAAATAAAAAAAATCAGAAGCGAATTAGCAAAGAATGAAATATATTTATCAGGTAGATATGGAAATTGGGAATATTCATCAATGGAAGAGAACATTTTAAATGCAAAAGAATTAATAAAAAAAATAAAATGCGTCTGACAGGGCTCGAACCTGTAACCTACGGATTCGAAGTCCGCCACTCTATCCAATTGAGCTACAGACGCATTTACTTAATATTATATAATATTTTTAATTTATGTCAAATTTTTTTTTGACAAATCAAAACCAGATTATTAAAATTAGATTAACTATGCAAAATATAAAAACATTAGTTCGTTTAAAAGATTTTCATAATAAGTATTATCAAGAATTCTTATCTGAAAAAGAAACTGACATAGAAAAAATAAAGGTAGTAGAAACATTTTTAAAAGAAGCAATTGACAAAAATGATTTCTGCATTCGCGTGAAAATCGATGCTTTACAATCAATAATTCAGGATAATCGGATAAAAAGTGTAGTAGAACTCGGTCGTGGTGGCGCAACAATTGGCGGAAAAAATACGCGAATAAAAGCAATTAAATATCTTTTTGATGTAAGCGAAGAAGAATTAGATGTTCGAGATTTTCCAAAATTTGGTTATTTATCTTGTAAGGAAAAATTTATTGAATTTGTTGGTAATTCTTCAATGCTATATCAATATGGAAATATAATTTTAACATTTAATAAAGAAAAAATGTTTGAAAGGACAACTCTCACTGTTGGTAATAGTTTGAATTTTGGTGAGTTTTTAAGAAAAATACCGACATTTATTTCTGACCCAAAAGTTATTTGTATTAAAGGAAAACCGCGTCAAAATACATTAGACATTCCAATTGATTTTTCTGTTAAATCACGGCATTATTACATTAACAAATTTTATGATGCAATAATGAATAAAAAACTTATTTCAGAAAAACCTTTTTTATTACCAGAAATTTTTAATGAAAATGGTTTTGAATTTTTTGAATTACAATTTCACGGCGATATTATTTTTGATAATGTTATTCAACAAATTGATTATTATCCTTATTCAGAAGAAGAAGAGGCAAATTTTGAAAAATTAATTCCACTTCTTGAAGAAAAGAAAATAAATGTCAATAAGTTTGATTTTAATGTTGGAAAAGAACAAACAGATGATGGCACAGCAAAAATTCAAAAGTAAGAATTGTAGACAATGGTGCCACAATGGGGACTACAATGGGGACAGGCGTCATCACTTCATCACAAATTGAATAATTATAAGTTTATT
>DAONJL010000008.1:4220-92224 GCA_035405645.1 bacterium | reverse complement strand
TATCGTTTTAGCCTCTATTTTTATTGATTTTAACATTATTTTATTTCTATTTTTTGGTGGAAGTTCCGTTATAAAAATAAAAATATAGAACTCTGTATTTAATGAGGATTCACATAATTTTATTTCTAAATTGCTTGCTCAAATTTCCAAAGATATCCTGCCTTCTTCTTTATTGAACCATACGGACATCCTTCCCTTATCTGTTCGCATAATAAAGCGACTTCAAGAAATAAAAGAAGAGGAAAAACCGTATTTGTTTCAATACTTATTAAAGACATAATTTACTGAAAAGATGAGATAGGAGTTAATCTATTTTACCTCTCAAATTTTAAGCCGAGCATAACAGCCAAAAACCAGACAATGGAACTGCGAGGGCGAATGCTGGCAGTGAGCAAGCATCACCCTCTTTTATTCATTCTTATTTAGGTTTGAAAAATTCGTTCATAATGGCTCCGGCGGCCGGGCTCGAACCAGCGACCCAGTGGTTAACAGCCACTTGCTCTGCCTGCTGAGCTACGCCGGAGCGTCCTATTATTTTTTTTATTTAAAAAATTTCTTTTCATAATATATTATTGAATCTTATTTGTCAAGAAAAAAATAAAAATTTTTTTAAAAAAAATAAATAGAATTTGTATGATATTTTTTAAATTGTTCAAAAATGATACGATGTTTTTAAACTGCCATTAAATGTAAAATAAATTTCTTGACAAATAAAAATTTATATATTATTAAATCTAAACTATGAATTTAGAAAGAGAATTTTATGAATTAATAAATATAGCAAATCAAAAAGATATAATTGTATTAACAAATTTCAGAGGCAATAAGTATTTTTTCTGGAATTTATCACAGAAAAAATATTTATTAATAAATGAAGAAGAAACATTAAATGAAAAATTTTATATCTTATGTAAAATATTAAATCAAATAAATTTAGAAGATATCTACATTAAACCTTATATAAGAGAAAAAATCAAATCTTTTTCAAATCAAGAAAAAGAAGAAGATGATGATATTGATATAAGCGAAAGAAAAATTAATTATTGTGAAATATGTAAAAAACCAATATTTTCTGATACTCATAATTTATTAAATGTTTGTAATAATTGTTTTAAATATCAAGTTAAATATGGTCAGGACTTTTCAAAATGTTCAAAAGAAAAAACTGATAATGAATGTTTGGACTGTCCGATTTTTGAGATATGTAAAACAGCATTAAAACAATTATATCCAATGAAAAATGAAGAAGAATTAAATAAAATGATTGAAGAAAAAAAAATAAATTTTTTAAATATAATTAAAGAGCACAAAATTGAAGGTAATCGAATAAAAATAAAATCTGAAATAAAACGCAATACAAGAATGAAAAAATTTTCAAGAATATGAAAAAAATCATTTTTATTATAATAAGTTTATTTCTATCTTTTTTACTATTTGCTGAAAATTATAATATTGAAAATTATCCTGATTATTATGTGAAAAATATTAAACCAAATGTTGTATATAAAACAAAAAAAGATATAGCTTTTATAAGAAAAAAAATATTTGATTTTGACTTAGGCGTCTCACTTTCATATAATAAACTAATGCTTAATTCACTCAATGATGTTGATGCTAAAGTTATTCCTTCAATATCAATAAAAAATATGTTATCAAAATATGATTATATTGATGTTAATATTTCATATATTTCCTTTAAAGGAATAAGTAAAAGTGATAATTCTATAGTAAAAAATCAACTATATTCAATTAGTGCATTATATAAATTTAGACCTTACTTTTTTCAATTGCCTGTTTTTATTGGTGGTGGTCCTGGATTTGTTTTTTGTGACCCTGATATACCAAATAGAGAAGTTGATAAATCAGGTCTTTTTCTTTTAACAGAAATTTCATACCTTATAAAAAATTATAATTTTTTTATAAATTATTCAAAGTCCACATTAGAGCCATTTGATTTTAAAAATTATTTATCGATTGGGATAAGTTATTATTTCTAATAAGTATTGACATTTTTAATTATAGAGTTTAAAATAAAAATAGGATGAATTCATTATCACGATATATTTATTTATCTTTTTTATTACATCTTATTTTTGGCTTAATTTTATTTTATTTATTTTCAACAAAAATAAAATACTATTCTATACCACTTGAAGATTTTAAATTTACTCTCGAAGAAGTAGAAGATGTTCAACCTGTTCAACCAGTAAAACAGGCAGAAAAAATTGAGGAAAAACAAATTTCTGAAAAACCAATTAAAGTTGCTAAAAGTAAAGTATCATCGCAAGTAGAAAAACAATTTAAAACTGCTTCATCAAAACAAATTCAAACTGAAATAAAAAAACAAGAATTAACAGCTGAAAAGAATGTAAAAAGATTAGAAAAAGAATTATCAGAAAAAAAAGAATTTGACTTATCAAAAAAAATTGATGTTCAGACACAAAATAATATAACGCCTAAAAAAGCAATCAAAAATGATTATGTTTTTGAAGCAAAATTTGACAATTTACGAGAAGACCAAAAAAAAATTGAATTAGAAAAGAAAGCATTTAATATATCAAATGCTAATCGCGAAATACAAAGTAAAATTGAAACAAATAAAGAAATCCTTACTAATAAAAAAGAAATGTTAGAAGAAAAAATAGAAGGAAAAACAACTGAAAAAATATTTACTAAAAGAACATTTGATATAAATAAATATGTTAAAGTTGATGAGAATAAATCTGAGCAGATTTTAAAAAACAAAAATGTAAGTGAAGAAAAATTTAATAAATTTGATGTATCTGATTTGAATGTTCGCACCAAAGATGATTTATTTATTGAAAAACAGAATTATTCTCAATCTTCTTCAAAAAAAATAGAAAGTGATTTACAAAAAAAAGATAATGATTATTTAATTAAAAAGAAAGAAGTCGAAAAAGAGCAAACCTATACGAATATTTATCCAGAAAATGTAGTTAAAACAAAAAGCAGTAAAAATATAGAAAAAGTAAAAAGCGATGAATCAACACTAACGCAAAATATAAAGAAAACAGAAGAAAAAACAACAGAATATAAAATAGGGACAATAACAGGAATAAATAAAAATATTAATGAACCAACAAAAGAAATAAATAAGAGTAGTGAATATCAAAGAGAAAATAAATCGAATATTGAAAGTGAATATTTATATGAAACAAAAAATATAAAAAAAGTTTCAGTTCAAGAACAGGAAACAATAAAAGTAAATTTAAAAACAACACAAAAAGATTTGAAAACAAAAACCGAAGTTGGAAAATATTTTGAAGATAATGAAAGTCAGAGTAAAATAAGGACATCACAAGATTTCAGCAGCAAAGAAGTTACAACGGCTGAAATAAAGGGATATAACAAATCAATAAAAGAAGAAGTAATTAATATAGCCAGAAATTCTGAGATAAATCCAAAAAGTTCAAAAAAAGAATTTAATGAAACAAATTTAGTTGAAAGTAATTTTAATAAAATAATGAGTAAAAAAGAGAATGTAAGAGATGAAGAGAAAATAAGCAAAATTGAAGCAAGACATTCAACAGAGGTAGCGTCAAAAGAAAAATTTGACAATGTTCGAAAAGATTTATTGATTTCGTCAGAAGAAAAAATAATACAAAAAATAAAAAGTGAAAATAAAACACCAGCAATTAATGTAAATGTTCAGGAAATAAAAGGCGAAACAAAAAAATATTTAGAAAAAAATGTAGAAATTGCTAATATGGATAGAAATGCAAATTTTGGTTATGAGACAAAAAGTGGTAAAAATATAGAAACAAAAATGAGTGTAAATACATCAAATAGAATACCATCATCAAATATAGGTAAAATTACAGAAAGTGAAGAAATTGAAGGTTCGGCAATTAAAACAACAAAATTATCAAAACGCGAAACAAATGTTACAAAAAAAACAGGAATAGAAAAAAGTAAAAGTGATGATGAATATGGATACAGTTTAGCCACAAAAAAGAGTTCATCACAATCAGAACAAATTTACGATTCTGATGAAGTAAAAGGAATTTCATTAAGTAGTAGAGTGTATAGTCAAAAAGAAATTGGAGTAAATAATTATTTGCAAGTAGAAAAAGAAGGAATTAATGCAAAAAGTGGAGAGGGGAAAAAATTTGTAGTTGAAACAAAAATAGAAGAGAAAAAAACAATTAATGAGATAGAAAGAAAAAAAGATATAGGAGAAAAAATTGAAAAAGAGAAAGTGTTTGAAGAAATAAAAGATAATAAAGAAAAAAATGTAAATGAATTAACAAAAACAGTAGATATAAAAAATTTAGGAAGTGCAGAAGCAAGATATACAAAAATAACGCAAAAGCAAGATGTTCAACACGATGCTGGTAAAAAGAATATTGGGATAAGTGCTAATTATAATCAATTTGAAATAAATCCACAATTTAAAGAACGAATAGAAAAATATTCAAATGAATTAATAAACAAAAATTTATCACCAATGATAGAAGAATTAACAAACATTTTAAAAGATATATATAAAACAAATGAACAAAAAAAATTAAATATAATTCTTGAAGTAAATGATGATGGAATAATCAAAGATTTTTCATTAAAAGAAGAATTATCAAAAAATGATAGAGTGAAAAATTATTTAATAACCGAATTAAATAAATGGAAAAAAAGTTTGAACTTACCAGTAGAAAAAAGAAAAAAAATATATATTTGGTTATATTTTGAAAATAATAATTTAATTGATAAAAAAATAAATTGGCTACATTAAGAATAAATTTTAAAATTAATAAAATGGTGCTAAATTTAAATCATAAAAATATAAGTATTATTTGTTTTACTTTTTTTATTTTCTTAGTTTTTATGTTACCTTATTTAATAAGTGGAAAAATTCTTTGGGAAGGTGATGCAGCTGATATTTTTTTACCAAATATATTTTTTATAAAACAGCAATTAAAATTAAATAATTTACCTGAATGGAATCCATATATTCAAGGTGGTATTCCTTACTCAAATTATCCAACATCTCAAACTTTATATATTTTATATTATTTTTTTATTTTTTTACCACCCCACCATCAAATAATGTGGTTTCAAATTTGTCATATAATTCTGACTTTTATTGGTTTTTTCAAATTATATAATTATTTAGGTTGTTCATTTTTTTCTGCAATAATTGGTAGTATTTTATTTGTTACATCACATTATTATACAGCACAGGTTGGGTTATTAGATATTATAGCAACTATTACTTATTTACCCTGGATTTTACTTTATTTATTTAAATGGTTAGACAATAATAAATTAAAATTTTCTTATATTCTTGGAATTTTATCTGGATTTCAATTTTTAGCAGGACATCCTCAATTCTGGTTTTATACTTTATTGTTATGCTTAATTATTCTTTTATTTAATTTAAAAAAATTTTTTAGTAAAAAAATTAAATTTATTCTTTTTAGTTTTTTTATATTTATTTTAGTTTTTACTTTTACATCAGCACCATTGCTATTTACTTTTTATAATTTTGTGTTGCAATCAGAACGAAATTTTATCTATTTGTCAAATGAAAATTATTTTGGTTTTAAAATATTAAATCTTCTAAATATAATTATACCACATTTTACCGGGTATGGTGATGCTTCATTAAAAAATTTATGGTTGCCTTTAAAAAAATATTATTATGTACCAAATAGTGATTATATTGAATATATTCCAATCTTTTCATTGATTTTATTTTTATTTTTTTTAAAAGAGAAGAATGTATATAAAAAATTTTTTTTAACAATTATTTTTATTGGTTTTGTTTTCTCATTTTATAATGCCTTTTTACCTAAAAATTTTTATAAGCTATTACCTGTTTTTAAATTATTTAGATATTATGATAGAATTTATTTATTTATTATTTTTGCTATATCTTTTATCTCTGCTTTGATGTTTGATAAAATTTTTAATCAAGAAATAATTATAAATTCAAAAACAATAATTGTTATTCTTTTTTTTATTTTATTAATTGGCTTAATAATTTTTTCTTTCAAAAATTTTCATTTTTTGTTCCAGAGATTTTATACTCAGTTAAATAACGATGCAATTTTTCGATTAAATTTATTTTTAAAAAATGTTTGGAAAAATTATTTGTTTGTTTTACTTAACTTATTTTCTTTCTTTATTGCAATAATAATTTTTAATTTTACCTTTAAAAAATATATCTTAATTATTTTTTTCATATTTTATGTAATAATTAATTTTATGTTCTATCCTTTAAGAACAATATCAAAAATAGATTTAATTAAATATTTTAATGAATTAACATTTTTAAAAAATGTTGCTGAATTAAAACCATTCGAATATATAAATTTTGAAAATCAAATTGAAACAAGATACATTGGAGCAAGAGGTATGATAAAAAATATTTTTATTTTTGGGGGCGAACATCTCAAATTAACTTATCGTCTTTCGAATTTTCTGAATAAAAATAGATTAGATGAGATATATTCTATAAAATATCAATTATTAGAAAATAAGAAAAACAATGATGATAAAGAAATTTTTTTAAATGGGAAAAAATATTTTCTTCATAAAAATCTAAATTATAAAGAACCGATTACTTATATATCAAATGATAAAGTAAAAAATTATTTTATTACTTTATTAAATTCTGATGAAATAAAAATTGAACTTGAATCAGAAATCGATTCTGAAATTATCTTCAGAATTAATTATTATCCAGGTTGGACAATTAAAGTAAATTCTATAAAGCAAAATATTAAATTATTTGATAATAATTTCTTTATTATTAATGTTAAACAAGGAAAAAATATTATTCACTTATTATATAAAGATTTATTAAATAGATTTGGTTTATTTTTATTTTTTTCTTTTATAATTGGAAATTTAATTTATTTTATATTTTTGGCAAAATTGAGTAAAAAAAATTTATTTAATTAATATAGAAAAATTAGATAGATTGCAATTATTATAAAAATAACAGCAGCAAATTTTTTAAAGATATTTCCAGTTTTCTGTAAATTATTTGAAGATGAAATTTTTTTAGCAAAAGAAGTAAGTGAACCAGCAATTAAAATAGGTATACATTGTCCTATTCCAAAAAAAATTATAAGTATAATACCTCGCATAAAATTTTTTTCTAATGTTATAATTGCTAAAATAGGTGCAAGAAAACCAAAAGTGCAGGGACTTGAAATAAGTCCATAAGTTAAGCCTAATAAAAAAGCACCAACAGCACCTTTTTTATTTGTTTGTATTTTTTCAAAATTTAAAAAATAAAAATTTAATATACCAAATAAATGTAAGGAAACTATAATAAGAATAATACCAACAATATATTTTAGTATATTACCTAAATTTATAAGAATTCTTCCAAATAGTGAAGAAATAAGTCCAAGAAATAATATGGATAAAAATAAAGCAATAGAAAATAATAAAGAATACCAGAATGCATTTTTAATTTTTTTGTTCTCACTAAAACCAGCAATAAATGCAATAATTAAAGGAATACTTGCTATATGACAGGGACTGAAAATTACACCAATTATGCCCCATAAAAAAGAAGCAAAAAAAGAATAATAATCATTTTTTAGAATTGCTTCTGATAATAAATAAAGATTATAAAGATTCACTTATTTTACACCAACTGATTCAAATATTTGTTTTATTTTTTCATAAGGTAAAAATCCAGTATGCCTAAAAAATTCTTTTCCATCTTTATCAAGAAAAATTTGTGTTGGTATTGCATAAATACCATATTTTATTGCATAATGTTGCTCTTCTGGTGTCCAAACATCATAAAATAAAACATTCACTTTTCCTGCATAATCCTGCTTCATTTGTTCTATTATTGGTTTCATCATTTGACAGGGCAAGCATCTATCTGAACCTAATTCAATGAAAGTAACAAGTTCTTTTGCTTTTTCAACTTGTTGTATTTTATTTTCTTCTTTATTATTTTCAACTTTTTTAATTACTTCATTTTGTTTTTTATTATTTTGTTTTATTTCTGTGTTTTTTACTTGTTCGATTTTTTCTTCTTTTTTTTCAATATTCGTTTCTATTGTTTCAGATTTATTATTCACTGCTGCTTGTGAAATATTTGTGTCAGTATTAATTGTATTTTCTTTTATATTACTATTTATATCAGGATTATTGCTTTCCAATTTATTTTGATTATTCTTACTGCAACTAAAAAAGAATAGAATTATAAACAAATAAATAAAATAATAATTTTTTTTAAACATCTAATTTTATCCTTTCATAATTTAATTCTGATAAAAAAATAATAATTTGTAAAATTACTAAAAATTAATTACAGTGCTGGTGTATTTTGATTGTCAGATATAATAATTAAATTATTCTAATTTATTTATTATTTTTGTCAAGGCTTCTTCTGTTTCTTCTTTTAATTTATCAAAGTTATGATTTTTCTTAATGCCTAATTCTGTAATTACAAAATATTTATATGGTTGAATATTATGATTTTTAAATATAGCCAGACCACAAGCAAGAGGACAACCATCAATTAAAATATTTTTTGCTGATTTAGCAGATTGAATAAAACCTGATAAATTACCACCAACACCAGCAAGACAGAATGAGCTGCCGATTCCTTTTTTATCAAGTTCAATCATAACATTATTTGAAATTTGTCCAACATTTGAACCACCTGAACAAGCAAGAATTAAAATTTTATCGCCCCCGCAACAACATTCTGTTTTTACTTCTTTTTTTTCATTGTTTTCACAACAATTATTTTGTTCTGCCATAATTTTATTTCCTCCTTAATAATTTTTAGTTTTTAAAAAATTCTGTTAGAATAATTTTTTTATTTCTTCGACAGATAAAACTTTACCAGCACTTTTAACTTCACCATTTATAGCAATTGCAGGCGTTATCATAACTCCATAATCCATAATTTTATTTATATCTGTTACTTTTTCAATTTCATATTCTATGCCTGCTTCTTTTGCTGCTTTTTCTGCATTTTCTGTTAATTGCTTACATTTTGGACAACCTGTTCCTAAAATTGAAATTTTCATTTTAATTACCTCCTTAATTTTTAAAATAAATTTGAGACTTTATAACCAGCACTTAATAATAATTCATTTAATATTTTTCTTTTTTCACTAAATTCTGGTTCAAATAATTTTACGCATTTCTCGACTGTTTCTTCTTCTTGAACAATTTTAGCAGCAAGTGCTAAACAAGTCGGATTACCACATTTTTTGCAATTTTTATTTGGTAATAATTTTAAAATATCAAGCATATTAAGTTGATGCCTTCTTTCAAAATTTGGTTTTATTTCATTTCTTCGAACCCAACAATCATTTATTAAATTTACAAGCCAATCTAAAATTTTTTCTGCATCATTTTCATCATCAATCTTTGAACCTGTAATTTTATTTGCAAATAGCGTTAGTTGTTTATATTCGCGTTTAAACATTATTGTATGTCCTTCTTTATTATAAATAGCATTATCAATAATAGCATTTATATATGGGAAGACAGCAGAAATATCTTTATTTACCAGACTGATAAAACGAATTTTATCAGGCATTGCAAAACACGGCATTATTTTATTAATTATTATTTCATTTTTATTTAAAAAAGTTTCCATCTATTAAGCGATAAAACCAAAAATATAACCAATAAAAGTTGATAAAATTACAACATAAAAAATATAGAAAAAAGTTTTTTTAAATCCTAAAATGCTATTTATCACTAACATATTTGGTAAAGATAACGCTGGTCCAGCAAGTAATAAAGCAAGTGCAGGTCCTTTGCCCATTCCAGCACCAAGTAAAGATTGTAAAATAGGAATTTCAGTTAAAGTAGCAAAATACATAAATGCACCAATAATAGCAGAATAAAAATTAGATAATAACGAATTGCCACCAACAAATTTACTAATCCAGTTATAAGGAATAATGCCATTATTAGAACCTGGCATGCCTAATAAAAAGCCAGCAGCAATCACACCAAAAAATAATAATGGTAAAATTTGTAATGAAAAATTAGTTGTTGCTTCTAACCAATTTTTTGTTTCTTCATTTGATATTTTTGCAGTATATATTAATCCAGCAATACCAATTGAAAATGATAATAAATGCCATTCTGGAAATAATATTGATGAAATAATAACTAAAATAATTGTAAGAATAATGGGAGTTAATTTTGCTTTAAAATATTTAACAAAAATAAAAGCAAAAATAATCGCAAAGAGAGCAGTTAAATACCATTTAATATTATAAATAGTAAACCAGATTGAATTATCTGTTTCTGGTTTAGCCCAATTTGCAAAAACTAATACACCAACCATTGAAAAAAAATAGAGAATATCTTGAAATAATGTTCTTTTAGTTTTTATATCAGTTGAAGTAAATAATTGCATCCGTTTTTTTTCATTAACTTCATTTTTAAAAGTTAGAGACATAAGAATTCCAATTACAAAAGCAAATAAAATAGCACCGAGCGCTCTTGCTAATCCAATTTTCCAGCCAAGAACTTTCGCAGTTAAAACAATAGCAAGAACATTTATAGCAGGACCTGAATAAAGAAAAGAACAAGCAGGACCTAAACCAGCACCCATTTTATAAATACCAGCAAATAAAGGAAGAACAGTGCAAGAACAAACTGCTAAAATAGTTCCTGTAATAGATGAAACAGAATATGCAATAAGTTTATTTGCATCAGCACCTAAATATTTCATCACTGAATCTTGCGAAACAAAAATTGAAATAGCACCAGCAATAAAAAAAGCTGGAACAAGACAAAGTAATACATGCTTCTGTGCATAATCCTGAATCATATAAAATGCTTCCATTATTGCATTTTGGATTTTTATATTTTTAAATGGAATAAAGTAAGCAAATAAAAAAACAAATAATACAATTAATAATTTATATTTTGTAGACATTTATTATTTCCTCCTTAATTTAAGAATTAAATATAAAAAAATTGTTAGAAAATTATGAACCTGCCCACCAACAATAACAAATTCTTTTTTTCATATAATTATTTGCACATCATACATTTAACAGTTTTTTTTATTGAATGACTGATAACTCGGTCTATACAATTCAAAAATTTTATAATACATTTAGTTTCAAGTTTATAAATCATATCAAGACCTTTTTTCTTAGATGAAACAATACCAGCATTTTTTAAGATTAGCAAATGTTTAGAAATAGTAGATTTATCAAAATCAAAAAGATTAAATAATTGTGAAAATAGTTTATCACCTTTATTTAATTCTTCGATAATCATAAGTCTGACAGGATGAGCAATAGCCTTAATAATTTTAGATCTTAATTCAACAGCATCAAATTTATTCATAAAAAAATTCCTTTCTCACTTATTGGTTTGTTGGTAATTTTACCAATAATTTATTTTTTTGTCAAGAATTTTTTTAAAATTGTAGTTTTTATTGTTAAAAAAATATGTATAAAATTTTAATTTAATTGGGATTATCAATTTTATCTTTACAAAAAATTTTTTATGATTTATAAATTCAATCTTATATTTTTAAAATAAGGTGATAATTATGCTTAATAAAAATCTAAATATTATTATTTTATTTCTTTTGATTTGCTTTACTGCATTTTCAGAGGAAGAGCCAAAAAACACATTAGTGCAAGACATTAAAATATTAGAAAAAGCATTAACAACAACGATAAAAAATTATGTAGAAGAAGTTGACCACACAAAAATAATAAGAAGTGCAATATCTGGATTATTAAAAGAATTAAATGATCCATACTCATATTATATGCCCCCACAAGCCCATCAAAAAATGATGGAAAATCTAAATCCAGAATTTGGTGGTGTTGGAATTCAAATAAGTTTAGAAAATGGAGTACTAACAATTATTGCACCACTTGATGAAACACCAGCAAAAAAAGCAGGTTTAAAAGCAAAAGACAAAATTTTAAAAATTGATGGTGAATCAACAAAAGATATGACAGTCGAAGATGCATCAAAAAAAATTCGTGGGGCAAAAGGAACAGAAGTAACATTAACAATCGAAAGAATGGAAGGCAACAAAAAAATAATAAAAGATTATACATTAACTCGTGATATAATAAAAATAAAAATGTCAAGATATCGAATAACAGAAGATAAAATTGGCTATTTGCGATTAGTTTCATTTACAAAAAATATTGCATTAGAAACAGAAGAAGCATTAAAAAGATTTGAAGAAGAGGATATAAAAGCATTAATTTTTGATTTAAGACATAATCCTGGTGGTTTTTTACAATCAGCCGTTGAAGTTGCGAGTTATTTTACTAATGAAAAAAAATTGGTAGTTTACACAAAAGGTCGGGGTGATAAAATAATTGAAGAATATTATTCACTTGATACAAAAATAAAATTTACCAAACCGATTATTTTACTAATTGATAATGGTTCGGCAAGTGCGTCAGAAATTGTCGCTGGTGCATTAAAGGATTGGAACCGTGCAATTTTAATTGGTGAAAAAACATTTGGTAAAGGTTCTGTTCAGCAGGTTTTTAATATGCTTGATAATTCTGGTTTAAGATTAACTGTTGCAAAATATTTTACTCCATCTGGACAATGCATACATAATATTGGTCTTGAACCACATATTATTGTTTCTTTACCATCAAATGAAGAAATATCAAAAATATTAAAAGAAAAAAAGGAAAAAGAAGAGAAGCAGCAGAAGAAAGAAGAAGAAGAACAAAATAATGATAATGAAAAAGGCGAAATAATTGATGAAATAAAATTAAATGATGATAATAATGATACAGAAAAAATAGATAGTGATTCAAAAACAGAAGAATTAGTAAATCAAGAAAAAAAATCGATTGAAAAGTTAGTAGTTGAAGAATATGATACACAATTAAAATTTGCATTAAATTATTTAAGGGTTATGTTAAAATTGATAAACTAAAAAATGAATTTTCAATTTGATAAAATTATAAATTTAGAAATTACTATTATTATTTTTTTTCTTTTTATTTTTTTACTGCAATTTTTTATTAAAAGAATTATTAAGAAAAAAATTTTTTCATTTCAATCAATTTTATTATTTATAATTTGTATTATTCTATATTTACTTTTCTTGAATTTTAGAATAATTATTTCTTATGATAAATATTATTCATCAAAAGTTCCATTTATTATTGATACATCAGAAAGTATGCTATTTAAAAAACAGTTAAAATTAGAACATCCTCAAATAATAAAATATTACTTTGGCAATTCATTATTAAGTCAAAAAAAAATTTTCTCTGGAACCGATATATTAATGCTAAATAAAATTTTTAATTATGAAGAGCCACAATATTTTGAAAATATTTTGTTTTATTCTGATGGTAATTTTACAGTAAATGCCATAAATGAAGTCAGAAACAAATTTATTGAGTATAACAAAAAAATTATTATTTTAATTGATGAAGATAATAACAGGATAAGAGATTTTGGAATAAATGAAATCCAGACAAATGATTATTTTATAGCAGATACAGAAAATTTTATAAATCTGAAATTTCAGGGAAATTTTTATCCTGCAAATATTAAATTAGATTTATTTGAAAATAATATTTTGATTAAATCAGTAAATTTAAGTCAGGAACAATTAAAAAGATTAAATAATAATTATTTATTTAATTTTGTTCCATTAATTACAGCGAAAAATCATTATAAAATTCATATTGCTGATTTGTCTGATTCTAATCAATATAATAATTCTTACGAATTTATAAATGAAGTAATAAGTGAACAAAAAAATATATATATTATTATGAATTATCCTTATTATGATTATAAATTTTTTAAATATGCTCTGGCAAATATAAAAAATTATTCAATAGTTGAATGTCAAAAATTTAATAATGAGAAATTGAATAAAAATAATTTAAAAAATTCTGAATTAATAATTTTATATAATTTAAAAATAAATAATTTTTTAGATGAAGAAATATCAATATTAAAAAATGAATTAAAACAAAAACCATTTATTTTATTTATAAACAATATATTTGATTATGAACTTATAAAAAAATTAGAACTAAATCAGAATTTTAAAGAAATAAATAATATATTTAGTACAGGTGAAATAAAAACAAAATTAAATTTTGATAATTCAAAAAAGTTAAATGATATTGTTCCTTATCTTAATGAAAATATTTCCTTACCGCCTGTTGAAACATATTTAAAAATAAAATTATCAGATGATTTTTTAAATTTAATTAATGTTGAAAATACTGATTTTTCTCTTATTGCTATAAATCCTATTAATAATATATGTATTATATCAGGTGCTGGTTTTTATAAATGGCAACTTAATCTTATTCCACTTAATGCTCATTTCTTTATTCAAGAATTTTATAAAAATATTACAAAATTTCTTATTGAAAATAAAAAACAACAATTGAGTGAGTTTCTGATATTTTTACCAAAAGATAATTTTTTTATTGATGATTTTATTTCTTTCAAAATTATAAAAAATTCTAATGAAATAAATAATGTCTTAATTGAATTATATAAAGAAAATAATCTGATAAAATCAGAAAAAATAAAATTAGTAGAAAAAGAGCAATTTATTAATTATGAATTAAATGAATATGGATTATATAAAATATTAATAAAGAGTCAAAATCAACAATTAGAAAAAATTTTTTGTATAATTAAAAATTTAAAAGAATTAAATCAAAATAATGTAAATTATGGCGTTCTGGAAACATTAGCAAATTCCACAAACGGTAAAATAATAAATATAAATTCAGAAAAAGTTAATGAATTAATTAGTGCAAATAAAATAAAAACCAATGTTAAACGAATTATAAATTTTAAAGACAATATTTTTGTGATAATAATTATTCTAACACTTTTGTCAATTATCTGGATAATAGATAAGTATTTTTTAGAAAACAAATAAAACTATTAATCTATTTATCTTCTCACTTAAAGGAATAATTTAATAATAAATTTAATATATATAAAATTGCAGCACTATTATTTTTAGTATTTATAATTTAAGCCATTCTTGTGCAGCCATTTGAACAGGATCCCAGGGCGAACTTAACGGTGGCGTATAACTCAAATCCATTTGAATAAATTCTGGAACAGTAACTTCTTTAAAAATAGCAACAGCAATTATATCAATTCGTTTTGAAATTTCAGCATTTATATTACCAAGAATCTGGCAGCCTAATATTCTTTTAGTTATTTTATCAGCAGTAAAACGAATTTTAGTTTTATATGCAGGTGGATAATAAACTTTATGGTCCCAGGTTTCAAATGAAATTGTCTGAGGTTGAAAACCTGCTGCTATTGCCTCTGCATCATTTAAACCAGTTCTTGCAACAACCAAATCAAATAATTTTATAGATTGAGTGCCGAGTGTGCCAGGATATTCTAAATTCATACCACAAATATTTTCTGCTATAATTCTTCCATGCTTATGTGCAGTTGTTCCTAATGCAATATATACTGGTTTTTTAGTTATTGCATTAAATGATTCAACGCAATCACCACCAGCATAAATATCAGGAATATTTGTTTCCAATTTAGTATTTACTTTTATTGCGTTTTTAATACCAGTTTCAATACCAATTGATTTTGCAAGCGTAGTTTCAGGTATTGCACCAACAGCTACTAAAACCATATCACCAGTTATACTTAAATCAGGCTCAGCAATTACTTTTAATTGTCCATTATCTTTTTTTATTGCTTTCACCTGTTTTCCTGTAAAAATTTTTGCACCTTTTTCTTCAAGTTTATTTTTTACAATTTCACTGAATTCACTGTCAACTGTTGTTAATATTCTCTCTGCAAATTCTATTAATGTTACTTTTAATCCTCGACGGATAAATGCTTCTGTCATTTCTAAACCAATATATCCACCACCAATGACTACAACAGAATTCGGTTGTTTCTTTTTTAAATGTTCGTCAATTCTTATTGCTTCGTCTATCCATCTTAAAAAAAATACATCTGGCAAATCTATACCTTCTATTTCAGGTTTAATTGATTTACCGCCTGTGGCTATAACTAATTTATCATAATCTAAATTTACAATATTTTTGTTTTCATCTATTACTCTAACTTTTTTATTGGCTTTATCAATCTCTTGTGCAGTTGAATTAAGCATTAATTTTAAACCAGTAGAACATATTTCAGCAGCCGTGCGGTGCGCTAAATCTTTGTAATGTTTAACTTCTCCGCCAATAAAGAATGGTATACCGCAGATACTGAAATTTGGAAAATTATTGTTAGAAACAATCGTAACATCAGAATTCTTATCAAGTTCGCGTATTCTTAAACCAGCAATTATACCAACATCACTGCCACCAATAATAACTATTTTACTCATTTATATTTGCAACCTCCTCAATAACTTTTTTAAATTCAGGATCACAACATCTTTTCAAAGGATGTTGATTCACACAATCTGAAATTACTGGATTTCGTAAATAACTTTTTATTTGTTTAATATTAGTAACTCCTGTTTTTTTTATTGTATCAATAATTTCTGTTTTAGTAATTTTATTACAATAACAGATATATTCAAATTCTATGTTTTCATTTTTAATCTTTGAACAACAATTACAATCCATAATTCCACCTCAATAATTTATATAATAATTTTTTAAAAAAACATAATTATTAATTATTATTGTTATGCAAAAAATTATTATCAACATCATTTTAATCACACCAAGCAGTATAACTGTTTCTTGTAAATTCAATTCAGCAATCATTTCCTTATAAAACTTAATAATTGTGTCTAAAAATACAATACTAATGCAAATATTAATAATCAAACATACAATTTCTATTATTATGAAAATTATTTCTATTTTTCAATTTCCAAACCTTTTTCATTCCAGTCTATTATTCCATATTTTAAATTATAAATATAACGAAAACCTTTATTCTTCAATAATTCTAAAGCAATTTTACTGCGTCTGCCTGACCTGCAATATACTAATATTTTCTTATCTTTATAATTTTCTATTTCATTTATACGATTCTGTAATTCATCAATAGGAATTAATTTTGAATTTTTTATATGTCCTTGTTCATATTCTTTTTTTGTTCGAACATCTAAAATTAATGGAGAATCATTTTTTATTAATTCAATTGCTTCCATTGTCAATAAATCTTTATATTCAGTAACCATTTTATAATCACCTATTAAAGTATTGGTATTGCAACAAATTTGAATAACTAAAAATATTATACAAAATAATACATTTTTACAAATTTTATTTTTTTCATATTTATCATATAATTTATTAAAGTTTAAATACATTCACCGATAAATGTTACTCTACTGGTTCGTTAATTTTAAATTCTTTATTATTTAAATATTTTTCCATTATTATTGCAATAATAATAAATACAGGCAAAGAAATAATTGTCCGTAATAATGTAAATTTCAAGCCTAAAAAATCTGTTTCAAAAGTCAACATTGGAATTTTAAGCGTAGAAAAAGCACCTAAATAAATAAAAATATTTCTTATTGAACAACCTTTTTTCCAGAGCATAAATGCAACCGGGAATGCACCATATAAAGGTCCTGCTTGCAGCATTGCTAACAGAATAATATATATTGTTCCTTTAATACCAGCAGTATTATCAATATGTTTTTGAATTTTTTCCTTAGGAAACCAGACATCAAATAGACCAATTAAAATAAACATTAATGGTAGAAACGAAATCATTTCAATAGTAAAAATTTTAAAATTATAAGATATTGCCTTTCCAGATGATAAATCAAAAATATAAGAAACAATAATAAAAATTCCAAATAGTATTGTGATTAAATATTTTTTCATATAAAAAATCCCATAATAAATCCGATTATCAAAGCACCAATAAAACATAGAACATTTCTAATTATGCTTACTCTTAATCCAAAAAATTTAACTTCAATCGGTAATGTCATAATGCCTACCATCATCAAAGTTGTAATAAAAACAGCGATTATTTTGTATGATACTCCTCCTTTTATTAAAATAGCAGCAAGCGGATATGCTATAAAACCAGGGATAAGTGCAATTGAACCAATAATAGCGGAAATAATAAAACCCATAAAACCAGATTCCTTACCAAGTGTTTTGATAATAAAGCTTTCAGGTATTAAATAAAGGCAGATGCAGACAAAAATAAGAATATTCAACATATCAGGTAAAAGATTAATAAACATTTTCAATCCTTTTTTTAATCCATATATTGTTTTATTTTTATCTAATGCAAATGATAAAACAAAAGAAAATAGTGTTATTATAAATAGTATTTTCATATAGTAAATTCCTTATTGTTTATAATGTCATAATCAGGACAACCATTGACTTCATATTGTAAAGTTATATGAGTAATTCCAAAATTATCATATAATAATTTTTTAATTTGCCTGGTTAATTCGGCTGTATTACTTACAGGCATATCTTTAATATTTATATGTGATTCAAAAAAAATTTCTTTCTCAGATAAAGACCAAATATGTGAATGATGTATATTTTCTACATTTTCAATTTTTTTAAGCAATTCTTCTATCTTCTTCAAATTAATATTAGTTGGTGCGCCTTGAAGTAGTATATGTAAAGTATCTCTAATAATATCCCAGCTTTCTTTTAAAATATAAAAAACAATAATAACAGTAATTAGCGGGTCAATCCAATAAATTTTATAAAAATAAATCAATACTGACCCAAAGATAACTCCAATTGATGAAAAAGTATCTGCCAATAAATGGAGATAAGCAGATTTAATATTCATACTCTCTTGTGAATGATTATGAAGCATTAGCACAGAAAAAAGATTTCCTAATAATCCAATTATTGAAATTATAAACATTATTTTACTATTAATAGATTGCGGTGTAATAAATCTTTCATAAGCGTGAATTATTAAAAATACAGAAATAACCCATAATGTAGCAGCATTAATCAAAGCAGATAAAATTTCTATTCGTTTGAATCCAAAAGTATATTTATAGGTTTTTTGTTTGCTACCAATTTTAATACTAATATAAGTCAACACTATTGAAACTGTATCAGATAAATTATGAACTGCATCAGATAATAAAGATAAACTATTGGAAACTAATCCACCAATAATTTCAGATATTGTAATTGTTAAATTTAAAATTATGCTTAATAATAATTTGATATTTAATTTATTTTTATGATCGTGATCATTATTATGTTTATGTTCTTTGTGATTATGTTCCATTTTTTTCACCTTTTTAAATGAAGACCAACAACTGCTGAAATTTTATAATTTTTTTAAAGCACAGATATGCAAAAACTCTGATAAATAAATATTTAATAACTTTTATATACTATGCTCCTGTTTTATAATTCAATTTTTTAAATATTTTATTTTTGTGGTATTCATTATTATATTCAAGCAATTCACTAATTTTTTTTTACTTATCAAAAATATAAAATTTTGTCAATGTTAAAAACTATAAAAATATAATGTGACAGTCCACGAAAATATAAAACATAAAGTTCAGACATTATCGTGATATATTCTTATGCCACTAAATTCTGCTCCATTGTCAACCTGTATTGTAATTTTGTTTAATGAAATATATTTTGATTTAAGACGATTTAAAACTATCTTTAATGCTATAATAGTTTAAGTTCCACATTTGAAAAATAAAGTTCCTGTTTTAACATCTCTTATTGTTATTTGATATTTTGGTAGTTTGTATTTTAAATAATATTTATAAAATTCTGGTATATCATCAAGATATTTTATATCCATCTGCAATAATTTGAATGGTTTTTATTCTGCTTTTATTTTCTTAAATCATTTGTTTTTTCTTTTCCACCATTCTTTTGGTTTCCTCTTGATTTATATTTTATTTTTAATAATATATTCTTAAGAAAATGTTCTAACTGGCAGTAAATATCCTGTAAAAAAAATAAAAAAATATTTGACTAAAATAAAAAAATAATATATAGTTAAAATTTGTATTGCGGGCGTTGCTTAGTGGTAAAGCTCCGGCCTTCCAAGCCGGTAACGTGGGTTCGATTCCCATCGCCCGCTCCATTTTATAAAAAATAAACACAAGTAAAATCCTATGGAAAAAAAGATTTTAGAAGAAATAAAATGTTTTTTATTTAATAAAGATAATTTTGTTATATCATCTCATATTCGTTCTGATGGGGATAGCATTGGTTCAGAATTAGCAATTGCAGAATTGTTAAGATTATTAAAAAAAAAATTTTTTATTTTCAATAATAATGAATGTAATGAGTATTTAAAATTTTTACCAGAAATAGAGGAAATAAAAACCGAATTAAGTTTACCAGAAAATGAGATAGAAAATATAATAATTTTAGATTCAGCATTTTCAGATAGATTGGGGAATAGGGTTTATGAAAAATTAAAAAAAGTAAAAGAAGAAAATATAGTAATAATAGATCATCATCCAAATAAAATAATAAATAATAAAACATATATAAAAACCAGTGCATCATCAACAGGCGAATTAATATATGATTTATTAGAATATATAGGAATAGAAATAAATGACAAATTAGCAATCTATTTATTTACAGCAATCTTTACAGATACTTATGGATTTCGGCAACAAAATACAACAGCAAGAGCATTTGAAATTTTTTCAAAAATATTTAACAAATTATCAGTTCCATATTATTATATAATTGAAAAACTATATGATAGCATAAGATATGAAGCAATAAAATTATTAGGTGAATTATTAAACACAGTAAAATTAACAGAAGATAAAAAAATTATATATGGTTTTTTAACAAGAGAAATGTTTGAAAAACATAATGCAATTGAT
Source organism: bacterium (assembly GCA_035405645.1). GTDB lineage: Bacteria > JAGOBX01 > JAGOBX01 > DAONJL01 > DAONJL01 > DAONJL01. The sequence continues at coordinate 71,436 of DAONJL010000008.1, read as the reverse complement.
GCTGATTTAGAAAATTTTATAAATTATTTAAGAAGTGTAAAAGGAATAAAAGTAGCGTGTATAATTCGAGAAACAGAAGATAATGATATAAAAGTAAATTTAAGAGCAAAAGAAGATGAAATAAATTTAATACCATTTGTAAAAAAATATAATGGCGGTGGTCATCCACTTGCAGCTGGTTTTTCTTTAGAAAAAGATGATATAAATAAAATAATAAATAATTTAATAACAGATTTGAGTGAGTATATAAATAATGGAAAAAGAAGATAAAAAGAAACTAAGGCAGGAATGGAAAGAAGTTTTTAAGTTTCTACCATTAATTTCACAGATTGGTTTTATGGTGGCTGGTTCAATTATTATTTTTTTAGCAATTGGTTTTTTTCTTGATAATTATTTTAAAACAAATCCATTATTTTTAATTATTTTTTTAATTGTTGGTATTTTTTCTGGTTTTTATAATGTATATGTTTCAGTGAATAAATTGTGTGATAAAAATATTTTCAAAAAATGATTAATAAAATTGATACCTTTTTTAATAAATTAATTGATAAAATATATTCAGAAAAATTTTCAACCTTATTTAAAATCATTACTTTTTTTGGAACAGCATTTTTTTGTTTTCCTTTTTATTTTATTTTTTATTTTATAAATAAGAAAATTTTCTTTGCATTATTTACTATTGAGTTTTTTAATTATTTAATTGTTATTCCAATTAGAATGATAGTAAAAAGAGCAAGACCAATGTCATATACATTTAATAAGATATATCATTGGTGGAATAAATATTCATTTCCATCAATTCACGCTACACGATGTGGAATGCTTTTTTTTTTCATATATAATTATTTGCGTTTTTATCAATTATTTTTTTCAATTTTAATAATCTTTATTTTTTCAATTATTTTTTCGAGATTGTATTTAAAGTATCATTTTTTTTCTGATTTATTTTTTGGCTTTTTACTTGGCTTATTAAATGCTATTTGCATTTATAAATTTTTATTTTTTTCTTGACATTTATTAAATTTCTTATTTATGAGAAATTAAGAATTTTAAAATTAATAAAAGGAGAGTGTTATATGATTTCATTATTAGAGAAAAAGAGAAATGGTTTATTAAATGAAGAAGAAGAATTATTACTAAGTGTTTTAATGCAGGCTAAAAAAGAAGATGATGATGAAGATTATGAAGAAGATGAAGACTGGGAAGACGACGAAGATTATGATGATGAAGATGAAGATTGGGATGAAGAAGAAGATGAGGACTGGGAAGACGACGAAGATTATGATGACGATGAAGATTATGAAGAAGATGAGGATTGGGATGAAGAAGAAGATGAGGACTGGGAAGATGACGAAGATTATGATGATGAAGATGAAGATTGGGATGAAGAAGAAGATGAGGATTGGTAAGACGATGAAGATTTTGAGGAAGATGAAGAAGAAGATGAAGAATGGGAAGATGATGAAGATTATGAAGAAGACGAAGAAGATGAGGACTGGGAAGACGACGAAGATTATGATGATGAAGATGAGGATTGGGATGATGAAGATGATGAAGAAGAAGAAAAAAAATCAAAACGTGGCAGAAAAAAATAAATTTTTCTTTAAAATTATTAAATATAAATGTTCACTTTATTTTTTGATACAAGTTCTGAAGTTTCAACTCTTGCAATTGCAGATAATGAAAAAAATAAATTATTATGTGAATTTTCAACCTATATAAAACGAACTCATAGTGAACAATTCTGGTTGAATATAGAGTATCTATTTAATGAATTAAAAATAGAAAAAAAAAGAATAAGTGAAATAGTAGTAGGAATAGGACCTGGTTCATTTACAGGATTAAGGATTGGACTGTCAGCAGCAAAAGGAATAGCAAGAGCAAATAAAGCAAAATTATTTACAATATCATCACTTGATTTATTAGCAAATAAATTTTATGATAATGAACGAATAATAGTATCAGCAATAGATGCGAAGAAAGGCGAAATATATTTTGCTATTTATACACATTATATAAATGAGAAAATAAAGTTATGCAGTCAATATTCATTAAGAAAACCAGAAGAATTTATTAACTCAATAAATAAAGAAGCAATAATAGTTGGTTCTGGAGCATTAACTTATAAGGATTATATATTAAAGAATGCGAGAAAGAAAGTAATAATAAATGATAATGAAATAATACATCAGGTAAATGCAATTGATATGTATATATTGCATAGACAGAAATTAACAAAAGAAGTAAAAATAAATGAATTAGAACCAATGTATTTAAGGAAATCAGATGCAGAAATAAAATTAGAAGAAAAATTAAATGTTGAAAATAGAATATGTTGATAGTCCATATATTTATAAAGACCAGCAAACCTTATTAACATATAAAATTACAAATTATAGTAATGAAATATTTAGTGATAGTCTATTTGAATTAGGGATAAGTGCTTTAAATATAAAAATAAAAAAAGAAATAGAACTAATAAGCCCGCAATCTTCAATTAATTTACAAATTCCAATAAAATTAAATATATTAGCAAACAAGATTTTAATTTCCATTCGTTTATTAACTATTTATAATGAATATAAATATGAGCATATAATTAGTTCAATAGAAAAATCACAGGGAATAAATGCAATAATAAAAGGTGATAACAATAAAGTTGAAATAACATCAGCAAGTGAAAGAAGTTTATTAATAAGTAAAGATGCAATAATTCAAAGAAGTATAATAGATAAACAAAATGAACAAATAGAAGAAAATGTCAATGAAAATATAAAGCAGATAGAAGAAGAAAAAAATTTTGATATTCAAAAAATAGAAAGTAAAAAAAAGAAATATATTTATTTTCAAATTGATGATATCAAATATTATGTATTTTCAAAAGCAAGTTTAAGTTTTGGCAGAGGCAAAGGTGTTGATATTCAATTTAAAAATATTTCAAAAGAAAAATTATTAAAAATTAGTCGAAAGCATTTTAATATACTTTTTTTAAATAATGAATTTTATATTGAACCAATAATAGAAGAAAATAAGATACCATATATAAAAAATAATAATAATCTTATAAATAAGGCAGTAATAATATCAACAGGCGAACTGAATATAAATAATGTAGTCATTTTAAAAATAATAAAAAAATCAAATTATTTATTAATAAATTTTTTAAAGCATAATATTTTAATTTTAAAAAATCAAATTGAAAATTTAGAAGAATTAGAGATAAATAAAAAAGTAAAATTGAATAATCAAAATGAAAGGAATTTATTTAATATATTAAAAGAAATAAATTTCAAAGAACAAAAAGAAGTAAAAGAAATAGAAGTTATCATAAAAGAAAGTGAAATAGCATTATAATAAAAAAATAAAAAAATATTTTTATAAAAATTTACTTGATTTATTTTAAAAAAATAAGTATAATAAATAATTTAAAAAAATAAAAGGTGGTGAATAAAATGGAATTAGATTTTTCAATTTTAAAGAGTTTAAGAAAATTAAAAAAAATAACATTAAAAGATTTAGCAGAAGGAACAGGAGTTTCAATTCAGGCATTAACAAAATTAGAGAATAATAAGACAAATCCAACATTAGAGACAATTAAAAGTATATGTAATTTTCTAAAGATCGATGTAACGAGTTTAATACAATGGGCTGAAATAGGCCATCCACGAAGATATAATGGAGAAAAAGTAATAAAAGAAGACCACACATATTATTCATTTAAAGTAAATAATGTTATAGCAACTTTTATTGAGATGCAGGCAGGTGGAAAAGGCGTAAAAACAATAAATCATACACTTGATTATGAAGCGTGTTATGTAATTTCTGGAAAAGTAAATGTAGTTATAAATAATGAAGTATATTTATTAAATACAGGCGAAGTATTATTATTTGATTGTATTTATAATCATCATTATGAAGCAGTAGAAGATAGTAAATTTATTGTATTGGTAATACCAAAAAAGACAGAAGAAGTATTAAGAATAGCAAATCCCTTTGAACCAAAAAAGCGAAAAAAAAGAGAGAATAAAGAGAATAATATAGAAGAAAAAGTAGAGGAGAATAAGAATGAGTGAATCGAATTTAGAAAAATTAATTGATGATTGGTTGGCACAGAGTAAACAATTAATAATAGATTATTTTGCAGCAAAAGAGCAAAATAATACAACACAAGTTGAAATATATCAAAAAGCAATAGATAAAATAGCACAGCAATTTATTACAGGATTAAAAGCAGAGACAAGAAGTGGTGGCTGGTTTTTTGAAAAATTAAGATTACTTGATGATTATTTTCTTGAAACAAGTGAACTTGCATTTGATAAATTATTTAATCTTTATTTAAAAACAATAAATGAAACTGAAGAAGAAATAAAGAAGCAGGCAATATCAGGAATAGTGAATAGTGAAGTAAATAAAAAAATAGCAATAGAATTAACACAAATAATAAAAAAAGAAGAGACATTTTTAACATTATTTGAATCATTATTAAATGATTTTAAATATCCAATAAGAATAATTGATAAAATCAGAAATTCCAAAAATTTAGTTAAGTGGATAAAATTTGTGTGTGTAAAAATAGATAGAAAATCAATTTCACAAATCGAATATAAAGATATAAATGATACAATTGATAGATTATTTAGTATAAAAGTAAGTGGCGATATACGAGATAAGAAAAAGAAAGAAGAAAGCAAAGTATTTGAAGAATATATAAATGTAAAAGTTTTTAATTATTATAATAAAGCCAAAGATTATGATGTTAAAAAAAAAGCAATACTTGCAGGTTTATTAAAAGGGATATTACAACTTGAACAATTTAAAAATGTGAAATTTACAATACACGATGTTAGAAATATAATTGAATTATGTAATCAGTTGAGGTATATGATAGAAGAAGAAAAAGAAATATTAACACAAATCAAAGTAACAATAAATCAATTTAAAAAATTTATAAATGCATCAAAACATTTTTCAATTTATTTTTTAAATAATGTAAATGTAGAAATAGAAAGTGAAAGTATGATTGATGTAATGGAAATACAGGGTAAAATAAAAAGAGTGAGTGAAAGTAAAGAATTTGTAGTGCCAGAAAATATAAATAACAATAATAATAAATGAATTTTAAAATTTTTTTTATAACATTTTTTACAATATTTCTTGCAGAGTTAGGTGATAAGACACAACTTGCAACTATTGGTTTTACTGTTGAAAATAATAAATACAAACTATTTGTTTTTTTAGGTGCTGCATTTGCACTTATATTAACATCATTTATTGGTGTATTTTTTGGAAGTGTGATAACAAAATATTTTCCTGAAAAATATATAAAATTTTTTTCTGCAATTTTATTTCTTATAATTGGTATAATTATGCTAATTTCATTAAGTAGAGAACAGGAAAATCAAAATGCCAAAATAATGAAGTTAATTGAAAAAATATCAAGTATTGAAAAGTGCAATAATTGTGTGAAATTTAATAAATTTAAAGAAGACAATCAAATTATTGATTCAAATAAAAAGTTAAAAAAAGAGGATTTACACGAACCATATAATTGTGAAAATTGCAATACTGAAAAATTGTATGCATTAATTAAAAATAAAAAAGAAAACCAGATATAAAAAAAATCAAAACAAAAAATTCAAAGTTAAAAATTATTTTTAAAAATTGAAAGTATTAATAATTGTTCCTGCATATAATGAAGAAAATGCAATTGTAAATGTAATAAATGATATAAAAATAAATATCCCAACCGCAGATATAGTAGTAATTAATGATGGGTCAATAGATAATACATCTGAAGTAGCCAAAAAAGAAAATGTAATAGTATTAGATTTAGTCAATAACTTAGGAATTGGTGGTGCAGTTCAAACTGGTTTTTTATTTGCGCAAAAGTATGATTACGATATTGCAGTTCAGGTTGATGGTGATGGTCAGCATCCAGCAGAATATATAAAACAAATAATAGAGCCAATACAAAAAAAAGAAGCAAATGTAGTAATAGGTAGCAGATTTTTAGTTAAAGATAATGATAGTTTTAAATCAAGTTTTTTTCGTAGAATTGGAATAAGAATTATTTCTTTTGTTTTAAAAATATTTACAAAAATGAATATAACAGATCCGACATCAGGTTTTCGGGCATTTGATAAGGAAGCAATTAGATTAAATGCTGAATTTTATCCAGATGATTATCCAGAACCTGAAATAATAATATTATTTTACAAGAAACAATTAAAAGTAAATGAAGTTCCAATTATTATGAATTCAAGACAGGCAGGTATTTCGTCAATTGGGAAGTTTGATTCAATTTATTATATGTTTAAAGTTATCTTTGCCATTATTTTACATAGTTTAGAAAAGAGGCAGAATATATGAATTATTTAATACCTGATGAAATAAAATTATTTTTTTTATTAACATCAATTATTATTATTTTTTTTTCAATAAAAAATATTAAAAAAGGATTACTTCATATTAAACATTCCATTGTCTGGTTATTATTATCAATCATTAATCTGATATATATAAGTTTGCCACAAAATATTTTTGAATATTTAAAAATAAAAGAACCAATTTATATATTATTTTTAATTGTTATTGTTTTTTTGTTGATGATAAATTTTATAATGAATCTGAACATTTCCATACTTGAAAAGAAAAATAAAAAATTAACACAGGAATTAGCATTATTAAAATTTGAAAAAGAAAAAGATAAGAATAAAAGATGACATTTAAAAAAGAATTAAATTTATTAGATATATATAGTTTAACAACAGGAATGATAAGTAGTGGAATTTTTCTATTACCTGGCTTAGCATTTGCACTTACAGGTTCATCTGCAATCTTAGCATATATATGTGCTGGTTTATTGGCAATGACAGGAATGTTTAGTATAGCAGAATTATCATCAGCAATGCCAAAATCTGGTGGTGATTATTTCTATATAAATAGATGTTTAGGACCAGCTGTTGGTTGTATTGCTGGGATAATTAGTTGGTTGGCATTAGTGTTTAAAGGTTCATTTGCAATAGTTGGTGTTGGCGAATTTATAAAATTATTAATGCATACATACAGTAATCTTACATTAATTTTGATTAGTGTATTTTTCATTTTAATAAATATATTAAGTGTAAAGAAGTCAAGTGGTATTCAAAATATATTTATATTTATTTTAATTAGTATTTTAATTTTTTTTATTTTAAAAGGTTTACCAAAAATAGATGTAAAACATTATAAATTTTTTATGCCTTTTGGTTTTAATAATTTTTTATTTACTACTGGTTTTATATTTATTTCTTATGGTGGATTATTAAAAGTAGCAAGCATATCAGAAGAAGATAAAAAACCAGAAAAAATAATTCCGCTTGGTTTGATATTATCATTAGGTTCGTGTGTAATTATGTATTCAGCATTAGTTTTTATCACAATAGGAGTATTAAATGCAGATACATTATCAAAAACATTAACACCATTATCAGATGCAGCACTAATTTTTATGGGAAAATCGGGTTATATAATTTTATCACTTGCTGGAATTTTTGCTTTTTTATCAACTGCTAATTTTGCATTAATTTCTGCATCGCGTTATCTTGTTGCTTTATCACAGGATAATCTTATTCCACCAATTTATTTAAAATTTCATCAACAATTTAAAACGCCCTATTTTTCCATACTTTTTTCTGGTTTTTTTATAATTTTTTTTCTTTTTGTAAAATTGGAAATATTAATTGAAGCAGCATCAATTGGTATAATACTAATTCAAATATTAACAAATTTATCAGTAATAATAATGCGTGAAAGTCATATTCAGAATTATCTTCCAAAATTTAAATCGCCATTATATCCGTTTTTTCAAATATTTGGTATTATATGTTTTATATTTTTAATTTTTCAAATGGGGCTAACAGCAACATTAATTACATTCATTTTTATTTTATTTAGTTTTTTTGTTTATTGGTTTTATGGGCGAAAAAGAGTTGAGCAAGAATTTGCATTATTGCATTTAATTGAAAGAATAACAGCAAAAGAATTAGTAACAGGCACATTAGAAAATGAATTAAAAGAAATAATTTTATATAGAGATGAAATTGTTCCAGATCAATTTGATAAGTTAATTGAAACAAGCAATATAATTGATTTAGAGAAAAGAATGAAACTTAATGAATTATTAAAACTAATAGCCGAAAGATTAGAAAAGATAATAGGCAAAAATAAAGAGAAATTATATGAATTATTATTAGAACGAGAAAATGTATCAAGCACAGCATTAACAGATTATTTAGCAATACCACACATTGTTTTTAATGAACCACAGCAATTTACATTATTAATAGTTCGAAATAAAGAAGGAATTTATTTTGATGAAGCACATCAAAATATAAAAGCAGTTTTTGTGATAGTCAGTTCGATAAATGATAGAAATTTACATCTAAAAATATTAGCAGCAATAGCACAAATAAGTATGGATGAGAAATTTTTAGAAAAATGGCTGAAAGCAAAAAATGAACAATCAATTAAAGATGTATTATTACTTGCCAGAAGAGTGCGAAATATTGCATTATAAATTTTCAGTTTTTAAAAATTCAAAAAAATAACTGCTTGTCGATTATTATTTCCAAAAGAAAAATATCTTGACTATAAATATTTTTTTTTATAAAAATTTATAATTTAAAATTGAATTTAATATGAGAAGTAAATATGAGTAATTTAATTTATTCAGATTGGTATGTAATAAATACATTATCAGGAAAAGAAGAATCTATTAAATATAAACTAATTGAAAATGAAATAATACCACCCACCAATTTATTATTACCAAAAAGAAAATTATTAATAAGAAAACAGAGACAATATTTTGATACAGAAAAAGTATTATTTCCTGGTTATTTATTTTACAAAGGTGATTATTTTGTAAAAATATATCAAAATAAAAAGAATTTAAAAGGATTTATAAAAGTAATAAATAATGATTTAAAACCATTACCATTATATCAATTTGAAATTGATAAAATATTAAATATGGTTAATGAAGATGAATTAATTGATTATTCAAAAATGATAATGGAAGGTGATTTAATAAAAGTCATTTCAGGTCCATTGGTTAATATGGAAGGAATAATAAAAAAAATAGATAAGCGCAAAGAAAGAGTGTGGGTTGAATTTTCATTATTTGGCAGAGTGCAATTAATACAATTAACATCAAGAATCATAGAAAAAATTTAGTTAAAGAGAGAAAAAAGATGGAAACAAGAGAACAATTATTAGAAAAGTATGAAGTTTTTAAAGAAGTTTCAACATTAGAAACCAATATACTTTTAAAGATATTTAAAAATTATCCAGAAAAATTTTTTGATTTATTTAAAGAGAAAAAGATTTCTGATAATTTTAGTTTTTATGAAAATTTTAATTATTTAGCAAAGGAATATTTAAGTAACATTAAAGAATTATATAGATTATATAAAGATATAAATGATAAAGATATTGGCGAAGATATTTTTCTGGTTTTAGCACTTCTATATCAAAAATTTAATATAACAGAAATAGAAGATTATTTTCTGGATTGTTTTCAAAATAATAATTCAGAAATAATAAAAAAATTAATTATCAAAATATTAATATCATCAAGAGTATCATTAGAAGAACTAATAAAAATAATTGATGAAAATTATGAAAAATTTTTTAATCAAGATTTATATAATTATTTATTATATAATTATCAACCATCAAATGAAGAACAAATAAAGAAAATATTTTTAAAACTAAATAAAAAGAAAAGTAGAAATTTTATATATTTTTTTAAGGCAATTGATAAGTTTTGTGTTGAAATAAAAACATTTTATTATAGAGGTGAACTTTTATTAAATAAAAAAAATATTTCAAAGGAAATATTGAAAAAAATTTTTTTATTCAGGAATAGATGTAATAAAGCAAAAGAAGAAGATTTTAATGAAATATTAAATAGGGGAAAAGAAATAATTATACAGATTGAAGAAGAGTTAAAAAAATTAAAACAGAGTTTTTATAAGCCGTGGTATGGTATAATACAACAATATAAATTTTTCTTTTTTGAACTAAGCGAAGAAGAACAAAAATCATTTTTTAAAGAAATTAATAATTCCAGGTTAAGAGAAATTTGGATAGATATATTAGTAAGAACAATTTATTTTATATATTTTTCAATAATATTTTTATTTGAAGAAGAGTTAGTAATTTTTAATTTTGAAAAAAATGAACAATTAGAAAAATTTATAAGATTAAGTAATTTTCAGCAAAATAATTATATAAAGGATTTTCTACATTATCATTTCAATAAAAGATATCCAGATGATAAAACAAAAATTGCAAGAATTAAAAAATATATAACATATTTAGTAGAAAAAGAAAATACATTAACATATTTTTTTGAATTATTTAATTTATTGCTTGACCTAAATTTAAGATTAGAAAAAGAAGATATAAGTTTCAAAAATTTTAATTTGCAGAATGTAGAAAAATTTTTAAAATATTGTTCAATATATAGTAATTTATATTCAGACGGAGTTAATAAAATTTATGAAAATATTGAAAAATATTTGACTTATCTTTTAAAATATAATTATTTAGATAAAATTAAAGAATTTTTAGATGTTTTTTTATTAGTTGGCACTAATAAAGATTTTGTTAGTTATTTTTTTGCATTATTAGATGATGAATATAAAATTTATTTTCTACAAAATCATTCAAAATTTTATTTTCATTCATTTCAAAATTTTTTAAAAATTATACTTTATTATCTTGATAAAGATTTCATTCCAATCGTAGAAGAATATCAGAAAAAAACAAATAGCAATTTATTGAAAGCATTATTATTTTATTTAAAACTATATAATAATGAAATAAAATTTGACAAAAATTTGGATTATGAAAAATTATTAGATGAAAGATACTTTTATTGGATTAAAGCAAATAATAAATTTGAAATTTTATTATTTTGTTTAAATTGCCAAAATTACTTTATAGCATATTGTGACAAGATATATTTTAGAAATCATAATTTACAAATGTTTTATATTGATTCATTGAATTATACCTGTCCAAATTGTAATTGTACTGGTTCTTTAATGGTTCACAAAAATATAATAAATTTAATCTATTTTAATAAAATAATTTTTTTCAATAGTTTTATTTATGATTTTCTTGATGAGAGAAATAAATATAATTTTATTGATTTTTCTTTAAATAAAATAATAGTTCCTTTTTATGGTGAAATTTCTTCTTATAAAGATTTAGTGGATTGCTTTTTAATTAAAAATGATGATGATTATTATCGATTTTTTATTGATAGAATTTATTTTTCTTTTTATATAAATGATTATTGGTTCTTTTATTATATGAGAAATTTAATAGATGAATTTTCAGTTCTTGAATTTTTTTATGGATTATATAAATTTTATAATGCAAATAATGATAAAGAAGAGGAAAAAAATATTTTAAATAAATTTTATAAGTTATATGTAAATAATGACATAGATTATATTGGTTCTTTTGTAAATAATATTCCAATTCGATTAGAAATAATAACTAAATTTAATAAAGTATTTGTTAATTTTATAAAAATGAATAAATTAAAAGTTCCAGAAAATAAATGTTTTTGTGGGTCATCAAAGAAATACAATAATTGTTGTTTTAAATTAAGAGAAAAGGGTCGATAAATATGTCAAAATTTTTTCTTTCTGATTTTTCGATAAATGTATTGGTTGAATATTCAAAAAAATTAATAGAGAAATTTAATAATTTCAATGAAGATATTGCTAAACATAGAGAGATGATAAAAAAAAGAGTTGAAAAAGGGATGAATAATAATCAATTATTAGAAAAGATAATTCAAGATATAGAAATGCGTAAAAAAGATATAGTGAATGATTTATTTATTTTGAAAAAAGATTTAGAAAAATTAGGAAAGACAATAGTAATAAGTGATAATGGGATGTATGTAAAAGACTATGATACGAAATAAAAAATGTTAGTTGTTTCTTTTAATATTTTTTTATGAATAATATCTTCTGGAAAATTGACCCACAATATAAAGTAAGTAAAGTTCAAATCTTATTTAATGGTAAAGAAATAGGGTTACAAAAATTAAAAGAATATTTCAGTAATGTAAAATCTTCCCAAATATATCCTTCATTTGAAAAGAACTATAAATATACAATTTTTTTTTATGATACATCAGAAGAATTTATAAATGCATTAAGAACAGCGTGTGAAAAAATTTTCCCTGAATATATTGATACATATAAACCAAAAAAGAAAAGTGCAATTACATATTTTTTGCCTTTAATTATTTTATCATTAATTGCTTATGGTGGGTATTATATTTACAATCAGATAGTAGCAAAAAAATTATTAGCAATTCAAGAACAATTAAAATTACAAGAACAAGAAATAGTAGTAACAGAACAACCAAAAATAACAGAAGAAAAAACAGTAGAAACAGAACAAAAAGAAATTGCAGAAGGTGAACAACCACCAATAAAAGAAGAGATAAAAGAAGGTACAGCGACAGAAGAGGAAGCAGCAGAAGAAGAAGACAAATCAAAACAAAAATTAATAATATTTTTTATTGATGTTGGACAGGGTGATGCAATATTAATAAAAACGCCAAAAAATTATTGGTATATGATTGATGCTGGTCCTGGTGGCAGTTATAGAAATTTATATGCAGTATTAAAAGATTTAAAAGTAAAAAAAATAGAAACATTAGTAATGACACACGCACATGAAGACCATATTGGTGGCGTGCCTAAATTATTAGAAGATTTTAAAATTAAAGAAGTCCTTGACCCTGGTGTTCCTTATACTTCATCGCTTTATAATAAAATACTTTCAAGAATAAAAAGTAAAAAAATAAAATATACAATAGCAAATGGCGGAATGAAATTAAAATGGTCTGGCTTAAAAAATGTAGTTGTATTAAATCCGTTTAAACATTCTGATTTTGAAGAAATAAATAATTCATCAGTAGTAATAAGAATAAAGCATAAAAATATAAGTTTTTTATTAACAGGTGATGCTGAAAAAGAAGTAGAAGAGGAAATAATAAAGAAATTTCAGAATATAAATTCGATAGTATTAAAAGTTGGTCATCATGGAAGTAATTCATCAACTTCAAAAAAGTTTTTAGAAAAAGTAAAACCAAAGTATGCAGTAATTAGTGTAGCAAGAGTAAATAAATATGGTCATCCACATCCAAAAACAATAAGATTATTACAGGAGAAACGAATCAAAATATTTCAAACAATGGATATGGGCACAATAGTTATGGAAACTGATGGTATGAAAATAAAAATAATGACATTAGATGAATATCTTTCAAGATAAAAAATAAATATTGAATTTTAAAATTTTTTTTGATAAATTATTTTTATTGAAAGGAGTAAGAAATGGAAACAATATTAGAAAATATTATAATGCCGTTTAAATATAATTTAGATTTACTTGCAAAAATTTACGATATATTTATTATCAGCATTTTAATTATATTAATTGGTCTTATTATTGCCAAATTGCTTTATTTGTCGCTTTTCAATATTTTAAAATTAATCCGTTTTGATTCTGCAATCGATTTTTTAGGGCTTTATGATTTTATAAATACTCATTTAAAAGATATTCCTTCGCGTTTGGTATCTAAATTATTTTATTGGTTAATTATTCTTTTGTTTATATCAATAGCTATAAACAGAACAGGAATTGATATGATAAAAGAGATAAATGATTATTTACGAATAGTTCCATCAATTTTAGCATTAATAACAATATTAATTTTTGCACTATTTATTGGTTCTGTAATGGGAAAAATACTTGAAATAATTTTTGCAATTACAGGTATTTTGCATTTGAAAATTTTACCTTTTCTTTTTGGCTTAATTTTTTTATTAATTGCTTTACCTTTTTCACTTTCACTTATTGATGTTAATGTTGATACAACAAATAATCTTATTAAATTAGCATTTGAAACCATTATAATTTGTTCTGGACTTTCATTTGCGGTTGCATCTATTGATTATTTTAAAAACATTATATATTATTTTAAAATAAAGAAAAAGTATAAAACAGGTGATACGATAATATATAATAATGAAGAGGTGAAAATTAGAAATATTACATTAACATCTGTTGAAATATATGCCAAAAATGGCAGGATTATTATTGAGAATAAAGATTTTTTTAATAAAGAAATAATTAAAATATATTTATAAAATGGATAAATATAAATATATATTTGGACCAGTTCCATCACGCCGACTTGGTTTTTCTCTTGGTATTGATTTAGTACCTTTTAAAACTTGTTCTTATAATTGCATTTATTGTGAATGTGGTAAAACAACTAATTTATCAATTGAGCGAAAAAGTTATATAAATAAAGAAGAAGCATTAAATGAATTAAAATTGTTTTTAGAAAAAAAGATAGAATTAAATTATATCACTTTTTCAGGTGGTGGTGAGCCAACACTATCAATTGACATTGAATTTTTTATAAATGAAATTAAAAAAATGTGTGAAATTCCTGTTTGCGTTTTAACTAATGGTTCGTTATTATTTTTAAAAGAAGTGCGAAAATCAATATTAAATGCTGATGTTGTTATACCATCACTTGATGCAGTAAGCATAGATATATTTCAAAAAATAAATAGACCACATAAAGAATTGAAAATCGAAAAAATAATAGAAGGGTTAATAGAATTTAGAAAAGAATATAAAGGCAAGTACATACTCGAAATATTATTTGTAAAAGGGATAAATGATAGTGAAGAAGAGGTAAAGAAGATAGCAGAAATAACAGAAAAAATAAGACCAGACAAAATTCAATTAAACACAATGGTAAGACCGGGAACGGAAAAAAATTTAACACCCTTGACAGAAATTGAATTAAATAATAAAATAAAATATTTCAATCGACCAGTTGAGATAATAAGCCATTTTAAAAGAGAAATTAAATCAGGAATAAATAAAAATGAAATTATCAGTATAATTGAAAGAAGACCTTGCACAATTAACGATTTAATAAAATTAACAAATCAAAAAAAATTAGAAATAGAAAAAATGATGTATTTATTAAAAGAAGAAGGAAATAAAATAAAAGAAATAAATAAAGATGGAGAGGTATATTATTTTATAGAAAAGGAAGAATAAAAGAAAGGAAAAGAAAATGGAACGGAAAAAAATTAAAGAAATATTAAAAAATAAAGAAGAATTGTTAAATAAAGATGTGGTGGTAAAAGGGTGGGTTCGAACTCGCCGTGATTCAAAAGCAGGTTTTTCATTTATTGAATTAAATGATGGTTCAACAATAAATAATATTCAGATAATAGCAGAAAATAAATTAGAATATTATGAGAGAGATATATTAAAATTAACCACAGGTTCTTCAATATGTGTAAAAGGCAAATTAACAAAATCAGAAGGAACAAAACAGGAAGTAGAAATAAAAGCAGAAAAAATAGAAGTATATGGGTTTACAGATGAAAAATATCCATTACAGAAAAAAGGGCATTCATTTGAATATATGCGAGAAATAGCACATTTACGACCTCGTTCAAATACATTTGGTGCAATAACACGAATAAGAAATAGTTTATCTTATGGAATACACAAATTTTTTCAGGAACGCGGATTTTATTATATTCATACGCCAATAATAACAGGCAGTGATTGTGAAGGTGCAGGTGAAATGTTTAAAGTAACAACATTAGATTTAGATAAAATACCTATAAAAGATGGGCGAGTAGATTATACAGGTGATTTTTTTAAAGCACCAGCATACTTAACAGTAAGTGGACAATTAGAAGGTGAGATATATGCATGTTCAATGGGCGATATTTATACATTTGGACCAACATTTCGTGCAGAGAATTCTACGACTCCACGGCATTTAGCAGAGTTCTGGATGGTAGAACCAGAAATGGCATTTTGTGAATTAGATGATAATATTAAGATAGCAGTTGAATTTATAAAATATTTAATTAAATTTGTTTTAGATAATAATAAAGAAGATTTAGAATTTTTAAATAAGATGATTGATAATGACTTATTAAAAAGATTAGATGGTGTATTAAATACAGAATTCAAAATAATAACATATAGCGAAGCAATAGAAATATTATTGAAAGCAAAAGTGGAATGGGAATATCCAGTTGAGTGGGGCAACAATTTACAGGCAGAGCATGAAAAATATTTAACAGAAAAAGAATTTAAGAAACCGCTTGTAGTAATATCATATCCACGAAAAATAAAGCCATTTTATATGTATGTAAATGATGATGAAAAAACAGTTCGTGCTATGGATATACTTGTTCCAGGAATAGGTGAAATAATAGGTGGTAGTCAAAGAGAACATAGATTAGAAAAATTAATGGAAAGAATCAAAGAGTGTGGATTAGATGAAGAAAAATATTGGTGGTATATAGACTTACGAAGATATGGGACAGTGCCACATTCAGGTTTTGGATTAGGTGTTGAACGAATGTTATTATTTATTACAGGAATGATAAATATAAGAGATGTTATACCGTGTCCAAGAACGCCAGGCAATTTAAAATTTTAGAAATAAAAATTATTGACAAAAATAAATAAAAAATATAAAAAGGATAAAATAATGGAAAAGATAAGTGAAGCCAAATTAAAGAATTTAATGAAGTATGAAGATTTGAGAAGAATTAAGTATAGTGAAGTAAGAAATTTTATACTCGATTACTTTAAAGAAAAAAAAGATAATTATCATCATATTTATTCAGCCATAGACCCAAGAAATGAAGATAAAATTATTTTTTGTCCAGAACGAATAAAACGCTATAAATCAACAAAAAAAATAAAAAAAGAAGAAGCAAAGCAGCAGTGTGAAATTTGTGAGGGAAAAACAACTCCAATAATTTGGCAGGAAAAATTGTCTGAAAATGATGTAACATTTATAAATGAAAATCTATATCCTGCAATAATATCACTAAATAATGAAGAAAATGAAGAAGTAGTATTACGAAGTATATATGAACAAAAATATAAAATATCAGGTTTACATTTTATAAATTGGTTATCATCAATACATACAAAAGATTTTCATAATATGAGTGTAGATGATGCAAATGTAATATTAAAGATGATAGCAGAATTTGAAATGTATTTATTACATTCAGAAGATTCAAACTTACCAATTTCACAAAGTATAAAAGATAATAAACATTATGGATATGTTTCAATAATAAAAAATTGTGGTAAATATGCTGGTAGTACAATCGAGCACCCACATATTCAGATAATTCACAGTAATATAATACCACGAACAATTGAGCAGGATACAAAATTTTTAATATTAAATAAAATTTCATTTATTGAATATATTGAGAAAATAAAAAAAGATGAATTAAAAATTTTAGAAGATGAATATATAAAAGCAGTAATACCATATTTTATGAAAAGACCATATCACATAATAATATATCCAAAAGATACAGTATCCGCAAATTTACATGAATTAACAATCGAAGAGATAAAATCATTTGCTACTTTTTTATGTAAAATAATAGGCGGGTTGAAAAAAATATTTGAGAATGCTAATATAGAATTAAGTTATAATTTATTATTCCATACAGGACCAGTTGGAACATTATATATAGAATTATTACCATATTTACAAACAAATGGTGGATATGAACAATCAGGATTATATATATGCGATAGTACACCTGAAATTTGTAAAAATCAAATAATAAAGGAGATGAAATAATATGCTAAATAAAAAAATCCAAAAAACAAAAGATAAAACACATTTGAACATATATGATTATTTTCAGGATGATGATACTTATGAAATAAGAGCATATTATTATTTTTATAAAACATTAAAGAAAATAAAATTCAGAAATAAAATGATAAAAGCAATGGATTTAATAAGTTTAATTACTGAAAAAGCAGTCAAAGATTTTGGTCCAATGGCTGATTTGGTTTTTTCAAAATGGCATATATATGATGTGAATGATATTATTTATATTGTGGAAAGATTATTGAAAATAAAAAATATAAATTTAAAAATTATAAAAAAAGATGAGTTACCAATGAGGAATGTTAAAGTAGATATTTTATTTAGAAATAAATTTGAGTGGTTAGAAACAATATGACAGATAATTATATTTCAGCAATTGATATAGGCTCACATAAAATAAAAGTAATAGTTGCTGAAGTAGAAGAAGAAAATAAATTTAAAATAATAGGCTTTTCTGAGACACCTTCAACTGCGATTAGAAAAGGGGAGGTAATGGAAATTGAAAAATTGAGGCAGGATATAGAAAAAGCAGTTGAAGCAGTAGAAATGCAAACAGGCTTGACAATTGATAATGTATATGTAGGAATAACAGGTGCGTCAATTCGGAGTAAAAATGCAAATCATCACATACCAATTACAAAGAAAGATAAAATAATTAGAAAGGATGATATTGAATTAGTTTTAGATGGTATAAAAGCATTAAACACAGAAGTTGGGCAGAGAATACTTCATATAATTCCATGGGAATATAGTGTAGATGAACAAAAAGATATAAAGGAGCCACCAATTGGAATAATGGGATTAAGATTAGAAATAAAAGCACATTTAATTTTAGCACAAATTATTAGTATTGATAATATTCTTCGTGCTGTAAACAAATCTGGTTTAATAATAAATGATTTTGTTTTATCGCCTTATGCTGCTTCACTTGCATCATTAACGAATGAAGATAAAGAACTTGGTTGTTGTTATATTGATATTGGAAGTGATTTAATAAATATTCTTACATTTATAAATGGTAGTTTATGGAAAACAGATTGTATGTCTTTTGGAAGTCAGATTATTACAAATGATATTGCATATACATTAAGAATAAGTATAGCAGATGCTGAAAAATTAAAAGTAAATTATGGCTTTGCAGCACCAGAATTTATCGAAGAAGATGAAATTCTAAAATATTCATTACTTGGTGATGAAAAAACAATTAAAAGTATTTCAAAAAAATATTTAGCAGAGATAATAGAAGAACGATTAAAAGAAATATTAATGCATATATTTGAAAAAGTAAATGAAACACAATCAAAATTATTACCAGGTGGTTTAATATTTGGAGGCGGTGGTAGTAAAATTAAAGGACTACAAGAATTTGCAAAAAAAATATTTGCAATTAATGATAATAATATCTATAATATAAGGATTAATTATTTTAATGATGAATATTTATTAAATAAACATCAGCTTGGATTAGAATGGGCTGCTGCAATTGGATTAATTAAATATGCATTTAATAATGAGAAAAAAGGTACAAAATTAGATTTTAGCGATGAAAAAAATTTTTTAAAAAATATATTAAAGACATTAAAAAGTTTTATAAAAGATAATTTTAATATTTAGTAAAGGGGTGAAAGTATGAAGAAAAAAGTTTTTGTTTTTTTGTTTCTTTATTTTTTTGTTTTTACAGCATTTGCTGAAAATTTAAAAAAATTACCTTTACCAGATGATTTTGATGAATTAACAGTAAAAAAAACAGTTGAAAAAGAGAAACCAATAAGTGATGAGAATGTGATAAAATCCACTCAGGAAATACAGGTAAAAGCAAAAGAAGAAACACCCGAAGTAATAGTCCAGCCAAGCGAAAAAATTGAAAATCAAACTATTAAATCAACTGATATAAATGGCACAAAAATATTACCAGCATCAAAGATAGATGAAAATTATCAGATATTAAATAAAGTTTCAGATGCTGTTTTTACTTCTTTGCGTGCACAATATTCTTATATCATTAAATTAGAAAATGAAATAAATAGATTACGAGCAATTCTTGAAGAAGAGCAGAAAAAAATGAATGTAGAAAGAAAAAATTTTGAAAATAACATAAATAAATTAAAAGAACAGAATGAATCATATTTAAGAATATTTGATAAGTTAAGAAATGATAATCAAAAATTAATGAATAATATAACAGCATTACAGGAAGCAATGAAATCTCGTGATTTTCAATTAAATAAGTTGAATGCTTCAATAAAAGCATTATATGATAGATTATTACAAATAAAAAATTTAAGTACAGTAAATCCTGAATAAATTTTATAAAATTTATTCTTGTTTCATTTACAATTTTATACAAATAAGAAAAATGAAATGTTAGAAAAAAGTAAGAGAGAGACATTATATCAAATATTAGAGACAGATAAAAATGCGGATGATGAAACAATAAAAGAAAATTTTGTTAAAAAAATTTTAGCACTATTTCCAAAAGATGGTATTTTTTCCAAAGAAAATTTAAGAACTTTTCATAAATGTATTATTTCTTATGAAATATTAATTGATGAAAAAATAAGAGAAGCATATAATAATTATTTAGAAAATAAAAAAAATGGTAATTTAGAAAAATTAAAAGAAAGATTAAAAGAAGCACAGATTAAGGCAAAATCAATATCAAAAATGAAATATGTTCAATTCATTAGATTTTTACAAAATGAATACAAATTAATAACACCGATTAGAGCAAATACATTAATTGGTTTATTATATGAAGATATAGAGAGAGAACTTGATGAAGTAGAAAATATTGACCCTGAAGATAAAGTTGAAATGCCTATTTATAAAGAAGTATTTATGGAATTTTCAAAATATTTAATAATAATTTTTCTTTTTATTATTTTTACTTTATTAATAGTTTTTTTCGGTGGCAGTAAATGATAAATTTACCATATTATATTAAACAACTTATATCAAATAAGGATTTTATAAGTACTATAAAAATAATTATTTTTATTTTAATTATTGCAGCAATTATTTATATAGTAAGTAAATATATAGAATTACCAAGATTATTTTAATAAAGACAGGAGAGGATATAAATGGTTGGAATTAGAGAAGATATTGTTAAAATGAAAGAAATAAATAAGAATAATGAGCGCTTAAAGAGAATAGAAAGAAATATAGAAGAATTGAAAAATAAAATAAGTGAATTGGAGAAAAATTTACAAAAAGAAAAAGAAATATATGAAAAGTTTCTTAATGAAAATAAAGCGAAAGAATTAAAGATAAAAGAATATGAACTTGAAATAAAAACTTATGAGGATAAAATAAAGGATTTAAATATAAAGAAAAATTCAGTAAAAACCCAAAAAGAATTTGATGCAATGACATCAGAAATTAAAAGTTTTAAAAAGAAAATAAATGAATTAGAAGATAATTATTTAAAAAGTTCAGAAGAAATAAAAGAGATAAAAAATAAGGTATCACAATATTTAGAAAAACTAAAAAAAGCAGAAGAAAATTTTAAAGAAAAAAAAACACAATTATTGAAAAATATTGAAGAATACGAAAATGAATATCAAAAATTAAAAAATGAAACAGACGAATTATATAAAAATATTTCTGGTGATTTAAAAAAAATAATAAATAGATTAACTTCTCGCAGAGGTGGAATTTTTTTATCACTTGTAAAAAATAATTCTTGCAGTATATGTGGTTTTAATTTGCCACCACAATTAATTCACGAAATAAAAACATATACAAATTTTTATCATTGTCCTGCTTGTTCAAGAATTTTATATTATGAAGAAGAAGAAGAAAATAATGAAGAAGAGAAAGTGGATAAAAAGGAAGAACAATAAGAATGCTTTGCAATAATTGTAATAGATTTATTGATTTTCATTATAAAGATTTAAAAAATAAGAGTTATTTTAAATGTGCAAATTGTGACCATTTGAATTACTATATAAAAGCAAATGAAACAATAATAGATAAAGAAGAAACAGAATATTCAGGTATTTTAAAAAAAATAATAAGTCGTGCAATTATTATAATTTTACTTGCTATTATTTTAAAGTTATTAAAATTTCGTAATTTTTTTTATTTATTAACAGGTGTTTTTATATGGGGAGTTATATTACAATTATTATCTTTTTTAATTTTTAATACTCCATATAATTTTTTTATTAAAGAAAAAAAAGATAAGATATTTATTTATCTTGATTTAATAATTTCTTTTATTTTCTTTATTTTTTATTTGTTATGGAAGAAAAATATTTAGAAATAATTTGTCCAGGTTGTAAAAAAAAGTTATTTATTGATGTTGAAAAAAAGATAGTAGTAAAAACTTATAATGGTGAAAGAGAAAAAGTAGAATTGAATGAAATAATAACAAAAGAGAAGGAAAAAGAGAAATTGTTAGATAATAAATTTTTATCCTCGCTTTCTTACGAGAAAAATAAAAAAGAAATATTAGATAAAAAATTTGGAAACATATTCAAAAAAGAGTAAAAAAATTTTCTAATGGCTAAGCAATACACAATTAGTTTTAGAATAAAAATAATTTTTGGTTTTGTTTTTATAGCGCTTTTTACTATATTTTTGGCGCAATCAGTATCACAGAATTATGTTAGAAAAATTTTAATCAGTCAATTATTAAAAAATCTTAATTTTATACCTGATATTATTTATAGTGCAAAGCAAGCAATACAATGGAATAATGAATTGTTGATTGCTGATAAAGTTATACAATTAAGTAAAAATGAAGATGTTGAATCAATAATAATATTAAAAGAAAATAATGAAGTGTATATAAGTAATGACCCAAATCAAATTAAAGTTGGTTCAATTTATGAAATAAAATTTTCTGATTATAAAAAAGCAGGTGAATATTTAGTTGATTATGAAGAAAAAGAATTATCTTTAATAAAAGATTTTTATTATGAAAATAAAGAAACGAATAAACAGAATAAATACTATATAGTTATTAAACTTCGTATAAATAAAATAATAAACACAATAAACGAATTAAATAAAAAATTTTTACTAATAGGCATAGGAATAATATTTTTTGGTATATCATTAGCCATACCTTTTAGTAGTTTCTTTTCAAAAAAATTAATTGAAATAAGTCAGGCAGTAAGAATAATAGGTCAGGGTAATTGGGATTATATAATACCAATAAGTAGAAAATTTAAAGATGAAATAGATGATGTAGCAGCAGAAATAAATCAAATGGCGCAGGATTTAAAAGTAGCAGAACATTTAAAAATAGAACAGGAAGTAATAAAACAAGAATTACAGATAGCAACAGAAATACAGCATACATTATTACCAAAGACAAATCCACAATTTGAAAATATTTCAACTTATAGTTTTTACAGGTCAGCAAAAGAAGTTGGCGGCGATTATTTTGATTGGTTAGAAGTTTCTGAAAATTTACTTGGTATTGTTATGGCTGATGTATCAGGTAAAGGTGTGCCGGGCGCATTTGTTATGACGATGATGCGTTCCACTTTGCGTTCGCATTCTAAAAATATTGATGAACCAGCAGAAGTGTTAAAGAGAGTAAATGCAGTGTTAAAACCAGATATTAAAAAAGGAATGTTTATTACAGTGTGGTATGGAATTTTAAATTTGAATACTTATTTATTGAAATTTGCTAATGCAGGTCATTTAGGATTAATAGTCTTTAAAAATTCAACAAAAACAATTGAAATATATCGACCAAAGGGAATGTCAGTTGGTTTGGTAAAACCAGAACAATTTAATAAAATTTTACAACCAATGGAAATTAAACTTGACAAAGGTGATATAATATTACAATATACTGATGGCGTAACAGAGGCATACGATAAAGAAGAAAATTTATTTGGCGATGAACGGTTAAAAAATATAATTTTAGAGCATAATGAAAAATCGCCGAAAGAGATAATAGAAAAGATTGTAGAAGCAATAGAAAAACATGCAGCAGAATGTGAGCAAAGTGATGATATTGCATTAATAGCATTAAAAATTGAAAAATAATAAATATTTAAAGGAGTTAGTTAAATGAGTGAGATAAATGTTGAGTTAAAACCTTTACCTGAAAATAATAATGTTTATGTTCTTACTCTTAATGGCACTTTAGATACTCATACTGTTCCAGGATTTTCCGAGAAATTAAGTAATTACATAAAAGAAGGAAAAACAAAATTAATATTTGATTGTAAAAATTTAAAATTTATTAGTAGTGCTGGACTTGGAACACTTGTTAGTGCTTTAGAAGATATTGAAGAGGCTGATGAAAATGGTTTTATTAAAATTTGTTCATTATCAGAAGATATTTTTGATATTTTTGAAATGATGGGTTTTTCTGAATTATTTGATATTTATAATACATTTGAAGAAGCAAAAAAAAGTATATAATTATTTTTTATGGATTTAACTGAAAAAGAAATAAAAAAAATTATTGAAGAATCTAAAATTAAAGATTATATAATTTTTAATTTATTAAACATTTCAGAATCAGTCAGCACAGTTAGAACATTAAATAATCTCATAAAAGTAATTGAATATAGTTGTATTGGTTTAATAAAACCTTCAATATTTTTGATTTATAATATTGATAAAGAAGGTAAATATTTTACGCCTATAAATACAGCAAAATTAAAGAAATTTCCTGAATTAAATTTTGATATACAAAATAAACCTGCTTTAAATCAGTTTTTTTTAACAAATAGAAAATTTTTTTATCATATTTCAGAATTAGAAAAATTAAATATTTTTGATATAGAATTATTAAATAATTTTAAAAAGTTAGAATTAGAATATTTTGTACCAATTATTTTAAAAGATAAATTAGAAAGTTTTTTTATTTTTACTAAAAAAAGAGATGGCAAATATTATATAGAAAAAGAATTTGAAGCAATATCAACAATAGGTCAACAGTATATTACAATTAAAGAAAATATTAAATTAATTGAAGAGACAATGGAAATAAATAGATTGCTTGAAAATGCAAATATTGAATTAAAAAAGAATTTAGCAGAACGAAAGATATTATTTGAAAAATTAGAAAGTGCATATAATGAATTAAAAAGAATTGACCAATTAAAAGATGATTTTATTGTTTTAATAAGTCATGAATTAAATACACCAGTGACAATAATAAAATCATATATAGAATCATTATGTATGAATATCGTCGAAGATGATGAAACGAAACGAGAATTTTATTATATAATTGATAATGAAGTAAACAGATTAATAAATTTTATAAAAAAGATAATTGAAATTACAAAATTAGAAGCAGATAAAATAACTTTTTATTTTTTACCAAATAATATTCATTCAATTATTAATGATGTTTTAAATAATTATCAAAAATCAATTAAAGAAAAGCAGATAAATATAAAAATAGAATTTGATGAAATAAATGTAAAAGAAGTAAATTTCGATGAGAATTATATTTACAAAGTTATAAGTGCAATTATAGATAATGCAATAAAATTCAATAAGCAAAATGGCGAAATCATAATAAAAACAAAATTTAATGATGAACATTTATTAGTAAGTATTCAAGATACAGGCAAAGGAATTGCCAGAGAAGATTACTCAAAAATTTTTAGTAAATTTGAACAGGTTGAATCAATGATGCATCATTCAGAAGGGCTTGGTCTTTCACTTGCAATAGCAAAATTAATTATTGAAAAAGCGCATAAAGGTAAGATTTGGTTTGAAAGTGAATTAAATAAAGGATCAACATTTTATTTTTCAATTCCTTATAATCTCGTTTCTAAAATTGAAGAGAAATAATTTTTATCAAAATTTTTGTTGATGATGTATTCTATTATTTTTACTATAATATTTTATTTAATAATTGTTCCATTTTCATTTTTTATTGTTGTGAGCACATATATTTTATCTTTTTTCCCTATTTTAAATAAGCCAGATGTAATATTTAAAATTCAGCGATTTTGGGGAATTTTTTGTTTAAAAGTTTTAGGTATTAAAATTGAAATATCAGGAATAGAAAATATAAATAATAAACAAAGATATTTAGTTATAGCAAATCATCAATCATCATTTGATATTATGCTTTTATTTAAACTTCTAAATATAAATTTTAGATTTATAATTAAAGAAGAATATTTTAAAATTCCGATTCTTGGCAGAACTTTTACTGCTGCTGAACATATCTCAATTAATCGAACAAATTCATTAAAAGCACTTGAAAGTTTAAATTCAGCATTAAAACTAATAACAGAAAAAAATTATTCAATAGCGATTTTTCCAGAAGGAACACGCTCATTAGATGGAAAAATACATAAGTTTAAAGCAGGGTTAACTTTTTTTCTTGAAAATATAAAGATACCTATTTTACCAATTGTAATAAAAGGCACATTTGATATAATGCCAAAAAAAAGTAGAATTATAAATCGTTCAAAAATAAAAGTAAAAATTTTAAAATCAATTGAAATTGAAAATTTTACAAAAAGTGAAAAAAAACAATTAGTAAATGACTTGCAAAATTTAATTGAAAAAGAATTTGAGAATTTATAATAATGGAAGATATAAAAAAGAAGATTGGGCAAATGTTAATAGTTGGTTTTCGTGGTTTTGAATTAAATAAAGAAAATCATATTTATAAAGATATAAAAAATAATAATATTGGTGGAGTAGTAATATTTGAACTTGATGGTCCGGCAGGTAAAAGACCGAGAAATATTATATCAAAAGAACAATTAAAAAAATTAATATTTAATTTACAGGATTTATCAGAAAAAAAATTATTTATTGCAATAGATGAAGAAGGTGGTAATGTCAATCGTTTAAAAGAAGAATATGGTTTTGAAAAATTTTTATCTGCACAAGAAATAAGTGCTTTAAATAATGAAAAATTAGCGGAAGAAAATTTTTTAAAAATTGCAATTGCATTAAGAGATGTCGGAATAAACCTTAATTTTGCACCAGTAGTTGATGTAAATATAAATCCCGATTGTCCAGTAATTGGTGCTAAAAAAAGAAGTTATTCTAATTTACCAGAAATTGTTTGTAAATATGCAGAATTATTTATTGAGGCGCATCATAAAAATGGGATATTAACAACTTTAAAACATTTTCCTGGGCATGGTAGTTCTTTAACTGATTCGCATATTGGTTTTGTTGATATTACCAATACCTGGAAAGAAGAGGAATTAATTCCATATCAAGAATTAATCAAAAAAGGAAAATGTAATTTAATAATGACAGGTCATTTATATAATAAAAAATTAGATGAAGAATATCCTGCAACATTATCCAAAAAAATAATAAATAATTTATTACGAGAAAAGATTGGCTGGCAAGGTCTTATAATTTCAGATGATTTACAAATGAAAGCAATCAGTGATTTTTTTGGACTTGAAAAAGCAATTGAATTAGCAATAAATGCAGGTATTGATTTATTATTATTTAGTAATAATACAACATTTTATGATGATTATATTGTTGAAAAAGTAATTTCAATAATTTTAAAATTAATTAAAGAAGGACGAATAAAAGAAGAACAAATAGAAAAGGCATATAAAAATATAATGCTTGCAAAAAAGAAATTAGTAAATTAACATAATGCCTTAAAAATGGGAAAGTTCATATTTTTCATTTTTTTTATTAATTCTTTACATTTTTAAAATTTTTAAATATAATTATATAAAAACTATTTATCAAAAAAAATGAAAAGAATATTTTTAATAATAAATATAATTATATTATTTTCAATAATACTATTTGCAGTAGATAAAACATATCTTGATGATATTATTGCAAATGGTTCATTAATAAGCGGTAGAATATCGGCGCTTGGTAATGCAGGTGTTGCTATTGTAAATGATGCTTCTGCTATTATATATAATCCATCATTAATGTTAGAATTACCAGTTCATACAATAAATTTAGAAAAAGCCACATTATTATATAAAACAGATTTAAATAATATTATGTATATAAAACCAGGTGAAAAGAATTGGTTTGGTATTGCTTATATATCATTAAAACCAGATAATACATATTTTATCCAGAGAGATAATGCAGGTAATTCAACAGGAAATTTTAATATTACAGAAGATATATATTTATTAAGTTATGCACGAAAAATAAAATTTTTAAAAAAGCCAATAAATTTTGGAACAACAATAAAGTATTTTAATAAGACAATTGGTAATTATTCAAATTCCTGTTTTGATATAGCGTTTGCTTTTTATAAAAATATAAATAAAAATATTGGTTATGCTTTTATGTTTGATAATCTGATTAGTTCAAAATTAGGTGATGATAATTTACCACGAAGAATAAATGCTGGCTGTTATTTTACTTTTTTTGAATATTTTTTACTAACAACACAAACAGGTTTTGTATTATCTCCATCAGCATTTAAATATAATGTAGGATTAGAATATAATTTTAAAAATTTTTTGTATTTAAGAACAGGATATGAAAATTCACGGATTAGTTGTGGGACTGGATTAAGATTCTCAGATTTTGAATTTAGTATTGTTTATAAAATGCTTGCAGAAAAAATACAAAACGAGACATTAACATTATTTAGTTTTAATTGGAAACTTGGATTAAATAAAAGAAATCGATTAATAAAATATGACTATTATTTTGAAAAAGCACGAGAAAGTTTAACACAGGAAAATTATAAAGCAGCAATAAATTTAATGGAACAAGCAATATCAGTAATAAAACCAAAATCAGATAAAGAGCAGTACAAATCAATAACATTACTTTTGCAGAATACAAAATCAATTTATGAAAATCAAATAAAAGAATTAGAAAGAAAAAGAGAAACAAATAAAGAGTATTTTTTAAAAGGAAAAGAATTATTTGAAAAAGAAGAATATGAACCAGCGAAATATGAATTTATGCGTATTGAAAAAGATTCAGAATTTTATGAAGAAGCACAAAAATATTTAGTTCAAACAGAGGAAAAAATAAGACAACAAAAATTAGAAACAGATGTTGAAATAAGAGTAAGTAGATTATTAGAAGAATATAATGGTGCAAAAGATTTAAGTTTGAAAATATCAATAGGTGAGATGATTATTCAATTAAAATATGATCAAAAAATAAAAGATGAAATTGATAAATTAAAGAAAGCTTTAGCAGCCCAAAAGATTTATATTGATAAAGATAAAACCTCAGTAGAATTACAAAAATTACTTGCAGAAACGAATAAACAACGGGCAGAAGAGAGTTTGAAAAAAATTAGAAAATATTATCAACAGGGTTATTATGAATTATGCCGCGATGAAATTTTAGAAGTGCAAAAATTAATTAATGATAATACCTGGGAAGAAAAATTACTAAATGAAGTTAATATAAAAATCACAAAGAAAAAAGAAGAAGAAGCATTTAATAGTACAGTAAAAACTTTATTTGATGAAGGCTTTAAAGATTTTGTAACAGGCAAATATTCAAGTGCATTAACAAAAATATCAAAAGTAATTTCAATGAAAAAAGATTATCCAGGTGCACAAAATTTATATGAAAGAATAAATGCTGAATTAGAAAAATCCGGGCAAAAAGTAAAAATAGAAAAGACAATGACAGAAGCAGAAATACAATTACAAAAAGCAAAAATAGAAAGATTATTTCAAGAAGGATTATCAATGTATATAGCAGGTAATATACCAGCAGCAAGAGAGAAATGGCAACAAATACTTGAACTTGATCCTGATAATGAAAAAGTAAAACAATATTTGAAAGTTATAAAATAAAAAGGAGTTAAAATGAAATACCAGATAAATGAAAATTTAATTAAATTAAAACAATCAGATATAAGGCGAATGACGATTGAATGCAATAAAATTAAAAATGGTATAAATTTAAGTCAAGGAATATGTGACCTTGATTTACCAGATAAATTAGTTAAAGCAGTTCCAACTGCAATTAAACAAGGTTATAATATTTATACAAGATATGATGGGATAATTGAATTAAGAAAATTAATAAGTAAAAAAATGCGTGATTTTAATAAAGTTGATTATAGTGAAGAAGAAATTGTAGTTACCTGTGGTTCAACAGGAGCATTTTTTTTATCTGTATTTTTATTATTAAAAAAGAATGATGAAATTATTTTATTTCAGCCTTATTATGGTTATCATTATAATACATTATGTGCCTGTGGTATAAAGCCAGTAATTGTTGCTATGAATTATGATATTAGTAAAAAGAAGTGGTTTATAAATTTTGAAGAATTAAAAAAGAAAATAAATAAGAAAACAAAAGCAATAGTAATAAATACACCAGCGAATCCATCAGGTAAAATATTTACAGAAACAGAAATATTAGAAATTGGTAAAATTGCAAAAAAGAATAATTTATTTTTAATCACTGATGAAATATATGAATACATAATATTTGACAATAAGAAACATATAAGTCCAGCAGCAATCTCTGATTTAAAAGAAATTACAATTACAATTGGTGGATTCTCAAAAACATTTAGTATTACAGGATGGCGAATAGGTTATCTTTGTGCACCAAAAGAAATAAGCGAAAAAATAGGAATAATAAATGATTTATTTTATGTATGTGCTCCAGCCCCATTACAAAAAGCAGTTTCAGAAGCAATGAAAATAAATAAAAAATATTTTACAAATTTATCTGCTTTTTATCAACGGAATCGTGATTTGATTATAGAAACATTGGAAAAAATTGGCTTTATAGTTTACTATCCAGAAGGTGCATATTATTTACTTGCTGATTTTACAAAACTTGGTTATAAAGATTGCTATGATGCTGCTTTTTCAATATTAAAAGAAACAGGCGTGGCTGCTGTGCCTGGTGCTGCTTTTTTTGAAGATAAAACAGGTTATAAATTATTAAGATTTTGTTTTGCGAAGAAATATCCTGTATTAAAAGAAGCGTGCAAAAGATTATTAAGATTAAAGAGATAATTATTTTATCCAGAATTTAAAAATTAAGAAAGCAAAAAAAGCAGCAGCAAAATAAAAAGGAAAATCAAGAAAAGAAAAAGAAGAACCAATTAAAGCACGAAGAAAAAAATTTTTTCTTAATTGTTCAAGAAAAGGAAATTTCAATAATTGTGAAAATTCAAGTAAAATTGTAACAATTAAAACAATAATAATAATTTTATCTGGATTAGTATTATGAAAAATAATAGTAAAAAAGGCAATCCAGAATAAAACATAAAAAAAACCTGCAAAATAATAATTAAAGAATAGCCCAAAATAAAATTTGCATAATAGACCAGCAAAAAGAGAAAAGAAAAAAATAAAAAGTTTTTTTAATAACATTAATCAATTCTGACAACAATTGTTTCTGCAATTTTTTCATCAACACCAAATTTTGAATTTCCGATTTGAAAAATATAAGAAGGAAAACGGCGTTCTACAATAACTTCACTTCCTGGTTGAATTCCCATTGATATTATTTTATTAACTTCTTCTGGTTCTTGCATTGCAATATAGATTATTTTTGCTTTCATACCAATTGGTAAATCATTTAAAGTAAAAATTTTTTTAGAACTTTCTTCTTTTGCTTTTTTACAACATTCACCTTCTGGTATAGGTGTGCCATGTGGACATTTTTTTGGATGACCTAATAAAGAACAAACTTTATCTTCAACACCTTCAATAAGTAAATGTTCTAATTTACACGCTTGATTGTGAATATCTGTTTTAATATCAAATAATTGAGAATAAACTAATTCAGATAATCTATGCCTGCGAATATATTTTTTTGCTAATTCACTACCATTTTCTGTTAATCTAATTTTTTCATTTTCAATTTTTATAATATCATTATCAAGCATATATTTTATAATCTCATCATTATTAAATGGCAAATTATTTTTATTTAATTCCTTATTTTTTTTCTCAACTTCATTTATCCAGATATATTCAAGATTTTCTTGTATTTGTTCTAATATTTTTTCATTATCCATTTTTTTCTCCTTTAATTAAAATTTACTAATATTAAAATATTATTCAAAATAAAACCGATAAAGAAAGCAAGAAAAATAATTAGAACAGTCATTAATAAAGTAATTTTAGTGCCGTGTTCTTTTTTCATAATTAGAAATTGAGCAACACAAGGAATAAACAGAGTTAAAACAACAGAAGCAATAATTAAATTTCTAAAATTTAAAATTCCAGAATTATTCAAATCATATAAGCCAGCCGCGCCATAATCTCTTCTGAAAAAACCAAATAAAAATATTTTTGCTGCTTCGGATGGTAAGCCAATAATTTTAACTATAAAAGACAAAATATAAAGAATTAAATCAAAAATTTTTAATAATTGACCAAGCCAGATATAGAAACTAATTAAAATAAATAATGGTAAAACTTCTTTTAAATACCAGATAATACGAGTATAAGTTTTAATAAGAACATTAGAAAGTAAAGGAAATCGGAGAGGTGGAATTTCAAGGAAAAAAGATTGTTTTTTTCCGGGTAAAATTTTATTAAGTAAAAAACCGGAAATCAAAAAAATAAAAATAATAGTAAAAAACCAGATTAAGAAAGCATATTTATTTACAGATAAAATAGCCATAATAACACCTAATTGAGCACTACAAGGTATAGTTAGGGCTAATAAAAAAGTAGCAATTAATCTTTCGCGTTTTGTTGGTAAAACACGAGTTGATAAAGTTGCCATAGTATCACAACCTAAACCAAGAATAAGAGGAATTACAGCTTTACCATTTAAACCAATTTTTTTACAAAAAATATCAAGCATACAAGCAAGCCTTGGTAAATAACCTGAATCTTCAAGAATAGAAAAAAATAAGAAAAAAAGCATAACAATAGGAAAAACAATTGCAATTGCATAAGAAAGGGCAAGAGTAAAAATTCCATATTCTCCAACAAATAAATTAAAAATTTCAAATTTTATTTTATCAAAAAAAGTAAAAGCAATTTTATTTTCAGGAATTTTTAAAAAATTTTCAAATATATTAATAATGAAAGGATTAATATATTTACCAAATAAAGTATTTTGTAAAAAATCAACTAAAACACCAGCACCTAATACACCAACAAATTGATATAAACCATAGTATAAAATAAGAACTAAAATTATCGAACCCCAGAATGGATGAAGAAATAAATAATCTAAAAATTTTTTAAATTTTTTCTTTTTAGTTTCCTCTGTGGTAATTACATCTTTTAAAATATTATCAATTTTTTCTTTTCTTTTATTAGAAATTATTATTGCAAAATTTTCTGAATATTTATTTTTTAAATGATTTAAATTGTTAATTATTTCATCATTTATTGAAATATTGAAATCAGAAAAATATTTATCATTTTGTATTATAAGTAAGGCAAGATATTTTTTATCAAATGATAGGTCAGTATTTATATTGTCAGCGATATTATTAATTATAGCATGAAATTCAGGTTCATAATTTATTTTAAATTCATCTGTAATTTGTATTTCAGAAATTCGCCTTTTAAGTTCTTCTATGCCTTTGCCAATTGTAGCAATAGTAGGTATAACAGGCACACCTAAAATATTTTCTAATTTTCTGGTATTTATATTTATTCCAAGACTTTGTGCTTCATCCATCATATTCAATACAAGTATTACAGGTAATTTTGCTTCAAGTAATTGTAAAGTTAAATGAAGCATTCTTGAAATATTTTTAGCATCAACTATATTTAAGATAATATCTGGTTTAAAATCAATAAGAACTTTTCTTGCAATTCTTTCATCTTCAGAAATAGGTAAAAGTGAATAAGTGCCAGGTGTATCAATAACAAGAAATTCTTTGCCATTTAATTTTGTTTTACCTGATTCATATTCAACTGTTGTTCCGGGGAAATTTGAAACAGTTGTATATTTACCAACTAATTTATTATAAATTACACTTTTGCCTACATTAGGGCAACCTATAAGAACAATTGATGGTATTTTTTCTTTTTTAGACATAATTATTTTTCTTCCTTTTTTTCATTTATATGTTCTAAACCTTCACATAATAAATTTTTTATATGAATATCATCAAGTCTATAAAAAATTTTTTTTCCTTTTCGTTTATAACGAACTAAATTTGCAGATTTTAAAATTTGTAATTGATGACTGATTAATGATTGTGATAATGATAATAATTTTGAAATATCGTTAACTGCTAATTCTTTTTCAGAAAGTAAAGCAATAATTTTTATTCTTGTTGGGTCAGCAATAATTTTAAAAGTTGTAGATAATTTTTGTAGGGATAGTTCAATTTTTATAATTGATTTTAAACTAATATTAAATTTTTCTTTATTTTTCATAACATTAAATATTTCACAATTATTAAATATGAATATATGAACAATAATTCATATATTCATATTTGTCAATATTTTTTTTAAGAAATTATTATTTTGAGATTTTAAATATATAATTTTTTTTATATGTTTAAGGTAAAACAAATATCTAGAATCTTCATATATTTATTTAATAAAAAAGTGTTTAAAAAATAAGTGAAGTATATATTCACAAATAAAAATTTTATTATTGACAGAATAAAAGATAAATATTATTTTAAAATTTATAATAATAAAGAAGAAAAAAATTAAAAAAGGAGCGATAAATATGAAGATAAAAAGAAGCGAAAAAGGACAGGGTATTGTAGAATATGGCTTAATTGTTGCCTTAATTGCACTAATTG
This sequence comes from bacterium, assembly GCA_035405645.1. Taxonomy (GTDB): domain Bacteria; phylum JAGOBX01; class JAGOBX01; order DAONJL01; family DAONJL01; genus DAONJL01. Next base: position 37,018 of record DAONJL010000008.1, on the reverse strand, counting down.
TTTTAGGAATAGCAGTAAATTTAGGCGAATCATACGCACCTAAATTAAAAATTTTTATTTTAGAAAAATACAAATCTAATAAAACTTTATTTCAAAAATAAATAAATATATTCATTTATCATTGAAATTTTTTAATGAAGATATTTTTGTTATATATTTTTATTTTCTTTTTTTCTTTTCTATTCTTTTTTTATTTAACTTTTCCTTATGAAATTTTAATTAATTATTTTAATAAATATTCATCATCGAAAATTAATATACAAATTGAAAAAATTTCGCCAAAGTTATTTTTAAATTTTTATTTAACAAATACCAAAATTAAATATGGTAATATTGTTCAGTGTTCTATGAAGGAGATAAAATTAATTCCTTCTCTAATAAATTTTTTTTTAATAAAAAATGAAGTAAATGATATTAATATAAATTTATTTTCATCAAATAAAATAATAATAAATAAGATAAATACAGAATCTAAAATTAAGAAAAATGAAATAAATGGTAAATGCAAAATTGAAAATATGAAAATTAATTTTTTAAATAATTTAATAAATTTGCAAGAGCAGGAAATAAAATTTGATTATTCGAAATTAGACAATATTTTTGAATTTAAAATAAAATCAGAAGAAATAAATGGTGAAATAAAATTAAGAAATTCTCAAATAATAATAAATTTAAGATTTGATGAAAGATTTTTAAATAAATATTTAATTATTAGGCAAATAATACCAGCAAATAAATTTAATAATAATACTTATACTGATGTATTAACTTTTCAGTAAATAAAATGAATGAAGTAAATCAAATATTAGAAAAATATTCATTAACAAAAATAAAATATAATTTATTTAGAATTAAGCAACTAATAAAATTAGCAAACATAAATTTAAGTAAAATAAAATTTATTCATATAACAGGTTCAAAAGGAAAAGGTTCAACAGCATTTTATATAAGTAAATTTTTGGAAAGTGCAGGATTAAAAGTTGGATTATTTACATCACCACATATTCTTGATGTTTTAGAACGAATAAAAATAAATAGCAAAAAAATTACTACAAAAGAATTTTGTATTATTTACAATAGATATAAATTAATAATAGAAAAAATAAAACCATCATATTTTGAATTAATAACATTTATAGCAATAGTTCATTTTGCTGAAAATAAAATAGATTGGGCAGTAATGGAAGTTGGACTTGGCGGAAGATTAGATGCAACAAATATAATAAAATCAGAGATAGCAATAATAACAAATATTGAATTAGAACATACAAAAATATTAGGTAATTCAAAAACAAAAATATTAAAAGAAAAGAGAGAAATAATTAAAAAAGAGACAAAATTTTGTATAACTGGCTTATCATCAAAATATTTGATAAAAGAATTAGAAGAATATTGTAAAAAGAAAAAAGTAAAATTAATTATTTGTTCTAAATTTAGTAAATATGAAATCAAAAATAAAAAATTAAATTATGAAGATGCAAATATAAAAATTCCAAATATAAAAATAAATCAAAATGTTTATTATCAATTAAAAAATATATTAATTGCATTAAATGCTATTTCATTGACTAATAATTATTATCAAATTTCTTATGATTTTAATCTAATAAAAAAAATAATAGAAAAAGAAAATATATTTGGTCGATATACAATAATAAAAAAATTTATAAAGAAGAAAGATATAATGATTGATTGTGCACATACACCAGAGAGTATAAGAAAATTAATAACAAATATAGACAAAAATAAATATTCAAAAATACTGATAATTTTCAATTGTTTAAAAGATAAGAAGTATAAAATTATGCTTAATGAACTAATAAAACTAAGTAAAAAAATATATATAATGAAGATAGATAATGAACGAGAAATTAAATATGAAAAATTAGAAAAGTATATAAAAACAAAAAAGATAAAGACAAAATTGTTAGTTTCATTTAAAGAATTAAAAGAAATTGATTTAGAAGAAATTGATTTAATATTAGTGACAGGATCATTTTATTTAATAGCAAAATTTTGTGAAGAGTATAAAGAAATAATTAATAGAAAAAAATATTTAATTTAATATTTCAAATTCAGCGAAAAGACCTTTATGGTCAGAAACACCATCAGTTTTAATCCAATCATTTTCATTCCAAATTATTTTAGCGTCTATTATTTTAAGTTGATTATCAGCATTTATTCCATTATGGTCAGTAAGTAAATAATCAATTCGTTCATCGTTAGTGTTAATCAAATTGTTTTTATTATTTAAAAAAGCTAAAGGGTCAGAAAAATTTGAGTTTATAATTGCACGATTTTCATTTATTTTTTTTAATAAAGGCAATAAATATTTTTCTAATCTTTCAAATAAATTATAGAAAAAATTATCAGAAGTTGAAGCAAATTTTTTGTAATTTGCATAGTTAAATTTATAGGCTTTTTCTTTAATCTGGTCAAAAGAAAAGTTATTTTGGAAAAAAGGATAAAAACCAATATCAAGAGCATTTGGATTGGCTTCATAAGAAATAGCATTAAAATCGCCACCAATTATCGTGCCGATATAATTTCGTTTATAGCATTCACTTAAAGTTTCATTAAATCTTAACAAATTATTATTAAGCATTTCATTTAATAAATAATTTTCTAAATAAATTCTTATTGAAGCCTGTTGCTCGAGATTAAATAATTTATGGCCTAAATGAACATTACAAACAACCAATCGTTTATTTATTTTTTTTCGTTTAATCAGTAAAGTGATTAATTGAGCAGAAAAAGAATCATTAGTTCCAAAAATAGGAATTTTCTTTGTGGTGTTATTAACTAATAAAATATCAGATTTAGTTAAAATGCCAAAACCCTCAATTAATAAACCATCAGGAAAAGGTGGTTTATCTTTATCTAATATTTTAAAAAATTGATTATCTTTTTTAATATAAATATCAGATGGTTCGCCATTAAATTTGATTTGATTACCAGAAATCCAGCCAATATTTCCACGACAAAGTAAAATTGAATTATAAAAAATTTTTTTTGTAAGTAAATGATGTTTTAATCTAATTAAGGTATTAGTAGAAAAATGATTATTCAATTTAAATATTGGATGATTTTTTGAATAATTACCAGAATTAATAATTTCATCATCAACAAAAAATTCATTATAAAATTTTTGCTGAGATAAATCAGATTTAAAGCCAGCAGCAACTTCTTGAAAAAGATAAATATCAATATTTTGGTTAGCAATATCATTAGCTAATTTTTCTATTCGTTTATTATTTCCATTTATTATTTCTTTTTCTGTAAAATAATAAACATCATTAGATACAGGTAAAAAATTATTGGATTTATAAATATATCTAATAGGTGCGTACATTGCGTGATAGCCATGTAAATTTAAAGTTATAATTTTTAATTTGTTATTCATAAATAACTTTCAGTCAATAAATAATTATTGACTAATTTTGAAATATACATAGTTAAATCTAACAATTTATTATCTTCATCAACTTTTTTAAAAACTAATTCAAGAATATTTAATCTATTTTCTATTTTTTCAATTAAATCAGAAATAATATATTTAGATTTCAAATTATATAAACCAATAAATTTTTTTATTAAGGCTTGTTTATTTTCTTTAATTAATTCAACAGCAAATTTATATTTACTCTTATATTTTTTATGATTTTTTTTAAAAATTTTTTTCAAATCAAAATCAACAAAACCAGAAGCATTTTTAAGATATTTTCTTTTAGAACATTTAAGGAAATCAGCAACAGTCATATCTAATTCAGAAATTGGAATATGTAATTCGTGAGGATTATTTAAAACAAAAGGCTCTAATTTACCATATTTTCTAATAACACTTTTAACAAAGAAAATTTTTCTTAAAGCACCTTTTCTATTTTTATAAATGCTTCTCCAATCTTCATTTTTATTTAAATAGACAGCGAAAGTTTCAGCAAAATCATCATCAGGATGTTTTTGAGCATAATAATCGCCATCAGGATTAACATAATTTCTGCTCCAGGGATTAGGTTTATAATTATTATGGTCAGGATAAGTTCTAAAAAAATTACCTTCAACTTCAAATAATTCACGGAAATCATTTTCACGATATAATTTATAGGAATAACAAAAAGCATGTCCAAATTCGTGTCGAATTAAATTTAATAATTGGTCATAAGATCTTTTTTTCTTTTTTACTTCATAAACAATTTCACGAAGAATTTCATTAGCATCCCAGAATGCGAGACCAATATTAGCAGTTCCTTCACAACAACCATAACTATCAGATAAATAAAAATTAGGTCTTAAAATAATTTCATTTTCTTCAATTTCTTTATAAACTTCATCAATCGCCTGTTCTAAAATAGAACCTTCAATTTTAAGACCAAGTTTATTTATTGGTGTATTTAATAATTCACTTTTAATAGTTTCTAAATTATATAAGGATTTTTTTGTTTTACGCATATTCGATTAATAAAATTCATTAAACTCAGATTTTTCTAAACCTAATAAAACAATTCTATTAATCAAATCCTCATAAGGTAAGCCAGCATATTTTGCAGCTTTTGCAAAACCAGCATCAGGCGAAATATCAGGATTTGGATTCACTTCAAGAAAATATGGTTTTCCTTTTTTTAATCTTAAATCTATTCTTGCATAACCTTTGCACATAAATTTTTTATAGATAAATTTAGCCATTTCAGATAAATCATTATATAACTTTATATTTATTCGAGCTGGCAAAATAGGATTAGTATATTTATAATAAATAGAATTAGTTTGCCATTTTGCAGCATAAGAACAAATTTTTGGAAGACTTTTTGGCAAACCTTTATAATCAAGTTCTGCTATTGCTAATACATCTGGTTCTTTATTTCCTATTAATGATATTTGCAGTTCTTTGCCCTGTATGAATTCTTCAACTAATGCAAATTGTTTATATTTTGTAATTATAAATTTTACTCTTTTTTTTAATGCTTTTAAATTTTTAACAACAGACTTTGCTGAAATACCTTTTGAACCATCTTCTAAACCTGGTTTCACAATCAAAGGAAATTTCAAGTCAATATCATCAAAATCATAATTATTTAAAATTCTAAATTTTGGAGTAGGTATTTTATATAAATTGAAAAAGCGTTTTGTTAATGCTTTATTTAAGCAAATATATAAAGGAGTTAAAGTATTACCAGTAAAAGGCAAATTAACAATTTCATAAACAGCAACAGCATTTTTTTCAAGCATAGCATTATTATTTATCATTTCACATAAATTAAAAATAATATCAGGCTTAAATTTTTCAATAACAGCAATAAATTTTTTAAAATTCTTTTTTAAAGCAACTTTATTAATAAGATAACCTTTTGCTTCTAATGCTTTTTCAACTGCTTCGACAGTACTTATAATATTTGTATCAAGAATTAAATTGCCATTTTTATCGTGTGTAATACGAGAACTATTATATACAATTAATACTTTCAAAATTTAACACCTTTTAAAAAATTATTTCATTAACCAGCATTTGACTTTGGTATTCTCATTTATAGAAAATAGTTCTGGTTTTTGATGTAAACAAATTTCCTTTTTTTCAGTGCATCTATTTAAAAAAGGGCATAAAGTATTATCAATTATTTTTAATTCTGAATCATCAGCATTTTTTTGTGTCGTTATTTTTCGCTCGCCTAATTCAGGAACTGATGAAATAAGCATTTTAGTATAAGGATGAGAAGGTGATAAAATTATTTTTTCTGCATCACCATATTCCATTATTTCACCACCATATAAAACTAATACTTCATCAGCAATGTATTTAATCAGACCAATATCGTGTGAAATAAATATATATGTTAAATTATGTTCTTTTTTCAAATTCAATAAAAGATTTATAATTTGTGATTGAATAGAGACATCTAAAGAAGAAACAGGTTCATCAGCAATAATTAGTTCTGGTTCAATAGATAAAGCGCGAGCAATACTTATTCGTTGACGCTGACCACCACTAAATTGATGAGGATAATTATTTATTTGTTCTTCACTTAAACCAACTTCGTTCATTAATTTTATTACTTTTTCCATTATTTCTTTTTTATCATTATATAATTTATGTATTTTTATTCCTTCGCTTAAAATTGTATAAACTCTATGTCTTGGATTTAAAGAAGAATAAGGGTCTTGAAAAATAATTTGAACAGATTTTCTATATTTTTTTAATTCATCGCCATTAAAATTTAAGATATTTTTATTTTTAAAAAGAATGTCGCCAGAGTCAGGTGAAATAATTTTTAAAATAATTCTTGCTAAAGTAGTTTTACCACTACCACTTTCACCAACAATACCAAGAATTTTATTTTTTTGTAATTTAAAATTTATCTCATTTAAAGCATAAATAAATTTTGTGCATTTAAAAAATTTTCTTTCTATTGCTGAATATTTTTTTGTTATATTTCTTATATCAAGTAAAATATTATTTTCCATAATTTTATCTTAATTTTCTTTTATTAAAAAAGTTCATTAATTTTTTTTCATAAGGTTCATTTGTTTTAATTGCGATAGTATCAATTTCATATTTTTGAAATAATTCATTTCTAATTTTGATTAAATTATTTAAATTATTTTTAAAAACAGAATGAATATAATTGCTTGAAGTATCAAGTAAAATTTCTTGTTTTAATTCATTATCATAAAATTTAATTAAACCACATTCAGGTAAAACAAGTTCTGAAATATCATTAAAAACAATAGAAATTAAATCATGATTTTTGGAAGTGACTTTTAAACTTTTTTCATAATTATCAGCAAAAAAATCAGAAAATAAAAAAATAGTGCTTTTCTTTTTTTGAACTCTATTTAAAAATTCTAAAGCTTGATTTATATCAGTTTTAAAACTATCCTGTTTATGATAAAGAATTTCACGAATTAAATATAGTATGTGTTTTTTCCCTTTTTTTGGTGGAATATATTTTTCAATTTTATCAGAGAATAATAATAAACCAACTCTATCATTATTTTTAATAGCCGAAAAAGCAATGATAGCGGAAATTTCAGCAATAATTTCATATTTTAATTTTTGATAAGAACCAAAATAAACAGAATTACTGATATCAACAACAAGATTAACAATTAATTCACGTTCTTCACGAAAAACTTTTATATAAGGTCTATTATTGCGAGCAGTAACATTCCAATCAATAAAACGAACATCATCACCAGGCTGGTATTCACGAACTTCTTCGAATTCCATACCTCTGCCTTTAAAAGCAGAATGATATTCGCCAGAAAAAATTGTGTTTGTTAATCTTCTTATATTTAATTCAATTAATTTAACTTTTTTTAATATTTCTTTTGGTATCATAATTTTATAAAAATTACGGCACTTCAATATTATCAAATATTTTTTTAATTATATCATCAGTAGTAATTTCTTCAGCCTCAGCTTCATAAGTTAAAATAATGCGATGTCGCAAAATATCAGGACCAACAAGTTTAACATCTTCAGGAGTGACAAAACCACGATGTTTAAGAAAAGCATTTGCTTTTGCAGCTAAAGTAAGATAAATAGAGGCACGTGGCGAAGCACCATATTCAATATAATTACTAATATCAAGATTATATTTTTCAGGAGTTCTTGAGGCTTGAATAATATCAACAATATAAGATATAATTTTTTCATCAATATAAATCATATCAATAAGTTTTCTACTTTCCAAAATAACAGAAGGTTCAACTACTTTATTAACTTTGATAACATTATAATTTGCCATTCGTTTTATGATTTCAATTTCATCTTCTTTATCAGGATAAGTAATTTTAAGTTTAAACATAAATCTATCAACCTGAGCTTCTGGTAATGGATATGTTCCTTCTTGTTCAATAGGATTTTGCGTAGCAAGCACTAAAAAAGGTTCATCGAGTTTATAGGTTGTTTCACCGATAGTGACCTGTTTTTCTTGCATAGCTTCAAGCAAAGCACTTTGCACTTTCGCAGGTGCTCTATTTATTTCATCAGCAAGAATAATATTGGCAAAAATAGGTCCTTTTCTTGTAATAAATTCACCAGTTCGTTGATTATAAATTAAAGTACCAATTAAATCAGCAGGCAATAAATCAGGCGTGAATTGAATACGCTGAAATTTAGTATTTATTGTTTCAGATAAAGTTTTTATAGAAAGAGTTTTAGCAAGGCCAGGAACACCTTCGATTAAAATATGTCCACCAGTTAAAACACCTAATAATAATTTTTCAATAATTAAATTTTGACCAACAATAACTTTAGTAATTTGATTTAATATGTCATCAATAAAAATACTTTTTTCTTTAATAATTGCATTAACTTCCTGAATGTTCATAAAAGCCTCCTTTTTAAAAAGTTCAATAATTTTTTTTATTTCGATTTTTCGAAATTTGAAAAATCGAAATGCAATTATTTGATTATTAAACAAAAACAACTAATAAAAAATTTTATTCAGCATCTTTTACACATCTAAAACCAACAGCAGATAATCGAGCATTTGCTTTTTCAAAAGTTCGATAAAAAGTTTGTGCAAATTCTTTATTATTCAAATAAGAACCACCACGACAAACCCTTAAATCTTTCTCATCAGACGAAGTAGTAGATGTCCATTCATAAACATTACCACTCATATTTAAAATACCATAAGGACTTGCACCATCTGCATATTCATTTATATTTTTTAAAGAAAAATTATCATTTTCAAGTGTATTGCATTTTTTATTATCAAATTTATTGCCCCAGGGATATTTTCTACCATCAGTGCCTCTTGCTGCTTTTTCCCATTCCTCTTCTGTTGGTAATCGTTTATTTAAACTTTTAGCATAAGCAAGTGCTTCAAAATATGTAATATTTGTAACAGGTAAATTTTCTTCACCATCTTTATACTTATGTGTTTTATCGAATTGTGCATACATATAATTTGAAACTTCATATTTATCAATAAAAAATTTTTTTAATGTTATTTTTTTTTCTTCGCCTGGTGGACCATAAATAAATTCACCTGCTGGTATTAATATCATTTCCTGTTTTATTATATTTTTTTTACTTACTGTTTCTTCTGGTTCTGTTTTTTCAATTATTCGTTCGACAACTCTAACTTCATTTTTAGGTGCTGATTTTAATGCAGCAATTTCATTTTCTTTTTCTGCTAATAATTTTCTTAATTCATTTATTTGTTTAGTTAATTCATTGATTTGGGAACTTTTATTTTCACTCATTGCATTTGAATCATTACTTATATTTGTTTGTGATTGAAGATTTGCTTCTAATTCTTTTATCTTTTTTTCATAATCATAAATTTGCTGTTTTAAATCAGCAATTTCAAGAGAAAAATCTTTATCTTGTGTTTTTAATGAATTTAAAATCGAAGTTTCAATTAAAATATTTTTAGAAAGATATAAAGAAAGACCATCTTGATTTTCAGAACGCATAGCTAAAAAAAGAAAGTAAGAACCTGCAATAAGAAAAATAATAAATAAAAAAGTTGTATAATATTTAAAGAAAATATTTTTTAATGAATTATTATTCATTTGTAGCTTCTTTTTCAATTGCAATTAAATTCATTTTTTCTTTATAAAGATAAAATAAACCAGCAGCCACATCAACAATAAAACCAATAAGCCATAAAATCCAGGCAAAAGATAAAGCATCAGCACCCTGCACATTATACATAGATAAAACTAATTGTGCAGTAATATGATAAGTTCCAATAAAACCTGGAGCAGCAGGAATCATCACAGCAAAAACTAAAAAACCATTTAAAATAATTGCCTGCCAGAAATTCATTGGTAAATTAAAAGCAAGTATAGTAAAATATGCTGGTATTCCATTTATTAACCAAACAATAATTGATAAAATAATAATTCTTATAAAATATAAAAAAGAACCTAATGTGTCAAGACCTTCGATAAATGAATTAAAAAAATTTTCTAATTTAAAAATGAAATTACCTGAAAATGGAATTAATTTATGGAGAATAAAAGAGAATATAATTTTTGCTTGTTTTGAGAAAATTTTAATAAGAATCAGAACTAATAAAACTCCACCATAAAAAGTTGAAATATAAATAATAATTTTATTGAAATTAATATTATTTATATTTTCTAAATGAGCGATTGGATAAAGAATTAACGCAAAAAGAAAAAGAAGAATAGAAGCAATACCATCAAAAACACGCTCAAGTACAATAGTTGAAAGCACCATCATTTTTTTTATATTAACTCTTTTACCTAACAAATATGCTCTTAATAAATCACCTAATCTTGCAGGTAAAGTAAACAAAGCCATAAAGCCAATACAATTAACAACCCAAATATCATAAAATTTTATTTTCTGATGGTCTTTGATTAAGAATTTCCAGCGAATAGTTCTTGTCCATAAAGTAATAATAACAAAAAAGAGAGCAGGAATTAAATAAAAATAATTGACCTGTTTTAAAGCAATTATTATTTCATTTAATTTAATACCTTTAAAAGAATAATATAAACAAATAATTGAAATAATAAGACCAAACCAAAATTTTTTTGATTTTAACATAATTAATTTTTAAAATATAAAATAAATAAAATAGATAAAACCCATAAACATAAATTTATTAAAGTTGGCTTATCTTTAATAATTATTATTTCAGGCGTTTCAGTATATTTATTCTGTTGAATTAAAAAGAAATATCTTAAAATACCATAGACAACAAAAGGAATAGAGAACCGCATATTATACGAAAGTTTAGAAACAGTCCGTTCATCAAAAGCATATAAAATATAAGAAAAAATAATAGTAGAACCAACAATAGTTAAAAAATAATCGATAATTTGAATATTATAATCTGAGAGAATTTTTTTGAAATTTATAGCAATCTCCCCAAGATTTATAATTTCACTCCGGCGCTTACCAAGTGCTAAAAAAAGCGCAAGTAAAAATGTACAAATCATAAGCCAATTTGATATTTCTACTTTTATTAGTTCAGCACCAGAAATAGCGCGAAGAATAAAACCAAGTGCAATTACAATTACATCAGCAATAATAATATTTTTAAAATATAATGAATAAGCAACCATCATAAAAAAATAGATTAAAGCAGTAATCGTAAAATAAAAATTTTTTAAATAAGTTAAAAATACTAATATTAGAGAAAATAAAAAAGCAAGTAAAAAAATTGCTTCTATAATTTTTAATTTACCACTTGCGATAGGTCTTAATTTTTTTTGAGGATGTAATTTATCTTTTTCTATATCAATTATATCATTTATAATATAAACACAACTTGATAAAAGACAAAAAACAATAAAACCAAAAATAGTGATAATGATATATTTGATATTAAAAATATTACCGCTAAAAAATAAAGCAGAAAAAACAAGCAAATTTTTTAGCCACTGGTAATATCTTAATTCTTGAAATATTATTTTTATCATTAAAACAGGTTTAATAAAATAAAAAAAAATTTTTGTCAATGTTAATATTTTTAGTAGAAAAATAAAATAATAATTTTAATTATCTTGCGAAAAAATGTTAAATTCTAAAATTGATTTTTTTTGATTTTTAATTTATCTTAAAATTTGACTTTTATATTTATCGATCAACTGGTCCACTTCATCAGCACTCATTTTTTCTGGTAATGGTTTTTTTAATTCATCTCTAATTGCTTTTGCTGCTAAAAAAGGATTTGATTGGGATGCTTTATTTATTTGCTCTACTTTTTCTTCTACTTTATCAAGATTTTTATCCATAGAAAAAAAAGAAAATATAACAGCAACAACAATAATTATAAATATTATTATTTGAAAAAATTTTTTATTCATTTTCTTTAAGAGAAAAAACAAAATAAAAAATCGCAAATAAAACCAGATAATAAAGAATAGCAAACATTATTGCATAATATTCGATTCTATAAACAATACGATTTATTGTATTTATTGCTAATTTTACTTTTACATTTTTATAATCTATCTCTAAAATATCTTCTTTAAAATATTTATTTTTAATAAATTCATTAAATTCTTCATTGCTTTTATTTAATATATTAAATCTATAAATATTGCCATTACTTAATGCGATATCGCAAGAAAGCAAATTTTTGAATAAATATAATGTATTTGTAAAATTATCAATATTATTTTCATTTTCTAATAAAGAGTTTTCAACAGAATATTTAATAAACGAATAAACTGATTTTCTTTCATTTTTAAATAATCTGTCTTTTACATAATTAGCAGAAAAAAAACCAATCAAAATAAAAAATAAAAGACCGCATATACCAATAAGATTGAATAAATTTTGTATTTTAACTGATGATTGTTCAAAAATTCTTGCTATTTTGAGTAATCTCATTATTCTTAAAAATCTTAAAAATTTTATAATCCTTGAAAATCTAAATAATCTAAATATTTTTAAAACATTTATAAAATCAAGACAGGATAAAATATCTATGAGTATATCAGTGCTTTTTAAGTATTCTTTTTTATATAAAAAAATATTTATGAAAACATCGATAATAAATAAAACTGTAATAAATAATTGTAAATTTTCAATTTGATTTATTCTGGCAGGCTCAATTTCAAAATAAAATCTTAACATTAATACAATTGCTAATATGATTGCAATGTAAATAATTATTGTCTATATATGTAATAAAGTAGAATTATTTTTAATCATAGTCAAAAGTTATAATTAATTATTTTTTTTTGTCAAATAAAAAAAAAATTTATTTTGAAAATTTGTAAAAGGCAAAAAAATAAAATCAAAATGTGAAGTTAAAAATAAAAAAAATTATCTTGAAAAAAAAATGATTTAATTTTATAAGAATAAAAACTAAAACAAATAAGAAAAAGGAAAGTAAAAAGTATGATTTTTAAAGTAGGTATGGGCAGTTGTGGTATATCTGCTGGCGCTGAAAATGTTTATAAAAAATTATTAGAATTATCTTCAAAAGATAGAAATATCTCTGTCCAGATAACTGGTTGTCTTGGTTTTTGTTATGCTGAACCATTAATTGAATTTATAGATTCTGATGTTTCTTTTTTCTTAAAAAATGTTACAGAACAAGCGATAGAAAAAATTTTTAATGAAATTGTAGTAAATAAAAATTATAATTTGCCAGATTATATTTTTCAAATTGACAGGAATAGTGAATTATTTAGAAATCGAATTGTATTAAGAAATTGTGGTGTTATAAATCCAGAAGATATAAATGATTATATAAATAGAGAAGGTTATGAAGCAATTAAATATATTTTATCAAACAAAATACAACAAGATGAAATTATTAATGTAATAAAAATGTCTGGCTTGCGCGGCCGCGGCGGTGCAGGCTTTCCAACAGGACTTAAATGGGAAATAGTAAAAAATAGTAAATCAACAGCAACAGAAAATCAGAAGATAAAAAAATATATTGTTTGTAATGCTGATGAAGGTGACCCTGGTGCATTTATGGACCGTTCTGTTCTTGAAAGTGACCCACATTCTGTTATTGAAGGAATGTTGATTTGTGGCTATGCAGTTGGCGCGCAAAAAGGGATTATATATGTTCGCACAGAATATCCACTCGCAATAAAACGCTTGAAAATAGCAATTGAGCAAGCATATAAAAATAATTTATTAGGTTCAAATATTTGTGATTCAGATTTTTATTTTGACATTTCAATAAAAGAAGGTGCAGGCGCATTTGTTTGCGGTGAAGAAACAGCATTATTACAAAGTATAGAAGGAAAGCGAGGAATGCCAAGATATAGACCACCATATCCAGCAGAAAAAGGTTTGTTTAATTTACCAACAAATATAAATAATGTCGAAACTTATGCAAATATTCCGTGGATAATATTAAATGGAGCAACTAAATTTTATAAAATAGGAACAGAAAAAAGTAAAGGCACAAAGGTATTTGCATTGACAGGAAAAATACAAAATACTGGATTAATAGAAGTGCCGATGGGTATTACACTTGAAAAAATTATTTTTGATATTGGTGCAGGAATTAAAGATAATAAAAAAATAAAAGCAGTGCAAATAGGCGGACCATCAGGAGGTTGTATTCCAGCACATTTATTAAATACAATTATTGATTATGAAAGTTTAAAAGAATTAGGCGCAATAATGGGTTCTGGTGGATTAGTTGTTATGGATGAAGAAACCTGCATGGTAGATGTTGCTCGTTTCTTTTTAAATTTTACCAAAGATGAATCATGCGGCAAATGCACATATTGCCGAATTGGGACAAAAAGATTACTTGAGATATTAAATAAAATAACAGAAGGAAAAGGCGAATTAAGTGATATTGAAAAACTTGTTGAATTAGCGGAAAAAATAAAGATTTCATCATTATGTGGTTTAGGTCAGAGTGCACCAAATCCAGTTTTAACAACAGTAAAATATTTTAAGAATGAATATATAGAGCATATAGTAGAAAAAAAATGTACAGCACGAATTTGCAAAAATTTAATTTCTTATTTTATAGAAAAAGAAAAATGTATAAAATGTGGTTTATGCCAGAAAAATTGTCCAGTAAATACAATAAGTGGCGAAGTGAAAAAAACAGCATTTAAAATAATTCAAAAAAATTGTATAAAATGTGGCCGCTGCAAAACAGTTTGTCCTGTAAATGCAGTAAATATTCTTCCTGGTATTATTGATGATAATTATGAATCTAAAAATTAAATTAATTATTCTCTTAATTTTAGTTGGTATTTTGCCTTTAATTATTTTAAGTTTTATTTCTTATGATTTATCACAAAAGATAATAATCGAACAAATATCACAACAATTAATAAAATGTTCAGAAGAATTAAAAGAAAAGATAAATAATTTAATTCAAGAAAAAGAGATTAAAATCGAGCGGCTGGCAAATAATGAAAATTTTTTATTATGGGCTAAAAATGAACCACAGAAAAAAGAAAAGGTAGATTTCCTAAAAGATATTTTTTATTTGAATTTTGATTATTTTTTAAAAATAAATCCAGAATTTAAAAATATATTATATATAACAGAACAACAGGAAATAAAGATAAATTTAATAAACAAAAATGTGGAATTATTAGAGTTGTTAAATATAGATGAAAGCAAGATATATTTTTTAAGAACAAATAAAAATAATCAAAATGAAATGTATTTTCTAAATAAAATTGTATTTGAAAAAAAATTATTTGGTTGGTTAATATTTGAATTTGACTTAAATAATATATTAGAAAAATTAAATACAATAAAATTAAGTAATTTTAAATCATTTAAAATAATGCTGTTTTCTGATAAGATGAATAAATTAATATTAGAAACGCAGCAGAATATTCAAAAACAAAATTTAGAAATAAAAAAAATAACTTCAAAAAAATTAATGCCTCAAAAAATAAATAATAAAAGTTATATAGTTTATAAAGATAATTTTTTAGATTGGACATATTTATTTCTAATTGAAAGAAATGAAATTTTACAACCAATATTCTATTTAAGAAATACAGCAATAATACTTACAATAATTACAATTATTATTTTAATTATTTTAGCATTAATAGTTGGCAATAATTTTGTTAAACCAATATTATTATTAACCAAATCAGCCACGACGATAGCAGCAGGTAATTTGAATGAAAAAATACCAGTTCATAGTAAAGATGAGATAGGCATTTTAGCACATAATTTTGAGATAATGCGAGAGACAATAAAAAATCATATAGAAGAACTTGATAAAAAAGTATTAGAGCGAACAAAAGCAATAACAGATTTATTAAATAATGCAGGTCAGGGTTTTTTAACAATAAATCAGAATTTACTTATCAATAAAGAATATTCAAAACAATGCATTGATTTTATTGGTTGCCGAATAGAAAACAAAAATATATTAGAGATTTTATATCCTGATATTTATAATGATTATAAAACAAATCCAGAAAAATATGATGAAGAAAGTGATATTCGAGTAACAAATGATTTAATAAATGATATATTTAAAAATTCAGAAAAAGTTGATGTGATGTTATCATTACTACCAGCAGAATTAAAAATAAATAATAAAATTTTAACAATACAATATGTATTTTTAAAAGATGAATTTGACGAAAGAGAAACAAAAATAATGCTAATTTTAACAGATGTAACAAGAGAGAGAGAATTAAAAGAAAAAGCAAAAATAGAAGAAGAACGGAATAATTTAATTATAAAAGTAGCGCTTGATAAAACAGGTTTTATTGATTTTGTTCGTGATTTGAAAAATCAAATAAATTATGCTCGTAATTTAATATCTACTATAAATATTGATAAAAATTATATATATAAACTTGATGAATTATTTAGAATAATCCATACAATAAAAGGTAATTCGCCATTTTATAATTTAAAAAATGTAGCAGAAAATTCGCATAAATTTGAAGATTATATATCAGTGTTAATAAAAACAAAAACATTTACAAAAAAAGAAAGAGAAGAATTAAATGAATATCTTGATAAAATTATTGAAGGTTTAAATTATCATTTGAATTCAATAAAAGACTTTTTATCAACTGATGAAATATTTAAAAGTGAAGAAAAAGTCTTTGAAATTTCAGAAACAAAAATAAATTCACTAATTAGATTAATAAATGAAAAATTAAAAGAAGAAGATAAAAAAATAATTTTAGAAAAAGTGAAGGAATTAAAGAAATATTCAATAAAATTTTTATTAAAGCGATATATAACAAATGCAGAACAATTAGCAGCACGATTAGGTAAAAAAATAAAAATAACAATAAATAATGATGATTTTCTAATTGATTATGCATATTTAAAACCATTGTTTGATAATTATATACATATAATTCGTAATGCAATAGATCACGGCATAGAATATCCAGAAGAACGAATAAAGTTGAAAAAGACAGAGTTTGGAAATATAAATATTATTTTAGAAGAAATAGAAAAAGAAAATAAAAGATATTTTAAGATAGAAACAAATGATGATGGTAGAGGAATAAATATAGATAGAATAAAAGAACGAATAATTAAAAAGAAGATATTAAGAGAAGAAGAAGTAGAAAAGTTATCAAAAGAAGAATTATATAATTATATTTTTTATTCAGGTTTTTCAACAAAAGATACAATAACAGATATATCAGGACGAGGAATAGGAATGGATGCAATAAAAGAAGTAGTAACAAAATTAAATGGAGAGATAAAAATTTTTTCAGAGCAAAATATTGGCACAAGTATAATTATATTTATACCACTTGAAGATTGAATTAGGAGGAAAGAATATGAAAAGATATATGTTAAAATCCAAAATACATAATGGAGTAGTAAGTTATTGTGAATTAAATTATGAAGGAAGTATTGAAATCGATGAAGAACTTATGAAATTAGCAAATTTAGTTGAATATGAAAAAGTTCTGGTAGTGAATAAAAATAATGGTGAACGCTTTGAAACTTATGTGATAAAAGGTGACGAAGGCAGTCGAATAATTGGTTTAAATGGTGCAGCAGCACGACTTGCTTTACCAGGTGATGAAATTATTATTTTTGCTTTTACTGAAATTGATGATAATGAATTAAAAAATTTTAAACCAACAATTATTAAACTTGATAAATCAAATAATCCAGTATGGTAATAAATGTATTAAAACACAAAACAATTAAGCATTTTCTTATTACTTCTGCATTTGTTATTTTTTTTATTATTCTTTATTTCATAAATTCTTTACGATTATTTAAAATAAATAAAGAAAGAATTGATGTTGTAATAAATTACAATGAAGCCGAAAAAATAAGTGAAGATAAATTAAAATCATATCAAGAAAAATTCCTAACTGGTATTATTTTCAATGAAATAAAACTTGCTGATTTAGTTCAAGAAGGTAGTGCCTCAATTTTTAAAGGTAGAGAAATTATTGATGCTTTTAGAATACAACAAATTGTTAATATTTATATGTGGGAAATTATCAAGGATAAAGAAATCAATCTTGATGATTACTATATTTTTTTAAATGATGAAGTATTATTTAATCAATTGTTAAAAAATTTATCAGATATTTATTCAGATAAAGTTTCAGTTTATAGTGATAGTCAGTTTATTTTTGATGGAAATATTTCATTTAATTTTATAATTCGAATAAAGACAAATCAAACAAAAAACGAATTATTAAATACTCCATTATTTTTTAATGAAGAAAAAATAGAAAAATATCGAAAATTAAATTTTAAAATTTTTTTTGAAAGTGATAATATAGAAAAAATCAGAAAAATTTATTATGATAAAAAAAATTATCTTATAAGTAATAATTTTATAAAGAGAATTGAATTAAAAAAAGATGAGCATATATTTATTGCAGAGCCAAATCCTTTTATTAAGAATAAATTTGGCGCATATAAAATTATTTCATCGACTGGCGAATTAAATGGAAATATAAACACAAACCTTTTATATTTAAAGAATATTAATTTAAATTATTTTCAAGATACAAAATTTTATAATCAACTATTAAATAATGAAATCAAATTAAATAAGATAAATGATTATTATGTATTTGAAAACGAATTAGGAATCTGGAATATTTTTTTAAAAATATTTTCTTTTATTTGCCTTTTGTATTTACTTATCATTCATTTTAATTTTTTAAAAATTATTATTTTCTTTTTATACTATTCATTTTTCATTTCTATTTTATCAAAATATTTTTTGTTTTTAAATTTAATAATTATTTTAATTATCTTTTTATATTCATTATTTTTTTCAGAAAAAAATAAATATTTTATTAAAAACCAAAATTTATTTTCTCTATTTTTTATTTTTAAAAAAATTATTATTATTTATTTTATAATGCTTTTATTCTCGTTAATATTAATTAAATCAATTGATTGCAATAAGATAAATTATTACTTTAATCAGTTGAGTATAGAACTATTTAATGAAAAAATATTTATTATTATTTTTAGTTCATTTTTTTCAGTTCTTATTTATTTTCTTTTTACATTAAATCTTGCCAATGAAATAAAAGCAAATGATTTAATTATTCTTTTATTTTCTTTACCAATATTTAGTTTTTGTTTATTTTCCAATAGTTTTTTCTTTTTCTTTTATACTTTATTTTTTTTATCAATTTTTTTCATTGGTATTTGTTCTTATGTTTTTAATTCAATAATAAATTTTTTAGGCTATTTAGTAAATTCAATATTTTTCTCTCTTTTCATTATAAATTTTTCTATTTTATTTAGTGATTTTTTAAAAGGTTTTTTACTGCCTTTTTATGGATTTGCTATATTAACTTTTTTACTTCTAATTGTATTTTATTTATATACTAAAAAATTTCAAACACATAAAAAATGAAGATATTACATATAATAACAAAACTTGAATTAGGTGGCGCACAAAAAAACACTCTCGCAAATGTTATTTTTCTACAACACCATTATGAAACACATTTGATAAGTGGATTAGATGGTATTTTAAATGATTATGCGAAAAAAAATATAAAGAATTTTTTTGAAATAAAAGAATTAATTCGAGAGATAAATTTAAAAAATGATTTTATTGCTTTATTAAAAATAATAAAATACATAAAAAAAAATAGATTTGATATAGTTCATACACATTCATCAAAAGCAGGAATTTTAGGCAGATTTGCAGCATTTATATGTAAAACTCCATTGATAATACATTCGATTCATGGCTGGAGTTTTAATTCAGAACAAAAATTTTTAACTCGATATTTTTTTATTTTGTTGGAAAAATTATTTTCATTTTTTACTAATATTTTTATTGCTGTTTCTATTGATTGCATTAAAGTTGGCTTAAAAAGAATAAATAAAAATATTGAAAAATATGTATTAATTCATAGTGGAATAAACTTTGAAGAAATTTATAATGGAGCAAAAGAAGAAAATTTATGGAAAGAAATAAGAGAAAAATGTAACATTCTGGACGATGAAAAAATAATAGGGACAATCAGTTGTTATAAACCGCAGAAAAATTTAATTGATTTTATTTATATTGCAGATGAAATTGCAAAGCATTATAAAAATGTTAGATTTATTATAATTGGTGATGGTGAACAAAGAAAACAGATAGAAGATAAAATAAAGGAATTGAATTTATCAAAAAAAATTATATTAACTGGCTGGCTGCTAAATCCTTATGGAATTTTAAATCATTTTGATTTTTTTGTTTTAACATCATTATGGGAAGGCTTGCCAAGAGTTTTTGTGGAAGCAACATTATTGGAAATTCCAATTTTAACTTATGAAATAGAAGGCGCAAATGAAATCATAAAAAATAATTTTAATGGATTTATATTTAAGAAAAAAGATTATAAAGGTATTGCCGCAAAAATATTAGATTTATTAAAAAACAATGAAGAATATAATAAGATAAAAGAAAATATAAAGCAACAGAAAAAATTATTACCTGAAGATTTTGATATAAATAAAATGAATAGAAAAATTTTGAATTTATATAAAGATAATTTAAGAAGAGTTTAAAAATATAATATTTTAAAAGATTTACAAAAAAATTTATTTTTATATTACTTAATATTTTTTAAAGAGAAAAATTATGAAACAGAAATATTTATTTATTTTCATTATTTTTTTATTTGTTTTTTCGTTAAATTCAGCAATAGTAAAATTTAGTGATAACAGGGAAATTGAAACAGATGAAATATATTTCAATAATAATGAATTTACAATAAAGAATGCTACCTTTTCAAAAGATAAAATAAATGAAATAATTTTTATAAAATCAAAAAAAGAAAGCGAAGAACAAATAGCAGATACACAGGTAGAAGAAATAATAAACAAAGCAAAAGAAGCAATAGAAAAATATAAAGATTATCCAGCAATAATATTAATTGATAATGGCAAATGGCAATTAAAAGAAGATGGAAGTAGAAAATATAAATATCATTTTCAGGGGCTAATATTAAAAGAAAGCGGGAAAGAATTAGCAGAGGTATCACTAACATTTAATGAGACTGAAGAAAATGTAAATATATTATTAGCAAGAACAATACATTTTAATAAGAATGTTTATTATCTTTCATCAGATAAAATTCAAGTTGTTTCACCTCAGCAAGAAATAAAATATTTTATGAGGAATAAACAAAAAGTATTTCAACTCGAACATTTAGAATTACCGTGTATAATAGAATATATTTATGAATATGATGAATTTAATCCTTTTGATACAAATATATTTTCTGGTGGTTGGCATTTCCAATCAAATTATCCAGTTGTCTTATCAGAAGTTGAAATAGAAATTCCGAAAAAATCAGAGTTAAGTTATGAATTATATAATTGTAGTGAATATAAACCAGATAGTAAAATAATAGAAGAAGAAGAGAGTAAAATTTATTACTTTGCTCTTAAAAATGTCTTGCCATATTATAATGAACCATTTATGCCACCAAAAAATGATATTATTCCATCGTTAAGTTTTACAAATCAAATGAATTGGAATTATATTTTTGAATGGTATAAAAAGATGCAATTAAGAAGAATGGAACAAAAAGAAGAAATAATAAAAGTAGTAAAAGAAATAATCAGTGATGAAATAGAAAAAGAAAAACAAATAGCAAAAATATATCATTGGCTGCAAGAAAAGATTTTATATATATCAATAAAAGGTTCTGCTGGTTCAGGATTATCAGGTCATCCTGCAATAGAAACATTAGAAAATAAATATGGTGATTGTATAGATAAAGCAATTTTATTTTCGACAATGTTAAGTGTCATAGATATTAAAGCATATCCAGTAATAGTAAAAACAAATGATTATAGTTTGAGACCATATAAATTACCTACATTAGGCGGTAATCACGCAATAACAAAAATTGAATTAAATGGAAAAGAAATTTTTCTTGATGCAACATCTACCAGTCATCGTTATCCATCATTTCGTGCTGATGACCAGTTAGCGCCTTATGTTTGTGCATTAAAAGAAGAAATAGGCATTGTGCCATTACCAAGACCAGAAGAAAATGAGCGAAAATATAATTATACAATTTTAATAGAAAAAGATGAACCATTAAATTTGAATGTTGATTTTTTCACTGAATATAATGGTAATTATGAAGCAAATGTTCGAGCATTTTGGCGTGCACAGCGAAAAATAGATTTCCCTATAATAATGCGGCAGTGGATTAGTTCTATTCATCCTGATGCTGAAATTATTTCTTATGATGTTGAAAATCTTGATTTTTTAGAAAGACCATTATCTATAAAAACACAATACAAAATAAAAAATTATATAATAAAAGCAGGCAACATATATATATTAAAACTATTAGGTGTAAAAAAATATTTTCCAGAAATTGCCCTTGATGAAAATGTCAGGAAATATGATATTGTCTATCCAGCAATTGAATCAAAAGTGAATGAAATAAAAATTAAAATACCAGATTTTTATTCAGTTGATTTTTTACCAGAAGAGATAAAACTGGAAAATGATTTTATTTATTTTGAACGAAAAATAAATTATGATAAAGAAAATCAAATAATACATTATAAAGATAGATTTGATATAAAATCCAAAATAGTGCCTGTTTCAATGTATGCTTCACATAAAAATTTATTACAAAAAATTGAGAAATTAACAGATGAACAAATAATTCTAATAAGGAAATAAAATGAAAAAAATATTTATAATTTTTGTTTTCTGTATTTTTCAAATAATTTATGTATATTGTTATGATATTTTATATACAACAGATGGCGAGGAATATCAGGGCGAACTTATAAGTATTAATGAAAATGAAATAAAAATAAATATTAATGGTGAAGAAAAAATATTTGAGAGGGCAAAAGTAAATAAAATTAGAATAGCAGAAAAAAGTAATGAAATAAATATATCAGAAATAGAAGATACAATATTAAAAAATGTATATAATGCTTCATTAAATTATGATACTGACACATTTGATTATACAATTTTATATGACGAAGAAATTTATAAAATAAAGGATAATAGAATAACAAAAAGGATAATTTTAAAAATTCATACAGAAGAAGGAAAAGAAGCAGCAGCAAATTCAATTAAATATAATATATTATATGAAACAGCTATATTAAATTTTGCTCGTGTAATAAATTCCAATAGTTTTGTTTTTTCCATACCAAAGACTAATATTGAATATTCTGATGTCTATTCACAATTACCAGAATATAATAAAATAAAAGAGATAAAATATGTAATAAAACAAATTGAGTTAGGTTCACTTATTGATTATTCATATACCATTATTCAATCATCAAATAATCCAGTAAATAATAATTATTCAATTAGTTTTTTTCAAACTAATGTTCCAATATTAGAAAAGAGAATAATAATTGAATGTGAAGATAAAGAAAAATTATATATAAAAAAAGAGAATTATAACAGAATAAAATTTAATGAAGAAGAAAAAATAAATGAAAATGACTATCAATTAACTATATTGTGTAAAAATATAGAACCATTAAAAGAAGAAAGTTTAGTTGGTCCTGATATTGAATATATTCCTTATGTAATGTTTTCATATAATTATAATTGGAATGATTTAAAAGAATATATAAAAAGTAAAAACCAATATAAAAAAGAAGAAATTGAAAATATTGAAATTATTAAAAATTTTAATAACGATGATAAACTTGAAAATGCAAAAAATATATATGATTATGTAGCAAAAGAAATAAAATTATTTGATGTAGAAATAAATATAAATAATTTTGAGCATTTATCAATTGAGAAAATAAATAAAATAAGATATGCAAATAATTATGATAAAAATTATTTTTTATATCAACTCTTAAAATATTTTAATTATGATGCTGAATTATTATTAGTGAAAAAAAATAATACAGGCATTCTAATTAGTGAAATTCCATCATTACAACAATTTAATTCAAGTATTGTTAAATTACAAATTAATAATAATATTTTTTATTTAAATCCAATATATGAAAATTTCCCATTTGGTTATTTATCTGATAATTATGAGGATGTTGAGGCATTAAATATAACAAATGAAAAAACATTATTTGAAAAAATAAAAATTCATTCAATAGAAAATGAAAAGCGTAAATATGTATTAGAATGCGAGATAAATAATAATGGAGATTTAATTGGTAGTGGAAAAATTCAATTTAAAGGACTTAATAACATATACTCTAAGGATTTAAAATATTTAAATAACGAAGAGCGAAAAAGGCGATTAACAAAAATAATTACAAAATTATTTGAGAAAAATCCAAATATAATAGAACAGGAAATAAAAAATTTAGAAGAAAAAGAAAAGGAAACAGAAATAAATTTTAAATTTATGATAAAGGAATATGGGCAAAATATAGAGGATAAATATTTGATATTTAAAATGCCATTATTAAATTATTCAGCAGCAGATGTATCAGAAGAAGAACGAGAATATCCACTTTTTTTTGATTCAATAAATGAAAACGAAATTTTAGTTGAGATAAAAATTCCTGATAATTATAAGATTAATTATTTACCTGGTGATTTAGAAATTTCTATTGAAAATCATTATTCATTAAATTTATTTAAAGTTGAAGAAGAAAAAATAATATATAAACAAATATATCAAACAAAAAATTTACGTGCGAGTAAAGATTATTATAAAAAATATAAGGAATTTAAAGAGAGATTAAGCAGATTATCAGAAGATAGATGTGTATTAAAAGCAAAGTAAAAAAATAGTTTTTTATTATTTGTGAAAAAGCCTCTTTTAGATTTAAAAATTTTAATGAAACATTTTTTATATTACTAAGATTTTTTTGATAATAGTTCATTTTTTTAATTAGTATTTTTTTACTTTGTATTTTTCTATCAGCAAAAAAAGTTTTTGGTTTTGGTATTAATGGATTTAAACGAATAACAATATTACCTTTAAAAATATTAGATAATTCTTTTATTGCTAAAACATTTGTTTTTAAATCATCTTCATTTTCTTCATCAAAACCAAATAATAAATAGATTTTTAAATTTTCAATTTGATATTTATTTAACAAATTTAATTTTTCTTTTATATCATTAAAAATAATTTTTTTATTTAATAATTTTAAAATTTTTTCAGAAAAATTTTCAGGCGCTATTGTGAATGTTTGTTGATTTACTTTTTTTAATAAATAAATTTTATCTTCTGTTAAATCAGAAATATCAAGCGAAGAAAAATTTAGTTCAAGATTGTTATTTATAGCAAATTCACAAAGTGAACTAAAATATTTATATTTAAGAACAGCTAAACCAATTATTCCAAATTTATTTGAGAGATTTTTTAAAGAATTAAAAATAGAAATAATTTTATCAAAATCAATAAAATTAAAATAATTATGAGAATAACCATTTATACAAAAATTACAGTGATTAGGACAACCGCGTGTTAATTCAATTAAAAAAGTATTTTTAAAAACAGTATCAGAAGAAATAATAGTTGAATATGCTTCAATATTTTTTGCATTATAAAATTTATCACTTTTCTTGTCATTTATAATAATTTTTGAATTATAAAAAAAATCATAAAAATTGTTTTTATTATATTCATTATATAGAGAGAAATAATTTAATAATTCAGAATAAAAAATTTCAAAATCAGCAGAAATAACGAAATCAAAAATATCAAGAAAAATAAATGGATAAATTTTAATAATTTGACCACCAATAATAAAAATTGGCGTGAATTTATTTTGTCGTTTATTTTTATTTAATTCAAAATTATTTTTTTGAAAAAATTTTTTTATGTTAAAAATATCATTTTCAAAAGAAATAGTAAAAATGATTAAATCGAAATCAGCAATATTTCGTTTAGTTTCAAAAGATTTATTAGTTTGTGAATCTAAAAAGAACCGTTCACAAGAAGTAAAAGGGTTTTCATTTAATAAGCGATAAATATTTAAAAAAGACAAACTGGACATTGCGATAAAATAAGAATTAGGATAGACTAAAAGGACATTTACTTTTTTACCAAAAAAATTATATTTAATTCCATTTTCGAATTCTTTATTCATTTATTTAAAAATCTAAAAACCAATTCTTTGATATAATTAAAATCATTTTTACAAAAAATAATATTTTTTTCTTTTTTAAACCAGGTAAATTGTCGTTTTGCATAATGGCGAGTATTTAATTTTATTTTTTCTTTTGCTTCATTTAATGTGATTTTATTATTTAAATAATTAATAATTTCTTTATATCCAATAGTATTTAAACCTGGTGAATTTTCAGACCAACCAGCTGCTAATAAATTTTTTGTTTCATCAATTAAACCTTTTTTAATCATCACTTCAACTCTATTATTTATGTTATTATAAAGAATATTTCGCTTCAAAAAAATAAATATTTTTAGATAATCAAATTTTTTTTTGAAAAAATTTTGATTTTTAAGTTCTGAAACTTTTTGATTAGTAATACGAATAATTTCTAAATTTCTGATTAATCTATATTTATCATTTTTATTTATTTTTTTTGCTTCATCAGCGTCAAGTGCTAAAAGTAAATTAAATAATTTTTCAAAACCGTGTTTTTCATATTCTTTTTCAAGTTCATTTCTAATTTTTTCATCAGTAGGCAAATTAAGATTCCAATCAGTTAAAGAACGAATATAAAAACCAGTGCCACCGCAAATAATTGGAATTTTTGAACTAAAAAATTCAGATAAAATTTTTTCACAATCAAAAACAAAATTATTAGCCGAGTATTTTTCAGAAGGAAGAATAATATCAATTAAATAATGATTAATTTGGTTTAAAATAGATTTATCTGGTTTAGCAGTGCCAATATCAAGATATTTATAAACCTGTCTTGCATCAGCAGAAATAATTTCAGTTTTTAAAAATTGAGCAAGTTTAACTGCTAATTCAGTTTTACCACTTGCAGTTGGTCCGCAAATTATTATTATTTTTTTCATTGAAGAAAAAGAGAAACAGCCCCATAAATTCCAGCATCATTTAACAATTTTGCTTTTTTTATTTTACATTTTTTAAGTGGAATCGGTAAAGCAAATTTTTTTATTTTGTTTAATAATAATTTTTCAAATAAATGATAAGATTTAGAAATACCACCACCAATTAAAACTAATTCTGGGTTTAAAATATTTATACAGGAGCCAAGACCTATACTTAAATAATAAACATATATATCTAAAATTTGATTTGCTAACTCATCATTTTGTTTTATAGCATCAAATAAATGTTTTGCTTCAAGTTTATTTAAATCATTATTAGTAAATTTATGGAATACAGTATTTTTTTTATCTTTAATAAAATCGAGAATGATATTTTTAAGACCAGTAGCAGAACAATATGCTTCCCAACATCCTTTTTTCCCGCAGGAACATTCTTTGCCTTCTGGAATAATAATTAAGTGTCCGACTTCACCAGCAGCACCAATTGCACCAGTATATAATTTTTTATTTATAATAATTCCGCCACCAATACCTGTTCCAAGTGTAAACATAAAAACATTTTTTTTGTTTTTTGCATTGCCAAAAAATAATTCGCCAGTTACAGCAACATTAACATCATTATCAGCAATAATTTCTATATCAAAATATTTTTTTAGTTCTTTTTCAATATTTGTTCCATTCCAATTTTTAAAATTTTCTGCATTGCCAATAACAATATTATTTTTTATTATACCAGGCGAACCTAATCCAATTCCTTTTAGATTATTTTTTTTATTATTTGTTTCTTTCAATAAATCAAAAATAAGATTAACAATTTTATTTATAATTTTTTTTCTATCAGAAAAAGCATCAGTTTCAATTTCTTTTTTAGCAATGAATTGATTTAATTCAATATTAAAAAGACCCGATTTTATTTTTGTGCCGCCTAAATCAATTGCAACAATTAAATTTTTTTTGCTCATACGCCCTCTTTTAAAAAATAAAAAAAGAGCATACATAATTAAGTTATGTATGCTCTTTGTAAATGAAAATTAATTATTCTTCATCTTCTTCTTTTTCAGTACCGCCTGCAGCAGCGCCTTCGCCTATTCCTAATTTTTTAGCTACTGATTTACTTAATTTTGGTTCTTTACCTAATGCTTTTTTTGCTTCTTCATAAACACTTTTTGCAGTATCAACATCACCTAATTTTGAAGCATATAAATCTATAATATTTTTATAATATGTTTCTTTTGCCTTATCTTTCTTTTCTATTTTTAATCCTTCTTTAAAAGCATTTATAGCATCATTAAATGCTTTTTTTGATGCTTCACTATCTTCTTTCTTTAATAAAGTGCCAAGTGCTTTATATGCAGTGCCTGCATCTTTATATAATTTTAATGCAGTTAATGCAGCACCTGCTTTTTCATAGCATTCTCTTGCTTTTGCTGTGTCTTTTAATTTTTTATACATATCGCCTGCATCTTTATATGCTTTTGCACCTTTTTTTGTTTTAGCATTTGCTTTTGCATAAGATAAAAATAATTCTGCTGCTTTATCATAACTTTTTTCTTTCTTTGCTGCTTTTGCGTCTTTTAATGTTTTTTCACCAACACCTGATTTTGCTTCTTTTGCTTCACTTTTTTTCTCTGCTGCTTTTGCATCAGCCTTTTTTTCTTGTGCTGTTAAACTAAATGCAAAAATAAAAATTAAAAATAACACAAATAAAATTTTAAAATTTTTCATAAACATCCTCCTTTCAAATTTTAACAAATAACGACAAACAATTAACTAAAATTTTTATTTAAATCACATTCTCACCTCCTTTTTTTCGTTATAATTTTTTTCAATAATTCGCTACTTTCTTTCTTTACAAAATCATTTTAATTCTTTTTATAAACTTCCAAAATTTTTTTTGCTAAACTTTTATAATCAATTTTATATTTTTCAAATAATGCATCAACATTACCAGATTCGCCAAAAGTATCTTCAACACCTATGATTTTTAAAATATTATTATAAGGTAAAGAACAAATAAATTCAGCAACAGCTGAACCTAAACCACCAAAAATATTATGCTCTTCAATTGTAAAAAAAATTTTATATTTTTTAGCAATATTGTCAATAAAAAAATGATTTAATGGTTTTATAGTTGATAAATTTATAATTGTAAAAGATAAATTATTTTTTTCAAGTAATTTTACTGCTTTTAAAGTTTCAGAAAGCATAGTGCCAGCAGTAAAAATCGCACCATCATTTCCTTCACAAACAACATAATAATTATCAAAAGAAAATTTATAATTATCAGGTAAAATATCAGGTAATTTTATACGAGGCAAGCGCACATAAACAGGGCCTGGAATATTTACAACAGCAGAAATAATTTCTTCTGTTTCTTTAGCATCTGATGGCATAAATACTTTCATATTAGGTAAAACACGCATAAGTGCTATATCTTCAAGCATTTGATGAGTAGCACCATCTTCACCAACAGATAAACCAGCGTGAGTGGCAACAATTTTTACATTTAGATTTGGATAACAAATTGAATTACGAATTTGTTCATAAGCGCGTCCCGCAGCAAAAACAGCAAAAGTGCTAACAAAAGGAATAGCACCAGCCGCAGCCATACCAGCAGCAGTAGCGAACATATCCTGTTCTGAAATACCCATATCAAAAAATCTATCAGGAAATCTGGCTTTGAAATAATCAGTTTTTGTTGATTTTGATAAATCAGCATCGAGCACAACTATACGACTATTTAATTCACCTAATTTAACTAATGTCTCGCCATATACTTCTCTTAATGCTTTCATAAATTAAAAATAAAAATAATTGTATTCGATATAATTTATATATTCAAAATAATAATTATTTAAAAATTCATATAATTTTGCAAGTATTTTTTCTAAAAAATTTTTTTCATCATTACAAATAACAATTCCTATTTCAGAATTTTTTAAAAGGGAAGATTTTAATTCTGCTGCATTCACTTTAAATCTACTCTTAATTCTTTCTATGATTTGTCTGTTTAAGTTTCGTTTTTCTTTTATATTATTTGCAAATTTTAGATACAGATTTATTTTTACTGCGAGTATAACCATATTTTTATTTGATATGGGAAAAATATTTTTTGATTATAGTTTGAGTATCACTAATTGCTTCTTCTTTTTTCTTTTGTAATTCAAAAATTTTTTCAAGAAGTTTGATATTTTGTAAAGCACGCCATTTTAAATAACCTTTTTGAACTTCTGGATATTTGTAATAAACATTATGATAACATTGCATTGCTTCATAAAATTTTCCTATTTTTACATAGTAATCACCTAAGTTATATTCTTTAAAAATTGCCTCATTTTTATCATCTGTTATTTTTAATTCATTCTTTTTTTTATCAGCAAAACGCCAGGGGATTTGTTCATCTGTTTTTGTGAAAAAAATTACATACAGACCTGCAGCAAAGAATAGTAGAACAATAACAATTATTTTTATGGTTGGATGAAACATTATTTTATGTTCTATATCTTGAATTAATTTTTACATAATCTTCAGTTAAATCAGAAGTCAGGATAACAGCAGAAGTATTATTTTTTAGACCTAAATTTATTTTAATTTTTATATAATCTTTTTGTAATGCTTCTATTAACTTTGGTTCTTCATAATTTGTTGGTTCTTCATTATTATAAACTAAAATACCCTGAATATTTATTTGTAATTTTTTTGGTTCAAATTTAGCACCTGAATAACCGATAGCAGCAAGAATTCTGCCCCAATTTGGGTCAGCACCAGCTATTGCTGTTTTTACTAATAATGAATTTGCTATTGTTCTTGCAACTAATTCGCATTCTTTATCTGTCTTGCCATTTTCTACTTCTATCTTAATAACTTTTTTAACACCTTCACCATCCGCAACAATCATATAAGCAAGGTCTTTACAAACTTTTTTTAATGCATAAACAAACATTTCATAATCATTATTTTTTTTGTCAATAATATAATTTTGGGCTTTTTTACTTGCTATTATTGCGACCATATCATTTGTTGAACGGTCCCCATCAATTGTTATTTTATTAAATGTCTCATCTACACTTTCTTTTAATGCTGATTTTAACATTGGTAAAGAAATATTTACATCAGTTGTTAGAAAAGCAAGCATTGTTGCCATATTTGGATTTATCATTCCAGAACCTTTTGCTATTCCACCTATTTTTACACTTTTGGCGCCTAATCGCATTATTACTGATGTTTCTTTAATTTTTTGGTCAGTAGTCATTATTGCATTTGCGGCAAGTTGACTACCTGTTGATGATAATCGTGTCTCAAATTTTTCTATGCCCTGTATTATTTTATCAATAGGTAATGGCACGCCAATTACACCTGTCGAAGCCACAAGAACCTGTTCTTTTTTTATTTTTAATAAATTAGCAGTTGCTTCACACATTTTCTCTGCATCTTTTAATCCTTTTTTTCCTGTGCATGCATTTGCATTTCCGCTATTTATTATTATTGCTCGAATATCGCCTTTTTTAATATGCTTTTGTGATACTATTATTGGTGCAGCTTTAATTTTATTTGTTGTGAACATTGCAGCAGCGATGGCTGGTGTATTAGAATAAATTAGTGCTAAATCTAAACCACTTATTTTTATGCCGCAATGAATACCTGATGCCATAAAACCTAATGGTGCTGTTATTCCACCATTGATATGTCTTAATCTTAATAAATTTAAATCAATTTTTTTTTCTTTTGTCATAATAAGATTATTATATTTATTTTTTGAAAAAATGTCAAATGATTTTTTAAAAATTTTTATTTGACAATATCAATGGCTTTTAAGAACATATTTTTTGCGGATTTTATTGCTGTTACATTTGCTTCATAAGAGCGTGAGGCAGTAATTAAGTCAACCATTTCAGTGACTATATTTACATTTGGATAATGAACATAACCTTTTTCATCAGCATCTGGATGCGATGGGTCATACACTAATCTTAATGGCGATTGGTCTTCTACAATATCAACTACACGGACACCTGTGCCGACCTGTGTTTGTGGTGGTTTGCGAACTAATGGTATATAAAATTCCATACCATTAAATCCTTTTGGTTCAAATACTACATTTTTTCGTCTATATGGTGTGCCTTCGGCTGTTCTTGTTGTATTTACATTTGCTATATTATTTGCGATTACATCCATTCGTAATTGTTCGGCTGTTAATGCTGATGCATTAGTATTTATACTTCTAAATAAACCAAACATATCACCACTAACAACTGAAAATAAACTCATTTTTACCTACTCCCGCCTGATTTTATTACATTTCTTAATGTTCTATAATTTGTTTTTATTATTGATGTCAATGAAGAATACATTAGTTCATTTTTTGTTAGATTTGCCATTTCTTCATTTAAATCAACATTGTTTTCATCATTTCTTGAAAATGTATCTTTTTCTAAAAATATACCTGGTTTTACTTCATTTACTGTTATTTCACCTTTAAATTTAAAATGTTTTGGCATTGTTCTATTTGCTGGTATTGGTTGTGGTCCGTATAGTGCTCTTCTTAATTCTGATTCAAACACTACATCATCTCTTTTAAAGCCAGGTGTATTCAAATTTGCTAAATTGTTTGAATATACTTCCTGTCTTAACATTGAAGCATCGAGCCCTTTTGCTACTACTGTTGCTGTTAAGCCCCAACTACTATTTTCAAACATTCTATCACCTTTTTTTATAAAAATCTATTTTTATTATCGACACATTTTTTAAATTACTTAAATATTTTTTTATTTGTTTTGTTAATTTTTTTAATCAAATATTTTCATTAAATATTTCTTAAAATACTTGCTTTTTTGATAAATTTGTAATATAATGAAAATTGAAAAAAATTAAGGAAAATTGTAAAATGTCAATATTAAAAAAGAGAATAAAATTACGAGGTTCAAAAGGTGAAATAGAAGAAGAAGTATTGTTTGATACAGGAG
>DAONJL010000008.1:0-4120 GCA_035405645.1 bacterium | reverse complement strand
ATGAAGAAATAATATATGACAAACGAGTTACGAGATTGCAGATAATATAATTGGAAAATTATTTTTTTAACGCAAAGGCGCTAAGAGCGCCAAGGGACGCAAAGATTAAATGCAATGGGCACAATGTTTGACACAAGGGACGCAAGGTTGTGCAAAAGCCAACTGCAAGCAAAGTGATTGCAAAGACTGTAAAGTGTCAGCCGCAAAGCCAGAAAATATATATATTTTTGCAGCAGCCAATTCAATGCAAAGCCCTCAAAAGTTGGACTTAAAAGTTCCAGAAGTAAACTCTAAATTGCGCACTGATCTCCGACACCTGGCGTAAAGTTAGCCCTAAAAGTTCCAGAAGAAATAAATAAAATAGAAAAAATAAAAAATGCAAAGCCCGTAAAGTTGATCATAAAATGGCACAATGAAAACTACAAGTGAATTTATTAATGTTCGTTTCACATAGTTTTTATTGACCTTATAATTTAATTAAAATTATTAGAAAATAAAAGTTAGAAAATGTGTAGGTGTGGTAAAAATTATCATTTTTAGTAGGTTCTTCATTCTTAAAAAAATTTAAGTGATACCAATATTTTAAAATTCAATTCTTGATTAAAGAAATTTTTTCAAATTACTTGCATTTTTAAAAAAAATATAATATAATTATGATAGAAAAAAAGTAAAATACTATATAAGGAATTATAAAATGTCAATATTAAAAAAAAGAATAAATTACGAGGTTCAAAAGGTGAAATAGAAGAAGAAGTATTGTTTGATACAGGAGCGTCGTATTCTTGTATTAAAAAAGGATTAGCAGAGAAAATAGCAAATTTAGAATTATTGCCAGAACCAATGGAATTTTTGACAGCAGAAGGTAGACGAAAGATAGTTGGTCGGAATAAAATAAGTATAAATTTTTATATCAAGGGTGATAGGTTTTCAGATGAGTTTATTGTGCTTGATGAATTAGGTGAGAATGTAATAATTTTGTCGGCAACATTATAAAAATGGCGAATGAAACTTGATTTTGAAAATGAAGAAATAATATATGATAAACGAGCTACGAGATTGCAGATAATATAAAAAGTGTTTTGATTTTGATTTGCACTGGTAATACAGACTGAAAAGGTAGGTGGTAGGTGTAATAACCAGATAGGTAAAGTGCAAAAGATGAGGCGAAAAAAAAGAAGAGAATTGGAATTAAGAACTTATATAGTTTTAGTGTCATAGTTGATTATGACAATTGATAACTAATAATAAAAATAATGTTATAGTGCAGAACCAGAACTGCAAAGGGGTAATTGTGTCGCATATTGCAAACTTAAATTTTTAAAGCAATGCTTATAGTGAGAATTAGAAATAGAAGTTTTAAAAAGAGTAAAAGTCTTTTGTTAGGTTTGAATTTAATTTTAATAATAAATGAGTGTAATTTAAAAAAATTAAATTTAAAAAATTTAATATTTTGGATTATATTAAATTTTAATTTCAAAAAAGAAGGATAAGGGAACTAAAAAAGAAAATATTAATAGCATAAATTTTGCTATTACTATATAATTAAATAATAATGTAATTAACAAAAGTTTAATAAGGGAAGGGAAATATATGATTTTAAAAATAAAAATTTTCTCATTATTTATAATTATCACTCAATTTATAATTTTTGCTGCCAGTAATGATAATAATGTTGAATGGGATGGCACTGCTCATAAGCCAGATTCTACTGTCCCAACTAAAACATATAATTATAGAAACCCAACAATAGTTTATGATAGTACAGAAACATTAGAAATACATTCACGATGTTATAAAAATGATTTAACAGGACATTATGTTAGATTCTGGACTACTCAAGAAAGATGGACATCAGGTGGAACCTGGACACATAATGATGCCTCAAATATCTTTGATTTCTGGAAATCAACTATTTCAGTTTCAACTTTATTTGCTGATGTTGGGATAAATGGAACTGTTTATTATAGGATACAGCATAAAGATGGAACTGATGAGGATTATTTAGTAGAAAGTGGCGGTGATTGGACAAATAGTTATGGACAGGCAATGGATGATGATGGTAGTGGTGCAACAGATTATTCTTTTGTTATTTATGATGATGATACTACTGCACCATCCTATACCACTTATGCAGATACTGCTGTGAGTTATAATAACGATTTTGTTATTGCTATATATGGGTTATCAGATTTAAGTAATATTAGCACTACAAGGTCAAAGGCATATTTTTCTTGGACTTCAAATCCTGGTCCATCAAATTATTTTTCCTGCACAGATATTGTAAATGTTTCAGGAACAACATATAAATTTACTTGTTCTAAAAATACTGCAAGTAATTTATTTACGAGTAATATTGGAAAAGTATTATACTGGTCTGCAATTATTGCTGATGATGATAATGACCAATCACAGGGTGATGCTGATTCAAAATATATTACAATAAGTGGGCAAAAAGTGATTTTACCTGAAGTTAGAGATATTGTTATAAATGAAATTGGTTTTTTTGGAACTACGACAGCATCAAGTGGTGGCGACTACATTGAATTATATAATAGAAGTGGTTATACTATATATACTGATTCAATGTGGTTTAAAACAACGCGACAAAATATCCCTAATAAAGCAACTTCGAGTTCTATAAGTAGTGGTTCTTATTATTTATTAGAAGATCTTGAAAATATTTCTTCGCCTACAAGTGATTCACTTATTCAAAATACTACATTAGAAAAAAATGATACAATAATTTTAATGTTTGATAATATTGAAATAGATTCAGCTAAGATTACAACTGCATTAGGTTACGAAGGAACAGCAAATTTTACTCAAGCACAAGTCGCAATGGAAAGAAAGACACAAAATGCTTATGGAATGGATTGGTCAAATTGGCAAAGTGCAACAAAAGTTTTTATTGGTAATGCTCGAGGTTCTGCATGTTATATTGCTGGAACACCAAAAGCTGCAAATTCAAATTATGCAAGTAATTCAGATGTTCCAATTTTTATAAGTGAAATAATGTATAGTACAGTAGCTAATTATGATAGTTGTTATATTGAATTATATAATGCTGGAACTGATACTTATGTTATGTATAAATGGAGTTTAAATATAAGTACAACTAAAGATGTAACAGGATTTGCCCAAGGATCTTTAATACACCCAGGCAGTTATTTTTTAATAGAAGAAAATGCAGGTGCTACAACAATAACTCATAATTTGCAAGATGCTTTTTCTGTTAGTTTGGTAAATGTCTCTTCTAAATTAAAAATGTTAACCTTATATGGTGGCGCTTATGATACCTGCACAGTAGTTGATACTGCTGGTAATGCTGACGGATGGTATACACCAACAAGTGGTATTGCAGTTGAAAAATCATATAGTCATTTGACATCATCAGAGACAGTAGTTTGGGGCAATTCAACAGGAAATATTGGTGGAGTAACAGGCACACCAAGAACTACTAATACTTATCTTTATGTAACAAATTATACACCAACAGTGTCAGCTTCTAATATTAGTTGGGTTACTTCTTCATTTGATACATTTTTACCTGGTAAACAAATTCAAATACGGACGATTTATTCTGATGCTGATGGTTCTGCTGATTTATTAAGATTTTATTTAAGAATTGGCAATGGAACAGATACAATAATAATGCATATTGATAGACCACAGAGCAATGGTTCTGCTACTATTGCTACTGGCTCAAGTTATGTTAACTCAGCTACTGTGGATTCAAAAGTAAATTCACCAACTGTAAATGATGTAACCTGTACCTGGACAATTGTTTTAGATTGGGATTGGACAGAAGCTTCTAATTATAAAATAGGTATTATGTGTACTGATGACCAGGTGGAATCATCAAGCTGGGCTGATACAACAACTACTCGAACATACGAAAACGATTTAATTTTATCTGGGACATTAGCAAATAATGCAAATATAACAAATGGCAGCTGGGTAAAAGCATCGCAATCTGTTACTTGGTCTGGCTTAACTGTTTATTATGAAGGTAGTTCAGTTTCACCAGAGAATGCAGATTTTGATATTCGGCTTACGACATCATCTGGAAATACTGACCAGACAACAGGTGCAGCATTAAATCAGGCTGTTTCTACGCGTG
>DAONJL010000007.1:58616-105421 GCA_035405645.1 bacterium | reverse complement strand
AAAAATTTTTTTTATTGACAAAATAAAATTTAAAAATATAAAATTGAATTTATAAATTGTCGTAAGGGTGGTGTAAAAATGTTATATGAATTTGATTATATCTCGCCAAAAAATAAAAATGAATTATTAGAAATAATCGCAGAAAAAAATGGAGAATGTAAAATATTAGCAGGAGGAACAGATTTACTTGTTGATATTCGAAATGGAATAATCAAGCCTAAATTTGTTGTTGATATAAAAACAGTAAAAGATTTTCCTAAAATTACATATTCAGAAAAAGAAGGCTTAATAATTGGTCCAACAATAACATGTTTTGATATAATTGAAAATAAGTTAATTCAGGAAAAATTTCCAGCACTTGTATTAACAGCAAAAGAACTTGGTTCAACACAAATAAGAAATCGAGCTACGATAATAGGAAATATTTGTAATGCTTCACCTTGTGCAGATATGTCGCTTTCTTTATTATGTTTGGATGCATCAGTCGATATAATTTCAAAAGAAGGGACAAGACGAGTAAAAATAAAAGAATTTTTTACAGGAGTAAAAAAGACAGTATTAAATAAAGGAGAAGTAGTAGAGAAAATAATAATACCAGCAGTAATGGCAAATGCAAAAGCTGGCTTTAAAAAATTAAAAAGAATAAAAGGTCATGATTTATCATTAGTTAGTGTTTGTTTAGTAAAAAAAGGAAAAATAATGCGAGTAGCAGTTGGTTCAGCAGCACCAACATCAGTAGTAAGTGATGATATTGATTCAAATTCTGATTTTCCAACAGTTTGGTCAAAAATCGAAAAATTAATAAATCCAATTGATGATATAAGATGTTCAAAAGATTATAGAATTTTTATGGTAAAAGTATATTTAGAAAGATTATTAAAAGAAGTTAAATAAAGGAGTTTTTAATATGTTAATAAAAGTAAATATTAATGGAAAAGATTATGAAAAAGATGTAGCACCATACAAAAATTTATTATATTTTTTACGAGAAGATTGTGGATTAACAGGGACAAAAGAAGGATGTGGCGCAGGTGAGTGTGGTGCGTGCACAGTAATAATGAATGGGAAAACTGTAAATTCGTGTTTAGTGCTTGCAGTAGAAGCAAATGGTGCAAAAATAGAAACAATAGAAGGTGAAGCAGTAAATGGTAAATTATCAAAAATACAGGAAGCATTTAAAAAACATCATGCAGTGCAATGTGGTTTTTGTACACCAGGAATGATAATGTCAGTAAAAGCATTATTACGAAAAAATAAAAAGCCAAAAGAAGAAGAAATAAAAGAAGCAATAGATGGAAATTTATGTCGTTGCACAGGATATAAGCAAATAATAGAAGCTGTTCAGGATATTACTGGACAGTTAAAAAAAGAAGAGGAGATTATATATGTTTGAAAATGTAAAAAAAGATGAATTAAAATATGTTGGTAAAAAAGTTGAGAGATTAGATGCAGATGAAAAAGTAACTGGCAGTGCATTATATACAGGTGATCTTGTATTACCTGGAATGTTATATGCAAAAGTAAAACGGAGTCCGTATGCAAGAGCAAAAATAGTAAGAATAAATACTAAAAAAGCAGAAGCATTGCCAGGTGTGCATTGTGTATTAACAGGAGCAGAATTAAATTATAGAGTTGGTCTTTATTTAGTTGATAAATATGTTCTTGCAAAAGATGTAGTTCGTCATTTTGGAGAAGCAGTTGCTGCTGTTGCTGCTGAAACACCGGTAATTGCACAAAAAGCAGTTGATTTAATTGAAGTAGAATATGAAGAATTAGAGCCAGTTTTAGATTGTGTAAAAGCATTAGATAAAAATGCACCACTTGTTCATCCTGATTTAGGAACTTATGAATATGTTCAAGCAGTATTTACACCAGTACCAGGCACAAATATAGCAAATCATACAAAATTAAGAAAAGGCGATATAGAAAAAGGATTTAAAGAAGCAGATTTTGTATTTGAACGAACATATAAAAATCCAAATGTACAACATGTGCCAATGGAAACACATGTTGCAATAGGACAATGGTTGCCAAATGATAAGATAAATATCTGGACATCAGCACAATCACCTTTTACTGTTCGTAATTTATTTGCTTATTCTTTTAAAATACCGAGAAATAATATAAGAGTAATTGTGCCATATATTGGCGGAGGATTTGGAGGAAAAGCTGGAATAGGGCTTGAACCATTAGCATGTTGTTTATCAAGAAAAGCAGGTGGTAGACCAGTAAAGTTACAGGCAACACGCGAAGAAGAATTTAGTTTATTACCTTGCAGAAGTGCATTAGTTTATAAAATAAAAACAGGAGTAAAAAAAGATGGAAAAATAGTAGCACAGCAAATGACAATGTACTGGGACTCTGGTGCTTATGCAGATTATGCAGTGAATGTGACAAGAGCATCAGGTTATTCTGGTGCAGGTCCTTATGAGATCCCGAATGCGTGGTTAGATGCATACACAATTTATACAAATAAACCATTTGGAACAGCATATAGGGGTTTTGGGCATGTGGAATTTTCTTGGGGTATAGAACGAAATATGGATTATGTAGCAAAACAAATAAATATGGATCCATTAAAATTCAGAATTATAAATGCATTAAAACCAGGTTCAATTACATTAACAGGAGAACATATTACAGAGAATACAGGAAATGTAGTAAAATGTATGGAAGCAGTAGCAGAAAAAATAAATTATGGAAAATTAACAGCAGAAGAAAAACAATATGAAAAACGGACAGGAATGAAAATAGGTAAATCAGTAGTAGCATTACATAAAGCACCTGCAATGCCCCCATTTACAGCAACATCAGTAATTTTAAAGATGAATGAAGATGGCACAGTAATAGCAAATATAGCATTATCAGAAATAGGTCAGGGTGCATATACAGCGCTTGCACAAATAATAGCAGAACAGTTGAAATTTCCAATAGAAAAAGTAAGAGTCTCTATTGATTCAGATACAGATAAAGAAGGTTATGATTGGCAGACAGTTGCTTCAAAAGGATTGATTTTAAGTGGTAATGCTGCAATATTAGCAGCGCAGGATTTACTGAAAAAAGCGTATAATGTAGCAGCACAGATATTGCGTGCTAATCCAGTTGATTTAGATAATGATGGCGAAAAAATATTTTTAAAACATCATAAAGATAAATGTGTATATTTCTCACAAATAGCTGTTGGTTATTCATATCCAGATGGAAATGGCATAGGTGGACCATTAATTGGTGTAGGAGTTTATTGTGCACAGGGTTTAACAAATTTGAATAAAGAAACAGGACAGGGTTTACCAGCACTTGATTGGACTTATGGTGCACATGGTGTTGTTGTTGCAGTTAATTCCTATACAGGTGAATTTGAAGTTTTAAAAATTGCATCTGCTTTTGATGTAGGGCGTGTGATAAATCCACAATGTGTTCGCGGTCAAGTTGTTGGTGGTGTTGTTCAAGGACTTGGTACTGCAATGTGTGAAGGTTATATTTATGATGGAAAAGGTAAATTATTAAATCCTTCTTTTACTGATAATAAAATTTTTACTTCACTTGATGTTCCTGAAATAATTGGTATAGCAGTTGAAACTCCACAGATTGATGGTGCTTATGGTGCTCGTGGTGTTGGTGAGCATCCAATGATAGCAGTTTGTGGTGGAGTGGGAAATGCTATTGAAAATGCCTGTGGTGCTGATTTAACATATATGCCAATCAGACAGGAAGATGTATGGCGTGCTTTACAAAAGAAAAAATAAAGGTTGGCAAAGAATCGCAAACTTATAAATAATTAATGAATTTTTTTTTGAAAAAGCAAGTTGATAATTTTGATAATAAAAAATTTTTGTCTTATTTCGATTTTTTGTAATTTCGAAATTTAGAAAAATCGAAATGCACCTGCTTACCATCAAAAACTATTGCCATTTTGATTATTTTATTATATCCTTGACTCCTTAATTCAACATCGTATTTTTTCTTTTCAATCTGTTTCATTGCATCTTTTAAAATTTTTTCAATCCTTTTATTTTTTTGTTTCACTTTTAACTCCATTATTATCGCTGGTTTACTTTTGTCACTCTTATGAAATATTGCAATGTCTACTTTGCCATAACCAAATTCTCTTTCTGCTCGTATATTATATCTGTCAGATAGCATTGCAAACATTCCAAGTAAAAATGCTTGATACACTTTCTCTTTTTCGCGTTCTATTTCTTCTTCTATTAATTCTCGTTCCTGTGAATTCTTCTTACCTGTAATAAAATATGAAAATGCGTTCAATATATATATCTTAAATTCATTTATAAAATTTTCAATTCTTCCATTTATTAATTCTTCAAGCATATTTTTCGTTGATATACTCCCACTTATTTTATTAAACCATCTTCTTATTAAATCTTCAAAACATATTTCTATTTCTTTATTCACTAATTTTAATCTGTATCTTGCTTCTGCGTCTGAACCTATCTCTTCCACATATTTTAAATATCCACTAAAAAATAAAAAAATATATATTGATTCTGGATTATATCTCAAATCTTCAAATACTACATTTGATTCTAATTTTGTTTCTATGCTTTCTCCTTTTAATAAACTGTATAACTTATCTTTTATTTCTTCATTTGCAGTGTTTAATAATAAATCACCTATCAAATCATTTGAACTCGTGTTTATCCAGTATGGTTCAAATTTATGTTCTTCATTTTTTATATATTTTATTATTGACCAGGGATTATATATTGTTTTACCACCAAATATATATCCATCATACCAATTTTGAATATCTTTAAATTTTTCTGATAAGTCATACTCTGATAACATTTGTTTTACTTCTGCTTCTGTAAAGCCAAAAAATTCAGCATATTTTTTTGATAATATTGTATAGACTTCTAAATTATTTAATCCAGAAAATATACTCTCTTTTGCTACTCTTAATATGCCAGTCAATACTCCTTTATATAAATATTTATTATATTTATAAGCTCCACTTAATAAATTGCGCATTAATTCTATCACTTCTTTATAATAACCATTTAAATAGCCTTCCTGTATAGGCACATCATATTCATCTATTAATATTACTACCTGTTGATTATAATGTTTGTATAAATATTCAGATAAATTTTTTATTGCTGTTTCGTAATCACTTATATTTCCACATTCATTTAATATTTTATTTATTTTGTTTTTTTCACTTTGTGTTAACTTATTTGAATTCAATAAATAACTAAATTCATTATACAAATTTAAAATTATTCCTTTTATATATTCTAAACATTCATTCCATTTAGATTTTTTCACATCTTTAAATGTTAAATAAATTACAGGATATTTTCCTTGTTTTTCAAATTCTTTTTCTTTTGATATTTTTAAATCACTAAATAATTTTTGATTTTCTTCTGCTTCCTCTAAAGAAAAAAAATATTTTAATGTTGTGAGATTCAATGTTTTTCCAAATCTTCGTGGTCGTGGAAATAATATTATTTTTGCCCCATCCTGAATTATTTCTTTTATTATCAATGTTTTATCTATATAATAACCTTCTTCTTTTATTATATTTTTAAAATCTGATTCGCCAATTAAGATTTGTTTTTTCATATTTATATAGATTAATACATAATAATATTAAAGTCAATAATTAGTAGTCCTGCGCAAGAAAGTAGACTAGAACAGGTTTAAATCTTCTACTGATAATTAGTTATGTTATTTAATGACTGCTAAAAAAAATTTTTTTTATGTGGTATAAAAAAATTATATGAATTAGTTTTATTCATTAATAAAAAATAAAAACTCACTTTTTTTCTTAATTTTTCAATTATTCAAAACTATTTTTCTATTACATAATTCATTTATAAATTCTTGATTATGTGAAACAATAATACAGGTTTTCACTTCTTTTTTTATTAGTTCGATTATTTTTTTTGTGTGTTCTTTATCAAGACCATTTGTTGGTTCATCAAGTAATAATACTTCTGGTTCCATAGCAAAAATACCAGCGAGCGCAACAATCTTTTTTTCACCATAAGACAAATCTGTTACATACCGATTTTTTAATTCTTCCAGATCAAATTTTTTTATTATCTCATTTACTTTTCTTTTTACATACTCGCGATTATTGTAATGAAGATTAAGAGGACCAAAAGCAATATCTTCAATTACACTTGGGCAAAATAATTGTTCATCAGAATTTTGAAATAATAAACCAATTTTTTGTCTCACTTCTAAAAAATCATCTTCTGTTTTTCGTTTTTTTTCAAAGATTATGACTTCACCCTGTATAGGTTTTAGCAAGCCCATGATAATATGTAAGATAGTTGTTTTACCACTACCAGTATGTCCTATTAAACCTAACTTTTCGTTTTTTAATAATTCTAAATCAAAGTTTCTAATAAATATATTATTTGCTTTAAAACCAAAAAAAATATTTTTTAAACAAATTATTTTTTCTGCATCCATCTAAATTATAAATATTATACAAATAATAAAAATATTAACAACTAAAAAAAATAAATCTTTTTTGTGAAGTGCAAAATGTTCCCAGATCCAGATTTTTCCATTAAATCCACGACATAACATTGCATTATACACATTCTGGCTTCGTTCATAACTTCTAATAAATAAATGAGTTATTAAATTAGCATAAGTTTTATATGTATGTAAATTTGTTGAAGGAATAAAACCTCGTATTTTTACTGCATTTAATAATCGTTTTAATTCATTTTCAGTTTCTGCTAAATATCTATAATAAAAATAAATTAATACACTTATTTTATCTGGAATAATATAAAAATGCCGAATA
The DNA here is from genome assembly GCA_035405645.1 of bacterium. Taxonomy (GTDB): domain Bacteria; phylum JAGOBX01; class JAGOBX01; order DAONJL01; family DAONJL01; genus DAONJL01. The sequence continues at coordinate 98,637 of DAONJL010000007.1, read as the reverse complement.
CTATGTATTAAATGCATTATATTTAATTCTTGTAATAATAAAATTGTTATTATTATTATTGAATTGTATTTCAAACTAATTTTTATTGTTTCAATTAATCCTTCTTTTGTAATTGTAAAAAAATATATTTTCAATATTTTTTCACCTTTTATTGAAAATGGCAGTATTAGCCATAATAAAATAATGAAAGTATTTAAACCAAATATTTTTTTAAAAAATTTTTTATAATCTGTTTTTATTATTATTAACATTATTAATGAGAAGATAAAAAAATATAATATTATTTTTATATTCTGTGAAAAACCTATAGAAAATGAAAATATGATTATTAATATTATTTTTATGCGTGGGTCAATATCTTTTATTTTTAGCATTATTTATTTTTAAAACTTTTTATAAATGCAATTATTCCAAATACACCAATTATATAACCAACTCCACTGATTATATCTTTTATTGAAACTTCTTCTTTTTTTAATAATTCTTTATAATTATGCTCTAATGGTTTTATTCTTTTGTCTAATTCTTCTTCTATTATTTTCCTTATTATTTCATAATCTATTTCTAATTTCATTTCATTTTTTTTACTAACAATTGAACTATCAGTATTTATATTTTTTTTACTTTGATTTGTTATTATTTTCTTCTGATTATTTTCTTCATTAAACATTGTTAATTCTTCTTTATTTATTAAATATTCTGTCCTATGACCTAATGAAGCATTTAATATAATTTTTAAATCCTCTTTTTTTATTGGTGTGAATTGAAATTTGCCGTTCTGGTCTGTAAAGCCTTCTGCTATCTTCTCATCTTTGTTGTTATATACTTCTATTTTTGAATTTACACATTTCTTACCATCATTAAAATAAGCATCAACAATAATATCTTTATCAGAAATATCAGTAAATAAATTCACTTTATGCGCTAATAAATTTATCTGTGAAATATAGATAATTAAACAAATTGTTAATAATTTTATTTTCATATTAAACCTCATTTAATAATAATTCTGGTTTAACTTGTTTTATAAAATTTATAATAAACATAGTAATTATTCCTTCGACTAACATAACTGGAAAATGTGATATTAAAAAAATTTTAATTACATTTATAAAATTTTCATTTGAGAAATATAAAGAAATAGCGACAAGTATGCCAGCGAGTAAAACTGCTAAAAACCCTGCAAAAAAACCAGATATAAGTGTGATGAATTTATTTTTTGAGATAACTATTTTTTTAAAAAAAATATAAACAAGAATTGATGGGATTGCCATATTAAAAGTATTGGCGCCAAGTGTAGTCCAACCACCAAATTGAAACATTATTGCTTGAAATAGTAAGCCGACAAAAATCGCTGGAAATGCAGCCCAACCTAAAAAGATACCTATTAATCCATTTAATATTAAATGAACACTTGATGGTCCGATTGGAATATGGATAAAAGAAGCAATAAAAAAAGCAGAAGAAAAAACAGCAACTTTTGGCATTTTTTTATAATCTGTTTTTTTTAAGCCAATAATTAAAAATATAATTGTTAAAATATAGGAAATAATAATAATTTTATTTGATAATACACCTTCTGATATATGCATTTTTTTTCCTTTTTAAAAATTAAAAAAAAATTTTGCGAAACTTTTTTTTCTAAATTTTAAAATTATTTCATATCAATAACATAAATCCAGATAATACCGCCAGTTTCAACATTTACTTCTTTTCCATCAGGAGAAGTCATTTTTTTATCATCTTCAATTAAAGCAGCAAAGCCCCACCAACCTGCTTTTGGAATTGCATAATGAAAAATTCCATTTTCATCAGTAATCAAAGTTTGAGTAATATATGGGTCAGCAGGAACTTTTATTTTTTTATCTTTATTAAAATATTCGACTTCAATAAGAGCATTTGGATATGGCTCACCATTAAAATATACCTGACCACTAAAAATATTGCCAGTCCATAAACCATAAGGTCTTGTCAAAGGTAGTATTTCAGTTTTTAAACCAACAATAGTATCCCAGCCTTCTTCTAAACCAAATGCATTTACATAAGTTTTTGCATAATGGATAATATATATTTCTTCATCAGGTTCCCAATATGGTGCTGGTATAATATAAAAAATATAATTACCTGGTTCAGTGATTTTATATGAATAATTATAAGCCTGACATTCATCAATTTTTACAGGTTTTATATCGTTTGTCAGGTCAATTTCTTTTTCTTTAATTTTAACAGCGAATTTTTCAGGTTTAGCCATATTCATCATTTTCATTTCCATAGGATGAGTGAACCTAATATCAAGATTAATAGTTTTATTATCTTTCTGCGAGATAATATTAGCCGAAGGAATAATCATTTGAAAATGCGCAGAAAGAGAAAGTTGAAGAGTAAAAATAAAAAGAATAAAAAGTTTAAGAAACATAAAACCACCTCCTAAAAAAATAAAAAAACAATTTAGTAACACGATATTAAATTTTGTGCTACTTGTCAAGTATAAAAAAAAAATTTTTCTTCTTTGTTTTTTTTAATAATTTATTTTGAACTTATTATTTTCAAAAAAAATTTTTTATTTGACTTTTTTTAATTTAATAATAAAATATTATTTAAATTCCTGAAAGGCAGGTAAATATATATGAGTGAAAAAATTGGTGGTGAAAAAAAACATATAAAAAATGTTAAATTTGCTGATTTAGCAATTTCAAAAGAAGTAACACCATCTAATGAAATTCGTTATTTTGTTGATGTACCTTTAACTCTTACTGTTGAATTAGGAAGAGCAAAAAAAACATTTAGAGAAATATTAGAACTTGAAGAAGGTTCTATAATAGAATTAAATAAGCAAGCAGGTGAATCAGTTGATTTAATAATAAATAAGAATGTAGTAGCAAAAGGTGAAGTAGTAGTAATAGATGAGAATTTTGGAGTGCGAATTACAGAAATAATGAGCACAACAGATATTGATAAAAAAATGATTATCTAATTTTAAAAATGAGTAAAAAAAATCTAATATTTTTTATAAGTCTAATTTTTATAGTTTTATTAATAAATTGTAGTTCCAATAAAGTTTTGACATCAGATAATATAAAAAGAAAAATGACTGATGATTATGCATTTGAGATAAATAAAAAAGAATTAACAAAAGAAGAATTTAATAATATTTCTGATTATATAAAAATATGTGAGAAAAACATAAAGAAAATAAAAAAATTGTATAAAAAAAATAAATTTGAAAAAATAGGAAAATATATAAAAGAAATAGAAGAAGAAAAAGTTAATGTAAATTCATTAATAACAAAAGATGATTATTTTAATGAAAGTCAATTGTTTAAGGGATTATTATTTGAAAAAAAATTTAATTTTAAAGAAGCAGAAAAAATATATAAAAATATTGATAGAAAATCAAGATATGGGAAAATAGCAGAGAATAGAATTTTAAGAACAATAGAAGATACAGATAAAGATGGTTTTATAGATTCATTAGAAATAGAATTAAAAACAAATTATAATAATCCATTATCCCATCCATAAATGAAATGAATAATCATTTAATTGCTGCTATTGATATTGGCACTAATACTATACGATTATTAATCTGGGATAGAGAGAAAGAAAAAGAATTTTTTAGAACAATAAAAACTACAAGATTAGGTGGTGAGTTAGTTAATAATAATAAAATAATTTCAAGAAAAACAATTGAAATAAATTTAATAGAATTAAAAAAGTTGTTAAATATATGTAAAGAAAAAAATTGTAATGAAATATATATTTTTGGAACAGCAGCATTAAGAAAAGCGGAAAATTCCAATGAATTTATAAGTTTAGTATTTAAAGAAACAAAACAAAAAATAAAAGTATTATCAGGAGAAGAAGAAGCATTTTTTTCTTTTAATGGCATAATCGACTCAATAATAATCCCATCAGAAATAAAAATACTTTCAACAATTGATATAGGCGGCGGTTCAACAGAAATAATAACAGCAGAAAAAATTGATTCAGAAAAAAATTTTAAATTAATAGAAAAAAGAAGTTTTGAATTAGGTTGTCTTCATTTGACAAAAAAGTTTATTAGTAGAGCACCAACAAAAAATGAAGAGTATAATGAACTTGATAATTATATAAAAGAATATATAGAAGAAAATTTTAAAAATTTAAAAATAGGCAATTTTTTAATTGGTGCGAGTGGCACATTTTCAGCATTAGTTACAGTAAAAAAAGAAATGACAGATTATCAGCCAGAATTAATACATCAAGAAAAATTAGATTACAAAGAAATACTTGAAATAGAAGAGCGATTAAAAAAATTAAATATAGAAGAAAGAGAAAAATATGGAGGATTAAAAGATAATCGAGGCGATATAATAATAGCTGGAATAAGTATAATAAAAAATATATTAAAATTTTTTAAGATAAATCAAATAACAATAAGTGAATATGGAATATTACGAGGAATAATAAAAAGTGTTATTAAAAAAGAAATTAAAAATTGGTAAAATAGAAGTATCACCAATTATACCAGCCCCACTTGCAGGTTATACAGATTCACCATATAGAAGAATATTAAAATTATGTGGTGCAGATTTAGTTTGTGCTCCATTATTACCAGTTGAAGCAATCGCAAGGCAAAAAATAAAAACAATTATAAGAGACATAAAATTCGATGAATCAGAGCGTCCAATTATGTTTCAATTCTTTGGATATAAACCTGAAAGTTTTGTTATTGCAATAAATAAAGTAATAGAATATGGTTATAAACCTGACATAATAAATATTAATTTAGGTTGCTCGGTAAAAAAAATATTAAGAGCAAAAAGTGGTGGATATTTATTAAAAGAACCGCAAACAATATATAAAATAGTGGAAGAAATATTAAAGAATATAACTATTCCATTAACAGTAAAAATAAGAGCAGGTTGGAATAATGAAAATATAAATTATTTGCAAATATCACAGCAATTAGAAAAAATCTGTATTTCAGCAATTTTTTTTCATCCAAGAACAGTAAGTGAATTATTTAAAAATCAGGCAAAATGGGAATATATAAAAATATTAAAAGAAAATGTAAAAATACCAGTAATAGGAAATGGTGATATAAAAAGGATTGAAGATGCTGAATATATGATAAATATGACAAATTGTGATGGCATTATGGTTGGTCGTGCAATAATTGGTAATCCATTTTTTATTACATACTTAAATAATTATTTAATAGATGGCAATAAATTTTTTAAAATAGATTTGACAAAATTATTTAATACAATTAAAATTCACATTAATTATGCAAGAGAATTTTATGAATCTGAAAATATAATAAGTTTTCGAAAACATCTCTTTAAATATTTAAAGGGAATGAAACAAATAAATAAATATAGAGAAAGAATAAATAAATTATCAAAAGCAAATGAATTTATAAAATTAATTGATGAGATTGCAGAAAATGAAAAAATTTAATATTAGAGGTTCATAATGAATAAAAAAATTTTTTTTGTTTTTTTATTTTTGTTATTATATTCAATTTCATATTCTGCAATGGTTGAAGTGTATATAGATACCTATGTAAATGGCTATGTATTAAATAATTTGAAAGACGAAGAAATAATATTTTATTTAGATAAAAAAGATGAAGAGCAGAAATTAAGTGATATAGAATTGGGTGCAAAATATATTTGGCTTATTAATCCACCGTATGATAGAGATTTACCAAATCAATTAGGTGATAAATGGAAATATTTATCAAAAGAAGAAAAAAATAAATTTAAAATTAAATGGTTTAAAACATATATAAATATAATTGATTTGAATGATTTAAAACAACATATTGATATAGAACAATTAATAATAAAAGGGAAAAAAGAAAAAGAAAATTATGAAAAAAAGCAGGCAATTTCTGTTGTTGAATTAAATAAAGTTGATTTACAGGAAGAAAAAATACCAATCTCATTTTCAAATCCGTATCAGAAAATGATAGAAAATGAAAAGAAACCAGAAAGTTCATTAAAAGAAGGAAAGCCACCACAAAAACAGCCATTGAAAAAAGAAGTAAAAGTAAAGAAAAAAGATGATGATTTTATAGCGCCACAAACCAAAGTAAAAGAAAAAATAGAAGTAATAACGAAATCGAAAAAAAGTAAAAAAGAAAAAGAATATAAAACAGAATTAAAAATAAAAGATAAAGAGTTTGAGAATTTTTTAGAAGCAAAAACAAAAGAAATTAATATACCAAAAATAGAACCAGTAAAAAAAGAGAGTGTAAAAAAAGAAGAGGAAGAATCAAAAGAGAGTGAAAAGGGAAAAGAAATAGTAAAAGAATTAAGTGAAAAAAAAGAGAAATTAAAAAAATTATTAGAAGAACAAAATAATGAAAAAATAGATGAGACGATATTATTACAAAGAAAAATATTAAATGTTGATAAGAAAATGACAGAAGATAATATAAAAGAAAAAGATAAAAAAGAATTGAATATGAAAAATAAATCGAATAAACAAATAAAGTTGCCAACAACATTATCAAATGAATAAAATAGGGGTGTTAAATGAAAGAAGATTTTATTGCAAATGAATATATTTATAGTGAAGGAGCGCCATCAGGTCCACTTTATATTTTACAAAGTGGTGTGGTTGAAATATTTGCTAACAATGAGAAAGGCGAAGAAAAAAGAATAGAAGTAATTCAGAAACCAGGTGAAATATTTGGAATACCTGAAACAGTTTTAAAAATAAATCGAATAAATAGTGCCAAAGCAAAAACAGATGTAAAAGTAAAAATAATAGATTTAACAGGCAAAGATTTAAAACAAACAATAAAATTAAATCCATTGCTTGGTTTAAATATTTCAATAAATTTATCAAAAGCATTTCAACGAAGAAATAATTATTTAAATGAACTATCAAAATTTTTTAAAGAGGCAAAAAATGCAGTTAATTCATTATGTTTAAAATATTATGAATCAGTTGAAAATATAAATAAATTAAATGCAAAGTTTAGGTTTCCGTGGTTAAATTCTATTTATGAAAAAGGCAAGACAAATATAATTTATAATTATGGTGATTCAGTAAATAAAGGAAAAGATATAATAGAGCAGGAAGTGATAAAAAAAGAATTGAAATATATGGAAGAAGAAGAATTAAGCACAGCCGGCGCAAAGACATTTAAGAAAGGTGATATAGTTTGTAGAGAAGGTGATATTGGAAATGAAATGTATATCTTAATGGAAGGTAGTTTAAATGTTTATGTTGGAGAGCAAAAAATAGCAGAGATAAAGAACAAAGGTTCAATAATAGGTGAAATAGCAGTTTTATTAGGTTATAGTTCAAAAAAATATGAAAAGCGAACAGCAACAGTAAAAGCAAAAGAAGATTCAAAAGTAATAGTAATACCAGGACCAAATTTAGAACCAGTAATAAAAAAAGACCCTTCATTAATTGTTCATATAACTAAAACATTATCAGAACGATTACCAGAAACAGATAATGCAATAATTTCAACTGATAGCCAATTTCAAAAATACTTAGCATTAGTAAATAAAATGGGTACAACAACTGCAAATTGTCCAAAAGCTTTTGAAATTTTAATTAATGAAATAAATTTATCAGCAAAAAGCAATATGGAAATAGTCGATCGAATTTTAAAAGATGTAGAACAATATTTAGATGAAAGTAAACAGACTTATGATATATATTTTAATGAATATCAAAAATTACAAAATTAAAAATTAAGAAAAGGAGAGAAAATGAAAAAAAAATTTTTTATTTTAATAATGTGTGTGATGATTTTTATTATGAATTGTGCAGGAGTAAAACAGGTAAAAGAAGATGAAAAATCAGATATTTATCAAGCAAATATTTTTTTACAAAATATTTTTAATAATTATGAAAATAAAAATTATATGGAACTGAAGAAATTATTTGGCGGCGCATTAGTCGAAAAATATAATATGATAGAAAATTCTATTCGTGAAGAATTTAATAGATATGATTTTTTAAAAATCAGTTATAATATAGAGAAAATTGATAAAACAGACAATTTATTAGATATTCATTTTAATTGGCGAAAAAATCGTAAAGTAAAAGAATCAGGTTCTTTTTCTACAACTGATTCATCAAAAAATTTAGGGAAAACAATTTTTTCTTTTGATAAAAATTCTGGTCTTTTAGTTCAAATTAAAGGTGATTTTTTATTTGGTATAGCAGGAAATTTTTAAAGATTTAAATTCACATATTAGCATTATTATGAATGAAATTATTGTTTCAATCTCATTTTTATCAGGATTAGGTTTTTTATTTGGAAGTGCACTTTGTTTTGCTTCAAAAAAGTTTTATGTTGAAATAAATGAAAAAGAAAAGAAAATAAATGAGATATTGCCAGGTGCGAATTGTGGTGCTTGTGGTTATAGTGGTTGTGCTAATTATGCAGCAGCACTTGCAAAAGATGATAATGTTCCAATAAATCTATGCACAGCAGGCGGCGAACAGGTAATAAAAAAAATAGCAGAAGTATTAAATAAAAAAGCAGAGAAACAGGAAAAATTAGTTGCAGAAATTTTATGCAAAGGCAAAGCAAAAGAAAAAGCAAAAATAAAATTTGAGTATAAAGGAATAAACGATTGTAAATTTATTCATAATCAATTTAATAGTTATAAATTATGTAATTATGGCTGTTTGGAGTGTGGTAATTGTTATAGAGTATGTAAATTTAATGCAATTGAGTATGATAGTAAAAATCCATCAATACCAAAAATAAAAATAGAAAATTGCGTAGGTTGTGGTGCTTGTGTTAAAGAATGTCCAAAAAAAATAATTGTTTTAAGACCATTATTAAATCATGATGTGCATATTAAATGTTCAAATAAAGATATTGGAAAAATAGCAAAAACATTATGTGATGTTGCTTGCATAGGCTGTGGCTTATGTGCAAAAAAATGCCCTGTTAATGCAATTACAATTGAAAATAATCTTGCAAAAATAGATTATTCAAAATGTGTTAATTGTGGTAAATGTGTTGAGGTTTGTCCAATAAAACCAGAAAAAGTTATCATTGATTATAAAACAAAACGAGGTAAAGCAGAAATAAATGATAATTGTAAGGGCTGTTCTTTATGTGCAAAAAAGTGTCCTGTTAATGCTATAGAAGGAAAATTAAAAGAAAAATTTAAAGTTGATGAAAGTAAATGTATTGGTTGTGAAATTTGTGTTCAAGTATGTAAATTTAAGGCAATTGATATTAAATAATTATTAATTCACTTCATTATGTTTTTTCATAAAATAATTAAAAATAATTTTTTTTATCTCTTTCTTTTATTTACCATTTTTTTATTTTTTTATTCATTTAATCTTACAAAAAATTATTCATTTGATTCTATTGGTTTTTTATTTGCTATTCGTGAAAATATTTTATTCCAGATTTTTCATTCTTATCACTTAATATTTTTACCAATACAGATTTTATTTTTAAAAATATTTAAACCAGATAATCAATTATTATTTTTACAAATTATTAATTCGCTTATCGCTAATTTTTCTATACTAATATTTTTTTTAATAATAGAAAAAATAACAAAAAATAAATTATGTGCTTTCTTAATTTCTTTATTATCAGGTACGACATTATGGCATTTTAAATATGCAGTTGATTTAGAAGTTCATTCTTATAATGCTTTTATTATCTCACTGTTATTTTTAAATCTACTTTATCTAAATTCAAAAAATATTTTTTTACTTGCCATTATTTTTGCAATTGCTGTTTTATTTCATCAAATAAATATTTTCATTTTACCTACAATTATTTTTGCTTTAATTTATAGAAAATTATCTATCAAAAAAATTTTTTACTTTTTTATCATATCTTTTTCAATTATTGGTTTTTCATATTTTTTTATTGGTTATTTTTTTCTTAAATTAAATACAATAATCAAATTTTATAAATGGCTTACTTATTATCAGCAATTAGGTTATTGGGGCGGTTTTTCATTACAAACTTTTTCTGATACAATAAATGGATTTGCTCAATCATTTATTGGTAAAGGTAATAATAAAATTTTTCTGTTTTATTTTTTTATTTTTTTGTTACTATTTATTTTTGTAAAAAATATAAAAAATTTTTTTGCGAATTATTTTTATGAATTAGGAATATTTTTTTTCTGGTTTATTTTTCAATCTGCTGTTGTAATTTACTGGCATCCATTAAATATTGAAAATTGGCTTTCACAATTAGCAATCTGGCTTCCTGCTGCAATTATTTTAAATTTTTTAATTACACAAAAAAAAATAAAAATAATTTATGGAATATTGCTGATAGCTTTTATTCTGAATTTTTTTAATATTTATAAATATTATATTTATCCAAATAAATTTGAAGAGAAATCAATAAATTTAGTCATAATAAAAAAAATTAAGAATGAAGTAAAAGCCAATGAAAATTTAATTATCAGCGGTGAAGGTGAATATGCTAATTTAACGATTTACATAAAATATTTTTTACCAGAAATAAAATTATATTCAATCGATGAAATACTTGTTGAAAATAAATCTGATTTTAATATAATGGTAAATAAAATAAATTCAATTACAGATGGCTGGATTTTATCAGATGTATTTAATAATTTTGAACCATTACTAAATAAACATAAAATTTCAAAATCGAATTATTTAAATTTTGTTGATAAAATATTAACAACTATAGAAATCAAAAAAAAGATAAAAATAAAAGAATGGCTTGAAATAATAGCATTTAATAAAAAGTAAATATTGACAGAGCAAAAATAAAATATTAAATAAATAAAATTATGGTTGATTATAAGAAAGAAAAAAAGGATGATACAAAAGAAATAATTGAGCAAATCCTGAAAGTGAGTGCACATCAATTACGCAGTCCAATCACAACAATACAAACACTATTAAAAACAGTATTAACAGGATATGCAGGCGAAGTTCCTGGTAAAATAAAAAGACTAATTGAAGGTGCATATAAAAAATCAGGCGATATGCTAACACTGATAAATGATTTATTAGAATTAGCAAAATTTCAGGAAAAAAATATACGAAAATTATTTGAACCAATAAATTTAGAAGAATTATTTCAAAAGATAGTAGAAAGTTTAAAAGAAAAAATTGAGACGAAAAAAATAGAATTTGTAGTAGAGAAAGATGAAATATTACCAATAATATGGGCATATCGAATTGGTATAGAACATATATTATATAATTTACTTGAAAATGCAATAAAATATACTCCAAATAATGGCAGAGTATTAATAAAATTAAATTATGATGAAACAAAAAAAATATTATCAGGAGAGGTAAGTGATAGTGGAATAGGAATACCAAAAGAATATCAAAAATATATATTTACTGAATTTTACCGAGCGCCAAATGCAAAGCAAGAAGAGAAAACAGGCACAGGTCTTGGTTTAGTAATTGTAAAAAAAGCAGTTGAAATACATAATGGTAAAATAAGTTTTGAAAGTAGTCCAGAAAAAGGAACAAGTTTTAAATTTATTTTACCAGCCACAAAAATAGCAAAAGAAAAAATTAGAAAAGAAGATAAAAGTGATGAAAGTAAAAGATTGAAAATATTAATCATAGGTGGCAAAGCAGCCGGACCAAAAGCAGCAGCAAAAGCACGTAGAATGGATGAGGATGCGTTAATAACGCTAATAGAAAAAGAAGAAGTATTATCTTATGCTGGTTGTGGTTTGCCATTTTATATTTCAAATATGGTAACTGATGCTCGTTTATTAATGACAACAAATGATGGTGATATACGCGACCCTGAATTTTTTAAAAAAATAAAAGATATAGAAGTATTAATAAATACTGAAGCAATAGAAATAGATAGAGCAAATAAAAGAGTAAAAATAAGAAATTTAAAAACTTTAGAAGAAACAACAATAAATTATGATAAATTAATAATAGCAACAGGCAGTATTCCAATAGTTCCTAAAATACCAGGAATAGATAAAAAAGGTGTTTATACCTTATATTCAGTAGCAGATGCAGAAGGATTGAAACGAGAATTAAATGTGCCAAAAGCAAAAGATGTATATATAATTGGTGGAGGGGCAATAGGAGTAGAAGTTTCTGAAGCATTAGTTCGTCGTGGTGCGCGCGTAACAATCATAGAAATAAAAGACCAGTTATTAAATTTTTTGGATTTGGAATTTTCAGAATTAGTAAAAAATCATTTAGAAAGAAAAGGTATAAAAATATTATTAAATACAAAAGTAGAAGAAATAATTGGCGATGAAAGAGTAAGTGGCATAAAAATAAATGATAAGATATTGCCAGCAGATTTAATAATAGTTGCAATAGGCGTAAGACCAAATGTAGAATTAGCAAAAAAATCAGGATTAGAAATAGGAGAAACAGGTGGCATAAAAATAAATGAATATTTACAAACAAATGATGAAAATATATATGCAATTGGTGATTGTGTAGAAAATAAAAATTTAATTACAGGCAAACCAATTTATACTCCTCTTGGTTCAATAGCAAATAAACAAGGAAGAATAGCAGGATTAAATGTAACAGGAGCAAAAGAAAAATTTAGCGGTGTTTTACAAACAATTATTTTAAAAGTATTTGATTATAATATTGGTGCAGTTGGGTTAAATGAAAAGACAGCAAAAGAACAGAGTTTTGAACCATTAACAGTAATAGTTCCTGGACCAGATAAAGAACATTATTATCCAACAGCAGAATTAATATATCTCAAATTAATAGCAGATAAAAAAACAGGAAAATTATTAGGAGCGCAAGCAATTGGCAAAGGTGATATTTCAAAACGAATTGATATAGTAGCAACAGCAATATCAGCAAATATGTTAATATGGGATTTATCAAAACTTGACCTTGCTTATGCTCCGCCTTTTTCTGCTGCTATGGATATTTTAATAACTGCTGCAAATGTATTAAAGAATAAATATTATGGAAATTTTGAAGGTATAAGTCCAATTGAATTGAAAGAACGATTGCTAAAAAAAGATGATATTTTACTTATTGATGTTCGCACGCCTGCTGAATATGACATTATTTCAATTTCAAATTCAATATTAATTCCACTCAATAGTTTAAGAGGCAGATTATATACATTACCAAAAGAAAAAGAAATAATTTTAATATGTAGAACAGGAATAAATTCTTATGAAGCATATAAATTATTAAAAGCAAATAATTTCAAAAAGGTGAAAGTATTAGAAGGCGGAATAGTAACATATTTTGGAGAATTATAAAATGAATTCAATAGAGAAAAAATATTTTTTTGATAAAGAAAAATTTTTAGAATTAAAAACACAATATATTAAAGGATTATTAGCAATTGATAGGATTAAAATAAGAGAAAAAATAAAAGAACCATTAAAAGAAGATATTTTAGATTTTACAAAAATAAAAAAAGATGAATATGCGAAATTATTTGAAATTGGTTTGGAAAATTTAAAAAATAAAAAAGTTGGTGTAGTCATTGTAAATGGAGGAATGGCTACGCGCTTTGGTTCAAAAGTAAAAGGAATAGTTAAAGTATTTGATGATTATTCTTTTTTAGAATTAAAAATCAGACATATAAAATATATATCAAAAATATATTCAACACAAATTCCAATATTTATAATGAATAGTTTTGCAACATCAGAAAAAACAATAAAACATTTAGAAAAAAATAAGTATTTTGGTTATGAAAAAGAACTTATTAAATGTTTTAATCAAAATATCTTTAGAAGATTAAATATTGATGGAACAGAATATAAAGGGAAAATAAGTGATAGATATTATGGACCAGGACATGGTGATTTTTTCTATACTTTTAAAACAAGTGGGATGTTGAATTATTTTAAAAATAATGAAGGCAAGATTTTATTATATAGCAATGTAGATAATTTAGGTGCGACAATCGAACCAGCAATAATTGGTTATCATATAAAAAATAATTTTGAAATGATAGTAGAATTAGCAAGAAAAAATAAAGGTGATAAAGGTGGTGCACCTGCATTAGTAAATGGTAAATTACAAATTGTAGAAGATTTTAAGTTTCCTGATACATTTAATCAAAATAGGATAAAAATTTTTAATACTGCTAATTATGTGCTTTCAACAAAAATATTTGATTATGATATAAATTTGCCATGGTATGTTGTTTATAAAAAAGTAAATAATAGAACTGTTGTGCAATTTGAACATTTAATGGGTGATTTAACTATGTTTATTAATAAATGCGGATATATAATAATTGATAGAAAAAAGAGATTTATACCAATTAAAGTATTTGAAGATTTAGAAAAAAATAGAAGGTATTTAAAAAAGTTATTAGGCAAAATTATTTGTTAAAATTATTTACCAATACAAAAAGAAGAAAAAATTTTATCAAGCACATCATCAGTTGTAATAATTCCAATAATATCTTCTAATTCTGAGATACAGATATTCAAATCAACAATAAAAAATTCTGAACTAATAAAATCTTTTTGATTTATTATATTTTCAAGTGCTTCAATTCCTTTTTTAATATTATTTATATGTCTGATATTTAATGTTAATATTTCATCTTTTAAATTTACTTTTGTAAAAATCATTTCTTTTATTTTTTTATATAATTCATCTATTCCTTTTTGTTCTTTAACTGAAATATAAATTTCATTTTCATCTTTTTCAAAATTATCAACTAAATCAATTTTATTTGCTATTACCAATACATTTTGATAATTCTCTTTTATTTCATAAAAAGATTCAGTTTTACCTATTTGTAAATCATATATTAATAAAATTAAATCAGAATTATTTAACACTTCTTTTGTTTTTGCTATACCTATTTTTTCTATCTTATTTTCTGTTTTTCTAATTCCAGCAGTATCAAATAAATTTATTGGAATATTATCAATAATAAAAAATTCTTTTAACATATCACGCGTTGTGCCAGGTATTTCAGTAACAATGGCGCGATTCTCATTTAATAATAAATTAAATAATGATGATTTACCTACATTAGTATCCCCAGCAATAACAATATTATAACCATTTTTTATTATTAAATTTCTTTCTGAATTCTCCACTATTTTTTCTAATTCTTTTTTGATTTCAATTATTGTTTCAAATGTTTTATCAAAATTAATTTCTAAATTTTCTTCAGGAAAATCAATGTCTGTTTCAAATTCACTTTTTACTTCAATTAATTTCTTTTTGATTTCTTCTATTTTTTCTGAAAATTTCCCGCGAATATTATTTACAGCAATTTGATGAATTAAATCATTATTTGAATTAATTAAATCAAGTATTGCTTCAGCTTGTATTAAATCAAGTTTATTATTAAAAAAAGCTCGTTTTGTAAATTCACCTGGTTCTGCAATTCGAATATCTTCTTTTAATAATTCATTTATAATTTTCTGACAATTAAAATAACCGCCGTGTGCAAAAATTTCAATTACATCTTCACCTGTATATGATTTTGGTGCTTTATAAAAAATTACAATAACATTATCAAGTAAAATATTATTGCTTTTAAGCCAACCAAGATAAGTATGATTTGGTTTTATTTCTTCTCTTGTTAATTTAGAAAAAGGAACAAAATATTTTTTTATTATTTCAAAAACATTATCACCACTTAATCTAATTACACCAATTGCTGCATTACCAATTGGAGTGGCTAAACTTATAATTGATTCATTTTTCATATTAATTAAAGAATTTTAAAAGTGATTTTAAGATGATAGTAAAAGATAAAATAAAGATATCTAAACATTCTGATAATATCTTTTTTACCACTAAATTTTGATACTCCATATTTTCTAAAACCATAAACATAAGGAACTTCTGCAATTCGTTTATTTCTATTGTTATACATAAATTCAATAATCCATTCACCGTGAACTGCTGTTGAATGATAATCAAAGCATTCTTTTTTAGCAAGTAAAAACCCACCTGTAAAATCAGATACACGAGTTCCAGCTAATATATTCATAATACGATTATAAATTCCCTGTAAATGCCATCTTAATTTATTATCCATGCCGCCACCACCAATAAAGCGAGAAAATTTAACTATATCAACAATATTTTGTTCAATTAAATAAACAGATTTTAATACTTCAACAGGGTGGCTTAAATCACCATCAACAATAGCAATATTATCATAAGAGGCAATTTTAGCACCATCAATAACAGCAGAACCAACACCAAATTTATTTTTTCGTTCAAGTATTTTACAATTATATTTTTTTCCTACTCCAATTGTATTATCAGTACTACCATCATCAACAATAATGATTTCATTACAGTAATCTTTTATTTTAGGTAATAATATTTCTAAATTTTTTTCTTCGTTTAATGTTGGAATTACTATACTTAACATAGAAATTTATTTATAATTTATTAAATTAAATAAACCTTCTTCAATAGAAATTTGAGGTTTCCATTTTAAAATTTTTTTTGCTTTTGAAATATCAGCGCATAATCTTGAAATTTTACCTGGTAAAATATGGTCACTATAATATAATTCAATATCTTTTTTCAAAAATTTTTTTATAATTTGTGCAATATCAAAAATTTTATATTCATTACCAGAACCGATATTAAAAGTTTCACCTGCTGGTTTGCATTTTAATGAGCATTCAAATGCGCGGCATAAATCTTTTACATTAGTAAAATCACGAGCATCTGTTGGCGCACCATATAACATTAATCGTGATTCTTTACATTCTTTTATTCTTTTTATTAAATTTGGTATTACAAAATTTGTTGATTGATTTGGTCCATAAATATTAAATTGTCTAAAAATTACAACTGGTAATTTATATTTTCTAAAATATAACCTGCAATATTCTTCTGCTGCAAATTTACCAACACCATATTGTGATGATGGTAAAATTGGTGATTCTTCATCTATTTTTTCTTTTGTTGTCTCGCCATAGACACATGCACTTGATGTAAAAATAATTAATTTAACATTTACTTTTTTTGCAAGTTCTAAAATATTTAATGTCCCATTTACATTTAATAATAAATCTTCCTGTGGATAAATAGTACTGATACTTACATCTGGATTTGCTGCTAAATGAATAATATAATCAGGCTGAAAATCACAAATATATTTTGATATGTAATTTATGTATCTTATATCGTGAAAGATTGATATTTTGGTATCTAATCCTAAAATTTCAAATTTATTGTGAAAATATTTTTTAAGATGTGAACCAATAAAACCTTCTGAACCTGTTATAAGTAATTTTTCCATTTTTATTTTAATATATCATTATAAATTTCACAAATATAATCAACATCGCTAATACTTAATCTATTACTCATTGGTGGATTTATTATGCGTTCTGCAATATATTCTGAATTTTGAAATTTTCCATTATTGAATATTTTAGAATGATATTGTTGTTTATGTGCTGGCAACCAACATATTCGTGTTTCAACACCTAATTCATTTAATTTTTGATTTAATTTATCTCTTTTTTCTTCTGAAACAAGAGTGCCAAAAATCATATAAGGATGCATTGTAACATAATCAGGTATTTTCTGAAAATCAACAAGTCCTTTTAAATTATCATAATATCTGTTTGCTATTTTTTGTCGATGTTCTAAAAACGAATTTATTCTTAATAATTGATTATAGCCAAGTGCACAATTTATATCTGTTGATTTAAAATTTAATCCAAAGATTTCATAATCATATTTTTTTAGCATACCGTGTTCTCTTATCATTTTCAATTTTTTATAATCTTCTTCAGAATTTGTAGTAATTGCACCACCTTCTATCATTGTGCATATTTTTGCAATATGAAAACTAAAAATAGTAATATGTCCAAATCCACCTATTTTTTTCCCTTTATATTCTGCACCTAATGCTTCTGCTGCGTCTTCAATTAAAATCAGATTTTTCTCTTCACAAAATTTTTTTATTTTATCAATTTCAAAAGGCATTCCATAAACATCAACAGCAAGAACTGCTTTAGTTTTTTTGGTTATTCTTTTTTCAAGTTCTTCAACTGATATATTAAATGTATCTTTTTCACAATCAACTAAAACAGGTTTAAAACCTAAAAGTAAAATACTATTTATTGTTGCAATGAAAGTGAAAGTAGGTACAAGAATTTCATCACCTTTTTGTAAGTCTGAAATAAGTAAAGAAGCAATTAAAGCAGAAGTGCCATTATTTACAGTAACAGCATATTTGGCTCCTGTAAATTTACATATTTCTTCTTCTAATAATCTTGAATATTTTCCTTGTGAATACCATTCTGAATCAATTACTTGTTTTAATAATTCTTTATCGCCTGAACTTATATCAGGTTCAGCCCATTGTATTTTTTTCATTTCTTCACCTTCGTATTTAATTTTTTTTATTTTATATTAAATGACTATTTTGTCAAGTTAATTGCTATGAGTTAAATATGTTTATTCAAAATTTTGTAATTTTTCCTTGAAAAAATTTTTATTAAAATTTATTATGAGAAAAATTTTTAAAAAAGTAATAAATTATGAAATTAAAAGAATTTAAAAAAGTTGAATTATCAGATAAAGAAAAAATAAATAAAATATTACATAAATGTAATTTCATTCTTTGTGATTACAATTTTAATAATTTATTTTGTTGGGGCGATATTTATCAAATTAAATGGTATAGCGAAAATGATGTGCTTTTTTTATATACTGAAACTGATGATTATATTTTTATGCCATGTGGTAAAATATTTGATTTTAATTTTTTACTTTCATTATCAGATGAATTTATTAAACAGAATAAAAGTGGAAATATAATTTTTGTAAATCAAGAATTTATAAATCAATATGAAAAAGAAATAAAAAGATATTTTGATATTATTCAAGATTATAATAATGCTGATTATATTTATCTTTCAGAAAAATTGGTGGAATTAAAAGGAAATAAATTAAATAAGAAAAAGAATTTAATATCACAATTTAAAAGAAATAATCCAGATTATAAAGTAGAAAGACTATCAGAAGAATATATAAATGATTGTTATAAATTATCCGAAAAATGGTGTGAAATAAAAAATTGTAATGAATTTGGATATAGTCATGAAATATCAGCATTAAGAAAAGCACTTAATAATTTTAATAAACTTGATATTTATGGAGTTCTAATTTTAGTAAAAAATGAAATAATTGCTTTTTCTATTTTTAGTGAACAAAATAAAGAAACAGTAACTATACATTATGAAAAATATAATCCAGAGATAAAAGGAGCAGCACAAATAATAAATTTGGAAACAGCAAAATTAGTTTGTGAAAAATACAAATATATAAATAGAGAACAGGATTTAGGAATAGAAGGATTAAGAAAATCAAAATTATCGTATGCACCTGAATTTTTAATTATTCCTTATAAATTATTAAGAAAAAGATAATTATCCTCTTGATGCTAAAGCAGTTGTCTCATAAATTAAATTTGATTTTTGGAAATGTTCTGTTAATTTTGATAATACCTTTTTATTATTTGATGGACTTACAAGAGATATTTTTCCTTTTAAATAATTTATTTTTGACTTGGCTGATAAAAGGACAAGATTTATACTATCATCAAGAAAAGAAACATTTGTAAAATCAATTATGATATTTTTAACATTTTGAGAAATAAAATGAACTAATAAATGTTTTAATTTATTTACTTCAATATTTGATACATTGCCACTTAATTCAATTATTATTTTATCAGTAATTTTTCTTATTTTAATTTTATCAGAAGTATGAGTATGTTTTTCAATTTTTGAAAATAATTCAGACATTTCAAATGGTTTAATAATATAATCAACCGCACCTAATTGTTGACATCTTTTTATACTTTCAGATTGAGAAAGAGCAGTTAATATTATTACTGGAATTGAAAATGTCCTTGTATCTTTTTTAAGATTATCTAAAACATCATAGCCTGAAATATCAGGTAGCATTAAATCTAATAAAATTAAATCAGGTTGTTCTTTTAAAGAGTATTCATAGCCTTTTTTACCTGTATCACATTGTATTAATCTATAATTATGTTCTTTTAATACAATATCTAAATATGCTGTAATATACTTATCATCTTCAATAACAAGTATGGTTAATACTTTTTTTACTTGCATAATTAAATAATTATACTTGACAAAATAATATTGTCAATAATAAAAATAAAAAAAATGAAAAAAATTTTTTATCTAATTTTTATAATATTTTGTTGTTTGAAATCAATATACTCTTTTTATCTTCTGCTT
Organism: bacterium; assembly: GCA_035405645.1. GTDB lineage: Bacteria > JAGOBX01 > JAGOBX01 > DAONJL01 > DAONJL01 > DAONJL01. The sequence continues at coordinate 78,445 of DAONJL010000007.1, read as the reverse complement.
CCAATGGACGAAGAGCAAACGAATCATTTAAAAAGTTATGGAGTGGTTTTTAATTATTTAAAAGATAATATAGGCGAAGAAGCATATTGGCTATTAAATTATCGTGGCGGGTCATTTGTTATAGAGGATAATATTAGAGCAAGAAATTTATGTTTATTAAATGAGACAAAATATTTAGCAATAACAAAAGAAGAATTACAGAAAATAGAAAAAATAATAGAAGAAAATAATATGTATAAAGTTAAACTTGAAAAAGCGCCAAAAGTTGCAGTATATATTCCACCTACAAGTAGCCCTTGGGATGACGCTGTATCAATGGTATTAGAATATTCAAATATCAAATATGATAAAATTTATGATGAAGATATATTAAATGAAAAATTAAAAGAATATGATTGGTTACATTTACATCATGAAGATTTTACAGGTCAATATGATAAATTCTGGGATTCATATAGAAATTCAGCGTGGTATATCAAGAAAGTAAAAACATTTATTTCAGAAGCAAATAGATTAGGATATAAAACAGTGGCAGAAGAAAAATTAGCAGTTGCAAAAAAAATAAAAGAATTTGTTTTTAATGGTGGTTTTTTATTTGCAATGTGTTCTGCAACTGATTCTATTGATATTGCATTAGCAGCAGAAGGAGTTGATATAATAGCACCAGAGATTGACGGCACACCAATTACACCAAATTTTGAAAAGAAAATTGATTATAGTAAAACACTTGCGTTTAAAGATTTTAAAATATTTCCTGACCCTTATTTTAATCCACGCTCTGATATTGATGGAGCATGGGCAAATACACCTGCAAGAAAAGAAGCAAAGGATTTTGAATTATTTGAATTTTCAGCAAAGTTTGATTATATTCCTTCAATACTAACACAATGTCACACAAAAATAGTAAAAGGATTTTATGGCTTAACAACTTCATTTAATTTATATACTATTAAAGATGATGTTATAATAATGGGAAAAGAAATAGGTGAGGAGCGAGCAAAGTATATTTATGCACCTCGTGGTAAAGGTTTTTTTACTTTTTATGGTGGACACGATCCTGAAGATTATCAACACGCAATAGGAGAAGAACCAACAAATTTAAACTTACATAAAAATTCACCGGGCTATAGATTAATACTAAATAATCTTTTATTTCCTGCCGCCAAAAAAGAAAAATTAAAAACATAATTTTTATGATGCTAAAAGAACTAAATGTAAAATTAGATGTTATATATTCATTCATCACAATTATTATTCTTCAGATTGTCTTAAAAATTTTTACCATTGGTAGTAAATTAATTTTAGCAAGATTAATAATACCAGAAGATTTTGGTTTATTTGCAATCACACTTTTTATTTATACTGTTTTTTTATATATAAATGATTTAGGAATTTCAGTTTCAACTATCAGAGATGAAGAAATACATTATGGGAATATACTTCTTATTCAATTTATATTTTCAATAATATTATTCATCATTTCAATATTAATTAAAAATTATTTTATTTTTTTAAATCCGCGCATTCCAGAAATTTTACCATTATTTATGGTAAATTTAATTTTAACAGCACTTGCTGTTCCACCAACAATTTATTTTACAAAAGAGATAAAATTTAAAAAAAATTTTTTACCGCGTTTAATTCAAATAATATCAGAAATTATTGTAAGCATCTGGTTAGCGTATAGAGGCTATAAAGTTTATTCACTTATTTATGCAAAAATAATATCAAATTTGCTTTACTTAATTTATATCTGGTTTTTAACAATAAAAGATATTAAATTAAATTTGAAATTGAGTGAAATAAAACCTTTAATATTTAGAAGCAAATATTTTTTTCTTTTAGGTCTTTTTTCAATATTTTCAACTGATATATCAAAAGCAATATTGAGTTATAGATTTAGTGATGAAATTGTAGGTATGTTTTTTATGGTCTGGAATTTCATTTTTTTGCCAGCAAATATAATAGAAGAACCATTTAGAAAAATTTGTTATCCTTATCTTGCTAAATATAAAAATAATTTTGATAAACTAACAAAATTTTATATGAATATTACTAAAATAACTCTGGCAATTGAGATACCAATTTATATTTTTCTCTTTTTAAATATTGAATTTTTTATTTCATTAATTTTTCCTGCTACAAAATGGAATTATTCTATTCTTATTCCTTTATTTAAAATTTCTTTATTTGTTACAATATTTGACCCATTCAGTATGTATGGTTTTGAATTATTAAAAATCTTTAATAAAGAAAAAATTATTTTACTTGTATCAATTTTAGTTACTTTATTTTTATGCACAATTGGAACATTATTTATTTTTATTTTTGAAAAATTAAATTTTCATGGAGTGCTTGGTCTTGCTTTTTCACATTATTTACTTATTTTTGTATCATTTATTACTTTTTATCATATTATTAAAATCATAAAAAAAAATTTTTGGTTTCTTGCAAAAGATTTATTATTTATTTATTTGATTTCGTTTTCTCTCTTTTTTATTATAAATTTTTTTGTCCCAAAAAAATTTAATCTTACTTTACTTTTATTGATTTTTATTATATATTTTATTTATTGGAAATTATATTTTAAAGAACTCACATTAAAAATATATATATTAATAAAAGAAAAAATTTTAAAAGTGAAAAAAAATGTTGAATGAAATAATTTTAAAAACAGGCACACAAATATATTTAAAAGAAAAAGAAGTATTATTTAAAGAGAATGATTTTGATAATAAAATTTTTTATATTCAGAGAGGTAAGGTATTATTAGCAAAAACACTTTCAAATAAAAAATATTATAGAATGGTAATAAATGAAAAAAATTTTTTTGGGATATTTGAAGCAATATTAAAAAAATTTCGAATGACAAATGCCATATCAACAACTGATACAGAGATAATTTACTGGGATTTAGATAAATTTTTACTTGGTATCAGTATGCATCCAGAAATGGCACATCTTTGTATAAATAATTTGTGTCAATTATTAAGAAGAGTTAATAAACGAAAAGAAGACTTAATATCATCAGAAAAAAAAATAGTGATACAATCACAATCACAAGTTGAAGATGAAGAATTAGGAAAAGTATTAAGTGATATTGCATTTAGTAAAGATAGTACACCTATAACAGAAGCATTCGATAAAGTTGGTGTGGAGTTTAAAAACAATGAAATAATTTTTAATGAAGGTGATAAATCAGATGAAATATATATTATTGTAGATGGTATTGTTGAAATTTATATAAATGATGAAAAAGGGAAAAAATTTATTGCTAAATTATACAAAGATGATTTTTTAGGTGAAATGTCTCATTTTGATGGCGAACCTCGCTCTGCAACAGCAAAAGCCCGAGGCACAGTAAAATTATTAAAATTTACAAAAGAAAATTTTAATATAATATTTCAATTACATCCTAAATGGACTATCAAACTTTTACATACTTTAAGTTCCCGTATTTATAATACTTTTGAATTGCTTTTTGAAAAGGATGAATTATAAAAATTTAAAAGTAATATACATACCTGAAAAATTAAAAAATAATTTTTATGTAAAAGAAGCGATAAAAAAATTTTCTGATAATTCTCAAATAATATATTTAAAAGAAATAAAAGAAATAAGAAAGTTTTTTGATGAATTAGATATAAAGAAGAAATTTGAGATAGGAAAAGAGACATTATTATTTTTAGAAAAAAAAGGGCGAATATTAAAGCCGTGTCCTGGAACGCATAATTTACGGTGTTGTAATTACACTGTATTGGATACAGGGCTTAATTGTCCTTTTGATTGTCAATATTGTTTTTTACAATTTTATCTTAATTTTTATCCAAATATTTTGTTTGTTAATATTGAAAAGAAATTAAATGAAAAAATAAATTTTTTTAAAAAAGCAAAGAAATATATAAGAATTGGCACTGGTGAATTTATTGATAGTTTAGTATTTGATGATTTAATTCCTTTTTCAAAGATATTAATTAATTTTTTTAAAGATTATAAAAACATAATTTTAGAATTTAAAACCAAAAGCAATAAGACAGAAAATTTATTAAGAGAAAATCCATATTCAAACATTGTTGTTTCTTATTCATTAAATTCGGAGAAGATAATAAATTTATATGAATTAAAAACAACTACACTTTCAGAAAGAATAAAGTGTCTAAAAATATTGTCTGAATATGGATATAAAGTTGGAATTCATTTTGATCCTATATTTTATTATAAAGATTGTTTTAAAGATTATAGTGATATGTTTGAACAAATATTTAATTCTCAAATAAAAGAAAATTCTATATGCTGGATTAGTTTAGGAACATTTAGATTTAATTCAAAATTAAAACCAATAGTAAAAATACGATTTAAGGAAACAGAAATATTCACAGGTGAATTTGTGCAATGTGCAGATGAGAAATTTAGATACTTTCAAAAAAACAGAATAAAAATATATAATTTTTTTATTAATCAAATAAGAAAAAAATATCCAAAAGTATTTATTTATCTATGTATGGAAAGTCCAACTGTATGGAAAAATACATTGGGATGGTTTCCAGAATCAGATAAAATGCTTGCTAATGCATTCTTTGAAAATTAAATTAACAAATTCGTGGTAATTGTTCTGAACTTAATATATCTAAAATTTTATTTACACCATAAATATTTTTTAATATCACAATTTGTTCTTTTTTAGTGAGTATTTCACCAATTGATTTTGCTGCTTTTGTTTCTTTATACTTTTTTAAAATTGAAAATAATTTTTTTTCATCTGATTTATCTATAACAAATAATAATTTTCCTTCATTTGCTAAATATAAAGGATTAAAACCAATTATATTACATATAGTTTGAACTTCTTTTTTTATTGGAATCTCTTTTTCATTTATTAAAATATTGAACTTAATTTTTTCTGCTAATTCATTTAAAATAGTTGCCAAGCCACCACGAGTAATATCACGAATAAATTTAACTCGTAATTTATTTTTTATTATTTCTTCAACAATTTTATTTAAGTTAGTGCAATCACTTTTGATTCTTGTTTTAAAATTAAATTCTTCTCGTTTAGATAATACAGCAATTGAATGGTCGCCTAAAGAACCGCTAACAATAATTTTATCGCCTTCTTTGATTGTTTGCCATAAATTTATATATTCTTCATTCAATATTTCACCAATACCAGCGGTATTTATATAAATACCATCACCTTTTCCTTTTTCAATAACTTTTGTATCACCAGTCACAATTTCAACACCTGCTTTTTTTGATGTTTCCGCTATTGATTTTATTATTTTTTCAAAATCAAAAAAAGATAAACCTTCTTCAATAATTAAACCAACAGAAATAAATAAAGGTTTAGCAAATTGAACAGATAAATCATTTACTGTGCCACATATAGCTAATTTTCCAATATCACCACCAGGGAAAAATAATGGTTTAATAACATAAGAATCAGTTGTAAAAGCAAGTAGATTAGATTTAGTTTTAATAATTGCAGAATCATTTAATTTTTTTAATTCAGTTGATTTAAAGTATTTTAAGATAATCTCATTTATTAATTTTTTTGTTAATGCCCCACCACTACCATAATTTAGTGATATGTTTTTTTCCATTATTTTAAGCCTATTTCTTTAATTACAAATGAAATCAAATAATTATTATATTTTATTGGATTTTCAGTTTCAACAAATATTTCAATTTTTTTATCAGTAATGTTTGTTATTGGTATTTTACAAATAAAATTATTTGTTTCAATTTTGTATTTAAAAATGTTATTATTAATATTTATAATTAAATCAGAATTATCACTAAAAATTTTTTCACCAATTAAATAAAATTCTGAACAATTATTATTTTCTAAAAAAACAGAAAAATATTTGGAAAGAATTTTGCCACTATATTTTTTTGAAAATTGTAAATTATGATAAAATCCCCAGACAGGATAATTATTTAATTCCTCATTATTTTCAAAATTAATATTTTGTTTTAAATTTATTCGCTCTAATTTTTTTTCTAATTTTTGAAGATGTTGATAAATTTTCATAAAATAATTATCTTTATCAAAAAAATATTTTTGATTAGAAGAAATAAAATCAAAAAAATTTAAAGAATCAAAAAATAATTGAGCATAGAGAAGAGCCCCCTTTTTATCAGGATGTGAGTCCCAGCGCAAAGTGTAATTTTTATAATAATTAAAGAAATCAGGTAAAAAAGGGGAGAAATTTAAGTATTTAATTTTATTTGCTTCTAATAATTCTGTAATTTTCAATTCTATATAACTATTAAAAAAATAATTATTTAAAATAACAAATGCATAATTAAATTTTTCTTGATGTTGAAATTCAGAAAATTCTTTTAAAATTTGGTTAATATTATCAAGAACAATTTTTTTGAAAGCAAAAGAATCAGGAAAATATTTTAAATAAGGATTAGTTGTTTCATAGCCTGAATTTTGTAAAACTAATAATTTTAATTTCAAAGCAATAAATAGATATAAAGCAGAATTATTAATAAAAAAATTTTTAATTCCTTTTTGGCTATATCTTTTATGTTTCAAAATATCTTCATTTATAAAAAAATTGTACAATTTAAAAAGAAAAGTATTACGATTAAAATCAGTAAAATAAGTTGAAGTAAAAGAAGGGAAAATAATTTCATTATTATTAAATAAATCATCAATATCATTATGAATAAAAGAAATGAGAACAAAATCAGGTTTAAGCAAGTAATAATATTTTTTTAGATTTTCAAAATTCTGTCTTAAATTATAACCACAAACACCAGCATTAATAACTTCAAAATTATTAAAACCATTTTTTTTAAGTAAATTTTCTAACTGAGAAGAAATAAGGAATTTATCTTTTAAACCAAAACCAAAAATCATTGAATCACCAATTAATAAAATTCTTTTTTTCTCTTTTTTTTCAGATATTTCAATATTTCGCAAACCAATATTATTTATTCTAATTTTAGTGCCAGTAGCAAAACCAGACCAATTTGGAATGTGTTCATAAATTAAATTTTTATTATTAGAGAGTTGATAAAAAGGTGTATAAATTGAAATATAATTATCAGGTCGAGAATACCATAAAATTCGCAGAATACATTCTAAAAAAAATAAAGAAAAAAAAATAGCAAAAATAATCAAAAAGAAATGAATAAAAATTTTTTTTAAAAACATTAAAAATAATTAAGACATAAAATAAAATTAATATTTTATGCCAGAATTTTTTATTCTTTCTAATGCTGTTTTTAATCGTTCATCTTTTACTGTTAGCGAAATTCTAATATAACCTTCACCATATTTACCATAAGCAGAACCAGCAGCAACAACAACATTAGACTTTTCAAATAATAAAGTAGCAAAATCAATAGAAGTCATACCATCAGGCACAGGCAACCATAAATAAAAAGTGCCTTTTGGTGGATTATAATTTTTTAATCCTAATTCAGAAAAAGTTTTTAAAACTAATGAGCGTCTTTTTAAATATAATTCAATCATTTTATTAATGTGATTATCACATTCATTTAATGCTTTAATACCAGCATATTGAATGGCATTAAAAATACCAGAATCAGTGTTTTCCTTTACTTTTGAAATACCAGAAATAATATCTTTATTACCGACAGCCATACCAATACGCCAGCCAGTCATATTATAAGGTTTTGAAAGAGAATTTAATTCAACACCAACATCTTTAGCACCTTCGACAGATAAAAAAGAAATTTTATCATTTTTATCAAAAACAATTTCAGAATAAGGATTGTCATAACAGATTAAGATATTATAATTTTTAGCAAATTCAATAAGTTCTTGTAAAAATTTTTTATTTGCAATTGCACCTGTTGGATTATTTGGATAACATAAATACATTGCTTTTGCTTTTTTTGCAATATCAGAATCAATATCAGCAAAGTTAGGTAAAAAATTATTTTCAGCTTTAATTGGCACATTAAAAGGTTCACCACCAGCAAAAATAATACTTGAGCGGTAAGCAGGATAACCAGGGTCAGTCATTAAGACAATGTCACCAGGATTTATGACAGCAAGCGCGAAATGATGACAGCCTTCTTTTGAACCAATTAGTGCGATTATTTCATCAGCTGGATTTAAAGAAACATTATATCTTCTCATATACCAATCAGCAACTGCTCTTCTAAAAGCAAGCATTCCTTTTTCTTCATCAGTTGGATAACGATGATTTTCAGGGTCTTTTGCTGCACGGTATAATTCATCAATTACAATATCTGGAGTAGGTTCAACAGGGTCACCAATAGCAAGACTAATTACATCAATACCTGCTGATTTAGCAGCATTTATTTTATTTCTTAATTGCATAAATAAATAAGGTGGAATTTTTTCTAATCGCGTTGATAAATTTATCTTCATTTTAAAACCTCCTGAATTAAAATATTTTTAAAGCAAAAACAGAAAAAATTAAAACATAGGACCAATTGAAAAATGAATTTCACTTTGATGTGCATCATTATAAAATTCATTTGTATTATTTAATCTATATCCATAATCAAGTCTAATTTTTCCAACAGGAGTATCAATACGCACACCAATACCAGTTCCATATTTAAAATTAGAAAAATTTAATTTCATTGGGTCGTGATGTATACCACCACCATCAAAAAAAGCACAAAAATAAATTTGGTCTTTAACAAGAGGTATTCTATATTCTAAATTGAAAAATAACATTGTTTCGCCACCGCGTGAATAATATTGCAAATTAATAGCATCATAATCGTAAAATTTAATATCGCCATCACCATAACCACGAATAGAATTTGCACCACCGATGTAGAATCTGGAATAATCAGGAATTTCTTTATCAGAAAAAATGTTTTTAATTACACCTGTTCTAATATGCAGAGCAACACATTGTCTACCGATTTTTGTTTTGAAAGTTGGAATAAAATAAGAATAATCAATAATAGGTTTGTAATAATCAATATCACCGCCTAAAATACCACCTGATATTTCATTAGAAATATTTAATATTGAACCTTTTGTAGGAAAGCGTGGAGAATCAGTTGTGTTATAAATATAATTTATATTCATACTACTACTGATTTCTTTACTGCGAACTCCGCCTTGTTCATCAACTTTTTTAATAATATCAAGTGGTGCTAAAAGACGATTAACATTATCAACTTTTATGTGTTCATATTGATATTTTACATAAATATTATCATATAAACCTAACTTACGACCAATCTGAAAATTACCGCCAATTTTTGTTAAATCATATTCATCAAGTTCTCGTTTTAGATTATAAATATTGTATCCAAAAAATAAAGGTTTAGTTGGACTTGGCACAGAAGTATCAGCAGTCTTATCATTAAACCACGGGTCTTCCCAGCCAATTTCATAATTTGTTCGTTTATTACCAAATTCTGTTTTAATGTGAATTTTTTGTCCTTTACCAGTAAACGACCAGAAATCAGTTGCATCGAAATTATTTTTTGAAACTTCAAGAAAACCAACAAATTTATCAACAGAACTATAACCAGCACCAAAAGTTAAAGAGCCTGTTCTACCTTCTGTTACTTCAATTACTAAATTTCTATAATTTTTTCGCTCTGTTGGTTCCATAAATGTTTTAACTTCATCAAAGAAATTTAACATTACTAAATTTCTTTTGCTTAATTCAACTTTATTATTATCAAAAATTTCGCCCTCTTTTACTAATAATTCTCTTTTTATAACTTTTATTTTTGTTTTTATATTGCCAAAAATTTTTATTTTATCTATGTAATAACGTTCGCCTTCCAAAAAAGAGAGAATATAGTTTATGTAGCCATCTTCTGTTAAATTATAGCGAAAATCAATATCAGCATCGAGATAGCCTTTTTCTTTATACATATTTTTCATTGATTCGATATTTTCCATAAATACATTATTTTTATATATTTCACCTTTATTTAAAGTAATAATTTTTTTCAATTCAGTATCTGAAAAAATAGTATTGTTTTCAAATTTAACATCACCTAATTTATATCGGCGACCTTGATAGAGATTTAATATAATTGTCACTTTTGTTTTTTCAGTATTAAAGACAAGATTACTTTCTATTTTCGCCTCGACATAGCCATTATTATAAAATTTCATTCTTAATTTTGCTATATCCATTTCTAATTCTTCTGCAATAAATTTATCACCTTTATCCTGTTTCATTTTCCATTTAATTATGAAGCGTTTTACAAATTCTTTAAATTTGTTATAATGCTCATAAAAATTAATTTCTACTTTTTTAATTTTCACTTTTGTATTTTCGATTATCTCAAGAATTATTTCTGCTTTATTTGTTTCAGTATCAACATTTATAATTGGCACTATTTCAACAAAAGGAAAACCTTTTGAATAATATATTTCTTTTAGATTATTTATTGTCTTTTGTAATATTATTGGTTGGAATATTTCATTTTCTCTAATTTCAATTGCTTCTTTTATTTTATTTATTGTATCTGTATCTTCTTCTGATTCTTTGATTGCATTAATACCATAATATTCAAATTTTTTAATTATTGGATTTTCCTGGAGTTCATAAATAAGTATTCCATCTTCATCTATTTTTGCTTTTATATTTGAGAAATAATTTAGTTTAGTTAATAAATAAATATCATTTTGAATTAATTCTTCTGCTTCCCTTTTTGTATATTCACCTGGTTTTCCTGTAATTATAGATTGTAAATAAGAAGAAGTTAAATTTTTATTTCCTTTAAATAATATTGTTCTTATAATAATTTTTTCATTTGAATTTGCGACAATTTGAACCTGTGTAGTATCTTCTTCTGCTAATAAAATTAAATTAAAAAATAGAAAAAAACTTAAAAAAAATATATATTTTTTCAACTTTATTTAACTCCAAAAATAAATTTCAAATAATTATATAGAAAAAAAATTAATAGTCAATAAAAAAAATAATTTTTATGATTTATTTAGAGTTAGATTTTAAATATTTTTTGAAAATAATAATTAAGATTTTATTAAAAACAAATTGTGATTATACGAAGAATGAGTTTTAATTAATAATGTTGGAAATAAAAAATTTAAAATGAAACAATTAAAAGTTGTTTAATGTCTAAAATTTTTTCATATCATTTTTTATCGCTAATTTTCAATTATTAACATTAATGGCATTTTCTTCTCCTCCTCATATTTCTTTATCTCTTCTACATATTCCACTTCTAATTCTTTTGATAATAGAAATAACCAATCTATATATCATTTTTTGCTTTAAGTCGGTTTTAGATGACTTAATATTATTATTCCAAATGGATTTTTACTTCTTTTTAATTCCTCTTCTCGTTCTTTAAAATCTATTATTTTTATTATTTTGTATTTGATACTTAATTCAAATTATCGTTTTTTCCATAGTTTAATTATTATATCAATAATTATTTTTTGAAAAGTAATAGAAATATAAATTTCTTATGCTTTTTAAAAAATTTTTTTATAAAACAATTTTTTTTATTTCAGTATATTAACCTTCCCAGAAATCTTTTAATAATCTTGCTCTTGTTGGATGTTTTAATTTTTCAATTGCTTTGGCTTCGATTTGTCTTATTCGTTCACGAGTAACATTAAAAATAGTGCCGACTTCTTCGAGTGTTCTATGACAACCATTATCAATACCATATCTTAATCTTAAAACGCGTTCTTCTCTTGGTGATAAAGTTGATAATACTTTACAGAGTTGTTCTTTTAATAAACTATTTGTAGTTGATTGAATAGGTGATTCAACACTTTTATCTTCAATAAAATCACTAAGATGCGATTCATCTTCATTACCAATAGGCGTTTCAAGCGAGATAGGGTCCTGTGCTATTTTTAGAATTGTTCTAACTTTACTTGTTGGCCAGTCGAGTTGTTCAGCTATTTCTTCTGGCAATGGTTCACGATTTAATTTTTGAACTAAATGACGAGATTGTTTAATTACTTTGTTTATTTGTTCGACCATATGAACTGGAATTCTAATTGTTCGAGATTGGTCAGCGATTGCACGTGTAATAGATTGTCTAATCCACCAGGTAGCATAAGTAGAAAATTTATAACCTTTACGATATTCAAATTTTTCAACTGATTTAATAAGGCCTAAATTACCTTCTTGAACTAAATCTAAAAAACTAAGACCACGATTTATATATTTTTTCGCAATACTTACAACTAATCTTAAATTAGCAGAAACCATTTCATCTTTGGCACGCCAAATAATTTTTTCTGCTTCTTTAATTTTTTCAACTATTTTACCGATATAGTCAAAATCAAGAAATGTTTCTTTATAAATTTGTTCTTTGAATTTAATAAAATTATCAAACTTTTCTTTATAAATTTTTAAATCCTGAATTTCCATTTTATATTTCTTTTTAAATATTAATTCTTTATTTCTATCAGCATTAGCATATTTTTGTAATAAATCAGAAAGTTTTAAAATTGGAATTTTTTTGTTTTTTAACTCTTTTTCGAGTTTTAAATAGTCTAAATATTTTTTATAAACATTTTTATAATATTCAGCATATCTATTTACAAGTAATCTATTAATTTCAATAGCAATTAATTCTTTTTTAATTTTTTCAAAATATTTTTTAATTTTTTCATCATTCTTATTGCTTTTTCTTGTTTTTAATAATTTCAAAACAACTGTTTTAAAATATTTTAATTTTTTATATGTTTTGCTTATTCTTTTTAACCAATTATTTATTTCTCTATTTGATAATTTTTCTGTTTTACGAACCTGAACAAGTGATTTTAAGTTCACTTCTTTTTTCAGAACTTTTTGACTTAATTCTAAAAAATGATTTAAAGGGAAAAATGTAGTTAAAACCCATTCATTTATTATAGCATTACCATTCTCAATTTGTTTAGCCAATTTAATTTCTCGCTCTGGTGATAGTAATTTTATATCGCCTATATCATGTAAATACATTCTTATATTATCAGCATTTTTTTCACTTTTTATAAATTCTTCAATTTTTGATTCTGAAAATTCATCATCTAAATTTTCTAAATCAGTATCATCGACTAATTCAATATTGTTTTTTAATAATAATTCAAAAATTTCTTCAATCTTATCAGATTCTGTAATAGATTCAGGTAACATTTCTTTTATATCATCGTGCGACACATATCCCTGTTCTTTACCAAATTTTATTAATTTTTTCACTGAAGCTAAATTTGCAATGTCATTTTTCATTTTTTTAATCAACCTCCATTATATATGATTTATTTTTAATTTTTTTTTGTAATAATATTATTTGTTGAAAAAGTTCTTTGTTAAATTGATTCTTATTTAATTGATTTGTTAATAATTTAATATTTTTTTGGGAAAATTTATTTCTTAATTTATTCAATACATCATTTAAATATTGTGCAAGTAATTTTTTATTTTCTTTTTCACTTTCATCATTAAAAAGTTTATTTTCAATTTCAAGCATTTTTTCAGTTATTTTATTTATTATTTCCTCATCCTCATTTATAAATTCGTTTATATTTAAGTATTTATTTTTAAAAGCAAACTCAAAAAAATTTTTTATTTCTTCTGGTATTTCTATTTCATTTTTTGATTGCTCTATAAATTTAATTGATTTTGGCTCTATACACATTATTGCTAATAATTCAAATAATAAATCATCTATTGCTATTTTTTGTTTTTCTGTTTCTCTTTTTTCTTCTTTATATTTTATGCTTTTTTTTGTTGCTTCTAAAAATTTATTAAATTCTGCTACAATTACTTTTTCATCAACTCCTAATAAATCAGCAAGTTTTTTATTATAAGTATTTCTTGTTATTAAATCAGTTAAATTAAGTAATGGGAAAAAATTTTCTAAAATTATTTTTTTATGATTTAAATCATTTACATCATATTTTTCTAATAATCGTTCAATTTTATAATCAAGACAATAAATACTTTTTTTAATTCTATTTTTAAATTCTTCTGCGTTATATTTAATAATAAAATCAGCTGGATCAAGTCCTTCTTCAAGTTCAATTGTTTTTGGTATTATTCCTTCTTTTAATAATAATTCAATACTTTTTTCAATTGCATTTTTGCCTGCTAAATCAGCATCATAAATTACATAAATATTTCTTGTATATCTTGAAATTAACTTAACTTGATTTTCAGTCAGAGCAGTGCCGAGCGAAGCAACAACATTTTTTATTCCAGCCTGATATAACATAATTGCATCAACATAGCCTTCTACAAGAATGCAATAATCTTCTTCAAGAATATAATCTTTTGCTAAATTCAAATTATATAAATTATTTCCTTTTTTATAAATTGGATTATCAGGTGAGTTAATATATTTACTTAATTCTTTTGAATTATCATCCTGCCAGATTCTACCACCAAAAGCAATAATTTTATTTGTTATATCAAAAATAGGAAATATTATTCGATTATTAAAACGATAGTGGATTGTATTATTTGCAGTATAATAAATTAAACCAAGAGCATACAAAATTTTTTCATCAATTTTCTTTTTTTGAACAAAATTAAAAAAAGCATTATTATCAGCACCATAACCAATATTAAATTTTTTTATTGTTTCTTGAGTAAAGTTTCGTTTTATTAAATATTCATAAGGTTCAGAAAATTTAAAAATATTTTTATGATTATATTCATTTATTTCTTTCATTACAGAATAATAAGAAGAATAATCAGTAGATTTAGATTTGAAATCAAGTTTATAACCATATTTATCAGCAAGTAATTTCACAGCATTTATAAAATCAATATTTTCATATTTCATAATAAAAGAAATAGCATTACCACCGACACCACAACCAAAACAATGAAAAATTTGTTTTCTACTACTTACCATAAAAGATGGAGTTTTCTCGTGATGAAATGGACATAGTGCTTTATAATTATCCTTACCTGCTTTTTTAAGCGGCAGATAATTTCCAATCACTGCAACAATATCAAGACTTTGAATAAAATTTGTAATTTGGTTATTTTCAATCATAATTTAAATATGCGATAATTATACCGCTACCACCTTGATAAAAAGGTGCATATTCAAATTTTGAAACAAATTTACAATTTTTTAAAAAATTTGCTACTGCTTTTGCCAATTTACCTGTGCCTTTACCGTGATTTATATATACTTTATTTTTATTCTCGAAAAACGCATTATTCTCAATATAATTTTCTAATTTCTGAATTGCTTCATCACAATCACAGCCGTGTAAATCAATATCATAATAATCTTTATGTCGTTTATATTTCCTTTTTTTTTTGACTAACATAAATATTATTTTTAATATAAAACCGCCAGAATTTGTCTAATCCAATTTTTATTCCTATTCTTGGTGCTTCTTCTATTTCAAAATTTTTATTCTTTATTTGTTTTACAAAAATAGAACTATTCTTATTACATACATCAGTTTTGTTTTCTTTTATTGATATATTCAAATATTTTGTTAATTTTCCAGGACCATTAGTTAACAGATTGTTTGCTTGTTTAATTTGTAATAAATCTTCTTCATCTAATGGTTCTAATGCTCTAATCAAAACAGCACCACCAACACCTTTTTTTTCTGCTGTTATATTTAGCATATAATAAAAACCATAACATAAATAAATATAAGTAAAACCCGGTTCGCCAAACATAACTTCATTTCTCTTTGTTATGCCATTATATGAATGTGATGCTTCATCATTTGATGAATAAGCTTCTGTTTCAACAATTCTGTATTCTTTTATTTTACCATCATCAAATTTTCTCACTAAAATATTTCCTAATAAATCTCTTGCAACATCAACTGCTTTTCTATTAAAAAATGCCCTCTTAATAATCATTTATTTAATTATTATTTTTTGAAAAAATTTTTTGATTTGAAATTTTTAATTTGTACTTAACATTTGTTTTACTAATTCACTTACTTTGCTACCTGCTGCTCTTCCTTTTATTTTACTCATCACACTTCCCATTACTTTCCCCATATCTTTTATTGAAACTGCATTTACTTCTTTTATTACTTCTTTTATAATTTCTTTTAATTCATCATCATTTAATTGTTTTGGCTGATATTCTTTTAAAATATTTAATTCTGCTATTTCATTTTCTAATAAATCAGTTCTATTTGTTTTTTTTAATTGTTCAATTGTCTCTTCTCTTTTTTTTATTGCTTTATTTATTACACCAAAAATATAATCATCTTCAAAATTGTTTGCTGCTGCTATTTCAGCATATTTAATATCAGATAATAATAAACGCAAAACATTTACTCTCTGCTCATTACGATCTTTCATTGCTTTTTTTAAATCATCCTGTATTTTTTCTTTAAGAGACATTTTTTTCTCCTTTTTTAAAAAATTTTAACCTGGTGGCCAGGTCATAAATCTACCACCTAATAAGTGGAAATGAATATGGTCAACAGTTTGTCCACCATCTTTATTACAATTATTTACAACTCGAAAACCTTTTTCTGAAATATTATATTGTTTACTTAATATTTTTATTGCTTTAAAAATTTCTGATAAAATATTATCGTCATTCAAATCCAATAAATTTACAAAATGTTTTTTTGGTAGCACGAGTAAATGAATTGGTGCTACTGGATTTATATCTTTTATTGCTATCACAAAATCATTTTCAAAAACTATTTCTGATTTTATTTCTTTATTTATTATTTTACAAAAAATGCAATTATTCATTATCTCTCCTTTACAAATAATTCCTGCTATATATTTTCCAATTATCTTCTTTAATTAAAAAAAATTGTTCTTTATAAATATTTGTTTTACTAATTTCATTAGTAAAAGTAAGAGTTATTTTTACATCTACATTTATTTCTATTTCATTATTTTCTTTTGTATTTATTTTTTCATTTGCTAATTCAATATTTATTTTTTCAGTATTATTAAAAATTTCAGTAAAATATTCTTTTGAAAATAAATTATTATTTTTATTTTTAGAATAATTCGCTAAAATACCATCTACATTTTTATTTTGAAAATTTAAAAAATAATTTTTAACAACATCATAAGCAATTTCAGTATCTGATTTAATTGGAGTATCTTTATATTCTCCCACTTTTTTTTCTTTCTTTGATGAACAATTAAAAAAATAAAGAAAAAATGCACAACTACATATAATAATAAAAAAATTTTTCTTCATTAAATATTGATTTAATTTTGACAATAACTTAAAAAATTAAATTTATCGTCCTGAATAGACATTTATATATATATATAGCACAAAAATTCAATTTGTCAAGATGTAAAATGAAATATTTTTTAAAATTCAACAACTTCGTGGTTATCCTTTTGCAAACATTTCAGGTTTATTTTTTGACCACGAATAAACACGAATTTACAAATAAGAAATAAAACACGAATAAAAACAAATTTGCACGAATAATACGAATAAAAATTTTTTTAATCATAAATATTTGTATTCAGAATTATTATAAAAAAAATATTTTTTATTATTAATAATTTTTTGTAATCTTATAAAATTCTACAAATTAAAAACGCATAATAATCGCAAATTTGCTAAATATAAAAATATTCGAGATATTAGATTGTTTTTTGATAAAAACAAAATTTGGTGGTTTGCTTGACATAAAAAAAAAATATGATATAATGAAAGTCAAAATGAAAAATAAATTTTTGGGGTATGAAATATATAGGAAAAAATAATGAAAGTGAAAAAAATCACTATAAAAAAATTTGCTATTTTTCAAATGATTGAGTATAATATAAATAGAAAAAAATATTATAAAGATCGGAGGAAAAAAATATGAATCAAAAAGAAAATTTAATAATAGGGAGGGTGAATGGTATGCAAAATTTTAAAGGGTTATTTCTTTTAATTATATTATTTATTTTTACTTTTTTATTTCAGGTTAATGCTACAATTGATGTTAATGTTCTTAGTGTGCCTGATACAACTATAAGATATGGTCAGTATAATTTTATGAGTTTAATAATTAATGTGCATAGCAATTCTGCTCCTGATACAATAACTTCTATATATATTAAGAGAGAAGGTTCTAATCCTTTAATTGTCGCTGGTGCATCTTTATATATTGATGTGAATATGAATGGTATTTTGGAATGGGATACTGATCAAGAGTATGGTTATTATAATAATTTTTTAGAAGATTCAATTTGCTTTTCTGGAATTAAACCAATTAATAATAATGAGACAGTTCAATTTTTATTAGTGGTTAATTATTCCAATATAGGTAATATTGGTGATACAGTAAGATTTTATTTACCACAAAATGGAATAATTTTTTCAAATGCCCCACCAGCACCACCATCTCCTATATTTTCTCCACCAGGGTTTGGAACATTTACATTATTTGATATTGAATGTGATTTTTTACCTTTGTCAGATATAAGTGTTCCAAGAGGTGCTGAAAATGTAGTGATGTCTTATATTTCAATTTTTAATCCTTTTTCTGAAGCGGATACATTAATTTCATTACATCTTGCGAAATCTGGTTCATATAATTATTATAATATTCCTGATTCATTTTATTTATTTGTTGATACAAATAAAAATGGATTTGATTTAGGTGACCAATTTATTGGGGAAATTATGGGAAATGGAGATATGTTTAATAATGAAATTTTAATACCACCAAATGATACAACATATTTAATCTTAACAATGAAAGTAAAAAATGATGCAGGAATAATTGGTGAAACAATAACAATAATAGGCTATATGTCTTCAACATTTCTATTTTTCAACTTTTCGTGTTCATTAAAACAAAATACTAATGGTTCCGGTAGAATAGCAACAATAACAGATTATAATTTATCAAGTATAAAAGTAGAAGCAGGCGAAAGTATGCCGATTGGAGGCGCGATAATAGCAGGTGAACATACTGATATACCCGTAATGCAAATAAAGATAAGTGCAGGTGAGACCGGACCAATAAAAGTAAATCAAATAACAGTAGAAGAGACCGGTACAATAAATGGGCAATATGGATATAGTGAGATAAAGATAGTAATAGATGAAAATGGAAATGGACAATATGAAAATGGAGTAGAACCAGCGATAAGTAGTGATACATCATTTTATAGTGATAATTTTCAAAAGATGATGCAATTAAATCCACAATTGATAGTGGGAGCAGGCACAACAAAAAATTTATTAGTATTAGTAAGCACGACATATAGTTTTACAAGTAATGCAACAATAAAATTTATAGTAAATCCAGCGAATGTATATGCGCAGGATTCAACAACAGGTGAAAATATATATTCACAAACAACAGATATAATAAATTCAGCAGAATATATAGGAGTAATAAGCAGTATAAAAGTAGAAGCAGGCGAAAGTATGCCGATTGGAGGAGTGATAATAGCAGGTGAACATACTGATATACCCGTAATGCAAATAAAGATAAGTGCAGGTGAGACCGGACCAATAAAAGTAAATCAAATAACAGTAGAAGAGACCGGTACAATAAATGGGCAATATGGATATAGTGAGATAAAGATAGTAATAGATGAAAATGGAAATGGACAATATGAAAATGGAGTAGAACCAGCGATAAGTAGTGATACATCATTTTATAGTGATAATTTTCAAAAGATGATGCAATTAAATCCACAATTGATAGTGGGAGCAGGCACAACAAAAAATTTATTAGTATTAGTAAGCACGACATATAGTTTTACAAGTAATGCAACAATAAAATTTATAGTAAATCCAGCGAATGTATATGCGCAGGATTCAACAACAGGTGAAAATATATATTCACAAACAACAGATATAATAAATTCAGCAGAATATTATGCCCAACAGACATTTGCAATAAGTGGAAGTGTAATAAATGGAAATGATTCAAATGGGATATATGA
>DAONJL010000007.1:58158-58516 GCA_035405645.1 bacterium | reverse complement strand
GCAGAAGGATATTATGATACAGATGTAAATATCGGGCAAATAATATTACAGCCAGCCGGACCAGTTCCATTTGCAATAAGTGGAAGTGTAATAAATGGAAATGATTCAAATGGGATATATGATGCAGTAGTAAATTTATTTAAAAATGGAAGTTTTTATGACAGCAGGCAGACCGTGACAGGAGGAATGTTTAATTTTATTGGATTAACACCGGATACATACTGGATAGAAGTCATAAAAGATGGGTTCCAGCCAGTAAATAGATACGCAGAAGGATATTATGATACAGATGTAAATATCGGGCAAATAATATTACAGCCAGTAGGCGGCGGAATGGGAGGATTTGCAATAAGCGGTG
>DAONJL010000007.1:0-58058 GCA_035405645.1 bacterium | reverse complement strand
AATGTTTAATTTCAATTTAAGTGAAGGCGATAGTTATTATATAGAAGTCATAAAATATGGGTACCAGCCAGTAGATAGATACGCAGAAGGATATTATGATACTTATGTAAATATCGGACAAATAATATTACAGCCAGTAGGCGGCGGAATGGGAGGATTTGCAATAAGCGGTGTAGTAAAAGATAATAATAATTATCCAATCGCCGATGCAGAAGTAAGGCTCTTTAAGAATGAAGTATTTTATGATAGTATAATAACATATATTGATGGAATGTTTAATTTCAATTTAAGTGAAGGCGATAGTTATTATATAGAAGTCATAAAAGATGGATACCAGCCAGTAGGTAGATACGCAGAAGGATATTATGATACTTATATATATATCGGACAAATAATATTACAGCCAGTTCAAGGACAGGTTACTTTCTTTACAGCGAATGCTTATGGCGTTGGACTTGGGCATATAATGGTTGAGTGGAATAATGATACAAATCCAGAAGTTGAATGGCATGATATAATATATGAACAAACAGATAATACAGAACCATCTTTTAATTCTCCTATGAGAATATCTCAAATACCATTAGATACTACAAATTATGAAATAATGTATTTACCACCAAATACACCATATAAAATTGCAGTTGAGGGCTATAAATCAGATGGAACATATCCGATACTTGTTTCAAAATCACAAATATTATTTAATGTTTTATCAGGAAATCAAGGTGGACCTGGTGGTGATACAAATATAATTATCGAATTAAAAGAATTATTTACTAATATAATAAATCCAAATACAATTAAGCCACTTCTTTTATTTAATATTTTAAATAATTCAAATGATACAGTAGTTGCAAAAAATTTTAATATAAATTTACCACAACCAGTAAAAGATATCGGCGATACAATTAGTTTATACAAAGATAGCAATGGCGATAATGTTATTGATAATACAGATTATTTAATAGCAGAATTTCCTTTCGATAGTCTTGATTATAATTTAAATATAGAAAATGGAGTTGAATTAACACCTAATGATACAACAGTATTAGGTATTTTATTGACAGCAAAAAGAAATATACCTAATTCATTTATGTTTGATAATCAACAACTATCAATAACATTAAATAGTATAGAAATTGGTCCAGAGCAAAAATATTTATCTTCTTATTCAATGTTTACTTTTAAGATAATTCCAAAAGGTATAGTAGCAGTATTTGGAGCAGGTCGAGATGATGATAATGATGGTGCAATTGATGAAGATGAAATTGATAATTTTGATAATGATAATGATTTCAACATAGATGAAGATTTCACAGATTTAAGAATTGGCAGACCAGTAAATATAAGAATATTAGCAGTAGATGAATATGGTAATTTATCAGGTAGTTATCAAGGTAATGTATCAGTTACAATTTCAAGTAATGCTCGACTCATAAATACGAGTTTTGGGAACATTGATGGTAATACAGTAAGTGGAATGTTAGATATGTCCTCCTTTACTATGGGACCACCATTTATAACAATAGAACCGCTTGAAATGGGTGTATTTCAGTGCTCAATTTTTACATCAGATACAAAGATACAATTTACACAATCAGATACAGCAGAGATAAAAGTAGGTTTTGCAGATTGTGTTCAAATTTTTATTGGACAAAATAATGTAAGTTGCACAGAATTAGGTGGTTATCCAATAGAATTAGAAGTATCAGATAATCAAATACAGGTAGTATTACAGACAGTTGATAAAATGGGCAATTTTGTAAATTATACAGGAATGGGACAAATAAATTATTATTTTGATAATCAAAATCGTAATAACTTATATAGCCAATTTGGCTTAATTGATGACCCAAATGCATATTTAAATGAATTTGGTTTTGTAGTTAATAATAATATAGTTAATTATACAGAAATAAATTTTACAAATGGTGTAGCAACAATTCTATTCAGACCAGGACGAATAGCATTTATAAAACATAATTTTTATGTTTCTTTGAATAATACATATCCATCAATTTCATCAGATATTAAAATGCTACCGGCTGAAAAAGCAAAATTAAGTGTAAATATAGTAAATCAAGTTCCGGGTATTCCAGGTGATACATTATTTGTATCAGTTGCATTATGTGATAATTATGGGAATGTTTTATTAAATGATAGTTCGACAATAGTAAATATAACTAATTTACAGAGTGGTTTAACATTATTATCAGCACCAGAAAAAACAGTAAGAAATGGAATAGCACAATTTGCAGTAACAGCAATGACAGCAGGAGATTATGAAGCAACATTTACATCAACAGGAGTTTCAAGTTGCACAGGAATAGTAAATTTTGTTGGTTCAGGAACACCAGTTAAATTAAAGATAGAAATGGTTGGTGAACCAAGAATAGATAATGAAGTTACAATATATGTAAAAGTAACAGATGCAGGTAACAATGTAATTGAAACTGATAATACAACAAATGTAAATTTAGAAGTATTAAGTGGTGACAATGCAGTAATTTATGAAAATGGAAATGAGGTTACTTCTTATACAAAGCAAGTTCAAGATGGTATAGCAATATTTTCAGTAAAATGTAAAGTCAGTGCCTATACAGAGTTAAGGGCAAGTGCTACTGGCTTATATTCTGATGTAATAAATTTTGTATCAAGACCTAACGCAGCATATAAATATAATATTGGTGCAATTCCACCAACACAGGTTAGAAATGGTCAAATATATTTATCAATACAGGCAGAAGATGAATATGGTAATGTTGATTCAAGTTATAGAGGCGCAATAAGTATTGCGATAATAGAAGAAAATACACCAAAAACAGTTTACATTTCGCCTGATAATTATAATTTAGAAGAAGCGTGGTTAAATAATGGAGTAGCACCTGGTTTTGCAATTAGTGATAATCAATTAGAAAAAGTAACAATAATAGTAACAGATAAAGCAGGATTTATTCATTCAGATACAAAAGTAGTAGAATTTGCAGCAGGCACACCACCATCAATTACAATTTACTTACCTGATAATACAATATATTTATCAGAAGGTGCAAGTGATGTAATAGTAAAAGCTTCAGTAATAGATAATGAAGGAGACCTTGATACAACGACAGTAAAAGTAATTTTATCAAATCCAAATTGGACAGTGCCAAAAGAATATATAATGAATGATGAAGGAGTAAATGGCGATGAATATGCAGGCGATAATATATTTTCAGTAATGTTACAAGCAAACGATATTATTTCACCATATATAGGAATAAGAGTATCAGCAAGAGATTTCGCATTACAACAAACAATAGAACCAATGACGAGTTTGCTACCATATACAGTAGAAGTAAGGAATTTATCAGCACCAGTAATAGAGCATTATCCAATACAAACAGCGATACTTAATCAACCAATAAATATAAGTGCAATGGTATTTGATGATAATTTAAGAAATGTTTATTTAAAGTATCAACAGAATCCAAATGCAGCAGAATACGAATTTATTATGAATTATGAAGGTAATAATTTATTTACTTATGAATTACCAGGCAATTTAGTGGTATATCCTGGCTTTGGTTATAGTATTGTAGCAGTTGATAATAGCGGAAATATGACTACTATGCCGATGGCAGAAAAATTTTTCGTATCAGTTCCATTAACAGGCGATACTTCAAATAATCCACCTATTATTGAGCATACTCCAATTTCTCAAACACTTGTTCAAAATGATGGTTCAGTTTCTTTATTTGCAAATGTTTATGATAATGATATAAATGATTACATAACAGAAGTAGCACTTGTTTATAGAAGTGCAAGTATAAATGCACCAGAAGAGATATATTTATTTGAACAAATTTCAGATTCAGTATATCAATTTAATTTTAGTAATTTTACTTATTTAATAAATACACCTGGCTTTAAATATCGAATAAGAGCAAAAGATAATAGAGGCGCAACAAAATATTATCCATCATTATTAAATGATCCAATTTTAGTTAATGTAGTTACAACAACAACAATAGGAAATCCACCGACAATTAGTTCTGTTAATATACCATCAGTATTAATAGCAAATGATACATATATGGTCGAAGCAGAAATAATAGATGATGATAATAACATAGGAGTAGTAGAATTACAATTACAAAGGACATTAACATCAACACCATATAAGATAATAATGGCAACAAATGGTGATAATATATATAGAGCATTATTATTAACAAGTGATGTGCAGGAACCTGGTTTCTTATATAGAATATACGCAACCGATACCGAAGGTAATCAAACAGTATATCCACCATTGACAGACAATCCAGGTTGGGTCAGTGTAATAGAAGGTGGTGCAACAGGTTCAGCACCATCAATAACCCATACACCAGTAATGAGTGTATTAAAAAGCGATGGTTTAACAATAAATGCATTAGTTTCAGATGCAGATAATGATTTAGCAAGAGTATATGTATGGTTAAATGTGCCAGGTTATGGGGTTACACTTGAATATGATATGCAAAAAACAGGTGATGATTATAGCGTATATATCTCACCAGCAGAATTAAGTATGCCAGGTGTAGAATATCGAATTTATGCAGTTGATAGTGCAGGGAATAGGACAATATCACCAGTATTAATAAATGCACCAAATTATGTAGAAGTTCGTGGCGCAGCAACTGGTGTAGCACCAATAATAACACATCAAAGAATAATTGAAGCAACAGAAAATACAGATTTAACAATAAGAGCAAAAATAGAGGATGCTGATGCAGATGAATATGTAAATGTAATGATAGAAATAAGAAAACCAGAATTAAATTATCCAATAACATTTGGTTTAATGCCAGAAAGTGGGACACCGAATTATACAGCAGGTGAGACATATTCAATTACAATTCCGGGTGTTGAAGTTAAAGGCACAGGTTTTGAATATAGAATAATAGCAGTAGATAAATATGGATTAATGAGCAGTTTACCTTCAATTACAGAAAAAGGTTATTGGGTAACAATAAAAAAGGCAAATGCAGTTGGTTTGCCACCAACAATAACATATTATCATCAATTATCAAATGTAATAGAAGGTGACTCAGTAAGTATAAGTGCAGAAATAACAGATGTAGATAATAATCTATTTAAAGCATTTATAGGAATGATGAGACCTGATTTAGCAACACCATTGATATTTGAAATGCAAGCAAAAGGAAATAATATTTATGAAGGAATAATACCAGGCGCAGAAGTAAAGAGTCCGGGTTTTGCTTTTAAAATAGTTGCAGTTGATACAGCAGGACTGAGAACAGAAGAACCAAATGCTCAGGCAGAACCATATTTTGTAATGGTAAATAAAGGTGCATTAACAGGTTCAACACCTGAAATAATAGCACAAAAAATTAGTGATTTAACAGAAGGCAATGATGCAATAATAACAGCACAAGTAACTGATGTTGATGGTGATTTATCGTTTATAGAAGTAGAGTTTAAGACACCATTAAATGCAACACCATCATTCTTTACAATGTCAGAAACAATAGCAGGTTCAGGTAGTTATAGTGTAATAATACCAAAGACAATGATAACCGCACCTGGATTTAATTATAGAATTATTGCAACTGATATGACAGGAAAAGTAGCATTTAAGCCAGAAATAACAACAAATCCGTATTGGGTAAATGTGACAAAAGGACAAGTAACAGGTAATGCACCAGTAATAACACATAATAAAATATCAGATAAAATAGAGAACGAGATAACTGTAATAACCGCGACAGTAACAGATGCAGATTATAACCTTGATACAAATGCAGTATTCGTAGAAATAAAAGGCTTCAATGAATTAATAGCATCAGTATATAAAATGATAAATACAGGTGGCAATAATTATTCATTTACAGTTCCAAAAGAGAAAGTAGTATCACCAGGCTTTACATATAGAATAAAAGCAGTTGATAAGACAAAATTAGAAGTATATAATCCAGGTATTCAGTATGACCCATATTTTGTAAATGTAACAAGAAAAGCAGTAACAGGTTCAGCACCTGAAATATATCATTCAAAAGTAGATAAATTAATAGCAAATAAGAATGCTTTATTTACAGCAAATGTTTATGATATGGATAATAATTTAAGCAAGGTATTTATCGAATTTACAAGACCAACAGATAATATACCATTTGTAAGGACAATGATACAGGACACAGGCGATAAGACATTGTATAAATTAGAATTACCAGCAAACGAAGTTCTTGAACCTGGCTTAAATTACAGGATAGTAGCAATAGATACAGAATTATTAAAAACAACAAATCCTGAAATTCAGTATGCACCATATTATGTGCAGGTAATAAAAGAAACAGCAATAGGCAAAGCACCAGTAATAAAACACAATAGAATAACCGAATTATTAGAAGGAGATACAGCAGCAAAAATAGAAGCAGTTATAACAGATGATGATAATAATCTTGATAGAAATAAAGTAATAGTAAGGATAAAACCAATAAATGAAGCAAGTAATTATGATATAAAGATGTATTTTGCAAATGATAAATTTACAGCAATGATACCATCGACAATAATAAAAGCACCGGGCTTTGAATATAGAATAATAGCAGAAGATACAAGTAAGTTAGTCGCAAATTTACCAGAGATTCAATATAGTCCATATTTTGTAAGTGTGATAAAACCATTAGCAATAAATGCAGTTCCACCAGTTATAGTTCATCAAAAGGTGGGCGATACAGTTGTTGGCGCAACAATAAGATTTGAAGCAGAAATAACTGATGATAATCTTGATTATGCAATAGTTCGAATAAAACCAGCAAATGTAGCAACACCAAAAGAACTAATAATGATAAATGAAGGAAATAATGAATATTCAGCAATATTAAGTGGAAAAGATGTAGTTGAACCAGGCTTTGAATATAAGATTATTGCTTTTGATAAAACAGGATTAATAACTGAAGACCCAGCAATAGGTTTAAATCCATATTTTGTAAAGATATATGTGCCATTAACAAGTGGAGCAATAACAGGTGTAGCACCAGAAATTTTTCATAATAAATTATCAGATATAATTTTATCAGAAGTAACAACAGGTGTAGAACTTTCAGCAATAGTAGAAGATGAAGATAATAATGTAGGAACAGTAAAAGCAATAATAAAACAGGTAGCAACAGGTAATGTATATGAATTATTATTAACAAATTCAGGCGCAGATGATTATAATGCAATAATACCAAAAGATTGGTTAAAAGAGCCAGGTATAGAATATAGAATAATAGCACAGGATACAGAAGGGTTAAATACAGCATCACCATTATTACAATATTCACCATATTTTGTAAATATAGTAAAATCAGTAAGTTCAGGCGAGCCACCGATAATAAGTCATCAAAAATTAACTGGTGAATATATAGAAAATAATAATATTGAGATAACAGCAGAAATTACAGATGCTGATGATACAATAACTGATGCATATTTAACATATAGTTATGGAACAACAGCATTACCAAAAATAATAAGTATGATAAAAGTGCCGGGCACACAAAATACATACCGAGCAGTAATAAAAGGCACAGATGTAAAGACACCGGGCTTTAATTATAGAATAACCGCAAAAGATGAAATGAATAATATAACAACAATACCAGCAGTAAATGAAGCAGCATACTTTGTGGGAGTCAAACCAGCAGTAATATCAGCCGGCAATCCACCAGTAATTTATCATAGTAAAGTAGGAGCAGTAAATGAAGGCGAAGCAGTAACAATAAGCGCAATAATAGTAGATAATGATGCAGCAAATAGTGTATCAAAAGCAGAAATAGAAATAGTAAATGCAGCAACAACAATAAAACAAACAATATTAATGACAAAGAATGGTGATACTTATACAGCAACATTGCCAATGACAATAGTAAGACAACCTGGCTTTACATATAGAATTAAAGCAATAGATGTAGATGGCAATATAGCATTAAAACCAGAAGCACAATATGACCCATACTTTGTAGAAGTAACGAAGAAATCAACAGGTTATCCACCAGTAATAGTTCATTCAGCATTAAGCGATACATTAGAAGGTGCAGTATTAAAAATTAATGCAACAGTAACAGATATTGATGATACAATAGTTTCAGTAATAGCAAGAGTTAAAACATTATTTAATAATGCAGAATATCCAATACCAATGTTAAAAACAACAGATAGTATATATAGTTTAACAATACCAGCAGGCTATATAAAAGAGCCAGGTTTTGAATATCGAATTGAAGCAATTGACGCAGCAGGCAATAAGAGTATAAAACCAGAATTAATTTATCCAGCATATTTTGTTGGAATAAAGAAGAGTGTAGGTAATCCACCAGAAATTTCACATTATTCAATAATAGAACAGATAGAAGGGAAAGATATAATAATAAAAGCAATTGTTCGTGATGCAGATAATAATTTAGGCAAAGTAAGAGTGACATATTCAGATAAGAGTTTGAATGTTGGTGTAGTAGATATGAAGATAGATAGTGCAACAGGCGAATATATAGGAATAATACCAGGCAACAAAGTAATAGCACCATTTATTAAATATCGAATAGTAGCCGAAGATACAACTGGCTTAAAGACAACTATACCAGATGAAAAATATGACCCATATTATGTAAATATTAAAGGTCGTTCTGTGCCACCAACATTAACACATTATGCAGTATTATCATCATTAAGTAATCAGAAGATACCAATAACAGCAATTGCAAGTGATAGTGAAGGAATATCAAAAGTAAGAATATATATAAGTCAAACAGGCAAGATACAGGAAGCAGCAATATATGAAATGATTAAAATAGCAGGAAATAATTATAGTTTTGAAATACCAGCAACATTTGTAAAAGCACCAGGCGTATTCTATAAAATTGAAGCAATAAATATAAACAATTTAATAACACAATTACCTGATGTTGATAAGATGTATTATATAGCAGTTGGTTCACCACCAGAAATAATACATTATACATTAACGAATGTACAAAAAGGCATAGCACAAACAATAACAGCAGAAGTAAGGGCATCTGGTAATGATTCAATAGCATCAGTAAATATAGAAGTAATCACATCAAAAGGTGGAAAATATTTATTACCAATGACCACAACAGATGGATTAAATTATATTGGTTCAATACCAGCAGAATTAGTGCAGGTTCCAGGATTTGCTTATACAATAACAGCAAGAAGTGTATCAGGTGAATTAGCAATAAATCCAGCACCACCAGCAAAACCATATTTTGTTGAGGTTAGTATAGGCAGTGGCGCACCACCAGTAATAAGTCATAGTCCAATTTATGAAATAAAAGAAGGAAATAATTTAGTAATAGAAGCAGAAGTAACGGATGATAAAACATTAGCAGCAGGTAGTGTAAAATTATTATTTAATACTTATGAAAATTTAGCAAGTGGCAAAATAATACCAATGACAAATATTTCAGGTTCAAAATATTCAGGAACAATAAGTAAAGAAGCAATAGGTTCAAGTAAAGCAGTTTATTATGCAATAAGTGTTGTTGATAGCGATAGCAATATAGTATCATATCCAGTTCCACCAGAACCGTATGTAAAAGTAGTAGTAAAACCAGCAGAAGTAAAAACAGTTGTAGCAGTAGAACATACACCAGTTGATACAGCATTAGCAGGCAGTAATGTTCCTGTTCGAGTAAATTTAATTTCAGGTAAAATTTCAAGTATTTCAATAAATTATAGAAGACCAGAGTTAGGTTCAGAAGTATTTAATGTAAAGATGGAAGAAAAAGTAGATAACACAACAGGAAAGAAATATTATGTAGGCAATATACCATATAAAACACTTGATAGTAAAGGCAATCCAGTGACAATAGTAACAACACCGGGCTTATGCTATACAATAAGAATATTAAGTGATAGTGTAGTAAAAGTATTACCAGAACCACCAGCAGAATTTTACTATGTATCAGTTTATGGAGTTGATGTCGGTAAAGCACCAGTAATAGTTCATAATCCAGTAATAGAAAGTGAAAGAAAAGCAATACTAATCGAAGCAACAGTGACAGATGAAGATAAAGATATTGCAAATGTATATGTAAGCGTAAAGCAGAAATTAACAGATGAAGCAAGTATATATAAATTAACAGAAAAAGGAAATAATAAATATTCAGGACCAATACCAGCGTCAATAGTTAAAGCACCTGGTATTTATTATTCGATTGTAGCAATAGATAAGAAAGGTAATAAGACATCATTACCAGATTTTTCTGCTGTTCCATTCTATATAAATGTAATAACAAGCTCAGCATTAGAAATAACATCAATCTATGATGGTAAGATAGTAAATACATCAGAAATAACAATAAGTGGTAAAGTCGGAGCAGAAGACCCAGTAATAATAAATGGTCAGAATATAAATAAACAAAGTGGAGCAACAACTTTTAGTGCGATAAGAACATTAGTATCAGGTGAAAATGAAATAAGAATTAGTGATGGAATTGATACAAAAGTATTTAAAGTAATTTATGATAATACCCCACCACAATCAGCAAAATTATTATATCCGACAAAAGGAAAAGAAGTAAATAGTAAATGGGTATCATTTAATTGGCAAGTAGTAAGTGATGCAGTATCATATAAATTAGAATTAGCAAATAATAGTCAATTTACAAATAAGATAGTAGTAAATAATATAATCGGCGATATATATGATACACAATTAGCAGATGGAATTTATTACTGGCGAATAATCCCAACAGATATAGCAGGCAATTCATTAAGCCCAGAATCAGTGCCAGTAGAAGTATTTGTTATAAATACAGTAGTTCCACCAGCACCAGTATTATCACAGCCAGCAAATTATATTGTTAATGCAAGTATGATTGGCAATGGTGTTACAATAACAGGTGAATTAGATGTTACTGGAAATTTATATACCATTAGATTATATAGACAGGTTGATAATGATGGTGATGGTTTAGTTGATGAAGACCCAATTAATGGTTTTGATGATGATAATGATGGTAAGATAGATGAAGATGGTATAGGTAATTTTATACCGATGATAACAGTAAATGATACAACAACAGGCGAATTTACATTTAATAATGTTCAGTTATTACAGGGAATAAATCATTTTTCAGCAACAGCAGAAAACGCAAATGGAATAAGTGGAAAATCAAAAGAAATTATAATCATTTATGATAATATACCACCAGCACCACCAGTTATAACAAATACAAATAAATATTTAACTACAAATAGTGTAAAATTGACAGGTATAGCTGAACCAAATTCATTAGTAAGTGCATATAAAGTAGATGGAACAAACTATGTTCAGGTTGGCACATCAGTAAAAGCAGATGCAACAAATGGTAGTTTTGAAATTTTAGATATTACATTTTCAGGTTCACAAATAACATTAGTAGCAAAAGCAGTAGATAATGCAGGTAATGCAAGTGCTTATTCAGTAGAAATGACATTTAATGTTATAACAGAAAAACCTGCACAACCGACATTTAATTATTATACTTATAATTATGGCGAATACTTAAATATTTTTGGAACAGCGGCACCATTTAATACAATTATGATTTCAATTTATAATGATATAAAAGCAGAGACAACAAATTATGATTATCCAACTTATGAAAATGGCGCATTTTATGCCTCAATTAAATTAGAGCAAGGACAAAATATTGTGAGTGTTTATGTTTCTGATAAAGCAGGAAACATAAGTTCTGATTCAACTTTTGTTATAACGAGTGGCACAAATAAATATATTGTTATAAATGGATTATTAGAATATGAAGGTAATTATACAAAAGAATCATCAATAACAATAACAGGTAATGCAAAAGGTTTTGCAAGCATACCAGTTATGTTAAATGGACAGCAATTATCAGATATAACAGTTTCAAGTGATGGGACATTTAGCAAAATAATTTCATTACCATATCAATATAATGGTTTATTATTTGGTGATACAGAATATAGTATTTATCGAAATGTTTTTGTTGATACAATTGCTCCATCAATAAATTCTTATGTAAAAGAAAATAGCATATTTAAAGATACACAAATTGTAATAAAAGGCAATGCTTATGATATTGGTAGTGGAATATCTGATATATTAGTTGTAGTAAATATCAGTGATACATACATTGCTGCTTATGAATTAAATACAGGTGAATGGTTAATAGAAGGTGTAATATTAAATTCAGGAAATAATCAAATAAAAGTAATTGGAATTGATAAATTAAATAATAAGTCAGAAATATCATTTACAATAACACAAAATTCAAGTGCAAGTAATTTATCATTTGGTTCAATTACAAATTCAACAGCAGCAATGGCAGGTGCAGTGAAAGCAGCAGCACCACGAGTATATAAAGCAAAAAGTGGTGAAATATATTTAGAAAAAGGTGTAAAGAAATTTTCAAGTGTAATGAAGAATACATTAGATATATATGGCAGTGCACCAGCCGGCGCAGTAATAAGATTAAAAGATGGTTCAGAAGTAATCAGCACAACAACATTATCACAAGCAGTAGAAAATGATTTATTAAAGAGTATTGATGTGAGCACATTATCAGAAAAAGAATATACAGTTGAATTAGCAGCAGGTGATAATACAATTTCATACAATGTATATGTAGATAAGACAGCGCCAACATTAGTAATACCAGAAATAGAATCACCAACAAAAGAAGAAAAGATTACAATAACAGGACAGGCAAGTGATAATAAAGAATTTACATTAATGATGGCAATAAATGGTAATGATACAAAAGAAATATCAGTAAATAACGATGGTTCATTCACACTTAATATAGATTTAACCGAAGCAGAACCAATAGTAGTGTTTGTAGAAGCAGTAGATGAAGCAGGGCATACATCATATTTATCAGAATTAATGGAAGGAATAAATTTAATAACATTTATAGCACAGGACCAGTTTGGTAATTACAACATAGAACGAAGATTAGTAGTATGTGATAACCAACCACCACAAATAATTTATTTATATCCAGGTGATGACCCAACAACATTATATAAGAATGAAGGCTTTATAAATGAATTAACACCATTAGTAAGTGCAAAATTAAATGGAACAGGTTCAACAATTGATGCAGCAAGTATTTCATTAAAGATAAATGAAGAAGCAAAGACTGAATATTCTTATGATGATATTGATGGCTTGAAATATCATATGAGTTCGGCTATAAGTGAAGGTGAAGATAATACAATCGAATTAAATGTAAAAGATAGTGTAGGTAATGCAGCACCAACAAGAAAATCAATATTTAGAGCAGATGTGAATAAACCAGTTGCTGGCACAATTTCAGTGGATGGAAAAACAGGTGAAATTATTACAAATAATAAATATCCATTAATTAGTTGTGATGTAAGTGACCAGGCAGGTTCTAATCCAACAGGTATAGCAGATTATGATTTAAGTATTACATTTGAAAGAGAAGAAGATGGATTATTAGTAGTAGGTTCGCAGGATGCATTACACTTTATAGCAGGCGATGAATATGATAGAACAGGTAAAGTAACTTATTTGCCAATACAGGAATTAGAAGATGGAAGTTATGAGATAAAATTAGTAGTAAAAGACAAAGCAGGCAATGCTTATGAAGATGAAGTAAGTAATAAATATAAATCACAGAGATTTGTGCTTGATTCAAAACCACCAGTAATAGATGTATTTGCAATGCCAGATGGTAATAATTTAAATGTATATGCATTTATCGAGACACATAACGATTTAGCCAGTGTACCAATATTATATAGATACTCAAATGGTATATTAGCAGAAACAAAAGTAATGACATTAAATAGTGCAAATAGCGATGAAATATTTGGCGATGAATATGATTATGTATTTGAAAATTTAACAGATAGTGATTTTTATGTAGAAGTAAAAGGAGCAGATAGAGCAGGTAATATAGGTGTAGGTGTAGCAGGCATAAAGAGTGGCTTAGTAGTAGCAAGCGAAACAACAGTAATAGAAAATATTCAGGGAGCAAAAGTAATAGTTCCAGCAGGTGCAATGAGTGATAATGCAAAAATAACAATAACACCAGCAACAGTAGAACGAAAGGATAAAGTAAGTGGTGCAATTAAACGATTTGTAATGGTAAAGAATAGAAGTGGAATAAAATTAGCACCATCATTTAGTTCGAGTGCAGCAGATACCGAACTCGAAGCAGTTGGCACTGCATACAATTTCAATTTTGCATCATCAATAGCAACAGGTAAAAATGTTGAAATAAATATATCTTATGCAGCATTTAGTAATATGGTAAATATCGAGAAATTAGCATTATATAAATTTAATGAAAGCACAAATAAATGGGATTATGTAGCAGGGTATAAAGAGAATAAAGTTGATAAGAATTTAAAAGTAGTAAAAGCAGAAGTAAATGAAGGTGGTATTTATGGATTGTTCACTGACCAGACACCACCAAGTGGCGCAGCATTAGCAATAAGAAAAGAAGACTGGGGTTCAAAATCATTGAGATTATTTAAGGTTTCTGATAATGGTTCAGGTATAGATGAACAATCAGCAGTAGTAATAGTAGAGACACAAAATGGCGAGCAATTAGTATTAAGTAAAAAAGCAAGTAAAATAAAACAAGCAGCAGGAATAAAATTTGGAGCAATAAATTCAATTTCAATTGATAACGAAGGATATGTATATGTAAATTTACCACAGGATGTAGAATTTGCTTATGGAGTAAAGAATGCACCATCACAAAGTGGAAGCAGTTCAAATGCAAATGATTATTATGTATTAGCATCATTAACAATAGCAGATAAACAGGGCAATATATTTGCTTACGCACCATCATTTGTAGTAACAGATTCTGCAACAAGTTTTCTTGATGCTGATTCAACATTTAATTATCCAAATCCATTCCCGTATGGTAGAAACTATGGTTCAGCAGCAAATGTAGATAATATACCAGCAGGTTCGACACGATTTACATTTAATGTGCAAACAGGTAAAACAACAATAATAACAATAAAGATATATGATATCACAGGAAATGTAGTATATCAAATGAGTGGCGCAGCAAGAGGCGATGGCAAAGGTGAAGTAATTCAGACATTTGAATGGGATGGTAGAAATAGTGATGGTAAATTAGTAGGTAATGGCGTATATATTTATGTAGTCGAAGGTGTAAATCCATTAACAGGCGAAACAAAACGAGTAATAAAGAAACTCGCTGTTTTAAGATAATTTAGTAATAAGAAGGAAGAGCAATGAAAATTGCTCTTCTTGTTCTTTAAAATTTTTAATAAGTAAATAAAGTATCGGTTAGATGTTATATCCCCTAAAAAACCGAGCAGGAGGTTTTACTCCTATTTTTCCTCCTGCTCCCCCCTTTTTATTTTTTAGGAGATAAAAAGAAAGAAATTAAGAATTGAGAATTTAAAAAAGTTAAATTTTGAATTCTTAATTTTAATTAAAATTTAAGGAGGTTAAGTTATGAATTTTAAAATAGGTATAATAGTTAGTGTGTTAGTTTTGATATTTGTATTTAATGAAAATGTAAATGCAGCAGGTGGTGGAGCTGGCGCGTTTTTAAGATTAGGAGTTGGCGCACGAGCACAGGGACTTGGTAAAGCATTTTCAGCAATTGCTGATGATGCAACAGCAAATTATTATAATCCAGCAGGTCTTTCGCAAATAGAGAGAAATGAAGTATCATTTATGTTATCAAATTTATCGCTTGATAGAAAACTAAGTTATTTAAGTGCAGTTGTGCCTTATGATAATCATTGTTTTGGCGTATCGTGGCTTGGGTTTGGAATAGATGATATAGAAGAGCGAGATTTTAATAAAACATTAACAGGAATGTTTGATTATGGTAATTCAGCATATCAGATTAGTTATGGCACAAGATTAACAAAGAAAATTTCAACAGGATTATCATTCAAATATTTAACAGCAAAATTCAGTGGATTAACATATACAAATAAAGGAAAAGCAAATGGCTATGGATTTGATGTTGGTTTATTATATACACCAATTAAAAGAATGAATATAGCATTTGTAGTACAGGATTTATGGTCAAAATTAGATTGGAAAACAGGGACAAAAGAAACAATACCAAATATAATAAAATTAGGTGTATCAAATTATTTAATAGAAGATAAGTTATTATTAAGTGCAGAATTAACAAGAGAATCATTTAGTGAAGAGTATGCATTTAATGCAGGTGTAGAATGGTGGGTAATAAAAAATTTTGGAATAAGATTAGGCTCAAATGATAGTCATTTTAGCGGTGGAATGAGTTTTAAATTTGAATCAGGTAATTTAGGATTTGCACTTGATTATGCTTATCTGGAAGATACATTTTCAGAAGAATTAGAACAGAGTGGTGGACATCAAATTTCATTAAGTATAAAATTTTAATTGATAAATTTTTAAAAATAAATTATGATGAAGAATAAATGAGAGGAGGAATTTTAAATGAAAACTAAAATTTTGTTTTTTGTTTTTTGTCTTTTAATTGGTGTAACAATTTTACTTGATGCAGCAAATAAAATCGGTGATATTACAGAAATAGAAGGAAAAGTAGTAATAATACGAGCAAAAGATGGTGGTGAAGAAAAAGCAGTAAAGGGCAGTATATTAGAAGAGGGCGATAAAGTAAAAACATTTTTTGCATCAACAGCAAAGGTTAAACTAAGTGATGGAAGTGTAATTGATATAAAACCATCAACAACGATGGATTTTAATAAAGTAAAAGTTTCAGCAGATGGCGAAAAGAAAGTTAATGTAAATTTATGGTTTGGTAAATCAAAATTTGATGTAAGTAAATTACAAACACCAACATCTACTTTTGAAGTCAAAACACCAGTTGCAGTTTGTGGTGTGCGTGGCACTGATTTTGGTGTTGCAGTTGAACCATCAAAAACAACAAATATTTCAGTTTTTAAAGGAATGGTATCAGTAAAAAATGCAGTAGGTGAAGTAATTGTTAAAGAAAATCAGGCAACCACGGTAAAACCAAATCAAGCACCAGAAGCACCAAAACAATTATCAGATGAACAAATAAATGAATGGCAGGTTGGTGAGAAAGTAGAAGAAGAAAAAGAGGCAGAAAAAGGTGAAGAAATAATAAAATTAGTAAGTGATTTTCCACATATAACAAATAAAAGGACAATAAAAATTCGTGGTTCAGTCGCAGCCGGTGTAAAGGTCAGTGTAAATGATGAAGATATTTCTATATCAGGCAATACTTTTGAAAAAGAATTAATGCTTATTGATGGCTTAAATAAAATAAAAATAGTAGCAGTTACAGCAGATGGTAAAAAACAAACAATAACAAAGGAAATGATATTAGATACTATACCACCATCATTTTTACAAATTGTTCGTCCACTTAATTTTGATTTTGGTGGTGTATGGAATAAACCAACTTTACCAATAATTGGTTTTACAGATAAAGATAATAAAGTAAAAATAGATAATAAACCAGTAGAATTAGATAGCCGTGGACAATTTAAAATAAATTTACCATTAAGAAATGGTGATAATAGAATAAAAATAGAAGTAGAAGATGAAGGTGGAAATGTATATACAAAGTATAGCGGTAATTTTATAGTGGATTTTGAGCCACCTGTTGTGCAATTATCATCACCAACACAAAATCAAATTTTTTCAACAACAAATATTAATGTGAGTGGCAAAACAGAAGGTGGTGCAACACTTATAATTAAATTAAATGGTAATACTGTAATTGAAAAGATAGTTGATTCATCAGGTATTTTTAATGAAATTATTACAGCATCAGGCGAAGGTCAATATATTGTTGCTGTTCAGGCAAAAGATGCATCAAATAATATTAGTGCACCAATTCAACGAACAGTAAGAGTTGATTTGAATCCACCTATTTTAACACTTACAAAAAATGAGGTTCAAGGAAATAATTTAATAATTACAATAAAATCAAATGAAAAATTAGCATCAGCAAATTTAACAGCAACAGGAATTTCACAGACAAATATATCAGGTCCAACAGAAACAATATCTAACAATTATTATTATTATACCTGGACAATAAATCTATCAGGCGGCACACCTTCAGCAGTAATTATGCAAGGAACTGATTTTGCTAATAAAACTTCTTCTTTTTCTTTATCGATTTAATTTTTTATTACTTATAAAAAGAAGTTTTATTTTTTTTTGTGATAGCTAATACAAATATTTAATAAATCAGAGTTAGAATTATTGTATAATAATTTTCTAATTAAAGTGATTACTAAAATTTTTAAGTTCAATTTATTTAAGGGAAAATCAATAATTTTTTTGAAATAAAATTTTAAGATTTATATTGACAAAATTAAAAAATCATAATAAAAATAATTCAATCAATATTTTATAATCAAAGGAGATAAACTATATGTCAGGACATTCAAAATGGCATTCGATAAAACATAAGAAAGCAAAAGTTGATGCACAGCGAGGAAAAATGTTTACAAAATGTATTCGTGAATTAATGGTCGCAGCACGGCAGGGCGGTGGCGATCCTGATATGAATCCAAGATTAAGAACAGCAATAGCTGCTGCAAAAGCGATAAATATGCCTGCTGAAAATATTGAACGAGCAATTAAAAAAGCAACTGGTGAATTGGAAGGTGTATCTTATGAAGAAATAACTTATGAAGGTTATGCACCGTGTAAAGTTGCTGTTATTGTTGATTGTGTAACTGATAATAGAAATCGAACTGCTGCTGATGTTCGCTCTGTTTTTAATAAATATAATGGTAGTTTAGGTTCAAGTGGTTGTGTCTCTTTTTTATTTGATAAAAAAGGTTTAATTATTATTCCTAAACAAGATAATGTTACAGAAGATAAATTATTAGAATTAACATTAGATGCTGGTGTGGAAGATATTATTGAAGAAGATGAAACATTTGAAATTTTATCCGAACCATTAAAATTAGAAGATGTAAAAAAAATTCTTGAAGATAATAATTATAAAATTGAATCAGCATCAGTTTCTATGCTACCAAAAACAAAAGTTCGACTTTCAGAAACTGATTCAGAAAAAGTATATAAATTTCTTGAAGCATTAGAAGAACTTGATGATGTGCAAAATGTATGGTCAAATGCTGATTTTGATGAAAATTTTTTAAATAAAATGAATGATGAATGAAAAAGAAAATAAGCAGGAAACAAAATCAGAGAAAGTAATTATAACAGCAAGTTCAATTTCTGAATGGTTAAAATGTTCACGCAGATTTTTTTATGAGCGTTATGAAAAAGAACAAGTTTCAGTAAATGAAAAATCAAAAAACTGAAAAAGAGATATTTGTTTTTATTGCTAATATTAAATCCGGGGGTTTTGATAAAGAGGAATTTCAAAAAAAAATTGAGTTATATTTAAAACCAGACCAATATAAAATTTACTATACTGAAAATAAAGAAGTTTCTCAACAAATAATTGAACAAAATATAAATCAAAGAATTGTTTTAGTTGGTGGAGATGGAACTATTTCTGGCGCTATTCAATCATTAGTTAAATTTAATAAATCATTTTCTATCATTCCAGCAGGAACTTCAAATGTATTATGCAAAGAATTAAATATCTCAGAAGAACTTGATGAAAATCTAAAAAAAATCATATACAATCCAGAAGAGTATAAAATTGATTTAATTAAAACTGACAAAAAATATTTTATATTAATGACAGGAATTGGATATGATGGCTTAATTGTTAAAATGGTTAAATTACAGGGTCATAAATTTTTAAAAAAAATTGTTCATATTTTTTATGGTTTTTATGCTGCTATCGTATATCGAAATAAAAAAATCAAATTAAAAATAAATGGAAATGAATATGTTTATAAAAATTTGTTGATTGGCAATTGTAAAAAATATGCTGGTAATTTTAATTTGTTTTATCAGGCAAAAAATAATGATGGAATAATGGATATTATTGCTTTTAAAGAATGGAATTTTTTTATTGCTGCTTTAGTTGTTTTATTTATTTTATTTAATAAATTTAGTTATTTAAAAAATTTTTTTGATTATTATCAAACAGAAAGATGTGAAATTGAATATTTATCAAATGATATTGAAATTCAGGTTGATGGTGATTATTGCTTTGAAAAATTAACTTATTTTGAGTGTGTAAAAGAAGCAATTAATATTATTAGATAAATAAAATATTTTATGAAAAAATTAAAAATTAAAGTCTGTGGGTTAACATTATTAAATGATGTAAAATTTTGTATCCAGAATAATATTGATTTTCTTGGTTTTAATTTTTATCCTAAAAGTAAAAGATATATTTCATTCGAAAATTTTTCTTCAATTCTTGCAAACATAAAAAAAAATAATTCTTTTATTGTAGGCGTATTTGTTAATTTTTCGGCTGATGATATTATAAATATTTATAATAATTACAATCTTGATTATGTGCAATTACATTCTGATGAAGATTTACAGTTTTGTCAAAAATTAAAAGATAATAATATTAAAATTATTAAGGTTTTCAGGATTGATAAATTTATTGATTATAATTATGTTAATACATTTAATGATGTTTCTGATTTTTTTCTTTTTGATAAAAAAGATGATAATTTGTTCGGCGGAACAAGTAAATCTTTTGATTTTAAAATACTTAATAAAAAGAAAATAAATAAAGAATTTTTTATTGCTGGTGGAATTGGTCTTGATAATTTTGTTGAAGCAATAAATATTACAAATGCTGATGGTATTGATTTGAATAGTAAAATTGAAATAAGTGCTGGTGTTAAAGATTTAGAAAAAATTAAGAAAATTTTACAAATTAAAAAATCATATTTTTAATTTTTAGATTTCTAATGATTTATTTGTTTGAATAATTTTTTTAGCATTTAATTTTTTTAATTGCTAATCTTTTTTGTTAACATTATTTTTTTATTTTTTTTTCTGTTTTCCATTCTTTTTGATTATTTTATAAATTTCATTTTTGCTTACTGCTACTATTTCAGCAATTTCTTCTATCTTATATCCTCTTTGATACATTTGTTTTATTCTTTCTTTTTTTGTTGTTCAATAATTTTCTCAAGTGCTAATCTTTCAACTGTTAACATTAGTGGCATTTTCTTCGCCCACTCATATTTCTTATCTCTTCTAAATATTCCTCTTCTAATTCTTTTGGTAATTGAAATAACCAATCTATAAATTTCATTCCTTCTTCAAAATATTCTTCTATTATTTCCTTCCATCTTGAATCATAGTTGCTTATCATTTTTTTTATCTTTTTTTTCCATATATTTATTATATTACCTCGTATAATTTTATATGACAATATTTTTAATAATCGTAAATTTTATCTCTGATTTTAAACTATTCATTTTTTAAAAAATAAGGAAATATTAATATGCTAAAAATTATTCAGGTAATAATTTTAATTCTTTAATTAATTTGTCAATGCATTTACAGATTATATTTAATGTTTTCCTATATGTCTCAATACTACCACCAAATGGGTCATCTATTTCTTTTATCTCATTATCCATACAACTAAATTCTACTAATGTAAATATTTTATCTTTATGTTCTGGACAATATTTTACTAATAATTCTTTATGTGAATTACTCATTGTTAATATTAAATCAAAATTTATAAGCATTTCATCAGTTATATTTTTTGGCTTATAATTTTCAGCATTTATTCCTATTTCTTTTAAAACTTCAATTGTGTTTGGGGATAAAGTATTACTTATATTAAAACAATATATACCAGCAGAATCAGCACTTACATCTTTTATATTTAATTCTTTGATTTTTTTTGTAAAGTAAAATTGTGCCATTGGACTGCGACATGTATTACCTGTGCAAAC
Source organism: bacterium (assembly GCA_035405645.1). Taxonomy (GTDB): domain Bacteria; phylum JAGOBX01; class JAGOBX01; order DAONJL01; family DAONJL01; genus DAONJL01. The sequence goes on along the minus strand of DAONJL010000007.1, from coordinate 36,209 downwards.
AAATAAAATTTTTCTTACCATTAAAAATTATATAATTTTAAAAAATAAAATATGTCAATTATTTTTCTTAATTATTTTGGCTATAAAAAAGCCTGGTATTTCTGTTTTAAATGGATAACAATAATAACCAGAATTATAAACTAATTTTTCTTTTAGCATTTCAGGCAAATTATTTTCTTCACTTAACTCAATATTTTTATTTTTACTTAATAATCTCTTTATTACTTCTTTTGTTTCTTCTTTTTCAAAACTACAAATCGAATAAACAAGTTCACCGCCTTCTTTTAATATGTTTATTCCTTTCTCTAATAATTCATATTGTAATGTTGCTATTTTTTGTATATCACTATTTTGCCTGTTTAATTTTATTTCTGGATTTTTTCTTATTGTGCCTAATGCAGAACACGGTGAATCTATTAATATTTTTTCAAATTTTATTTTAAATTCTGTTTTTAAAAAATCATTTATAATTAATTCTTTATATTTAATTGAATATCTTTTTTGATTATATAAAAATTTTTCTTTTTTTTCTGGATTTTTATCTATTAAATAAAGTTCACAATTATCAGGTATTTTACTATTTATTAAAACACTTTTTCCACCAGGAAATGCACCTACTTCTAAAAAATTATATTTTTCTGGTTTTTGAAAATTAAAAAAATATATTGGTAATATTGAACTCTCATCAATTATTATATATTGATTTTCTGATATTTTTGGATTATTTATTATTTCTTTTGTTGATTCTAAATATATTATTTCATTGAAATAATCTGATGTAAAATAATTTATTTTATTTTCATCTAATTGCTTTAAAAAATTTTCTTTATTAAACAATATACATATTGATATTTTAAAATCCATTTGATTATAAAATTCTAATAATTTTAATAGTTCATTTTTTTGAAATTGTTTTTCCCAACGCTTGATTAACCATTCTGGAAATGAATATTTGATTGATATATTTTTTAAATTATTTTCATTTAATTTTTTATCAAGTGCTTCTTTTTCTTTTAAAAAATTTCTTAATACTCCATTTACTAATTTTGATAATCCACTTATTTTAAATATTTTTGTTAGTTCTACACTTTCATTTATTATTGAATAATCTGGAATTTTTGTTTGAAATGATAATTGAAATAGACCAAATTTAATTATATGTATTATTATATCAGGTAATTTATCAGGTTTTTTTATAAGGCTCTTAAAATAATAATTTATTAATAAATAATTTCTTATATAATTTTTTAGGCTAAATAAAATTGAATATTTAATATTAGCAAAATAATTATCAGGAAAAAATTGATTAAATACTTTATCAAAATGTTGGAATTTATATGAAACTAAAAATTTTATTATTTGTTTTCTTACTTCTAAGCCTGTTGATAAAGACATTATTTATTACTTATTTCATTTAATGCTTCGACACGCTGAATATTCATTAGTGCAATTTTTTGCCACATATTATCTTTATTTTGTTCGTATATTTTTTTATATATATTTTTGCTTTCTTCTATTTCATTTTGTTTTTCTTTAATATACGCTAAATTTAATCCTGCTTCATTTTTAAAAGATTGTGGCGTTTTTTCTGAATTATATATTTCACCATAAATTGTTATTGCTGTAGTCTCATTATTGTTCTCATTATATACATTTGCTTTTGATAATAATGCCTGATAGTATAAATAATCATCTTTTTTTAATATTGAAATTGCTTTATCATAATATTCAATTGCTTTTTCGAAATCTTTTTGATTAGAATAACAATCACCTAATGTTAAATATGCATCAACCAAATAATTTTTTGATGGATTTAAATCAACAACTTTTTTATAAGCACCAATAATCCTATCATAATAAGGTGTATCAGAATTTAATTCCTGATTGTAAATTAATCCTGCTTCTATATATGCATTTTTAATTTCTTCTTTTTTTCTTTTTATATGAATTGATATGAAAAAAATAATTAGCAAACTAATAATAACAAGTGTAAGTATTGATTTAAATTTTTGTGGATTTGTTTTATATAACTTTATTGCTTTACCTATAAAATCATCTTTTTCTTCAAACATAATAGACATATTTATTTCTCCGTTTTATTAAAAAGTATTTGAAATATTTAAAATAAAACCATAATCATACGCATCGTCTGACAAACCAAATGGTGTGCCAAATTTTAAGCCTAAAGTTTCGAGTGGTTTTAATATTATGCCCGGTGTTAAATATAGATTATTATATAATTTATTCTTTTCTCCATTTAATTCTAATGATAATTTTATTTTGGAAGTAAATTCTTTACTTGCACACAAATTATATTCAAATTGTGTGTAATCACCACCACCAATAAAATTAACGCCAATTATTGTTGATAAATATAAATTACCATAATTTTTAAATAATTTGCCAGCACCAATAAATAAATCAAAATCAACTTTATTATTAAATGAAGGAATTGAATCACTTTTAAATTCACCAGTTGGAAACTCTAAACCAAAGCCACCACTAATCATTGGAAAATCTGCTGATTCTTCTATAAATCTGAATTTTTGATATAAATATAAATCACTTAATCCATCATCACTATTGCGAAAAAATGAATATGGCAATTTTACTCCAACTTCGAAATTTTGCATTAAGCCATAACTAACTTTAAATGGAACGCTTCCTATTTCTGGCATATAATCACTTTTTCTATATTTTTCTATTCCTGTTGTAAATTCAAATTCTGTTACATTTACAAATTCTAAATCTCGTGCTTTAACTGTAAAATAATTTTTTGAAAAAACATAAGAATTAAAAATTACGAGAATAAAAATAAATAAAAAAGAGAATTTTTTAAACATTATCTTGCCTCCTTTGTATTTATAAAATATATCTTAATTCATTTAAATTATTAATAACCTTAAAAATTTTTTTTCTATATTTTTCATCTATCATTTTATCGTTATCATCATTTTTAAGCCATATTGCTCGCCAATTCGCATTAATTGCACCTTTTATATCTGCTATAAAATCATCGCCTATATATACTGCTTCTTTTTCTTTTATGCCTTTAAAATCTTTAAAAACTAAATCAAAAAAATTTTTTGCCGGCTTTTTTATGCCATATTCTGATGATATATATATCTTTTCAAAATAATTTTGCAATCCGAACATTTTAATTTCTGGCATTGTATATTCATATTGCGCATTTGTCAATAATATTAAATGATATTTTTCTTTTAAATATTTTAATATCTCTTTTGTATCTTTTTCTATTCTGATTAAATTTCGTGCTGCTACTCTAAATTTATAAATTATTTCTTTTAATTTTGTTTCCTCTATTTCAGGAAATATTTTTTTGAAAATATTAAATGATCTATATTCTTCACCTTCTTTTAATTTTTTTGTTGTTTCATAATATTCATCTAAATACCTTTTTTTAAAATCAAGATAATTTATTTCAATTTGATAATCATTTTTTAAATATTCACAAAAAGAATAATATGTTATATCATTTTCATAATCTGTTTCTATTTGTAGTAATGTTTTATATAAATCAAAACCAATTAATTTTATTTTCATAATTTAATATATCACATTTAATAATTCTTCTCTTGTTGTTATTCCCATTTCAACTTTTTTTAGCCCATCTAAATATAGTGTTTTAAAATTTTTACTTATTAAATATTCTTTTAATTTATTTTCATAATAATTATAATGAAATAAATCTGCTATTTTATCATCAATGAAAAGAATTTCAAAAATACCAATGCGTCCTTTATAACCTATATTATTACATTTTTCACAACCATTACTTTTATAAATGTTATTTTCTTTTATTTTACAATATGGACATAATTTTCTTATTAATCGTTGAGCAATTACAGCACGCAATGATGATGCTATCAGATATGATGGTATGCCCATATCAATTAATCGTGTAATTGCACTAACTGCATCATTAGTATGAAGTGTAGAAAAAACAAGATGACCTGTAAGTGATGCACGAACTGCAATTTCAGCAGTCTCTAAATCACGCACTTCACCTATCATAATTATATCAGGGTCCTGTCTTAATATATGTCGTAATCCTTTTGCAAATGTTAAATTTATTTCTGGTTTGACATTCATTTGACTGATACCATTTAATTGGTATTCAACAGGATCTTCAATTGTAATAATATTATTTTTATTGTTTTTCAACTTCATTAAAAATGAATACAATGTAGTTGTTTTTCCACTGCCTGTTGGTCCTGTTATAAACACCACCCCATTTTTATAACTTAATATTTTATTTATTATTTCTAAATCTTCTTTTAAAAAACCTAATTCTTCAAATGCTAAAAATTGTTGATTTTTATCAAGTAATCTTAAAACTACTCGTTCGCCAAAAATTGTTGGTAAAAATGAAACACGAATATCAAATTCTTTATCCGATGATTTTATTCGTATTTTTCCATCTTGTGGTAAGCGTTGCTCTGCTATATCTAATTTTGACATTATTTTGATTCGTGAAATTATTGGTTGTAAAAAATTTTTTGGTAATACTTCTTCTTCGTATAATACTCCATCAATTCGTAATCGAACATTTATTTTTTGTTCTTGTGGTTCTATATGTATATCAGAAGCATTTTTATATATTGCTTTCTGTATTATTGAATTTACCCATTTTATTATTGGAACTTCATTTGCCTTTTCTAATATATCCTGTATTTCATATTGTCCACTTTCTGTAATATTTTCTACTTCGATTTCTGTTTTTTCTTCTTCTAATTTTTTTTCTAATATATTATTTAATATTTTTATGATATTTTCTTCATCTGTTCCAAATATTTGTATTTCTTTATTAAATATATATTGGAATTGTTCGGCTATTTTTAAACTTGTTGGATTTGAAATAAATATTTTTATGATTTTTTCATCTTCATAAAATGGAACTATTTTATTATCTCGTAGAAATTTTTCGTCTAATTTTTGTAATACTTCTTTACTTAGATTTATCTCGCCTATATTTATTTCATCAAAATAATCAATATTAAATAGTTTGAATGTTTCTAAATTATTTGCCATATTTTTGTTATAACAAAATGAAATAAAAAAATCAATATTAAATTTGTTCTTTTAATTTTGTATAATTTTCAATTATTTTATACAAATAATTTTGCTGTTTTTGTACTACATCTGGTATATAAAATTTTTCATCAAGCACATTATTTAAGAGAAATAAATCTATAAAAAAATATTTTTTATTTCTGTAATTTTTTATTCTATCTATAAAAGTATTATTTATTAAATCATTAATAAAATTTTCCAAATCAAAATTTATATTTGTTATTGAATTTTCAATAAAATCGTTATAATTTACATTGCTTTTTAAAATTTTTTTTATTGTATATAAAGCATCATCAAAATTTATATTAACTTGAATTTTAAAAGTTTCAAGAAAAGAGATTAAATAAATAATACCTTCAATTTGATTTAATATTTCATTCTCTGATAAATTATTTATAATTGGATTATATTTATAGATTATATTATTATCGTAAGAAAAAAGAGTGCCATTTAATTCATTAGTATAATTTTTATTTTTTAAAAAAAAGGTTTCAAAAATTTTTATAACTTCCTCAGCATAAATTTCTTTTTTATAGTAAATATAAGATTCGACTGAACCAATTGGAAATAAAGTATAATTAAACTCAAGAACAAGAAATGGAGTATTAAATTCAGAAGCACAATGCATTGCCCAAGTATCCATTGTAAATAAAAAATTTGATAAACTGATTAATGTCGCTATTTCAATTAGATTAAATTTATTTGATAAATTTAAACCATTTATTTTACCGCTTTTTATTATTTCTTCAATATAATTATATTCTATATCACTACCAATAAATAAAAGTGGATTATTGTTTATAGTATTCAAATATTTTAAAAATTTTATTAGTTCATCTTTTTGCCAGCGCCGTTTAGATGATGCTGCACCAATTTGAATAGTATATATTTTTTCTTTTTCATTTACATTATTATCTGATAAAAATTTTTTAACTCTATATTTTATTTGCTCATCAATAATATAATTACCTTTGCATTCTTTTATTTTGTCTGAAATAAATAATTTTATAAATTGATTATGTGTTAAAGGATAAAAAATTCCTTTTTCATAAAAATAATTAAAATGTAGCCAATAAATTGAATGTGTTTTTAAATTGAAATTTTTATTTATATAAAAACCATTTATTCTTTCAAATTGATAGTTACTTAAAAATGTTGAAATAAAAACACTTTCATTTGTATTTGTAAAATCATATATTTCATCAAAATTATTTTTTTGAATATTTTTTAAAAATGTATATATTATTCTGTATTTTTCTTCAAAATTTTTTGTGTTATCAAAAATAACATTTGCAAATAAATGTCTTGGATATTTTATTACTTCTTTTATGTAAGGTGATAATTTTAATATTTCACTATAATATACATTTGTAAAAAAATATATTTCTGCTTCTGGTTTTTTTTCTTTTATTGTTTTTATAAAACCATTTGTTCTTATTACATCTCCTAATGCACTTATTTTTATTATTAATATTTTTTTACAACAATTCATAATTCAAATCTTTTCTTTCGAATTTAGATATTATTTCATTCATTAAAAAAATTATTAATGTTGTATCATTTAATTCAAGTTTTTCACCTAAATTTTTTAATTGATTTGTTATTTGAAATAAATCTGGTGGTATTGTTATTAATATTCGTTCTTTTAATAATTTATATATTTTTTGATTTTTTTCATAAATTGTGCCGCTGACTTTTGTTACATATATTTTGAAATAATTATAATTTATATTTGCTGATGTAAAAAAATCTATTATAGCATCAACAGAAGAATTAAAAAATTTTACTAACTTTTTATCATTTAAAAAAAAGTTATTTGGTGATTCTTTGATTGATATATCTATTAATTCCTGCCAATAATCAATTAATATAATTTTTTCTAATTGATTATATATTTTTTCATTTTCAATAATTGTTTTAAGCAAATAGAAAAAATCTGAACCAATTATAAGTAAATATTTTACATTCAAATTTTCAAAAATATTTTTACATATTTCTTCTGCTTCTAATAATGGATTATTTTTATCATTTAAAATTATTTGTTGATTATTATATGAAAATTCAATTGACTTATGACCTGATTTAGTCTGGATTATTTTATATTCCATTATTCTTTGATTATTTTTAATACTCTATCTAATTGTGAATAATCTTTTATTATCTCGTAATTTTTATAACAATTAAATTTTGTTGTTAATAAATTAATAATTTTATTTGTGATTTTTGGTGAAATTTCTAATAATAATAAACCATTATTATTTAGATAATCATAAGCAGAATGCAAAATTTTTTCTATTATTTCTGTGCCTTCTTTACCTGCAATTAATGCTGTATAAGGTTCATAATTTATTACTGATTTTGGTAATAATGAAATTTCAGATTCTGAAATATATGGTGGATTTGATATAATTAAATCAAATAAAATATCACTATTTTTAAAGTAATCAAATAAATCACTTTTTTTCAAATATATTTTATTAAGAAGACCATTATTAATAATATTATCATAAACAATATTTAAAGCATTTTCATTTATATCAACAGCATAGATTTCTACATTAGTTAAATTTTTGGCAAGAGCAATACTAATATTTCCACTGCCAGTCCCAATGTCCAGAATTTTTATTTTTTGTAGAGCCTTATCTTTAAAATAATTTATTGCAATTTCAACTAATAATTCTGTTTCTGGTCGTGGGATTAATACATTTTCATTTACTTTTAATCTGATATTATAAAATTCTTTTTCACCTGTTATATAGGCAACTGGCATTCCCTTTGCCCGATTTAATACTATATTTCTATATTTATTTACTTCTTCTTCGGTTAGTATTCTTTGATAATTTGAAAATAAATTTACTCTATCAATATTTAATACATAAGCAAGTAATATTTCAGCATCTAATTGTGCTGTTTCTATATTATTCTTTTTAAAATATTCTGTTGTTAAAGTTAAAATTTTTTCTATTGTTAAATTTTCTTTTTTATTTTCCATTTTATATATTTAAAATAATAGTTAAAATTTTCTTTTCTTAATATATATTTAATAACAAATATTATATACCCTAATTTCTTCTTTAAACTTTTTGTAAAATAAAAATGCAATAAATATCTATTATTTTTTATAATTGAAAACATCATATTTTTTTTTGCAGAATTGTCAATTATAAATTTTTTATTTATATAATTCAAATAATAGGAAGTAAAAAATATATAAAAAATATTTACATCAGTTTTATTCAATAAATTAATTAGTATTTTTTTATTTAGGTTCATTGTATTAAGATAAAGTATAATATCAGCAGACCATTTTAATATTGAAAAATTATGATGAATAAATAAATGTGAAATTAAATAAATTAATTCTAATTCATTATTTAATCTAAATAAATTATTTTCAATATTAACTAAATTATCATTTAAGAATTTTTTTTCATTTAATTTTATTAGTTTTGATTGCCAGATATTTCGATTTTTATTTATTAAATCAATGTGAACATCAATTATTAAATTTTCTTTTCTGAATGTCTCAATATAATTAACCTGCGAATGAATAAGTTTAAAATTTTTTTCAATTAAGTATTTTTTGATATCATCATAATTATTTACATAAATATCAATATCAGATAAATGTCGTGATAAATGGTTTTTGTAAATTGTTGTTAATAATGATATTCCTTTTAATAACACAATTTTATCAGAATAATTTCTAAATAAATTTTTAATTGTTTCTAAATAAAATTGATTTTTTAAAATTGTTGAATAATATTCTTTTTTAAATTTTTCTCTGAAATTTTCATTGTTTGAGAAAAAATAAAAAATTTCAAATACAAAATTTTTTTTTAGAAATAATAAAAAATCAGGATTATTTTCAAGTTGATTTGATTGGAAATTTTTTTGTAATATTTTTTCAAAAAAATAATTTTGCCATTCACATACTTTTTTATTAAAAAACATTTTTATTTTTCAGTTATTATTTTATAACTCTTACCATTAGTTGCAACTAATATTGTTCCGTTTTCATAAGTCTTATAAATTTTTGAACCTATATTTTGATATTTTTCTAAAGTGCTTTTTGCAGGATGACCAAATTTATTTTTTAAAGCACAACTGATAATAGCAACTTCTGGTTTTATTTGATTTACAAATCTATTTGATGAAGAAGTATCAGAACCATGATGACCAACTTTTATAATTGTGCATTTTAAATCAGGATAATTATTTAATATTATATCTTCCACATCTGCTTCTGCATCAGCCATAAAAAGAAAACTTATTTTTTTGTATTTTATATAAGTTACAACTGATGTATTATTCAAATTATCATAATTATCAACATTATCAGGATGTAGAAAAAGTATTTCTAAATCTTTTGAATTTTGATATATAATTTTATCGCCTGTCTGAACTTTTTTTAATGGTATGTTATTATCTTTAATTTTTCTTAATAATTTTTTATAATAACTGCCTGTTGCTGGTTTGCCATTTATTATTATTTCACCAACTGATATTTCATTCAATACTTCTATGCAGCCACCTATATGGTCACTATGTGTATGTGTGAGAATTAAATAATCTAAATATTTTATTCCCAATCTTTTTAATAATGGCACAATTACATCTCGACCTGCATCTTTTTCTTTAAATGGATTTCCACCATCTCCTGTATCAATTAAAATATATTTGTCATTAGGTAACATAATAAGTGAAGCATCGCCCTGTCCTACATTTATAAAATAGACATTCAGGTTTTTTTCTTTAACTTTTGAACAAAAAATAAATAATAAAAGAAGGGTAAAAAGAAAAGAGTATTTTAAAAAGTTATAAAATTTTTTTCTATGAAAAAACATCTTTTATCCTTTCAAATATTGTTTTATGCTGTTCTGGAAATTTTATATTTTTATCTGATATTTTTGCTAATTTTTCTAATAACTCTCTTTCTTCCTGTGAAATTTTAGTTGGAGTAACAATCACAACTTCAATTAACTGGTCGCCTTTTCGTGTATCATAAAGTTCAGGAAATCCTTTATTTTTTAATTTGAAGATTTTTCCTGTTTGTGTGCCAGGTGGAATAAATAATTTTTCATTTCCATTCATTGTTGGAATATCAATTTCACCACCAAGCACAGCAGTGTAAAAAGAAATAGGCACAGAACAAACAATATTATTTCCCTGTCTTGTAAAAATAGGATGTTCTTTTACATTTATAAAAATATACAAATCACCATTTGGTCCACCATTTTTTCCCGGTTCGCCTTCTCCTTTTAATTTTATTCTCTGACCTGCTTCAATTCCAGCAGGAATTTTAACTGATAATTTTTTCTTTTGAATTATATTACCCGAACCATTACATTTAGGACACGGATTTTTTATAATATGTCCTTCACCATAACATTTTGAACAAGTTCGTGTTATACTAAAAAATCCTTGATTAATTGTTGTTTTACCTGTTCCTTTACAATTTGGACAAATAATTAAATCACTATCTTTTGCAGCACCTTTACCATTACAATTTGAGCAAACTTCATTTTTTTCAATATCAATTTTTTTTTCAGCACCAAAATATGAATCTTCAAAAGTGATAGTCAAATCATATCTTAAATCTGCACCTTTTTGTGCATAATTCTTTTTTCTTCGTTGTGAAGAAAAACCACCACCAAAAAAAGTTTCAAAAATATCAGAAAATGGACTATCACCAAAAATATCAGAAAAATCAGTAAATACAGTATCCCAATTAAAATTAGCATTTGAAAAAGCAGAATGACCAAATTGGTCATATTGCGCTCTTTTTTCTGGATTACTTAAAACTTCATACGCTTCAGTTGCTTCTTTAAATTTTTCTTCTGCTTCTTTATTTCCAGGATTTTTATCAGGATGATATTTAATTGCTAATCTTCTATATGCTTTTTTTATTTCATCTATTGTTGCATCTTTGGAAACACCAAGCACTTCATAATAATCTCTTTTATTACTGCTCATTTCTATCACCATTAGATAATTTTGAAAGAATTTGTGGGTTTATTATTTTATATGCTTTTTAATCATAGTTAATAAATCATTAAGACTAAATGGTTTAAATATATAATCATCTGCTAAACTTTGTTTTATTTCACTTTCGATTTTATTATTTTTATAAGCTGTAATAAAAATTATTGGAATATCTTTATATAATTGATTTTGTTTAATTGAATTACAAATATCAAACCCATCAATCCAGGACATCATAATATCAAGCAAAATTAAATCAGGTTTTTTCTTTTTTAATTCTTCAATAAGATTTATACCATTGGAAATATTTACTACATTAAAATCTTCTAATTCTAAAGCACTTGCAAGTAAATCTCTTATTTCAGGGTCATCATCAACTACATAAATTAATTTCTTCTTCATAATTAAACCAGCTTATAAGTTTTAAACCAATAATCACGAAAACTTTTAGAATACTTTGTAATCCACTCATAAGCAGCTCGATTTCTTCCAATATCATAACCATGCTTCTCTGATTCAATCCATTTATACTTCTCAATTTCATTTATTTGTGCTTCTATATACTTTTTAAATAATTCTTTATCCATAATTAAAAATTAAATTTTAAATAATAAAAATTTATTTGTCAATAAAAATTCTAAAAAATAAAAATATAAAAAACTTGAAAAAAATTTTTTTTTATTTTATATTTATTCATCTAATCAAATTTAAAGTCTATGCGCCCGTGGCTCAAATGGATAGAGTACCTGACTACGAATCAGGCGGTTACAGGTTCGAGTCCTGTCGGGCGCATTTTATTAATGTATGAAATTTATAATTATATTTAGTATAAATATTTTTATATTTGTTAATACATTATTCTCCAATAATATTTCTCTTGATTTAAAAGATGATACTAAATTATTAGAAAAATTATCAATCGATGAAATTAAATCTTTAAATATATCACTTCAAGAAAAATTAAATATAATTGAATATTTGCTTTCATCTTTAGAAGGTAAGAAGAATTATCAGAAATTAATTGATTTAAATAAATATGCTTCTGAAATTAGTAATAATGATAAATATTTTATGAATTTAATAGTTATTTTCAAACAATTACATAATAATAACGAAATAAAAAAAATAACAGAGGAACTTTTAGAAAAGCGAAAAAATGATTTTAATTTTTACAAAAGATTTTCGGTATTCTTTTCAACAATTGCTGATTTAGAAAATGCAATAAGTATTTTAAAAAAAGGCAGAGAAAATTTTAGAAATGAAATTGTTTTTTTCTGGGAATTAAAAAGTTTATATGAAGCAAATAATGACATTGAGAATTTAATAAAAGAATACATAAATTACTTGAATATAAGTTTTGATTATTATGTAAAAAATGATTTTCTAAATTATATATTAACAAATAATTTAATAGATTACACAATAACCAGACTTGAAAATTCGGCAATAAATTCAAGATTGCTTTATGAATTATTAACAGAATTATATTTACAAAAAAAAGATTATGATAAAGCAGTAAATAATTTTTTAAAAATATCAAATAATAAAGAAGAATTAAATCATTTTGTTAATAGATTATTAAATGAAAAATATTATGAAGCAGTTAAAATACTTAATCAAAAATTATTTGCATTAAAACTAAAAAATAGTACAGAATTGTTGGTTGATTTATGCAAAATAGCAATTCTAACAAATGATTTAGAACAGGCAGAAATAATATTAGAAACGATAAAATCAGATTCAGATGATAATATATATTTGAAAAATGAGATAAAAAGATTAAATAGTCAATATTATTCAAAAATTTTAAATTATGAAAAAGCATTGGAATATTTATTAGAAATAGATAATAAAAATAATGACGATAAAATTAAAATTATTAAATATATGTGTTATGATAATAAATATAATGAAGCACTTGAATTTATAAAAAACGAACAGAGATTATTAAGAGAAGTTCCTTTTTCTTATTTTTATTTTGCAATTGTATATTTATTTAATAATGATTATGCAAATTTTAATAATTATCTAAATGAATATATAAATAAAGAAGAGGTTTATGATAATTTAAAATATGTATCATTGAAATTAGTATATATAAAAAATTTAACAAAAGAAAATTACGAAAAAATAAAAGAATATGTTAACTTAATTTTTGAAATAGAAAAAAATAATAGTGAAAAAATATTTTCACAATTAGCAAAATATTTAGAAGAGAAAGTAGAAGAAGATTTTTTTTTAATTGAAGAAATACTTGATTATTTAATAAAAGAAAATATAAATTTTTCCAATAATGAAACAATATATAAAGCAATTAGTTCAAATAATATATATCAGGCATTAGCAAAAGCAATATATTATATAATTAAAAATTCTGAAATATCAGTAGAAAAAAAATTAAATTATTTACGCGTCTGTGAAATACCAGAGTTACAAAATACAATATATTATCCACTAATAATAAAAGAAAGTCAGATAAATAATTAATATGTTTTTAAAACATACTGATTTTGAAAAATTAAGAGATTTTATTTTTGAATTAACTGGAATTTATTTAAAAGATACAAAAATAATATTATTATCAAATCGCATCAGAAAAAGATTACATGATTTAAAATTGGAAAGTTTTGAAGAATATATAGAATATTTATTTAAAAACAAAGAAAAAGAATTAGAAAATTTTATAAATGTAGTAACAACAAATGAAACATATTTTTTTAGGGAAGAAAAACATTGGAATTTTTTAAAAGAAATAATAATAAATGAATTTAATAATAATAGTTGTGAAAGAACAATAAAAATATGGAGTTCTGCTTGTTCGAGTGGCGAAGAACCTTATACTGCATTAATTATTCTTTTAGAAAATTTAAAAGAGAATATTAAAGTTGAAATAATTGGAACAGATATTAATACATCAATACTTGAAAAAGCAAAAAAAGCAATTTATAATGAAGATAGATTACAATTGGTTTCAAAAGAATTAAAAGAAAAATATTTTATAAAAGAAGCAGATAAATATCGATTAAAAACTGAATATACAAAGATGGTTAAATTTTATAGGCATAATTTATTGCAACCTTTTTTAATGAAAGAATTTGATATAATAATTTGTCGAAATGTATTAATTTATTTTAACGAAGAAAGTAAAAATAAAGTTGTAGAAAATTTAACAAACTCATTAAAAATTAATGGCTATTTGTTTTTAGGACATTCAGAAAATATTAATGAGAGTAAATTTAATTTAAAATTTGTAAAATCAGCAATTTATCAAAAGGTAAAAGAAAATGGAAAATAATGAATTAGTATTAATAGCAGAAGACAACGAGATGATAAGTGAAATAATGGTAGAGATTTTAAAAAATCAAAATTATAAAACAGAAGTATGTGAAAATGGTAAAAAAGCAATAGAATTTTTAGAGAATAATCAAAATATTTCTTTAATAATTTCAGATATAATGATGCCAGAAGTAGATGGTTATCAACTTGTAGAATATGTTCGAAGCAAATATTCTGCTGTTGAATTACCAATAATAATGGTTACAGCAAAAGATAAAGAACAGGATATAGTAAAAGCATTAGATTTAGGTGCGAATGATTATATAGTTAAACCATTTAATTTTTCTGTTTTAATAGCACGAATAAAGACACAATTAACCTTAAAAAAATATAATGATGATTTAATAAATGCAAATGAATCATTAAAAAAAATAAATGAAAAAATGGAGAAGATATTAAATCAAACAATAGAATTGGTAAAATTCAGTCGTAAGATAAATTTATTAGATTTTGATAAGATGATGGAAATATCAAAAGAGATGTTACCAAAATTATTTCAGGCTGAATTATTTTCAATTTTTTTATATGATGAAAAAGAAAAGGTTTTAAAATTAATTGTTCATAATCATCCTGATATTCAAAGCACAACAGAAGAAATAAAAATAGCAGAGAATGATAGTATAATGTGGGATGCAGTACGAACAAAAAAGATGATAAGATTAGCAAATTTTTCACAAAGTAAATATGTAAAAAATCCTGAACGAGCAAAATATAAAAATGATGGAGTGATATGTGTGCCTGCTATGGTTGGCGAAAAAGTAATAGGTGTTATTAATTTAAACAATGTTTCAGAAGATGGATTAGAAAATGATAATATTGCAAATATTCAGCGTGTATCAGACCACCTCGCACTTGCAATAAATAATTTATTATTACATAAGCGAATAGAAGAATTATCAATAATAGATGAATTAACAAAATTTTATAATCGTAGATATCTGATGCTGAAATTAAAAGAAGAAATTGAAAGAAATTATAGATATAAAAGTCCTGTTTCTTTGATAATGCTTGATATTGACCATTTTAAAAAGATAAATGATACTTATGGACACGATGTCGGTGATGTTATATTGAAGTCAGTAAGCAATTTAATAAGAGAAAATTTAAGAAAAACAGATATACCCTGTCGTTATGGTGGTGAGGAATTTATTGTTATTTTACCATTAACTATTTTAAAATATGCTTATAATATTGGCGAAAGGATAAGAATAGAATTAGAAAATAAAGAAATAACTAATAGTAATGGCTTAAAAATAAAAGCAACAATAAGTATTGGTATTGCAGAATTAAAAGAAAATGAGAATATAGATAATTTATTAAAAAGAGTTGATGATGCATTATATTCAGCAAAGAATAAAGGTAGAAACCGCACTGAAATTTCAGAGTAAATTTTATAAAGTTAAAGCACGATTAATAGCATAAATAATTCTTTTATCAGAAAATGGTTTAATAATATAATCGATAGCCCCATTTTTTAATGCTTCAAAAATAACTAATCTATTTTCCATCGCTGTTACCATTATTATTTTTGCATTCTTATCAAATTCAAGAATTTTCTTTAAAGTGTACAAACCATCCCAATCAGGCATTGAAATATCGAGTAATACTAAATCAGGCTTATTTTCAATATATTTATCATAAGCATTTTTACCATTAGTTGCTTCAATAATTTCTTGAAATTTATTTTCAATAAGGATTTTTTTTAGTTCATTTATTATGTATAAAGAATCGTCAACGATTAATATTTTTGGCATTTAAAAAATACTCCAACCCGCAATTTCTTTATAGATTTCTTTTATTACAATCTTTTCTTTATCATTATATGGAGTCTTATCTTTTTTTTGTAGTTCTTTAAAACGCTTTTTAAATTCGTTTTCGTCTATTTTATTTTGATAATAATATTCTCTTAAATTTATGTAATCAATTAATGAATAATAACACATATAAATTTATTATATTTAATAAAAAAATAAAAGTAAAGAAAAAAATTTTTTTTCTTGATATAATTTAAAAATTATTATAAAAAAATTAAAACAAAAATTTTTATAAAAAAGGAGCGAAAATGTTTGGAATAAATTTACATTCAAAATGGGTAAAAGTAGTAATATGGATTTCAGCAGTAGTATTTATTGCTATATTTGTTTTTGGGGCACATCAGGCATTTCAACAAAGAAAATTGTTAATAGCATTTTATGTAAACGATGAAGCAGTTACAAGAGAAGAAGTAGAAAAAAAAGTAAGTGAGAAGATAGAGAATTATAGAAAAAGTTCTGATATTGATGTAGATACAGAGGTAATAAAAAAAATAAGAGAAAATGTAATAGATGATATAATTTATCAGAAGATTTTATTACAGGAAGCAAAAAAGTTAAATATACCTGTTTCAAAATATGAAATATTTGAGAGTATAAAATCATATTATTTTGTAAATGATAAAGGACAATTTGATGTACAAACATTTCAAGCATATAAAGAACAAGCACCAGCAGAATGGTGGAGTGCAAGAGAAAATTATATAAAAGATTTAATTTTAATAAGTAAATTAAGACGGCAGATAATAAAGAATGTAAAGGTAACAGAAGAAGAAGTAAAAAAATATTATGAGTCAGCATTTTCAAAAATTAAGATAGCACAAATATTAATAAAACCAGAAAATTTTATAAAAGAAGAAATAGCAATTGATTATTATAATTTGAATAAAAATTTATTTGTTAAACCAGATAAAATAAAAGTTCGACATTTATTAATAGCAAAAGAAGATGTAGAAAATGATACGCCTGGTTCAGTAGAAAGTATAAAGATAAATAACATAAAAAGAATGATAATGAATGGATATGATTTTGGATTGCTGATAGAAGAATTTTCAGAAAGCCCGGATGCAAAAAAAGGCGGTATTATAGATTATTTTACAAAAGATGATGTGGAAGAAAAATTTTCTAATGCTGCATTTACCTTAAAAAAGTTTGAGATTAGTGATATAGTAAAAACATCCAAAGGTTATCATATTATACAAATGCTTGATAAAGCAGATACAGAATATGAAACTTATGCTGATGTAAAAGATAAAATAAAAAGGAGAATATTAAGTGATACAGAATGGCAATTAGCAAAATCAGTAGCAGATGAAGTTTATAAAAAATTACAGGCAGGTGAAGATTTTAAGATATTAGTAAAACAATATTCAAATGCAAATTCTAAAGATTCTGATGGTATAGTTGGGATAATACCACGCTTTACAATTCCTTATGATTATGTTCTTGAAAATTTAAAAGTATTTGAGGAATTGCCAGCAGATTTGAATGAATTTAATGAATATATATTTAATAAAGATATAACTGATACGATATTTAATTTGAAGAAAAATGAGTATAGTCCAATAATAGTAACCAATTATGGCTATCATATAATAAAATGTCTCGAAAAAATACCAGCAGATATGGAATACTATGATGTATATAAAGAAGAATTAAAAAGTAGATTATTACAAAGAAAGCAAAGTCAAATATTTAAAGAATGGTATGAAAATATAAAAAATAGTCCAAAGACAAAAATAAAAATGGTAGCAAAAGATTTAAAAAGTGAAGAAGCATTGAGAAATTATATTCCAGAATAAAGGAAAATAAAATGGGATTATTAACAAAATGTGAAAAATATGATGCACCAGAACGAGTGCGAGCAATGGGTATTTATCCATATTTTAGACCAATAGAAGGCGAGCAATCAACATTAGTGCGAATGAACGGCAAAGAAGTATTAATGTTTGGTTCGAACAGTTATTTAGGTTTAACAAATCATCCAAAAGTAAAAGAAGCAGCAATAAATGCAATAAAAAAATATGGAGTTGGTTGTGCAGGTTCAAGATTTTTAAATGGCACATTAACAATACATATAGAATTAGAAGAGCGATTAGCAGCATTTGTAGAAAAAGAAGCAGCATTAGTTTATAGCACTGGTTTTCAGGTAAATTTAGGTGTCATATCAGCACTTGTATCAAATAAAGATTTTGTTATAACAGACCGGCTTGACCATGCAAGTATAATTGATGGCTGTCGTTTATCTTTTGGAGAAACAAAAAAATTTAAACACAATGATATGAATGACCTTGAAAGAATTTTGAATAACACGATTTTAGAAAATGGTAAATTAATTGTAGTAGATGGAATTTTTAGTATGGAAGGAGATATTGCCAATTTACCTGAAATATGTAGATTAGCAAAAAAATATAATGCGTGTGTTATGGTTGATGATGCTCATTCAATTGGAGTATTAGGTGAAAAAGGTCGTGGCACAGCAAATCATTTTAAATTAACAAATGAAGTTCAATTAATTATGGGCACTTTTAGTAAATCACTTGCATCGGTAGGTGGTTTTATTGCTTCTGATAAAGTAGTTATTGAATATTTAAAACATAATTCAAGACCATTAATATTTAGTGCAAGTTTACCACCAGCAAATGCAGCAACAGTTCTTGCATGTCTTGATATAATTGAAAGTGAACCTGAAAGAATTGATAATTTATGGAAGAATACAAATTATATGTTGCAATTATTAAAAGAGCATAAATTTGATGTTGGTAATAGTTGCACTCCAATTATTCCAATTATTATTGGTGATGATTTAACAGTTTTTAAAATGTGTATGATATTACAAGAAAAAGGTGTATTTGTTAATCCAGTTGTTTCACCAGCTACACCACCAAATAAAGCATTAATTAGATTAAGTTTAATGGCGACACATACAAAAGAACAAATTGAAATCGCAGTTGAAAAAATAATTGAAACAGCAAAAGAGTTAAGTTTATATAACAGATAAATTTATGAAAATAAAAAATGATAAAAATATTAAATGTAAATTCAAAGAAATTATTAAAAAAATTTATTAAATTTCCATACGAATTATATAAAAATAATCCTTATTTTCCAAAGCCATTATTAATTGAACAAAAAGAAATTTTTGATTTTAATTCATATCCTTTTTTTCAACACGCAAAAGTAAAATTATTTTTAGCAATAAATGAAAGAGAAGAAGTTGCAGGAAGAATTGCAGCAATAATAAATTATAATCATAATAAATATTGGAATGAAAATATAGGTTTTTTCGGCTTTTTTGAAACAATAAATAATTTTGAAGTTGTTTCTTTACTTTTTAAAGAAGTTGAAAATTGGTTTAAAAAAGAAAAAATATTTATTATTCGTGGACCTATGAATTTTTCTACAAATGAGACCTGTGGGTTATTAATAAATGCTTTTGACCAGATTCCATCAATTATGATGCCTTATAATTTTGAGTATTATCCATTGTTATTAGAACAATATGGTTTTCAAAAAATAAAAGATTTATTTGCATTTAGAAAAGATGAACTTGATTTACCAGAACGCATAAAAAATTTTGTTAATTTAATTAAGAATAAATATAATGTAGAAATAAAAAAAATGGATTTTAAAAAATTTGAAGAGATAAAAGAGATGGTAAAATATATATATAACAAAGCGTGGGAAAAGAATTGGGGCTTCGTAAAAATGACTGATGCAGAATTAGATTACACATTGAATAATTTGAAATTAATAGCAGACCCTGATCTTGTTAATTTTGCTATAATTAACAATGAGCCAGTTGGTTTTATTGCAATTCTACCAGATATAAATGAAATACTTGTTAAATGCAATGGTCGATTAACACCATTAGCATTATATAGAATTTTAACAGGAATAAAAAAGTGCAAGAATATAAGATGTATTACAATGGGAGTTATAGAAGAATATCGAAGCAAGGGAATTGATATTTTATTATATTATGCTTGTTATGAAGGTGTAAAAGGAAAAGCATATAAATATTGTGAATTTTCCTGGATTCTTGAAGATAATTTTAACATAATAAATGTAATAAGAAAAATTAATGCTTATGAATATCGGAGATATAGAATATATCAAAAAAGTATAAATTAAAATAATGGAAAAAGATATAAGTTTTTATTTAGCAAAAAAATATTTTTTTAATAAGAAAAAACAGGGCTTTATTAAGATTATAACAATTATTTCAATTATTGGTGTTATAATTGGTGTGATTGCTTTAATTGTTGTGCTTGGTGTTATGAATGGATTTGATGATTATCTTAAAGAAAAAATAATAAGTATAACATCAGATATTTCTTTATATCCAAATATTAATGATGATTATAATAGTTATAAACAAATCTCAAAAGATATAGAAGAAATCGATGGAATAAAAACAATATCTGCTGTTATTCAGGATAACGCATTATTAAAAGTAAGGAATCATTCAATGGGAGTAGTGGTTTATGGAATAGAAGAAGAAAAGGGAATTTTATTAACTGGCTTAAACAAATACATAATTAAAGGTCAACCAGATTTATCAAATGATAATTCAATAATTATTGGTTATTATCTTGCATTAAATGAAAATTTGCATATTGGCGATGAGATATTATTAATACCCCCAAATATAATATCAACACCACTTGGAATTTTACCAACATTTAAAAAATACCGAATTTCAGGGATTTTTAAATCAGGTATGTTTGAATATGATTATCGTTTTATTTATATAAATTTAAGAAGTGCCCAAAAATTATTTGGAAAACCTGATAAAATAACATCAATTGAAATTAAAGTTGATAAAATAGAAAAAGTTGATTATTATAAAAATGAACTCAAGAAAATATTATTAAATAAATATTACATTGAAACATTTAAGCAAAAAAATGCTAATTTATTTGCTGCATTAAAATTAGAAAAACTTGCTATGTTTATTGTCTTATCTTTAATTATTGCAGTTGCTTCTCTTAATATTGCAAGCACTCTTATTGTTATGGTTGTTCAAAAAGTAAAAGATATAGGTCTTTTTCTTTCTATTGGTTTATCATCAAAAAAAATATCCAAAATATTTGTTTTATATGGTGTATTTATTGGTGTAATTGGTTCTATTATTGGCACTTTTATTGGTTTGATTATTTGTTATATTTTATCAAAATACCAATTATTAAAATTACCGGGTGATATTTATTACATAGAATATTTTCCAGTAAAATTAAATGTATTTTATATAGTTTTAATAAATGTAGTTGCTATTGGTATAAGTATTATTTCGACATTAATACCAGCAAAACGAGCAACATATATTACACCATCAGAGGCATTAAGAAATGAATGATATATTAATAAGTGTTAAAAATATAAAAAAAGATTTTTTAAAGGATAATTATAAGATTAATGTATTAGATGATATTTCATTTGATGTAAAAAAAAATGAGTTTGTATCAATTATGGGCCGCAGCGGAGCCGGTAAGACAACATTATTACATATTATTGGAACACTTGAAAAACCAACTGATGGAGAAATGTATTTTCAAAATATAAATATACTTTTATTTGATGAAACAGAAATTTCACACTTTAGAAATTCTAAAATTGGATTTATTTTTCAATTTCATTATTTAATAAATGAATTAACAGCTTATGAAAATGTTTTATTACCAGCGAGAATTTTTAATAATGATGAATTAGAAGAATATATAAAAAGAGCAAATTTATTATTTGAATATTTAGGACTTGAAAAAAGAAAAACACATTTTCCTTATGAATTATCAGGTGGTGAATTACAGAGAGTTGCGTTTGCGCGCGCTTTAATTAATAATCCAGTATTATTATTAGCAGATGAACCAACAGGTAATTTGGATGAACGCACAGGCAGTGAATTAATAAATCTATTATTAAAATTAAAAAATGATTTTAATCTCACAATATTATTAGTTACACACGATAAAGGTATATCAAATTTAAGTGATAGAATTTTATTTTTACATAATGGGAAAATTCAGGAAATTAAAAAATAAATGTTTTTTGCAAATCAAAATATAATTGATATATTATATAAAAAAACAGCAAGACAACATTATTTATTTACAAAAATTTTACCTGAACAATTAAATTTGCAAAGTATTGATTATTACCTTTTATTTCGTATACTTGATACAATTGAAGATTCAAATATTGATGTTTCAATAAAAATAAATTTATTTAATCAAATAAAATCAGATTTTATCAATGGTATTAAAGAAATTAATAAAGTTTTAAAAAATAATAAAAATATAGAAGAAAACTATTTATATATAATTCAGAATATACACAGCATATTAGATTTTCATTTTTCAATAGATAAAGAAGTTCAAAAAGTAATAGAACAAACAGGTATTTTAATGGCAGGCGGAATGTTAGAATATTTAATAAAATATGAAGAAAAAAAGGAAGAATATTTTATTAAGGATTTTAATGATTTTGAAAGATATTGTTATTTTGTTGCAGGTATAGTTGGTGAGTTAAATCTTAAATTATATAAAATAAATAAATTTATAACACAGGATTTTTATGATGTTAATTTACAGAGTAGTATTAATTTAGGTGTTTATTTGCAGATAATAAATATAATTAGAGATTTTATAAAAGATAAAAAAGAAAAGAAAAAAATATATTTTCCAATAACATTAAAGAATTTAGAATTAAAGAAACAGTTAATAGAAATAATTAAATATGCAAAAGAAAAAGAAAATTCAATAATAAAATTCATAAATAAAATAAAAGAAAAAAAGATAAAAAAATATTGTGATACATTATTCAGAATTGGAAAAATTCATTATGATTTTTATTTAACCAAACCAGATATATTAGAAAAACAAAGTAAACCTTCAGCAATAAAAATTTTTTTTTCATTACCATTATTATTAAAAATAAATTTTATAAAATATAAAATAGAAAAGAGTTTTGCAAAGTCATAGACTTGACAAATATATTTTTTAAAATAAAATAATGTAATTTTTAATAAGGAGAAAAAAATGGCAGTAAGAGAAATTGAAATATATGGTTCAGAGGTTTTAAAGCGACCAGCAGCAAAAGTAAAAAAAGTATCTGAAAAAATAAAATCAATAATAAATGATATGTTAGAAACAGTTGTAGCAAAAGATGGTGTTGGTCTTGCTGCCCCGCAGATAGGCGAATCATTACGAATAATAGTAATTGATTTAAGAAGAGCAAAAGAAAACATAAAACTTATTTGTATAAATCCAGTTATAACAAAAATGAAAGGCGAAGTAATTGATGTAGAACGATGTTTAAGTTTTCCTGATTTTGAAGCAGAAATAAAAAGAGCAAAAGAAATTGAAGTAGAATATATGAATGAAAAAGGGAGAAAAGAAAAAATAAAAGCAAAAGATTTATTAGCAAGAGTATTTCAGCATGAAATAGACCATTTGAATGGTAAACTAATAATTGATAATAAATCAGAAGAAGAAAAAGAATTGTATAAAAAGAAAATCGAAAAATACAGATTAGAAAAAAGTAAGAGAAATTAATGAATATAATTATTGCAGGTTCAACAGATATATCGACATATATATTAAGTAGATTATTAAAAGAGTATAGAAAAAATATAAAATTAATAATAACACAACCAGATAAAAAAGCAGGTCGAGGTCAAAAGATAGGAATTAATTCATTAAAAAAAATAGGAATTGAAAACAATATTGAAATTATTCAGCCTGAAAAAATAAATAGCGAAGAGAGTGTAAATTATTTAAAAAATTTTACACCGGCAATTTTTATTATTATTGCTTATGGTCAAATTTTATCTGATGAAATAATAAATATTTTTAATAATAATTGTATAAATATTCATTTTTCATTATTACCTGATTTAAGAGGACCAACACCAGTAGAAACAGCAATATTAAAAGGTTATAAAAAAACAGGAATAACAATACAACGAATAAATAAAGAAGTTGATGCAGGAGATATAATATTACAAAAAGAAATAGAAATAGATGAGAACATAACAGCAGGCGAATTATTTGAAAAGATGAAAGAACCAGCAGCACAATTATTATTTGAATTTTTAGAGAAATTTGAAAAAGGTGAAATTAATTATTATAAACAAAATAATAATTTAGCAACATACACAAAAAAAATAAAAAAAGAAGATGGTAAAATAAATTGGAATGATTTAAGAATAAATATACATAATAAAATAAGAGCATATAATCCAAAGCCATTAGCATATACTTTTTATAAAAAAAAATATTTAAAAATTTATAAAAGTAATTTACAATTTGAAAATATGATATATAATAATAACGATTTAAAAAATGGAATAATAATTTTAAAAAATAAACAATTATTTGTAAAAGCAATAGATGGATTTATAGAATTATTAGAATTACAATTAGAAAGTGGTAAAAAACTTAATGCAATAGATTTCATAAATGGACAGCGAATAAAGTCAGGAGAAGATTTTTTTAATGATTGATATACATACACATATTTTACCATATTTAGATGATGGACCTACAAATTGGGATGCTTCATTAGAGATAGTAAAAAATGCTGAAAAAATGGGAATAACAAAAATAATATGTACACCACATTTTATTAAAGGAAATTATGATAATTATTATAGTAAGATAATTCCTATTTTTGAAAAGTTTAAAGAATTAGTAAAAAACGAGAAAATAAATGTAGAATTATATGCAGGTTGTGAAATATATTTTGATACTGATATTTTAGATAGTCTACTTAAAAAAGATTTAATGCCATTAAATAATGGAAAATATATATTAATTGAATTTCCAATGGTAAGCGTGCCAAAAGGAGCGATCGAAATATTTTATAAATTACAATTAAAAGGATATTATCCAATATTAGCACATCCTGAAAGAAATCAGGAAATAATAAATAATTTTGATATAATAAAAGAATTCACGAAACGAAATGTATTTGTGCAAACAAATAGTGGAAGTTTATTAGGTTATTATGGAAATAAAATAAAAGATATAGCAATAGAAATGATACGGGAAAAACAGGTTACTTTTATTGCATCAGATATTCATAATACAGAAAAGAAATTATTTGATTTTAGTAAATGTATAAGTATAATAAGTAAATATATAGAGATGGAAAAAGCAGTAACATATATAACAGAAAATCCATTGAAAATAATAAAATCA
Source organism: bacterium (assembly GCA_035405645.1). Lineage (GTDB taxonomy): Bacteria > JAGOBX01 > JAGOBX01 > DAONJL01 > DAONJL01 > DAONJL01. The sequence continues at coordinate 10,783 of DAONJL010000007.1, read as the reverse complement.
GAAGAAATAGAAGAAGAGGAAATTGAAATAGAGAGAAAGGGCAAATTATCACAATTTATAAAAAATATATTAGGTGGTTCAAATAATGATAAGAAAGGCTACTTTTAAAGATATAGAAAAAATACATTCGTTAATAACTAATTATTCAAATCAAGGAAAAATGCTACCCCGTTCATTAAATAGTTTATTTGATAATTTAAGAGATTTTGTTGTTGTAATTGATGATAAGACAGATAATTTTATTGGTTGTGGTGCATTACATATATCGTGGTATGAATTAGGTGAGATAAAATCACTTGCTGTCCTTGAAGAATATAAAAGGAAAGGAATAGGACGAGAGATAGTAAAATTTTTGTTAGAAGAAGCAAAAAAATTACATTTAAAAAAAGTTTTTGCATTGACATATGTGCCAGAATTTTTTATAAAATTAGGATTTGAGAAAATTGATAAAAATTTATTACCACATAAAATATGGAGTGATTGTATAAATTGTTCTAAGTTTCCAAACTGCGATGAAATTGCAGTAATAAAAATAATAGATTAAAATTTAAGGAGGTTTTTATGTTATTTAAAAGAAGAATGTTATTTACTTCTGAATCAGTGGGAGCAGGACATCCAGACAAATTATGTGATTATATTTCTGATTCAATTCTTGATGAAATTTATAAACAGGATCCGCAAGGACGAGTAGCGTGTGAAACACTTGCAACAACAGGTCTTGTAGTAGTAGCAGGTGAAATAACTACATCAGCAGTGATAAATTATCCAGATGTAGTAAGAAATGCAGTTATTGAAATTGGTTATGATAATGTCTCTTATGGACTCGATGGTAATTCTTGTGCTGTTATTTGTGCAATTGATAGACAATCACCAGATATATCACAGGGAGTTACAGAAGGCACGGGTTTACATAAAGAACAGGGCGCTGGTGACCAGGGAATGATGTTTGGTTTTGCAATAAAAGAAACACCAGTATTAATGCCAATGCCAATTTATTATGCACATCAATTAGTCAGAAAATTAGCAGTTGTTCGAAAAAAAGAATTAACATATTTAGGACCGGATTGTAAATCGCAGGTTACAGTTTTATATAATAATGGCAAGCCAGAAAAAATTACAACAATAGTAATATCAGCTCAACATCAAGCATCAGTAAAATTAAATCAAATAAGAAAAGATTTGGTAGAATATGTAATAAAAAAAGTAATACCAGCAAAATTAATGGATAATAAAACTGTAATACATATAAATCCAACTGGAAGATTTGTTGTTGGTGGACCGCATGGTGATACAGGATTAACAGGAAGAAAAATTATAGTTGATACTTATGGTGGAATGGGCAGACATGGCGGTGGCGCTTTTTCAGGGAAAGACCCATCAAAAGTAGATAGAAGTGCAACTTATGCTGCAAGATATATTGCAAAAAATATTGTTGCTGCTGACCTTGCTTATGTATGTGAAGTGCAATTAGCGTATGCTATTGGTGTAGCACAACCTGTTTCTATTAATGTTAATACTTTTGGAACTGCAACAGTAGATGAAGAAAAAATTGAAGCAGCAGTAAAAGAAATTTTTAATTTAACACCAAAAGGAATAATTGAGATGTTAGATTTAAGAAGACCAATTTATAAACAAACTGCAATGAATGGTCATTTTGGAAATAATGAATATAGTTGGGAACAAACAGATAAAGTTAAAGAACTAAAAAAATTTTTAAAAGTATAAAATATTTAATATTGTTAAATTTATGTATTTACACGGCGAATGGCTGTTTAAGACCATATTTGAAACAAAGTGGTGTTATTTATATTTATTAATCACAATACCATTATTATCTTATATTGGAATGCTTACATCAACTGCTTTATCTTTACCAATGGCTTCGATGATTCCTTTATTAATACCATTTGCTTATGATGTTTGTTTTGCTAATTTAAGACGGGGTATGTTTCATTTTATTTTTTGGTTTATTGTTACTGCATTATTTGTTGGATTTATGTCCTCGCTTGATTATATTTATAGTGAAAATATTATAAATGGAAAATATTTTGCCAATGACCAATTCAAATTAATAAAAAGTTCAGAAAATTTAGTTCAACCTGTATTTAATATTTTAAGAAACTATATTTATAATTATTTATTTATTGCAATTGCAAGTTTGGTAAGTGGTGGATTACTTGCTATTTTTATTATTGGTATTTTGCTAAATAATTTTGCCTATTATTTATCTGTATTATTAGAATCATCACATAATAAATTAGGCACTATTTTAACTGGCTTTTATATTTGGGATATTATTTCCTTTTTATCTTATTTTGCAGTGACACTTGCATTTGCTTCTTATTTTTTAAGTTTTATTTTTGATTTTGAAGTTAATAAAAGAATGGTATTAAAATATTTTTTATTATCTTTATTATTCTTATTTTTATCAATTTTTTTTCGAGTTTTCTTTTCGAAACCGTGGCAAACACTTATTTTAAAAACAGTTGATGTTAATAAAGTTGTTGTATTAAATGTACCTGATGATATTCGCACTACAACAAGTTTTCAATTTTATAGAAGATAAAGGAGTTAAAAATGTCAGAAAAAATTATTTATCTTAATTCTCAAAATTTTAATTCTACTATTAGCAGTGGCATTGTTTTAGTTGATTTTTATGCTGATTGGTGTGGACCCTGTAAAATGCTTGCACCTGTTATTGAAGAACTTGCAGAAGATTTTGCTGGTAAAGCAAAAATATGTAAATTAAATACTGATGAAAATCAAGAGATAGCAATGAATTATAATATTCGTGGAATTCCGACAGTTATAATTTTTAAAGATGGCGAAATAAAAGAAACACTTGTTGGATTAAGAGCAAAAAGCGAATATGAAAAATTATTAAATAAATATTTATAATTTTTTGGAGGTATAAATTATTGGATAAGATAATTATAGAAGGTGAAATAATTCCATCTACGCAATTATATTTAAAAGAGAATTTACAACTGTTGAAAGAAGATACAATAACCATAATAAAAGCAGATTTACAATTAAATGCAAAAGGACGCAATGATAAAGTTTGGTTTTCTCCAACTGGTGGTTTATGGTTTAGTTTTGCTTTTTATTTAAAAAATGAATTAAAAGAACAAAATTCATTATCACAGATTATTGCGTTAACAATCTGTCAAATTCTTGAAAATGAGTTTAAAATTTTACCTCAAATAAAATGGCCAAATGATGTGATGTTAAATGATAGAAAACTTGCAGGCATTCTAACTGAAATAATAAATTACAAAAATAAAAAAGTTTTATTATGTGGTGTTGGTATAAATACAAATTTTAGTAATTTAAAAATATTAGAAATAAAATCAAAAATTTTTCTTATTACATTGTATGATTTTTTAGGTTATAAAATAGATAATAAAAAATTACTAATTGATTTTATTAATAATTTTGAAAAAAATTTTGAAAAATTTTGTAAGGCAGGTTATTCTTTTTTTAAAGAAGAAATTTTAAATAGAGATTATTTACTTGGAAAAGATGTTATTGTAAAAGTAAATAAAAAAAGTAAAAAAGAAGGAAAAGTAATTAGTTATTCAGAGGAAGGTTATTTAAAAATCAAAAACAAAAAGAATATGGAAGAAATAATTTATGCAGGTGAAGTAATAATAAAATAAATTATTAAAATCATTCATTTATATTTTCAGATAATTTTTTTTGTAAAGTAATTCTACTAATGCCTAAAATTTTTGCCATTGCTGATTTATTGTAATTTAATTTTTGACCAACTTTTTCAATAAATAATTTTTCTAACTTTTCAACTAAATCAGGAAAAATATTTTGATTATCTGAATTTAATTCTAAGTATTTATCAACAAATTCTTCAATAATATTTTTATTTTTTTTATGAGTTAAAAGATAAGGCGAAATATCATTTTCCTCAATAATTGATTTGTTTAAATTTATACAAACATTTGTTAGAACATTTTCTAATTCCCTAACATTACCAGGCCAATCATAATCAACTAATAACTCTAATGCATTATTTGATATCCCTAAAATATTTTTCTTTAATTTATTTTTAAGATTATTAATAAAATAATCAATTAAAAGAGGAATATCTTCTTTTCGTTTTCTGAGAGGTGGTAAATCAATTGTAGCAACATTTATTCGATAAAACAAATCATTACGAAAACTTCCTTCATTTATTTTTTCTAATAAATTTTTATTTGTAGCAGTAATTATTCTTGCTTTTAATTTTATTGTTTTTGTTCCACCAAGTCGATTAAATTCTTTTTCCTGAATTACTCTTAATAATTTTGATTGAATTGATAAAGGCATATCACCTATTTCATCTAAAAAAATTGTGCCTTCACCTGCAATTTCAAATTTTCCCATTTTTGAAGAAATAGCACCAGTAAAAGCCTGTGCTTCGTGCCCAAATAATTCATTATCAAGTAAATTTTCTGATAGTGCTGAACAATTAACAGCAATAAAAGGTTCATTTTTTCTTGGACTATTAAAATGTATTGCTCTTGCTACTAATTCTTTTCCAGTTCCGCTTTCACCTGTAATTAAAACATTAACATCATTATTTACTACTTTACCAATTATTTTAAATATTTCCTGCATAACTGCACTTTTACCAATTATTCTTTTTATATTATAATTATTTATTTGTTCTTCATTTATTATTTTTACATAATTTTTCATCTTTTTCGTTTCGAGTGCTCTTTTAGTTAGAATATTTATTTTATCAATATCAAGTGGTTTTTCAATATAATCATAAGCACCTGATGAAATCGCCTGAATAATCGTCTCATAACTACCATAAGCAGTAATCATAATAATTAAAATATCATCTTCAATTTCTTTTATTTTTTGTAATAAAGTTAAACCATCAATATCAGGTAATCTGTAATCAAGAAAAATTAAGTCAACTTTTTTTTCTTTAATAATTCTTATAGCATCATTACTATTTTGTGCTGATAAGATAATATATTTATTTTTAAATAATTCATAAAAACTTTCAATTATACTTTCATCATCATCAATAATAAGAATAGAATCCATTTATACCTCCATTATTTAGATTCATTATTTAAAATAATAAAAATATGTGTTATTTTATTAGGTATACTTTTTACTATTATTTCACCATTATGTCTTTCAATAATTGATTTTGCTAATGTTAAACCAAGACCTGTTCCTTCTTTTTTAGTTGTGAAAAAAGGTTCAAATATTTTTATTATGTCTTCTTTTTTTATTCCAGTTCCTGTATCTGATATAATTATTAAAATTTTATTATTTTTTATTTGTTTTGTTGTTATTTGTAATATTCCACCATTTGGCATTGCGTATATTGAATTTAATATTAAATTTATAAAAACAATTTTCATCTTCTCAATATCAATTTTTATTTTTGGTAGACCATTATCAAAATTTTTAATTAATTTAATTTTATTTTGTTCTATTTTTGGAAAGAAAAAATTGAGTGTATTATTTATTAAATCATTTATATTATGTGCTATAAAGTGTAGTGGTGTTGGTTTTGAAAATTCAAGTAAATCTTTTAACAATAAATTTAATCGATTTATTTCTTTAAGAATTATATTTATTTCTTTATCGCATAAATCAGAGTTTATTTTGTTTTTTATAATTTGTATCATCATTTTTATTGAACTTAAAGGATTTCTCAATTCGTGTGCAATACCAGCAGAAATTTGTCCTGCTGTTGCTAATTTTTCTGACCGAATTAAATATTCCTGTAATTTTAATATCTCATTATTATATGATTTTATTCGATTCATCATATCATTAAAACTATTGCTAATTATTTCAAATTCATCTTTACTTTTTAGATTTATTCTTAAATCAAAATTACCTTTTTGAACTGATGAAATTACACTGATTATTTTATTTAAAGAATGATGTATATTTTTTGCAAGGAAAAAATAAATAATTAATGAAATAATAATACCGATTAAAATAATAGATGATAATAATTTTTTATAATTTTTTATATGATTAGAAATTTCTTTATTTGATAAAGCAACTGAAATAGTGCCCCAATAATTATTTTCAATGAATAATGGTTTCAACATCAGATAATAATTAGAATTATTTAATTTTAAATTTTTGAAATATAATAATTTATTATTTTCAAGATAATTTATATATGAATTTTCTAATATTTCTAAACCATTATAAGTTGCTTCAATTTTTGAATTATATTTATAGATTCCAATTTCCATTCCTGTAAGTAATTTAATATGATAAACAAAATCTTTTGAAAAAGACGAACCAATCATTAAAAGCCCTATAATTTGGTTATTTGCTTTAATTGGTGCTACACATCTAATTGCAAAACCTGTTTTGCCTTTTTCATAATTTATATTTATTTTCCCTGATAACCCTTTTTTAATTATACTTTGTTCTATTTTTATATCACCAGCAATTTTTGGATTGTGTCCTCTTAACAGAACCATTCCATTTTTATCTTCTATCTCAATTATATCAACAATTCCTAAATTATAAATTTTTATTAATTTTTGTTCTAATTTATTTAAATCATTTTTTAGGAGTAATTCAATTATTTCCTCTTCTTGTGATAATTCTCTTGCAATATTCAAACAACTTTTTTCTAAAAATTTTATATGCTTTTGATAACCTTTAATTGCATCATTTAATCTTTTATAAATTTCATTTTCAACAGAATTAATAATTATTTTGTTTCCAATAATTAAAATAATTGCAGAAGGAATAAGAATAATAAATAAAAATGAGATAAATATTTTAAAACTTAATTTATAACTAATTATATTCATATATCTAATTATAATTTTTATTTTTTTTGTGTAAAGATATTTATCACTTAATGATAACTAAATTATCAAATAAATAATTTGTTTATATTTTTAATTTTATCAAAATTCATAAAAAATAAGGAAAAAAAGGGATTTTTAAATATATAAAGAAATATCAATTATTTTGGTATAAAAATTGTTATAACTATTTTGTATGATAAAAAATATTTTTAAATACTTTTATAAAAAAAATAAAATAGTCAATTTATACAACAAAATAAATTCAAATCTATTAAATATAATATTAAAAATATGTAATGAAAAAAATCCACAAAATTTAAAAGAAATAATAAATAAATATTTAATAATTGATAATAGTGAAATAGAAAATAATTATAAAAAACTAAGTAGATATGTTAAATATACAAATAATGTAAAAGCAAAAAGAGTTAAAGAAATATCTGATGTATTATTTGAAGTAAGTTTATTATTGCAATCAATTCATAAAAAGATAATTGCATATCAGATAGAAATAAATAATGAATTTATAACAGTATTTATAAAAATAAAAAATTTTTTAGATGGAATAAATGTAATAATAAATAACACTCTAAATAATAATGAGATAAAAATTGAAAATAAAGAAATTGCAATAAATGAAATAGAAATTGCTAAAAATAAATTAATAGAAAAGATAAAGAATTATCCAGTTGAAAAATATTTAAAGATAATTGAAATAATTTCAGATATAGAAAAAATAATAAAAATAATAGAAAAAATATAAGTTTATGAAAAAATTTTATTTAACTATTTTTTTAATTATATTATGTAGAATTATCTCATTTTCATATCAGATACAAAATTTATCATTTAAGCCAGGCCAGACAAAATTTTCAGCATATACAAAATCAGAAATAGATACATTTATAATAATTAAATTAGTAGATGAAAATAAAAAAGCAGTTGAAAATGAAACAATATATTTTCAAATAATTAAAATACCAGAGAAAGCAAAAAATTATAAATTATTTGAAAGTGAAATAAAAACAAATAAAGAAGGAATAGTAAAAAATAGATTTATTACAGGAGATAGAGAGGGCGAATATTTAATATTAGTCACAACACCATTAGTCCAGAATGAAAATTTAATTCTAACAATAGAAGCAAAAAAAATAACATGGGGAATAGAATTATTTTTTGGACTAATTGGTGGACTTGCAATGTTTCTTTATGGTATATCAATGATGGGCGATGCTTTAACAAAAATTGGTGGGAAAAAATTATCAACAATATTAAATAAATTAACATCAAATAAATATTTAGGAATCATAGTTGGCACAATAGTAACAACCATATTTCAATCAAGTACTGCAACAACAGTTATGGTTGTTGGATTGATAAATTCAAATTTAATGAATTTAACACAATCAATTGGCATAATATTAGGTGCAAATATAGGAGCAACAACCACCCCACAAATAGTAGCATTTCGATTAACTGATTATGCAATTTTCTTTATTGGAATTGGTTTTTTGATTTCAATACTTGGTAAAACACAAACACAAAAATTAAATGGTTCATTAATAATGGGCGTTGGTTTATTGCTTTATGGTATAAAGATAATGTCTGATATAATGTATCCATTAAGAACATATCAACCATTAATCCAATATATGAGAACAATGGAAAATCCAATAATGGGAGTAATTGTTGGAACAATTTTTACAGCATTAATTCAATCATCAGGAGCGGCAATAAGTATATTTATAACACTTGCATTTCAAGGTGTATTAACATTAAAAGCAGCATTGCCATTAACATTTGGAGCAAATATAGGAACCTGTATAACAGCATATTTAGCATCATTAAACTCAAAAGCAGAAGCAAAGCGTGCTGCCTGGGCGCATATATTATTTAATTTTTTAACAACAATTATTTTTTTACCATTTTTAGAGCCATTTCAGAATTTTATTGAATTTATTTCCTCTGGTCAAATTCAGGCATTAACACATCATGATATTAGTTTATATGTGCCAAGGCAAATAGCAAATGCAAATACAATTGCTAAAATAATTGCTGTTGTTATTTTTCTTCCTTTTACTAAACATTTAGAAAAAATGTGTATTTTAATTATACCATACAAAACTGAACCAGTATTTAAACCAAAATATCTTGATGAAAGCGTGCTTATTTTACCAGCAACTGCTCTTAATTTAGTTAAAAGGGAAATAATAAGAATGCTAAATAAAACAAAAGAAATATTTGAAGAGGTTATTTTGGTTTTAGAAAAGAAAGATAATAAACTTGCAAATCAGTTAATAATAGATGATGATAAAATTGATTTACTTGAAGAATCAATAAAAAGTTATTTATCAAAAATAAGTCAAAAAGATTTATCAGCAGAAGATGCAAATAAACATATTAGTTATCTTTATATTGTTGAGTATATTGAGCATATTTCAGATATTATTAGTAAAGAAATGATGCCACTGGCATTAAAATTAATTAATAATAATTTGAATATTTATAGTAAAGATTTTGCAAATCTCAAAAAGTATAATAATTTTACAAATGAAATGATTGAAAAACTATTAACAATTTTAAAAGAAGAAAATATTAATTTAAAATTAGTTGATGAAATAATAACACAAAAAGTTGAATCAATAAAATTTGAGAATGAAATAAAGAAAGAACATTATACTTATTTATGTCAGAATATTAATGAAGCATCAACTACCACTTCAATTTTTATTGATTTATTAAATTGTTATAGAGCAATAAATTCTAATATTTCATCAATAGCATATATTTTAAAAGGTGAATTTTAATTATATTTTTTAAATTCATTTTTTAATTCTTAATCCTTATCATTGACTTTTCTTTTCTAAAATTATAAATAAATATTTTAAATGAAAAAGAAAAAATTAAAATCAAAAGACCAAAATCAAATAAAAAAAAATCAATTTAATTTATTTTTATTTATTGATAAAAATGCAAAGATAATTTTCTGGATTATTTTTATTTATGGTATTCTTATTAGATTGTTTTATTTTTATTCTGTTGCAAACTCGCCAGAAGCAAATATACTTCTTGAACATACTGATTCATTTACATATCATAATATAGCCTTAAAAATAATTGAAGGTGATTGGTCAGGTGGTCAGAAAATTTTTTATTATAATCCTGGCTATGCTTATTTTCTTGCTTTTATTTATTCTATTTTTGGTGTAAATTATAATTATGTCCGATTAATTCAGATATTATTAAATATTTTTACTATTCCCTGTGGCTATTTAATTTCTTATAAAATTACAGGTAATAGATTTATTTCATTATTTACTGCATTAATTATTAGTTCGTATGGTCCTCTTATTTATCACACTAATATGATTTTAATTGTAGGAATTTTACCATCGCTTATTTTATATTTATTTTATTTATTTTTAAATTTATATAAATCACATTCACCTTTTTATTATGCTGGTATTGGTTTACTTTCATCAATAATTATTTTATTAAGACCAAATTTTATTTTGATTGTAGCAATTTTTATTTTTTTTATTTATTATTTTCATAACAAAAATAAATGGTTGATTTATTCGCTTATTTATTTATTTTTTCTTTTTCTTTTAATCTTACCATTTACAATTCATAATTATAAAAATACAAAAGAATTTATTTTAATTTCTGCAAATGCAGGAATAAATTTTTTTATAGGCAATAATATAGAAGCAGATGGTGTTTATTCAAGACCTAATATATTAATAAAATATTCAGAAGAGTTAGAAAAGTTAAAAATAACAAGTCCAACAGCACAATCAAATTATTGGTTTAAAAAAACATTTGAATATATAAAGAAAAATCCATTTCATTTTTTAAAATTACAAATAAAAAAATTTTTATTATTCTGGTGGGGCAAAGAAATTGCAAGTAATGATGATTATCGGGAAGTTTACAGACATGGTATACCCTTTTCTTAAGAATATATTATTAAA
>DAONJL010000006.1:0-110592 GCA_035405645.1 bacterium | reverse complement strand
TATTTTTAATAATATATTCTTAAGAAAAGGGTATACCATGTCTGTAAACTTCCCGCAAAATTTTTTTTATTTATCTTGACATAAAAAAATAAATATGATAGAAAAAAAATTTCTATTATTGATTTAAGGAGGCTTATAATGAAAAACTATTCATCAGACAAAATAAAAAATGTAGCAATGATATCGCATCAAAATGCAGGAAAGACCACAATCGTTGAAACAATGCTTTTTAATATTGGTGCAATATCAAGAGTTGGTTCAGTCGATAATGGCACTTCACAGGTTGATTATTATCCTCTGGAAATAGAAAAAAAATTTACAATAACATCCAAAGTAATACCAATCGAATGGAAAGAAAATAAAATAAATGTAATTGATACACCAGGTTATCCAGATTTTATAGGCGAAGTTCCAGCAGCATTAAGTGTTTGTGAAGGTGCAATAATAGTAATTGATGCGACAACTGGTGTTCAGGTAAATACTGATAAAGTATGGCGATATTCAGATAAATACAATTTACCAAAAATAATTTTTATAAATAAAATGGATAAAGAATATGCAAGTTTTGAGAAATCAATTGATACATTAAAAAAATTATCAACAAAAGTAGTAGCATTACAAATTCCAATAGGCGAGGGTCCAAAATTTTCCGGTATAATAGATATATTAAATGAAAAAGCATACTTAGCAGGTAATGATAATAAAGGTCCAACAAAAGAAGGTCAAATTCCAGATGAATATAAAGAAAAATTAAAAAAAGCAAAAGTTGAGTTAATCGAAAAAATAGTAGAAACAGATGAAATATTAATGGAAAAATATTTTGCAGAAGCAGAATTAACAAAAGAAGAATTAATTGAAGCAATATATAAAGCTACAAAATCTGGTCAAATAATACCAGTTCTTTGTGGGTCAGCATTAAATAATGTAGGTATAAATATTTTACTTGATAAAATAATTGATTATATTCCTTCATCAAGTGATTTAAAAGAGATTAAATTAACAGATTTGAATACAAAATCAGAGACAACAAGAAAAAGAAGCATTGATGAAAAATTTACAGGTTTTGTTTTTAAAACAACAATAGAAGAGCATATAGGCGAAATAGTATTTGTAAAAGTATATTCAGGCATTGCAGAGCGTGGTATGGATTTTTATAATCCAAGAAGCCAGATTAAAGAACGAATTGGACAAATAGTAATTTTTCAAGGAAAAAATAAAATTGAAATGAATAACATTGTAGCAGGTGATATTGGTGCATTAGTAAAACTAAAAGATACTACAACCTGTGATACAATCTGTAATATAGGCAGCGCAGTTTCAGTGCCACCAATAGAATTTCCAGAACCTGTTATTTCATTAGCAGTAATTCCAAAAACAAAAAAAGACCAGGAAAAAATGAGTCAGGGATTAACTGCATTTATGCTTGAAGACCCAACATTTAAAGTAAGTATAATAAAAGAATTTGGCGAGACAATAATCAGTGGTATGGGTGAAATGCATTTAGAAATAATGTTGAAAAAACTAAAAAGTAAATACGATGTTGAAGTTGAAACTGCACAGCCAAAAATTGCTTATAGAGAAACAATAAGAAAAACATCAAAAGGTGAAGGAAAATATAAAAAACAATCAGGTGGTAGAGGACAATATGGACACTGTTTTATTGAAATAAAGCCAAGAACAGAAGACCTTGAAGTTACATTTGAAAATGCAATTTTTGGTGGTGCTATACCGGCTAAATATGTTCCAGCAGTTGAAAAAGGTATTAGAAATACATTAGCAAAAGGAATCATTGCAGGTTATCCAGCAGTAGGAATTGATATTAAATTATATGATGGAACATATCACGAAGTTGATTCATCAGATATGGCATTTCAAATTGCAGGTTCATTTGCAATAAAAAAAGCATTTGAAACAGCAGGCGCTACAATACTTGAACCAATATTAGAAATAGAAGTAAAAGTTGCAGATAATTATGTTGGTGATGTTGTTGGTGATTTAAATAGCAGACGCGGAAAAATATTAGGAATGGAGCCACAAGGAGCATTTACTGTTATTAAAGCACAGGTTCCTGAAAGTGAAATGTATAAATATGCTACAAGTTTGCGTTCACTTACTCAAGGAACTGGTGATTTTACACAAAAATTTTCTCATTATGAAATTGCACCACAAGAAACAATTATTAAATTAACAGAAGAATATAAAAAACATGTAGAAGAAGGTCGAGAATAAATAAGGGAGAATTTTTTTATGAATAAAAAAGAAATTCAAAAATTAAAAAAAAAATTAGAAGAAGAAAAAAAAGAGATAATTGAAACATTAAAAAAACTTGAAAATGAATTAGAAGAAGTTAAATCTTCTGTTCCATCTGAACAAATTGAGCAGGCAGCATATACTGAAAATTTAAAATATTTAAATACACAAATTGATAGAGATAAAAAGAAATTAGAAGCAATAAATGAGACAATAAAAAGAATAGATAAAAACGAATTTGGTCGCTGTGTAAAATGTGGTGTTAAAATTAAAGATGATAGATTAAAGACACTTCCCACAACTTTATATTGCAGAAAATGTGCTGTATTATTGAAATAATGTATTTATGTTTGTCATACCTGCTATTGATTTAAAAGATGGTAAATGTGTACGATTAAAACAAGGTATTTCTGAGACAGCAAAAATTTATTATGAAAATCCAGAAATAATCGCAAAAATCTTTTTAGAAAATGATTTAAAAAGAATCCATATTGTTGACCTTGATGGAGCATTTACTGGTAATCAAAATAATTTTAATATTATAAAAAAAATTGCTAAATTACCTGATATTATTTTACAGGTTGGTGGTGGCATCAGAAATTTTGAAAGTGCTGATAAATTATTTGAAATTGGTGTATCTAATATTATAATTGGAACAATTGCTATAACTGATAAAAAAGAATTTAATAAAATATTAAATAAATTTTGCGAAAAAATTTTCGTAAGTATTGATGCATACAAATTACTAATTACTTTAAAAGGTTGGGTTGAAAAAACTCAACTAAATGCAATATCAGTAATACAGCAATTAGCTAATTCAGGTATAAAAACATTTATTTATACAAATATTGAAAAAGATGGAATGCTTTGTGGTCCTGATATATCTTCAGCACTTGAAATTTTAGATAAGGTTAAAAATATAAGTTTAATTCTATCTGGTGGCGTATCAAGTGAAACTGATATAGAAAATGTCTATAAATACAAAGATAAAGGAATAAGTGGTCTCATTGTTGGCAAAGCAATATATGAAAAAAAAGTTGAAATAAATAATTTAAAAAAATTTTATTGATTGTTAAAAAATAATTAACTAAAATAAGATTATTTAATTTCACAAGATTGAAAAATCAAATATGATTTGATAGGAGGAAATTATAAATGAAAAGAACGCATCTATGTGCAGAATTAAATGAAAACAATCTTAATCAAAAAGTTTTTTTATGTGGTTGGGTTAATAGTTTTAGAGACCATGGTAATCTACTATTTATTGATTTACGCGATAAAACAGGATTAATTCAGATAGTATTCAATCCAGAAATAAATAGTGAATTACATAAACAGGCGAAAATAATACGCTGCGAATGGGTTATTGGTGTAAAAGGCACTGTAATATTACGAAGTTCAGAAACAATCAATCCAAATTTAAAAACTGGAAAAATAGAAGTATTAGCAGAAGAATTAGAAATTTATAATAAAAGCCAAACACCACCTTTTCAACTTGATGATTATGAAAATGTTTCAGAAGAAATTCGTCTTCGTTATCGTTTTCTTGATTTACGAAGACCAACAATACAATCAAATTTAATTTGCAGACATAAAATTAGTTCGATAGTCAGAAATTATCTTAACTCAAATAATTTTGTAGAAATTGAAACACCTTTTTTAACTAAATCTACACCAGAAGGAGCAAGAGATTATGTTGTTCCGAGTAGAGTAAATCCAGGAAAATTCTATGCTTTACCGCAAAGTCCACAATTATTTAAACAATTATTAATGGTCTCTGGTTTTGATAGATATTATCAAATTGTTAAATGTTTTCGCGATGAAGATTTACGCGCTGATAGACAACCTGAATTTACTCAAATTGACCTTGAAATGTCTTTTATTGATGTTGAAGATATAATGAGTTTAATTGAAGGGCTTTTATACAATGTTTTTAAAGAAATTAAAGGAATAGAAATTTCTCTGCCTATAAAAAAATTAACATATAAAGAAGCAATGGAAAAATATGGTGTTGATAAACCTGATTTAAGATTTGGTCTTGAATTAATTGATGTTACTGATATTGTTAAAAATTCTAATTTTAATGTATTTATTGAAAATATAAATAAAGGTGGAATAGTAAAATGTATAAATGCAAAAGGATGCGCTACATTTTCTCGTAAAGATATTGATGATTTAACTAAATTTGTTGCAACTTTTGAGGCAAAAGGATTAGCCTGGTTTAAGATGACTGAAAATGGTTTAGAATCTTCAATTAAAAAATTTTTTACTGATGAAATATTACATTCTTTAGTAAAAGAGACTAAAGCAGAGCCCGGTGATTTATTACTTTTTGTCTGTGATAAACCAGAAATAGTTTATGCTGCATTAGGTAATTTAAGAATACATATCGCAAAATTAACAAATAAAATTCCACAGGATAAGTATGAATTTGTTTGGATATATAAATTTCCTTTATTTGAATTTGATAAAGAAGAAAAACGCTGGGTTGCAATGCATCATCCTTTTACTTCACCAACTGACGATTCAATTGATATTATGCTTGAACACCCTGAAAATGCTTATGCAAAAGCGTATGATATAGTTTTAAATGGAATTGAATTAGGTGGTGGCAGTATAAGAATTCATAATAATGAAATACAACAAAAAATGTTTAAAGCACTTGGAATAAGTGAAGATGAAGCAGAAGAAAAATTTGGTTTCTTACTTAATGCATTAAAATATGGCGCACCACCGCATGGTGGAATTGCTCTTGGTTTTGATAGATTAGTAATGCTTTTAACAAATTCAAATTCGATTCGTGAAGTTATTGCTTTTCCAAAAACACAAAAAGCAGTTTGCTTAATGACACAAGCACCATCAGAAATTAGTGAAAAACAATTAAAAGAATTATCAATAAAAGTGATAAAATAATTTTATGAAAAAATTTTTAAATTTAAAAGAAAAGTCAGAATTTTTTAAGCATCTTACTATAAAACATATAATTGTTATTGTTATTCTAATTTTAATTTTTGTAATAATTAGTGGTCCTCAATTTTCTGTTATTGAAATTCCTAAACTTAATTCAATTGCTGAAAAAGATTATTTTTCAAAAAAAGATTTAAAATTTGTTGACGAAAATAAAACAAAAAAAATTATTGATGAAAAAACAAAAAAAATTATACCAATTTTTTATTTTGATAAAACTGTAAAATTTTCAGATAATAATTTTGTTTTTGCTAAAAATATTATAAATAATAATGTTTTAAAAGAACTATTTGAAGCAATTATTAATAATGGCTATTTTAATGACACTGTGCCTTATGATAATCAGTTAATGGTTGCTATTCAATATAAAAAATATATTGAAAATTCTGATAAGATAATAAGAACTCAGGTCATAGAACCAGTAGAAAAAAATACAATTATTTTTGGGCCTGATAATTTGCATAATTTTATTAAAAATTTTTTTGAAAGCAAAAAAATAGATTTTGATAATACTATAATCAAATTATTTGTTGATTTTTTTCAAAATAATCCAAATGTAAAATTTGATTATAAATATTATAATAAAGAAAAAGAATTTATTTTAAAAACAACACCACCGTATGTAACAACAATAAAAAAAGGTGGTTTAATAATCAAAAAAGGTGAACAAATAAATCATTCACATATTCAGATTTTAAAAGAATATTTTTACTTAAATATTGAAACAAATATAAAAGTTTTTATTGGCTTATTATTCTTATTTTGTGTTATTCTATTTTTTTATTATTTATTTATGTTTATGCACTATCGTAATGTGTTTTTAAATATAAATAAATTTATCATATCTTCTTTATTAATTCTTTTACCTGCTATTATTTTAAAAGTATTCCTTTTTTATATGTTAAATCCAGAATATATTAATAAAATTAATCAATCTGTATTTATTATTCCTTTTCCTGCATTTGCATTGCTTGCTGCAATTTTTGTTAGTATCAGATTTGCAATTATTCATACTTTTATTTCATCTATTATTATTACTTTAATCTATTCTTTCTCTTTAATTAATTATTCTGATTTTTTTAATTATTTTAATTTTTTGTTTTTTTTAACTATGTTCATTTCTTCTTCGTTCGGAATAATAAGTTATATAAATATTCGTAATCGTCTTCATTTAATAAGAGCAGGAATGTTTATTGGTATTAGTGGTGCACTTGTTATTCTTTTTTTTAATTTCGCTGCTGTTAATATTAAAAGCAATTACTCTAATATTCATCTTCTGGCTTACATTTCTATTTTATTAAATGGTTTTTTACTTACACCAATAATCACAATTGGTCTATTGCCTTTCTTTGAAAATATTTTTAAAATTTCAACTGATTATAAATTACTTGAAATAAGTGATTTGAATTTACCTATTTTTAAAGAATTAATGGTTAATGCTCCTGGTACTTATCATCATTCTATTACTATTGGTAATTTATGTGAAAATGCAGCAGAAGTATTAAAATTAAATCCTTTACTTGTTCGGGCTGGTGGTTATTATCACGATATTGGTAAATTAAATAAAGCAGGTTATTTTATTGAAAATATTACTTATACAAATGAAAATTTGCATGATAAAATTAAGCCTTCATTAAGTAGTTCAATTATTAAATCTCATATTAAAATTGGTGTTGAAATGGCAAAAGAATTAAAATTACCAATTGAAATAATTGATATAATACAGCAACATCACGGCACTTCATTGATTAAAATTTTTTATAAAAAAGCACTCGAAACAGCAAGTCTTGATGAAGTTATTCTTGAAGAAGATTATAGATATCCTGGACCAAAACCACAAACAAAAGAAGCTGCTCTTGTTATGCTGGCTGATGTTTGTGAAGCTGCATGTCGTTCACTTACTCCGCCAACTCCACAAAAAATCGAAGAAACAATAAACAATTGTATTGAATCAAAAATAGAAGAAGGCGAACTTGATGAATGTGATTTAACTTTAAAAGAATTAAATATAATTAAAAATATTTTTATAAAACTATTAACTAATATTTTTCATTCTCGAATTAAATATCCTGATGATAATGAGATAAAAAAATTAGAACAAAGACGGAATGAATAAAATAACTTTAATAAATAATTCAAAAATAAAATTTTCTGAAATAAAAATAAAGAGAATAATAAATACTATATTTAAATTAATAAAAAAAAATAAAATAGAAATAAATTTTTTATTTGTTAATAATGATGAAATAATAGAATACAATAAAAAATATTTCAAAAGAGATTGTCCAACAGATGTAATTGCATTTCCATTTGAAAATGAATTTTATTTTTATAAGCAAAATAAAAACAAAATAAAATATATTGGTGATATTCTTATTTCTCTCGAACAGGTAAAAATAAATGCTGATTATTATAAAATTTCTTTTGAAGAAGAATTTCAAAGAGTTTTAATTCACGGTATTTTACATTTATTTGGTTATACAGATAAAGGTAAAGAAAATAAAAAAAAGATGTTTGAATTACAGGAAAAAATATTAAAAAATATAAAAAAATTCTCAAATAAAAAAATAATTAAAAATCTTGACAAGTTAAAAATAGTATAATAAAATAATTAAATTATTATAATTAAAAGGAGGCGAATCTTTTTTTATAATGGACAAAGATATTGACAAAGATATTAAAGAAGGTAATGTATATCAGGGTGAAATAATAAATTTAGCAAATTATGGAGCATTTGTAAAATTAGAAAATAATCGTGAAGGATTAATTCATATTTCTAAAATAGCAAATGAATATGTTAAAAATGTTAAAGATTATTTAAAAAAAGGTGATATTGTAAAAGTTCAAGTTGTTGAAGAAAAGAAAGATGGCAAATTAGATTTAAAACTACTTGAAAAAGTTAAAGTAAAAAAGAATCAGATTAAACGACGAAATTATTTTGATGCAGAAAAATCGTGGAATAATAGAGATGATTATTACAAAAAAATTGAAACAAAAACTTTTGATGAAAAAATAAGGCACTTTTTAAAAGAGAGTGATGAGAAATTATCAGAAATTAAAAAGAATATGGAAGCAAAAAGAACATAAAAAAATAAATATATGAAAGAAAAATATTATCAAAATTTATTAAATAAAGAATATAAGCACTGTAAAGAAATAGTTATTAAATTACCTGATAGTATAAATGATACATATAAAGATGTATTCTGGCTTATTAATGATAGACAAATAAAAATAATTGATCAGTTAGAAAAAAATGGCTGGGATGAAAAAATTAAAGATTTATTTTTCTTTAATAATAATTTATTTGATGAATTAGAAGATTCGATATCTGAATATGAAACAATCAGACAAAACATAATAAAAGATTTTTATAATGTTGGCAAAAAAGAAAAAATTAAAAATACTAATAATTTAGTTTTAAATCGAGATGAAAGAATTAATATTGAATGTCTGCATTATCATTATGCACATTATTTAGCAACTGGTAATAATCCAATAGGAAAAATAGTTAGTTTGCTAATTCAAAAATATGAGGAATTAGCAAATGAAAACGATAATAATGAAATAAATGAATATAGACGCGGGGTAGAGCAGACCGGTAGCTCGTTGGGCTCATAACCCAAAGGTCGCTGGTTCAAATCCAGCCCCCGCTACCATATATTTTTTAATTAAATTCTTTTAAATAATAATGATCAGAAATTTTCCCCCATCTACGATGAAAATAAAACCATTGGTCTGGATGTAATCTAATAAAATTTTCTAATCGTTTATTATATTCATTTATGACATCTTTGATATATGTATCTTCATTTTCTTTATTTACATTAATTGGCTCTTCAAAAATTATATGATGAATATTATTAATATCACGATAACTAAAAACTGGAACAATATCAGTATTAGTTCTATAAGCAAAAACAGCAAGCCCTTCATGTGTAGAAGCAGGAAGACCAAATAAAAATGAATTTATTTTATTTTCATCTCCACGCACATCTCCAATTATTCCAATAATTTTATTCCTTTTTAATGCTTTAAAAATATCTTTAACTGAAATTCCTTTATATATTATTTGCATACCACAACCTGTTCGCTGTTTTATTATCAGTTCATCAACTAATCTATTATTCTGTCTTTTTGCCATTGCCACAATAGGAAAACCTTTTAAAGTTAAAGCACATCCAAGAAATTCCCAATTATCAATATGAGCAGAAACTAAAATAACACCTTTACCTTTTTTTAATATATTTTCAAGTATATCCAGATTATAAAATTTTGCATATTTATCAATATTATTTTTATTAAAAAAATTTAACTTAAAAAATTCAAAAAATGTTTTGGCAAAATTTATACAAACTTTTAATGCAAGTTCATTATAAAATTTTGAACTTTTATTTTTAAATACAATTCTTAAATTATTAAATAAAACTTTTTTTTTGATAAAAAAATATTTATAAAAAATTTTGCCAAAAAGATGAGAAAAAGAATAAAGAGAATTTAGACTAATTTTTGAAATAATAAAAAAAAGAATTTTAACAATAATAAATTCAACATAATGTTTAAATTTTTTTTGCATTGAAAAAAATTAAGCTAAATCTTCACGACCTAAAAATTCTTTTCTAACGATACCTCTTAATCTTAAAATTGCCATTGAATGTAATTGGCAGGCTCGCGATTCAGTTATATTAAGAACTTTTCCAATTTCCTTTAAAGTTAAATCTTCAAGATAATATAATGCAATTACTAATTTTTCATTTTCTGGTAATTTCATAATTGCATCAGCAAGTACTTTTTTTAATTCTTGTTTTGTAATAATAAATTCTGGATTATCACCATCTGGCGCTTCTACAGCATCAACAAGAGAAGTCTCATCCATATCAGAACCAATATATTTTGTATCTTCAAGTGATAATTGTGTGGTAACTGATAAATTCATAATAATTTTCTGAAACTCCTCTAACTTCATTCCTAAATAATTTGCAACTTCTTCTTCTTTTGGATATCTACCTAATTTTGATTCAAGTTCTGCATAAGCTTTTTCAATCATTTTTGATTGTTGCCTTAATTGTCGTGGCACCCAATCAAATTCTCTTAATGAATCAATAATATATCCTCTTATTTTAATTGTAGCATAAGTTGAAAATTTCAAACCTTTGCTTAAATCAAATTTTTCAATTGCATTTATTAAACCTAAAATTCCATAATTTACAAGGTCTTCATATTCAATATTTGTAGGTTTATGCATTGCTAATTTACCAGCCACATAATGCACAAGACCAGCATATATAGTCACTAATTTATTTCTATTTTCGTCAGAAGGATTTTTTTGATATTCTTTCCACAATCTTGCTTCTTCTTCTGCACTGACTTGTTGATGTTTCATTCTTTTATTTTCACTCCTTCTTTAACTATTTACTATTAACTTTCTTATATCTTCTATTAGCATCTTATTTTCTTTATTTAACAATTCAAAGATTTTTCTTATATCTTTTTGCTCATTTAAATATTTAACTATTTTTTCATTATACTTAATAAAATATATTTTTTCAATATTTTTTGTTTCATTTGTAATAAATTTAATTTTTTCATTTACTTTCCGTTCATTATAAATTAAATTTATTATTAAATATATTTTTTTTTCTTCTCTTTGTATCTTCTTTAAAAATCTATATAAATTACTGAATGAATTATCATCTGATTTTATAATTAAAAAAATTTTTTCTAAAAAATTAAAATAATTATAAAAAAGAAATTCATTACCAAAATCATAAAATAGTATATTATACTTATCTTTTAAAAAATTATCAATCTTAAAAATAAAATTTTTTACTTCAAAATAATCTTCATTGTAATTATCAAGTAAATTAGTATAAATAATATCAAAATTATCTGATATTTTCATTATTTGTTTTTCAATTTCTTCATTTCTTATTATATTATTGAAATTATAATTATTAACCAAATTCAAATAATTAGCAAATGATGGTGATAAATAATTATTTTCAATCACTATAACTTTTAAATCTTTACTTAATTCAAAAGAAAGTGATAATGCAATTAAAGAACAACCAGAACCTCCACATAAAGAACAAAAAATAAAACTTTTATCAGATAAATACAAACCTGATTTTTTTTTCACCAAATATCTTAATTTTTCTGCCTGGTCAAACAATTCTTTTTCACACCTTTATAAATTCTTTATTTCTTCTGAAATATTTATTTTAAAATTTTTAAATAATATTTCAATAAATTTTTTTGGTTCAAAGAAAGAAAAATTATCAGGCACATCCTGACCATCAGTAATATAAGAAATAGGCACTTTATATTTATCAACCAAACTAATAAGAGGACCTAATGAAATTGTCTCATCAATTTTAGTAATAATAAATTGATTAAATTTAATTGGTCCAAATTTTTCAATAATTTCTTCTAAATCAGAATATTTAGTTGTAGCACTCAATACTAATGCAATGTCCATCTTAAATTTTGAATGTTTTACAAAATCAAATAATTCTTGCATTTGCACTTTATCAGTTGGACTTCTCCCTGCTGTATCAACAAGAATTATATCTCTATTTAAAAAACTCATAATACCTTCATTTATTTCTTCTGGCATAAATATTACCTTTAATGGTGTATTTAATGCCTGTGCATATTTTCTTAATTGTTCTACTGCTGCAAGTCGATATGTATCAAGTGTTAAAAATGCAATTTCTTTTTTTTCTTCAAGTGAAAGATAAGCGCCTAATTTTGCTAATGTTGTTGTTTTACCTACTCCTGTTGGTCCAACAACTACAAATATTTTTAATTCATCTGTATTAAAATTTATATGTTCTTTTTTTATTAATATTTTTTCTATTTCATTTTTAATTATTTTATCAATTATTATTGGATTATTCAAATCTTTTTTAGGCAATTGCTCTTCGATTCTTTTTATTATTTTATCTGCACATTCTTCTTCAAATTCATTTTCCATTAAATACATATAATATTTTGTTAGTAAGCCAGGATATTTTATTTCTTCCTGTTGAACTTTTTCTAAAACAATTCCAATTGTGCCAGATATATTTTTTAATTCATCTTTCAATATCTTTATCTCTTCTGCTAATTCATCTGTTTTATCTGTTTTTGCTATAGGCACTTTTTTTAACACCTGTTTTTCCTGTATATTGTCAGGTATTTGTTTATTTATTTGTTGTGATTGTCTTTCATTTTTTATATTTTTTTGTGTATCAGTTATTAGTGTTTTTTTTACCTGTGTATATGGCGAATAAATTTTTGGGGGTTCTTTTATTTTGGGTTCTGGCTCTGATAATTTTATCTCTTCATTTATAATATGATTCACTTTTGGCTTTTCTAAAACTTTATTTTCTTTTTCCAATTGAATATTTTTTTCTTTTATTGTTGAACTAATTTTTTTTATAAATTTTTCTTTTTGATTTTCTGTTATTGTAGATTTGGGTGTTTCATTTGAAAGAATTGATTGGCCTTTTATAACATTTGCCGGTAAAGCTTTAACAATAAAAATATTTTTTGAAAAAAGTCCTAAAAAACCACCGCGTTTTACCATTTTATGCTCAACTAAAATAGCATCAGGTCCTAATTCAATCTTCATTTTTAATAAAGCTTGTTGTAATGTCTCGCCTTCAAATATTTTATACATATTTTCACCTAATATTAATCAATACTAACCATACCAACTGATTTAACCTCAATCGTAGGAACTACTTCATTATAAGACATAACAATTAAATTTGGCGCACTACGCTCAATTAATCTTTTAAAATAAGGTCTAATATTTGGTGCAACTAAAATCACAGGTTGTAATCCTTTATTTACTACATCATTTATTACTTTTGATAAATTTATCATTAATTTTTGTGTTTTTATCGGGTCAAGAGCAATATAAGGACCTTCTTGCGAATCAACAAGTGAATCAGATAATTCTTTTTCTAATTTTGGTGTTAGTGTAATAACAGATAATGTTTCATCAACAGACCTGAACTGCAAACAAATTTGTCTTGCTAATGCCATTCGCACATATTCAGTTAATATTGTCGGGTCTTTTATTGTTCGACCTTTATTTAACAAAGTTTCAAAAATAGTAGGCAAATCACGAATAGAAATTCCTTCTCTTAATAAATTTTGTAAAACAAGTTGAATATCAATCGCTGACATAACCTCTGGTATTAAATCCTGAATTAATGAAGGATGACTCTCTTTTAAATTATCAATTAATTTTTGTGTTGTTTGTCTATCGAGTAATTCATGTGCATGTGATTTAATTACTTCTGTTAAATGAGTAGCAATAATAGATGAAGGGTCCACAACAGTAAAACCTAATCTTTCAGCATATTCGCGCTGGTCAGCATTAATCCAGACAGCTGGCAAACCAAAAGCAGGTTCAACTGTTTTTATACCATCTAATTTTTCTTTAATATTCCCAGGATTCATTGCTAAAAATCTATCTATATAAATTTCAGAGCCGGCAATTTCAGTGCCTTTAATTTTGATTACATAAGAATTTGGCTTTAATTGCATATTATCACGAATACGAATTGGTGGCACAATTATACCATAATCAATCGCACATTGTCTTCTGATTAAAGTAATTCTATCAAGCAAATCACCGCCCTGCTCGACATCAACTAATGGAATCAAACTATAACCCATTTCAAGTTCCATTGGGTCAACCTGTAATAAACCAACAACATTTTCTGGCTGCCGTGGCTTTGTTGTTTCTTTCGCTTTTGCTTTTAATTCTGCTTCAATTTTTTCGCGGTGCTGTGCTTTTGATATACCTAAACCAATTAAAACAAGGAAAATAGAAATACCAAGGAACGGAACAGTAGGCATTGGAGTAGCAATTCCTAAAAATGCAAGTGTGCCAGCAGTAATATAAAGAGCTCTTGGAAATCTGGATAATTGATGACTTAATTCAGCACCTAAATTATCATCAGATGCAGCACGAGTAACGATAATACCAGTAGCAACTGAAATAAGAAGTGAAGGAATTTGAGCAGCAAGACCATCACCAATAGTTAATAATGTATAAGTTTGAAGTGCTTCTACTATTGTTTCACCGCGCATCCATACACCAATAGCAAAGCCACCTAACACATTAATAACAGTAATAATTAAACCAGCAACAACATCACCCTGCACAAACTTACTTGCACCATCCATTGCTCCATAAAAATCAGCTTCACGACGAATATCTTTTCTTCGCTGTTTTGCTTCCTCTTCTGTTATCATTCCAGCATTCAAATCAGCATCAATTGCCATTTGTTTGCCGGGCATAGCATCTAATGTAAATCTTGCTGCAACTTCTGATACTCTTGTAGCACCCTTTATAATAACCATAAATTGAATAATAACTAAAATCAAAAATATAACGATACCAACAACATAATTACCACCAACAACAAAATCACCAAATGCAGTAATAACACCTTCTACACCTGCTCTTCCTTTTAATAAAATTAATCGTGTAGAAGAAACATTTAATGCTAAACGAAAAATAGTTGTTACAAGTAATAATGCTGGAAATACTGAAAAATCAATTGGTTTTTCAATATACATTACTGTTAAAATAATTACGATAGCAAATGTAATATTAAAAGCAAGTAATAAATTTAGAAGAAATGTATAGATTGGAATAACCATCATCACAATAACAGCAACAACACCAATACCAATAAGAATATCAGAATTTTTTAAAACCTTTAATAAAGGTGTTTCAGTTGCTATTACTGCCATAATTTTTTATTAAACATAAGATTTTTTCTTTTTTAATTTATAAACAAACGCAAGAACTTCGGCTACTGCTTTATATAATGAAACTGGTATTTGTTCTCCAATTTCTACTGATTCATACAAAGCACGAGCTAATGGTTTATCTTCATAAATTGGCACACCAGCAGCAATTGCAATTTCTCTGATTTTTAAAGCAATAAATCCTTCACCTTTTGCTACTACAATTGGTGCTGCCATTATTGTTGAATCATATTTTATTGCAACAGATATATGCGTTGGGTTTGTTATTACCACATCTGCTTTTGGCACTTCTTTCATCATTCTTCGCTGTGCTATCATTCGTTGTTTTTCCCGTATTTTTGCTTTTATCAATGGGTCTCCTTCTGATTGTTTATATTCATCTTTTACTTCGTGTTTTGTCATTTTTAAACTTTCAATATATTCTCTATAATTCCACCAATAATCAAAAATGCTTAAAATTATCAAGAAAATTGAAGTTTTTATTGTTATATCAAAAATTAGAGACCATATAAAAGAGATTGATTCAAATAAATTTAATCTTACTAAATTTATTAATTTTTCATAATTATTAATAAAAACATAGCCAGCAATAAATCCAATTATTAACAATTTTATAAATGATTTAATTAAATTATATAATATATTTTTTGATATAAGAATTTTTGAAATTATTTTTTGTGGATTAATACTAATTTTCTTTAAATCAAATTTTAATTGTTTTGTAGAAAAAGTAAAACCAACTTGAACAACATTGGAAATATAACCAACAATTAAGGCAATAAATAAAATAGGTCCAGCAGTTTTTAATAGCAAAATTGAAATAATAATAATCAAATTTTGAATAAATCTTCCATCAATATCTTTATGACCAAAGCCACCTGAAAAAATAGAATACATAAAATTTTTAATTTGTGTTGATTGATATGTTCCAAACCAACTTAATGCTAATATACAAAATAACAAAATAAATGCTTGTGGTATTTCTTGACTTCGTGCGACCTGACCTTCTTCTCTTGCTTTTGTCTTTTTACGCGCGGTTGGCTCTTCTGTTCTACCTTCATCTTCAGCTGCAAACCATTGTAAATGAAAAATATCATCAAAATTTAATTTATAAATTTCAGCCATATCTCCATATCCAAATTAATAATCTTTAATAAATTCTTATATTATACATAAAATTATGAATTTCTGTCAATATCATTTTTATAATTTCTTGTGATAGAGTAAATAAAATTGGTTCAAGAAAAATTAAAGTAATAATTCCTAAAAAAATATTTATAGGAAAACCAATAACAAGTAAATTTATTTGTGGTGCAACTTTTGCCAGTAGTCCAATAATTATTGTAGCAACAAGTAAAACACCAATAATAGGAATAGCAAAAATTAAAGCAATATAAAAAACATCAACAAAATATTTAACAATACTTTGAACTGCAAAATTATATTTTTTAAAAGTATAATAAGGAAAATATTTATAACTTGCTATAATAGCGATAATAAGATAATAATGTGCACGCAACAGTATAAAAACCAGATAACCAATAATACTTTGAAATTGACCTAAAATAGGAATAGAAGTTTGAGACATTGGGTCAAAAGTATGAATAATACCAAAACCAATCTGCATAGAATAATATTCACCTGATAAAATAAAGACTGTAATAAACATATAAACAATAATACCAATAGTAACACCAATTAAAAATTCATTAAGCACAGCAAGAAAATAACTAATAGCAGTTGTATCATTTAGAGTAAAACCAGTATCACGAACAAAAGGCAAAGCAATAATAGCAATAAAAAGAGATAAACCAGATTTAAGAAGAAAAGGAATTTCACGAGAATTTAAAACAGGGATAAACATAAAAAGAGTAGTGACACGCACCATTATCAAAAAGAGAATTTTAAAATTTTCTAAAAAATAATCAATCATAAAAAGAAAAATTATTTAGCAATAAGCGGAATTAATTCCCATAATTTTGAAGTAAAAGTATTCATATAATCGAGCATCCAATTACCAAAAATAACAATTGATAAAAATGTAGCAATTATTTTTGGAACAAATGTTAAAGTCATTTCTTGAATTGATGTTGTAGTTTGAATAATACTTATGATAAGTCCAACAATCATACTTATAATAAGCATAGGTCCTGAAACAATAATTAAAGTAAGTAGCGAATTACGAGCAATATCAATAATCAAATCTTCTGTCATAAAATTCTCCTATTTTATGAAAAACTTTTTACAACATAATAAACAAGTAAATTCCAGCCATCAACCATAATAAAGAAAAGCAATTTTATAGGAATAGAAATCATAACAGGTGGCAACATCATCATACCCATCGCCATTAAAACAGAAGCAACAATCATATCAACAACAATAAAAGGAATATAAATTAACAACCCCATTTTAAAAGCAATTGTTATTTCACCTAAAACAAACGCTGGAATTAAAATATAGTTTGGAACTTCACTGCGATTTTTTGGCCTTGGTAATTTTGCTAAATCAAAAAACAATGCTAAATTTTTTTCATCAACCTGCTTAAACATAAATGTTCTTAATGGTTTCATTGCACTATCTAATGCGGTTCCAAATGGTATTTTTTTATTCATAAATGGCTGAACAGCATTATCATTTATTTCTTTTATTGTTGGTGCCATTACAAAAAAAGTTAAAAAAAGCGCAAGCGCAACAATTACCTGATTCGGCGGCATTTGCTGTAATGATAATGCTCTCTGAATAAATAATAAAAAAATATAAATTCGTGTAAGTGCAGTTAACATTAGTAAAATAGCAGGAGCTAAACTTAATATTGTTAATAAAAATAATATTTGCAAACTTAAAGCAACATCATCTGGTGTTTTTGCTTCTTCTACACCAATATTTATTTTAGGAATTGGAATTGGTGCTGCTTTTAAATTATGAACAACAAAAAATAAAATAATTAGAAACAAAAAAATTTTTTTTCTCATTTTTATTTTTTCTTCAATAATTCATTTAATTGTTTTTTAAATTTTGTTATTGTATCATCTTCATTACCTGTTTTTGTATTTAATATATTTGAAAAATTAGTTTCTTTATTTTCTATATTTAATTGCAATTTTATATTATCCACTTCTTCTTTATTTATTATTTCTGATATTTTTATTATATTATTATCGGTAATACCAAGCAATAAATATCTATTGCCAAACTGAATTAATTGAAGATATTTATTATGCGATATTGGTTTTATGCCAATAACTTTTATGACTTCTTCAATATCTGAGTGAATAATCTTTTTTTTATAAAATTTTTTAAAAAGAATAAAAATAACAATAAAAAAAATTAATATGAAAATTATTTTTAAAAAATAACTTAAAAAATTTTTATATAAAGAAGGATATTCTATCGCTTTTTTTTCTTCTGGATTTACTTCACTTGTAGTTGGGAATTGAATTGGTATGCTTTCTTCTGAATTATTTATATTTATCGTTTCTGATGTAATAACATCAGCAGCATATAAATTAGTAAAATAAAAAAGAATAAAAAATAAAATTCGAGCACAACAAGAATTCATTAGCCCTCCCAACAAATTATAAAATATTTTATTTTATTGCTTTTGTTAATTCAACTCTTTCTTCTGGTGTAAGTATATTTATTATTCGCACTCCAAAATTTTCATCAATTACAACAACTTCACCTTTTGCAATTAATTTATCTTCTATAAATAAATCAACATATTCATTTGCCATTTTATTTAATTCAATTATTGAACCAGAACCTAATTCCAGAATATCTTTTACAAGTAATTTATTCTTTCCTAAAACAACTCTAATAGTTAAAGGCACATCAACTAATAATCTTATATTCTCAAATTCATCTCTTTCTGTTTTTGGTTTTTCCTTTTTTATTTCTTCTTTTTTTTCTGGTAAATCTTTTTCTTCTTTATATGGTGCACTACTTTCTTTTTCTTCTTCTTTTTTAAATAATTTATTATTTACATCGTTAAGTAACTCATTTGAAAATAAAAATAATAAATTGCCACTAACTTTATCATTTATTTGTAATTGAAAAACTATGGTAAAAAATTCTGCTTCAGTTAATTTAATATTTTCAATTACATCAGGATATAAATTTATTTGCGGTAAAGAATTTGCAATTTGAATATTCTTTGCTTTATTTGAAATATAAGTTGATATAGAATTTATAATTTGATTTATTGCTTCATTTATTGCACTTTGTTTTAAATCATCAAACGGACCACTAAAAACTTCACCTTCACCGCCCATCATAACATCAGAAATATAACGGGCTATATTATCATTCATAATAATATTTATTTTTCCATTTAATCCAACTTCATAATTTGTATCAACTAAAAAATTTTCCGAACTTAAATATTGAGTAAGTTTTTCTTTTGAAATATAATCAGAAAAAATAATTTTATAATTTACTGTCTGATTTAAAATTGTATTAAGAATAATTACAGCAGAATTAAATGCTTCATTATATAATGAAATAAATTCTTGTGATACTTTCTTTTGTTCTGTCGATGGAGCAGTAGAAGGAAGAATTTCACTGTCAGTTTCAGAAGAAACTTGTTGCGAAAAATCACCAGCAGATAATAAAGCATCCAGTTCTTCTTGTGATAATATTTCAGCTGACACTATTTTTTTCCTCCTTATTGTTCAGTTTTTTTCGCACTAATTGAAACACCTTTTAATTCTTTAACAACATCAATTTCATCTACTACTTCTAACGAATATCTGTTATTAGCAATACCAACTTTTACTAAAAATTTTGGAAAATTATCTATTAATAATTTTAATAATTCATTGTGTTCCTGATTAAGTTTAATTACATCACCAACTTTTAATTTTAATAAATCTTCAACTGATATATAAGTATCACCTAATTCACCTGCAATTGTAAAATCAATATCATTCAATTTTTTTTCTAATCTTTTTAAACTTTCAGTAGTAGAACCACGGCGTATAGAAGCATACCAGAATTGTGCACTTAATTTATTTATTATTGGTTCTATTACAATATAAGGAATACATAAATTAGTCATTCCCTCTACTTCACCAACTTTTGTTTCAAGAGTAATCAATACTACCATATCATTTGGTGGAACGATCTGAACAAATTGTGGATTTGATTCTATTTTTTCAAGACGCGGTTTTAAATCAACAACATTTATCCACGCTTCTTTTAAATTATTTAATATTTTTATCATTATCTTTTCTATCACTGATTGTTCTATATCAGTCATTTCTCGTGATATTTGTATAACAGCACCTTTTCCTCCAAATAATCTATCAATCATTGTAAAAGCAATAGCAGGGTCTATTTCTATAACACACGAACCTTCCAGCGGGTGCATATCAATAACTGTTAATGTCGTTGGATTTGGAATTGATTTCATAAATTCTTCATAAGTTAATTGGTCAACAGAAGCAACATGTAAATGAGCAATAGTTCGTAATTGAGCAGATAAAGCAGCTGTTGTCAATCGCGCAAATACTTCGTGAATCATTTGCAATGTTCTAATCTGGTCTTTTGAAAATTTATCCGGTCTTTTAAAATCATATAATTTTACTTTTCTCTGTCGTTGTGGGCCTTTTTTCTTTGTTAATGGTGCTGCTCCACCACCACTAATTGCTGGACCTTCTGAAATTGAAACTGCTGGAGATGGTGCTTCTGTTGCACCAGAAGATATAGCACTTAATAACGAATCTATTTCTTCCTGTGATAAAATCTCAGTCATATTAAAACCTCTTTTATTTTTTATTTACCAATTAAATAAGTCCAGAAATAAATATCCTTTATTTTATATTTTTTTGAATTTATTATCCCATTAAATTCATTTAATAATTGTTGTTTTACAGCACCCATTTTATCTGCTTGAACTTCTTCTGCTGATTTTGTGCCAAAGAATTTTACTAATATATCCATCACCTGATCTTTTCTTTTATCAAGTTCTTCTTTTAATGCTTTATCATCAAAGGCAAATGTAATACCAATTTGAATCACTCGAGACTTACCTCTTTCATCTGGCTTTAAATTAAAATTCAACGGGTCTTTTGAAAGTAAAAATGTTTCCATTGGTGGCACATAAGCTGCTGCTGTTTGTTCTGTGATTTCTTTTGTTTTTCCTACATTTTCATCTCGAACTTTACTTGATACAAAAAAAGCTGTGGCAATCATCGCACCTACAAGAAGCACTATACCAATTACACCTGCTAAAATATAAATAAGTATTTTTTTCTTTTCTCCACCACCAGCACTTTCTTCTTCTGTTACTTGTTCTTCTTTTTCTTTATCAATATCTTTTTTATCAGCCATTAATAATACACCTCCACAATTTTAACTAATTTATTTATTCTTTTATTTCTCGTTTACTTAATATTACTATATCTACTCTGCGATTTCTTGCACGCTCTTCTTCAGTTTGAAATTCTTTTGTACCAGCAATTGGTTTTTCAGCACCATATCCAACTGCTGCTAATCTATTTGATGCGACATTTACTTCATTTATTAAATATTTCACGACATTAGCTGCACGCAAAGCTGATAATTCCCAATTTGAACCAACTAATTTTTTTGCTTCAAAATCTTTATTATCTGTATGTCCCTCTACTCTTATCTGTCTATCAGGAACAATTTCATTTAATAATATTCCAACTCGTCTTAATACATCTTTTGCACCTGCATCTTTTAATTCAACTTCACCTGGTTGAAATAATATATTATCAGTTACCTGAATTACTATCCCCCGTGACTCTTTATGTATCTGTATCTCACCTGCTTTAAATTCCTGTTTTAATGTTGTAATTATTTCCATTGCTTGCTCAAAAGAAATTTCTTCTGTCATTTCTTCTGGTTTATTGCCCATATCAAGCATTTCTTCTGTTGTTATTGTTGCGCCACCCTCCAATACACCGAGTGTCCCCTTAAATGATGATAAAACAATATTAAATTTTTTTATATCAGTTGTTGACATAGCAACAATCAAAACAAAAAAAGTTAATAATAAAGAATTCAAATCGCCAAATGTTAGCATATAAAAAGGAGTGCTTGGGGGCAATTTTACATACGCACCACAATTTTGACATTTTTTACTTGCCATTTATTTTACTCCTTCTTTTCTTCTGAACCTTCTTTTGAAGTCATTGCAGCTAACGCTGGTGGTAAATATGCTTTTAATTTTTCTTCAACTATTCTCGGGTTATCACCCGCCTGAATTGATAACATACCTGCAAGCATAATTTTCTTTAATAATATTTCATCTGCACTTTTTCCTTCTAATTTTGCTTTTATTGGGTTACAAAATAAATTTGCAATTACCGCACCATATAGTGTTGTAATAAGAGCTGTTGACATTGAAGGACCAATTGTTGATGGGTCAGACATTGTTAAAAGCATTGCAACAAGACCAATCAAAGTTCCGATCATACCAAACGCTGGTGCTAATGTAGAAATATTTTCAAATATTGATTGCCCATAAGCATGCCTATCCTGTATATAACTCATTTGTGTTTCCATTATATTTTTAACTAATTCAGGGTCTGTGCCGTCAACAACTAATTGTATTCCGCGTTTTAAAAAATCATCCTCTAAATCTTCTATATCATCTTCAAGCGCAAGTAAACCTTCTCTTCTTGCCTTTTCAGCAAAACTAACTAATATAGGGATAATTTCTGTTAAGTTTATTTTTTTTTGCTTAAATGCAACTTTACTAACTGTAAAAAAATATTTTATTTTATTAAGTGGCATAAAAGTAACATAACAAAATGCTGTACAACCAACAACAATAACAATTGATGCAAGGTCATAATATGTAGAAAGTGGTGCAACCAAATACATTCCCCATATAATTGTAATAAAACCTAATAAAATACCAACAATTGTGGTAATATCCATAATTACCCCCTTACAAAATCAGTGAGCAATTTTTTTTATATTTCATTATTAAAAAAACCTAAACTTTTTCTATATTCAATTATCTTTTTTTTTATTTCTTCTATATTTTCTTTTATTACTATCTTTTTTCCTGTTATTAATGTTATTACTAAATCAGGTGTCTCTTCTGCACTTTCAATTAGATGTGGATTAACCCACAATGTTGTATTATTTAATCTCGTTACTTTAATCATTTTAAAAATTTTAATATAAAATTTTCTTTAAATCAAGAAAAAAAATAAAAATATTTAATATGGGTGTTAGATAAATATCTAACACCCTTTTATTTAATTATTAACGTTTCAATGAAATTAATTCTTGCAACATCTGGTCTGCGGTTGAGATTGTTCTTGCATTTGCTTGAAAACCTCTTTGTGTCACTATCATATTTGTAAATTCTTCTGCCATTTCTACATTTGACTGTTCTAAATTTCCTGCTGCAAATGTACCACGACCTGCTGTGCCGGCGGTGCCAATTCTTGACATTCCACTATTACTTGTTTCTCTATATAAAGAACCGCCAATTGACATTAAACCATTTGCATTATTAAAATTAGCAAGAGCAATTTGTCCAATGTCTAATGCATGTCCATTATCATAAAAACCTGTAATTACTCCAAATGCATTTATTGCAAATTCTGTTAATGTACCTTTTGCATAACCATCCTGACTATATACTTCCCCATCATTATCAGCAGCAAATTGAACAAGGTCTGTAAATACAGGTGTAATCATAACTGGTTTTGCACCTTCACCTGGAAGTGGTGCACCACCCCAATCTGGTGGGTCAAAATAAATTCCTTTAAATGAAATCGGACCATTTGCATCAGCATTATTTAAACCTACTTCTGATTCAAATGTGATTGAATTTGATGGGTCATAAGAACCATCTTCTTTAAAAGCAAGTAATCCATAACCTGCTAATTTTACATTATTTGCATCAACAGGGTCCGGGTCTAATACTGACCACATCCATAAATTTGTTGTCTTCTTTTCAAATGTTATATTTAATGTATGTGCTTTTCCTAATGAATCATAAACATTTACTGATGTTACATATTGATATTCATCTCGATTATTAAATTTTGCTGTTACTGGATTGCCTGATAATGCTCTTGCATTTGGTGTTGGATTTGTTGCTGAATAAAATGTTGAATCATTTGGGGTCGTTGTTTCTGTTGTGTTTGGTTCAAATGTTAATGGGTCTGCGCCTGTTATACTGCCTGATGGTATAAATATTTCTGTTATATATCCACCTGCATCTTTTACTCTAAAGAAATCTCTAAATCCAGTTTCATTTGAACGTGTTGCGTGTGTTTGAAATGTAAACACATCGCCTTCTTTAAATGTGCCATGCCAGTTTGTCCAAGGTATTGATATTGGGTCTTCTGCTGTTGGTGTTGCTTTATAATCACTCGTTATATTTCCAGTATCAATAGCAATTAAATTTGCACTTGTTAATTCTACACCATCATAAAATAATTCGGTATCTGTTCCACTTGCATCATATACTATTAACGATGGGTCTATGTTTAATGTTCTTGCTACAAAAGTAAATTCATCACCTGCTCCTAATGAAGCACCACCAAATGCTCCTGTATCAATTGTCATTCCACCAACTGTTGTTGCTGCTGCTGTTGAACCTACACCTATTAACACATCATTTTTATAAATATTATAATCTGTTGCTGATGTGAATTCAATTTTAAATGTTGTATTTGCTGCTACATTTTCGTCAAATGAAATCTTTGTTGTGTCAAATGTTGTTGTTGAATCTGTTTTACTTATATCAGAAACCTGTAAACCTAATTTATAAATTGTATATGTTGTTGCATCATTAAATTTAATTACATAAGATGATGGATGATTGTCAACCTGACGAACATTAAATACCCAGCTATCACCAGCCTGTATATTTGCTACTGTCCAGGCTGATGCTGGTATATAAACTCCTGATTTATAAAAATCCTGTGATGTACTACCTGTTCCTATTAGATTTTCATTTAAATCATATACTGCATAAGTTGTTGTACTTGCTGGATTTGATGAAAATTGAATCTTAAATTGTGAACTTGAAGAAACAGAATTATCAACCTGAATTAAATTAGTATTCAAATTTCTTGATAAGTTTGTTACTACTCCGCCAGATACTGTAAAAGTAAATGAATCACCTGATACTGCATTTGCTGCTGTCCATGCTGTTGCTGCTGTTATTTGTAATCCACCAGCATTAAAATCAGTACTTATATCACCTGTTCCAATTGATGTCCCATTTTTATAAACTTCAAAATTTGTTGCACTTGTAAATAATATTTGAAATTTATCATTATTTGATGCTCCTGCTACATTTAAACCATTTGAATTTAATGATGAATTTTGTAAATTTGCAACAAAATCATCTGCTTTCATTCCGACATTTGCAATCACTCTTGATAAATAACCGCTTGTTGGATTATTTGTTCCTGCTGCTAATGGTTTTGATGCTACGAATTGTCCCCATTCATCTTCTAATTTTGGTTTTTCATTTGGTAAATTTAATACCTGTGTAAATGCTGTTGTGTTATCACTTTTTTGTGTTGTGAATGATATTACATCACCAGCTGCTGCTGTTCCAGACCACATATATGCTGGTATTGTAATTTGTGCTGCCATATAATTTGAGCCACTTGAATTATCTACATAAGTAAATATTGTTGTTTTCGTTGTATCGCCAAGTCCTAATGCTGTGCCTGATGTTCTATATGCACTATCATCAAGTGTATTTCCTAATCCATCTACAACATCATTTACATTATGCCAATTATTTCCATTATCAAATGAAACTCGAACATAATATCTTGTTGAATCAAATGAACCATCTGGTAATTGTGCAAATCTTATTTGCCATAATGCTTTTGTGCAATCATCTTGATTTCGAACAAAGACCTGGTCTAAGGCAACTGTTCCTCTATTTGATGATGCTTCTATTGGTTCACTTGCATTTACTACCCAATTCTGATTTGTATTTATGTAATTATTTACTACCTGTCCATATTGATTTACTTCTATTATTCCACTGGCTGCTTCTCCTGTATTTGCATCTATTACTGCTGAACCAACTGAATAACCAGAAGGTGGATTTTCATACCATGTTGCTTTCCAGATATAATATGGTAGTGATGGATGCGCATGTTCAAATTCAATCTTTATTTTACTTATTGTTGGTGATACTGGGTCACCACTACTCCATTCTACTACTATTGGTTCTATTGCTACTTTATTTTGTGAATTTAAATTTCCATTAAATGTTACTGTTGTTGTTTCTTTTGCTGGTATTACCTGTCCTGTTTTTATCTGTAAATCACCTATTGGTTCTGTTGATGAACTTATTCGCATTTCACCGGTTATTGGGTCTCTTGTTGCCATCCAGCCCTGTAATTTTAAACCCGGTGCCATTACTATATTTCCTTCTGAATCAAGTGAAAAATGACCTGCTCGTGTATAATAATTTGCTACTCCATCATTTATTACAAAAAAACCATTTCCTTGAATTGCAACATCAAGTGGATTATTTGTTCGATTTAATGAGCCCTGTGTAAATACTTTATCAATCGAACCTATTGAACTACCAAGACCAATTTGCATTGGTCCTGTGCCTCCTCTTCCATTTTCAGGTGCATGTGCTATTTCTATTAATTGACTTAAAAAGTCCTGAAATACTACATCTGATTTTTTATAACCTACTGTGTTAATATTTGAAATATTATTGCCAATTACATCCATTCTCGTCTGGTGATTTAGTAAGCCACTAACACCAGAATAAAGTCCACGCATCATACTGCGTTAAACCTCCTTCCAAAATTTTTATTTTACAACCGCCTCAATCATTCAGCGGAAGAAGGCCTCTCTGATATTCAGAGTCCAGCCTTTTTATTCTAAACTATTATCGCACTATCAATATTTGTAAATACATTTTCTTTTATTGATTCGCCATCTAATGCTGTTATCACTGTCTTATTTTTAACACTTACTATTAATGCAATGTCATCCATTAATACTAATGACTCTTTTGCGCCTTTTTCTTTTGCTTTTTCTATTGCTTTATTCAACCGATTTAAATCTTCTATTGTTAAATCTATTTTTCTGTTCTGTATTCTTGTTATTGCATGACCTGAAAATTTTACGCCCTTATCTAATGCTGTTTGAAATAATTTTTCAAATGTTTCATCTACTTTTACCTGTTGCTCTACTTCTTCGCGCTTTACTGGTTTTATCTGTATTGGCTGATATTGAATATTTATATTATTTACATTATATATTGCCATTGCAAAGCGCCTCCTTATCGATAATTTGCAGGAACTTTTATTTCTACTATGTCGCTAAATGAATATTCTTCGCCATCAATTACAAATACTGCCTGACTATCTTTATATTTAATTTCTTTTACAATTCCTGTTTTCTCTATCTGTTCATTATCTACTGTTTTTGCTGCTTTTACTTCTGCGCCTAATAATGAAACTGCATTTGTTGATAATGATTCAAATCTTAATTGTTCTAAATTTTTATTTATGTTCTGACTCTGTTCTAATGCACTAAATTGTGCTAATTGTGCAAGCATATCATTATTATCAAGTGGATTCATTGGGTCTTGATATTTTAATTGTGTAACAAGCAACTTTAAAAATGCATCTTTTCCCAATGTATCGTTTGTTGAAGTTGTTCCTGTTGTTGAACTACTTATTTGATATGATGTATCTGCATAATTCAAATTGTTATAATTATCAATTAACATATCAACCTCCTTTCAAAAATTTTTTAAACATTGATGTAAAATATGGAAGCCGATAAGCCTTCCATGTTTTATCGGCTTATGCTATATATGAAATTGTACTACCGAACCATTCTGGTTCATAAGGTCTTATTATTGTTTTTGTTTCACTTATTTCTTCTGTTCTTATTGCATCATTAAATATTTTGCTCTTCTTGTTATTTTTACTTGCTGCTGCTCTTTCTCCTAACTCTGCTTGTTCCTGTCTTACTGATACTTCAAAACTTTCTATATTAAGACCTTGCTCTTTAAAACTCTCTTTTAAATCCTGTAAATTATTTTCTATTGCTGATTTCGCTTCATTCGTTGTTGTTATTATCTTTGCTGTTATTTGTCCATCTTCATTTGCACTTACCTGTATATCCAATGTCCCTAATTCTTTTGGTGTTAATTTTAATTGCATTTCTGTGCTTTCATTCTTTAATAATATCTTTGCTGTCTTTACGAGTTCTTTGAATGATTCCATATTCTTTAATGTTTCTAAATTCTGTTTATAAACTTGTTGCAAATTATTTTGATTGTTTTTTGCTAATGCTGCATTTTCTGAATTCTTTGAAAAATTGTTATTAAATAAATTGTTTGATGAATTCTGTGAATTATTAGCATTCTCTGAACTCGTTATCTTTATCGCTGTTTCTGTTTTTAGTACTTCTGCTTTTATTTCGCCTTTACTTTCTAATGTTGCTGAACTTGCTTTCTTACTCACTAATAATAATTCAGCTGATTTATTCATTTCTTTCATATCATTATTATTTACCGCATCTTTAATAGCAGAAGATACTTGCTTCTTATTCTCTGATTTTGCGCTTAAATTTACTTTTACTGCTTTATCATTTGCTTCTTCATTTCTATACAATTGTTTAATACTTTTTTTAGCACTAATATATTCAGCGTATTCTTCAAATGCTATAACTCTCTGACTTGTTGACTTATTTAATTCAACCTCACTATTTGTCTGCTGATTTTGTTTTACTGTTTTATTCTTATTTGCTGCTGTCCGCAAATCTTCGATTATAATATTATTATTGCTATTACTATTTTTATTGTTCAATATTTCATTATTCTGAATATTTTCTTGCATATTCATCTTCGAAAAATTTGCATTTATAACTTTTTTAATTTGCATAATCATTAAATTTGCTTTTTGCTCATTCCGTTCAGCAGACAATAAATTCAATCGTTCTAATAAAAAATTAACAGATTTCAAATCATTATCCTGTTTTAATTTGCTGATTAAATTCTTCAAAGCATCTACATTAATACCTACATTTGCTAATCTTGCTTTTAAATTCGCAGACAATAAATTCAATCGTTCTAATAAAAAATTAACAGATTTCAAATCATTATCCTGTTTTAATTTGCTGATTAAATTCTTCAAAGCATCTACATTAA
Source organism: bacterium (assembly GCA_035405645.1). GTDB lineage: Bacteria > JAGOBX01 > JAGOBX01 > DAONJL01 > DAONJL01 > DAONJL01. The sequence goes on along the minus strand of DAONJL010000006.1, from coordinate 81,449 downwards.
TACCTACATTTGCTAATCTTGCTTTTAAATTCTCTGAAAATTCAATTTTACTTTCTGTTGGCTCATTTCCTTTTTTTAATACTTGTTTTGTTTCTACTGGTCTTTCCTGATTATTCATTGTTTCAGTCTTATTATTTTCTGTATTAACTTTTGTTGTTTCTTTATTTGCTTCTTTTGTGCTTTCTTTATTTACTGAAACAACTTTTTCAGAAAGAACTTTATTTTCTACTTTATTATCCAGACTGCTATTATTTTCCTGCATTGAAACTTTTTTGCTGTCAAATTCGTTATTAATATTTATTTTACTTTCAGTATTTGTTGCTGTAGAATTAATTTGCATATTATTATCTGTCATATTATTTCCATTTTCATTCAGAATAAATTGTGCAGCCTGTCCTTCATTATTAATCATTGAATTTTCAAGAGAATTTTCTTTTACAATATTCGATTTCATTAAATTATCACTATAAATTTGATGCTTTTTTAATACCTCAGCAAAATTCAGGATTTGATTTGTTTGTGCATTAAAATCAAACACTAAATTTGTTAAATTTGTGTATTCAGGTAAATTCTTTTTTGCAGAGACCATTCCTATTGCCATTTTTCTCACCTCCTTTCTTTTCAAAATTTAATTATATATAAATATTATAATTCTCTCTTATTTAATAAAATTCCTTTTTGATTTTTTAATCCTTTATTATGATACTATCCCTGTATCAAATAATTATTCAACCTTCATCATTAATCGAGAAATATCCTTTGATTTCTCATCACTCATTTTTGATAGAATAATTGAAACTGTTGTTTTTTCCTTCATTCGATTCAATATCTCAGCAGCTAACAATGGGTCCATTATTTCTAATTTTCTTGCTGCATCTGCTGGCCGCATATTTTCATAAAAAAACGCTAATTCTTTCAATTTCTTTTCTTTATTTGTTTGCTCTTCTTTATTTTTCTTTTCTATTTGTTCACGCAAAAAAATATCATTTTCGCGTTCTTCAAGTTCCTTTTCTTTTTGTTTTAATTTTTCTTCAAATCCTTTTAATTCATTCTCTTTTTCTTTTAATTGATTTTCTTTATTTAATAATGATTGTTCATATAATTTTAATTCTTCTTCTTTTAATAATGAACCAGTTACAATTTTTGGTTCAAAGTATTTTCCTATGTATGGAATCTTAACTATCTTTGGCATAACAAAACCAACCACATCAACAAATCCAAATTTTTGTAGCATATACAAAATTCCAAAAATTAAGGCTAATAAAATAATAATTAAAATCAGTATAATTTTACCTGATTCTTTATTCATTAAATTTCCTCATTTTAAAAAATTTTTACCCTTCTACATCTAAATTTCCTTCTTCATTAAAATTTTTCAAAACTGATTTAATAAATTGTTGTGTTTCAACAAAAGGTGGAATATCCTGATATTTATCAACATTATTAAAACCTGCATTATATGCAGCAAGCGCTTTTTGGACATCACCATTATATTTTTCAAGTAGCATTTTAAAATATTTCGTGCCACCTTCTATATTTTCTTCTATATCAAATATATTTTTTACGCCTAATTCTTTTGCTGTTGATGGTAATAATTGCATCAATCCAGCTGCCCCTTTTTCTGATACTGCTTCTTTATTAAAATTTGATTCTGCTTTTATTATTGCTTTTATTAAATTTGGATTTAAATTATATTTTTCTGCTTTTGTCTTTATTACTTCGTCTATTTTTTTTGCTTCGTCCTCATTTATTTTTTCTTCATTATTCTTAATTTCATTTTTCAATATTTTTGAAAATGTTGTATTATCAAATTTTTTTATTTCTGTTTCTTCATTTTTTACTTCTAATCCGTTAATTTGAAAATTAAATCTTTTTTGCAAATATGATATTCTATCAAATATTTTATATAGTCCTTCTAACATTATTAAATCTTGCTCCTCACTCTATATACATTTTCATAATTTTATTATCGGCAAAAAATTTAAAATAATTAAATTTTTTTTACTTTTATAATTTTTATTCTGTTCTTATTAAAAAGCACAATAATTTCAATTTATTTTTTCAGTTAAATTTTTTTACTATATTTTTATAACTTATTCTGAATAAAATAAATAAATGCATTCCAATTTGTAAAAGCATTTTGAAAATAATAATATAAATGCATATTTAGAAATTTTAAATATGAATAAATCTGCTTTATTTAATCTTTTTAAATTCATTACATTATTTTTATATTAAAAATAATGAACCTACTTTACTTTTCTACCAATTTTATTCTTGACTTTTTTTTATTTTTATTAATAAAATGTTTTTTTAAAAAAAAATTAAAAAAGCCAGCATAGCTCAGTCGGTTAGAGCGCGTCCTTGGTAAGGACGAGGTCTCCGGTTCGATTCCGGATGCTGGCTCCAGAAAAAAAATATGATAAAAAAAGGAATGTTCACTGCCATTGGCAGTTGGCCTCATAAAGATTTAGAAAAAATAATAAATTTAATTTTTGATAATTTTATTTATATTCCTGTCTGGCCTCAACTTCCACAATTAAATTTTTTTGAAAATATGTATGTTCAATACAGTGAAGGTTTACCCTGCATTGTTATTGATGAAAATAATGAAAAAATTTATTTTAATACTTCGAATGATTTTTATAATCAAATTCAAAATGTTTATGAAAATTTTTTATCTGATAATTTTGAGTATTTTAAAATATCAGAAAAATTTGCTTGTGGGCTTTATTCATTTAAAAATAAAATAAAAGAAAGTAAAAAACTAAAATTAATTAAAGGTCAAATTTTAGGACCTGTTAGTTTAACTTTATCTTTAACTGATGAAAATAAGAGAATAATTTTGTATAATGAAGAAATTACTGATGCTATATTAAAAGCAACTTTATCCAAAGCTATCTGGCAGGTTAATTTTTTAAAAGATTTAGCCGAACAATTAATTATTTTCATTGATGAACCTTATCTGGTATCTTTTGGTTCTGCTTATATAAATTTAACGAGAGAACAGGTTATTACAATGTTAAATGAAATAATTGATAAATTACACGAACATAATGTAATAGTTGGCGTTCATTGTTGTGGCAACACTGACTGGTCAATTCTAATGGAAACTAATATTGATATTTTAAATTTTGATGCTTATAATTATTTTCAAAGTATTAAAATCTATGCTAATAAATTAAATGAATTTTTAAAAGGGAAAAATCATTTTTTAGCTTGGGGAATTGTTCCTACTAATGAAGAAAAAATTTTTGAAGAATCACCTGAAACAATTTTAGAGAAATTAAATATTGAAAAAAATGAATTAATAAAACTTGGTGTTGATGAAAATTTAATAAATGAAAAATTAATTATTACTCCTGCGTGCGGAACAGGTACTATTTCAGAAAAAGCAGCTGAACATGTTATTTTTTTATTAAGAAAAATTTCAGATTATTTAAAATAAATTAATATGGGAAAAATTATTGGTTTTATTGGAAAAGGCGGAACTGGTAAGACAACTTTAACATCTCTTTTTTTAAAATATATTTTACAAAAAAAAATTGCTCCTATTTTAGTTATTGATGCTGACCCTAATAATTGCCTTGCTGATTTATTGAATTTAAAAATTGATTTGACTATTGGCGATATCAAAGATAGATTAATGAAGGAAAAAGATAAATTAAATAAAACTACTATTTCGAAATATGAATACTTTAATTATGCCATTAATAATGCTATTGTTGAAACTGATAATTTTGATTTAATTACTATGGGCAAAAGTGAAGGACCAGGGTGTTATTGCTATATTAATAATTTAGTCAAGGAAATTATTGAAAAATTAAAAAAGAAATATTCTTTAATTTTAATAGATTGTGAAGCTGGCCTTGAACATATCAGCAGAAAAACTATCAGTCAACCTGATTATGCTTTTATTATTTCTGATGTTTCATATAAAGGTATTTTAACTGCTTACAAACAAATTTCTCTTATGAATGAATTAAATATTAAGACAGCAAAAAATTTTTTAATTGTTAATAGAGTTAATGAAAATAACGAATATATTAAACATATTAAAGAAAATGATAATTTAATTTTTGCTGGCTCAATTAGATTTGATAATCAAATACTTGATTTTGAATTATCTCAAAAATCATTATTAAATATTTCTGATAATTCTCCAGCTTTTTCTGACTTTAAAAATATTTTAGATAAATTAAATTTAACTTTTGTTTAAAGGAGAACTTTTTATGGCTGATGAAAAAATTGTTCTTCTTGTTGATGATGATGATGAACTTGTTGAAGTTATGACTACTATTTTAGAAGTTGAAAATTATAAAGTCTATAGAGCAGAAAATGGTAGACAGGCTTTTGAATTATTACAAAATATTAAACCTAATTTAATTGTTATGGATGTAATGATGGAAACTATAAATGATGGAATCGAAACTGCACAAAAATTAAAGGCTGATGATAAATTTAATAAAATTCCTATTATTATGCTTACTAATGTCAATAAAGAATTACCTTTAAATATTAGTTCTGATGAATCTTTTTTACCTGTTGAATTATTTTTAGAAAAACCTCTCGTCCCAACTACTTTTCTTGTAAATGTTAAAAAATTAATTATTTGATTTTTATTTTTATATATTCTTAATTTCACTGGTTTTTATTTTTCCTTTTCCAAAATATCTATAAATATTTATATTCCATATTTTCCCTTTCTTTTAAAATATCTAACTTTACCTCATTAAAAAATGTTTCACAAATGATTATTTTATTAAAATTTGAAAATTTTGCTATTAACTTTAAAAACTTTATTACTTAGTTTTTTTAAAAAGCATTTTTTAGTTTTAAAGTAAAACAATATTTTAAAATAAAACGATTAAACTATTTTATTTTTCAAATAATGATTTTATAATCTGTTGATCACTGAAATATATTTTTTTTGTTCCTATTATTTGATATTCTTCATGTCCTTTTCCTGCTATTAATATAATGTCATTTTCTTTTGAATATTTATATGCCCTTCTTATTGCTTTTTCTCTATCAACTTCTATTTCATAATTTTTGTTGGTTTTTTTATCTATTCCTTTTATTATATCTTCTATTATTCTTTCCGGCTTTTCTGTTCGTGGATTATCTGATGTAATAAAAACATAATCACTAAATTGAACACTTATACTGCCCATAATAGGTCTTTTTAGTTTATCTCTATCACCACCACAGCCAAATACTGTTATTAATCTCCCTTTTTTTAATCGATTTAATATTATTAATACATTTTTTAATGCATCCGGTGTATGTGCATAATCAACAAATATTAACCTATTATTTATTTTAAATTTTTCTAATCTACCTTTTACATATCTTAATTTTTCTATCCCTTTTTTAATTTTTTCTATTGGTAATTTTGCTGCTAATCCAAAAGAAAATGCTGCAAGTATATTATATATATTATGCTCCCCTATTAAATTTGTATTTATTTCTACTATTTTTTTCCCCTTATAAACTACATCAAATTTTGTTTTATCATAAGAATATATAATATTAACAGCAGTAATGTCTGAATTTTTATTTTTTATCCCATAAGTTATTATTTTTTTATATTTGCATTTTTTTGCTATTCTTTTTCCATATTTATCATCTATATTTATTATTCCTACTTTATTTTTATTATTTGCATTAAATAATTTTAATTTTGCTTTAAAATAGTTTTCCATTGTTTTATGATAATCTAAATGGTCTTGTGTCAGATTTGTGAATATTGTATATTTAAATATTTCTGGGTTTATCCTTTTTTGGTCTAATGAATGTGATGATACTTCCATTATACAATATTTATATTCATTTTTTTGAATCTTAATTTTTTTAAATAAAATAGAAAAAATATCTTCTACTCCTGGTGTTGTGTTATTTAATTCTATTTTTTTATTCTTATATATACACCCTATCGTTCCTATTATAAAATTAGACATATCAACTGTCTTTAATATACTTTGAATTAAATAAGTAATTGTTGTCTTGCCATTTGTCCCTGTAATTCCTATAAAATTTATTTCTTTTATTAAACAATTATAAAAATAATTAAAAAGATCAAAACATATATCTTTTGTTTTTATATTTTTTTTTAATTTTATTATTCGCTCTGAATTATCTTTATAATCACTTTCTACTATTGCAAATCCACCTTTATTTATTACTTCTGGCACAAAATTATGTCCATCTGTTTTATTTCCTCTTATTGCAATAAATAAACTATTTTTTTTTGCATTTCTTGAATTTGTTGTTATTGAATTAAATTTAATCTTTTTTATCTTCTGGATTTGGTCTTTTGTAGTGAATTTGGCAAGATAATCAAAAAATATGGAAATAGACATAATATTTAATTTTAGTTTATTTCAAGATAAACTTCTTTATCTGGAAGAATTAGACCTATTTTTTTGCCTTCTTCTATTATCCTTTCGCTTCTTGATAAATTTGATATTTCAAGATAATATTTGTTTTTTATATTTGTTAGATTTATTTTTTGATTCTGTAATTGTTTTATATCTATTAAAAGTTTATTCTTTTTTGCATTCAAATATAATGATGTCATAACAAAGAGAAGTAAAATAGATAAAAAACATAAATAAAGAGTTAAAAATTTACCTTTAATATTGTTTGGATTTAAATCGTTTTGAAATATTGTGTGCATTATTTCATAATACTTTTTGATAAGAACTTTTTTTTGTTTTTTGCTTATCACTTTTTATCACCTTTTTATAAAATATTAAAATCCTAAATTCTGTGCTCTTCATTTTTTTACTACTTTTTCTTTTTTCTGCTACTTACTTCAAATTAAATCTGTCTCCCGCAGCACAGAATTTAGGATATTTTTATACTTTTTCAGCACATCGCAATTTAGCGCTCCGTGCCCTTTTGTTTTTTATTACCTCTTCTTCATCCGCTTCTATCGGATGTTTTGTTATTATTTCTAACTCTTTTTTTATTCCACACCTACACTCTTTATTTATTTTCAAATTACATTTACAATCTCTACTTTTTTCTCTAAAAAAATTTTTTACTATCCTGTCCTCTAATGAATGAAATGAAATAACAACTATCCTGCCTTTTGAAACTAATTTTGGTATCACGCCTTTTAATGCCTCTTTTAATGCTGTGAGTTCATCATTTACATATATTCTTATTGCCTGAAATGTTTTTGTTGCTGGGTCAATTTTTGATTTAAAATACCCCGCTCTTTTATAAACATTTCTCACTATCTCTGCTAATTCAAATGTTGTCCTGATGAACTTTTTCTCTCTAACCTTTATTATCTCTTTTGCTATCTGTTTGTAAAGGCGCTCTTCACTATATGTCTTAATTATATAACCTAATGTTTGAAAATCAAAATAATTTACAATTTCAAAGGCAGTTAAACTGTTCTTTTGATTCATTCGCATATCAAGTAAAGCATTCGTTCTAAAACTAAATCCTCGATCGTTTATATCAAGTTGTGGTGAAGATACTCCTAAATCAAAAAGGACACCATTTATGCTATTATTTTCAAAGAACAAACCAATAATTTTAAAATTATCGGTTATTATTTCTATCTTTTTATTATTTTTAAATTTATCTTTTAAATATTCTGCTGCATTTTCATCTTGCTCTATACAATATAATTTTCCATTTTTTAATCGTTTTACTATTTCTTCTGAATGTCCACCATATCCTGCTGTTGCATCAATATATATTCCATTTTCTTCTATTTTTAAATATTCAATTACTTCTTTTAATAATACTGGCTTATGTATTTTTTCATTCAATTTTTAGATTAGTAAGCGTTTCCCTCATTCTACTTAATTCATTTTCAAAGACTTCCTTATCCCAGATTTCTATTTTGTTCCCGTTTCCTATTAGATAAATATTTTTCTGTATTTTTTTTTCTTCCAATAAGTTTTGTGGTATCAATATCCGTCCTACTTTATCCAGTTGAACGGGAAACGCATTACTTCTAAACCACCTTTCGATTAATACATTTTCAGGATTCCGCTGTCCTTTGTCCACAGACATCCAGGACTTTATATAATCCTGAAATACTATTTCTGGAAAAATTAGTAAATACTGCTCTGAAGGTAATGCAGCAGTAATTAACAAATCTTTTACATTAAATTTATCTAATATTTCTCTTAATCTTGATGGGAATAAAAATCTATTCTTGCCATCTATCGTATGGCTATAAGTTCCTGAAAAATTAAAATTATAGTTAAAATTATCAATTACCATTAACTAAAATTAACCAACCTTATATTTCTACTTTTTACCACTTTTACTATATATTATACCACATTTTCCCATTTTGTCAATACCTTTTTTAAAATTTTTTTTATTTTTTTGGTCTATATTTATTCTATCCTTTTTTCTTAAATGAAATAAAAATTTGTTTGTTTTTAAAAAATTAAATTTTTTATTTTTTCCATTAATTTTAGAATATTTAATATTGTTTATCTTTACCCAATAAATTTTTTTATTCTATATTTTATCTGGTTTTTCTTTTAATTTTAAGTACTTTAAGGACGTCTGACCCCATTTAATAATGCGCTGTTTTTCCATTAAGTAAATCAATACAATGTTCGATTGGTTCAATTATATATGGTAATATTTCACTTACTGCATTTTTACTGCCAGGTAAATTTATTATTAATGTCTTATCTACTATTCCTGCTATTCCTCTTGATAACATTGCATTTTTATTTTTTTTTAATGAAAAATTTCTTATTGCTTCTGCTATGCCAGGAACCTCTTTTTTTATTACCTTTTTCGTTACTTCTGGTGTCACATCACGAACCGCTACTCCTGTTCCGCCTGTTGTTATTATTAAATCAATTTTCCCTTTTAAAAATTTTTTTAATGCAACAATTATCTGTTTTTCTTCATCTTTTACTATTTCATAAAAACATATTTCATACTTCTTCTTTTTAAAATAATTATTTATATACTTTCCTGATTCATCATTATCAAAACTTCTTGTATCACTTATAGTTAAAATTCCAACTCGCATTTTTTTTCTCCTATTTTTTTTCTTTGATTATTATTTTAAATAATTCGCCAACTTGAATTTTTCCGCCTTTTATTACTTTGCAAAAAATCCCTTCTATTGGCATAATACATTTTCCTACTGTTTTATAGATATTGCAATGATTGTGACATTCTTTCCCTATTTTTGAAACAACTAATTTTGCTCCTGATAAAAATTCTATTTCTGTATTTAAAGGTAATTTATATATATCTATTATATCTACATCAATATTTTCCCCAAAATCACCATAATTTATTTTTAATTTTTTGTTCTTCATTTTTTCTATTGAATGTGAACTTAATATACTTACCTGTCTAATTGAATTCTTTTCTGAATGTGCATCATTTTCAATTCCATAATTTTCTATTAGTTTTGCTTCTGATACTGGTTTTTTTGCAGTCCCTCGTTTTTCACTTATATTTATACTCAATATTTTTCCTGTTATTATTTTTGTCTTGCCTCCACTCTTTTCTAATAGTGTAATATTTGTTATTATCATATTTTTATCAATTGCTTTTAACATATCATAAATTGTTAATGCTGCTACTGATACTCCATTTAATGCTTCCATTTCTGCGCCTGTTTTATCATTTGCTATTACTTCTGATTTTATTTTTATTCTATCTTCCTGAATTTCAAAATTTAAATCAATATTTGATATTTGAATGTTATGACAGAGTGGTATAATATTATATGTTTGTTTTGCTGCCATTATTCCTGCTATTTTTGCTGTTGTTATTACATTTCCTTTTGGTGTTTTATTTACTTTTATTTTTTTTATTGTTGCTGGTTTCATTATTATTTCACCAATTGCTACTGCTTTTCGTTCACTTATATTTTTCCCTGAGATATTTACCATTTTTATATTTCCTTCATTATCTAAATGTGTTAATTTCGCCATAATTTTTCACCTTATTTTTTTTATATAAAATTTTCACCCACCAATTGCATACATTTTTATCTCATTTTCATTCTTTATTTTTTTTGTTTTTTTTTCTTTTATTATTTCTTTTAAAAATTTTTCTACTTCTTCATCTTTATTATTTTTCCTAATTTTTTCCTTTAAATCAAATCCATTATTATCAAACAAACATAATAATAATCTTCCATCAGATGTTAATCTTAATTTATCACAGTAAGAACAAAATGGTTCTGTCTGTGCATTTATAAATCCAATCTTTAAATTACTATTTCTTATTTTATAATATTTTGTTGTATGATTTTCTGTATATTCATATTCATCTTCTATTATTCCTTTTTTTCTAAATTGTTCTATTATTTCTTGATTTGAAACATATTTAAAATCTTCATTTATCATATTCATTTTTTCTATAAATCTGACAATCACATTATTTTTTATTGAAAAATTAATAAAATCAAAAATTTCGTTATCGTTTACATTTCTTATTATTACAACATTTATTTTTTTTTCTAAATTTTCTAATAATCTGATATTTTCTATAACTTGATTTAATTTATCACTACCAGTAAGATATTTATATATTTCTGGTTTTAATGAATCAAGACTTATATTTATTCCTTTTATTTTTATTTTGTTTAATTCTTCAATCATATTTTTTTCTACATTCAAATTTGTTGTTAAATAAATATTAAAATTTTCTATTTCTTTTAAAAAATTTATTATTCCTTTTCTAACTAATGGTTCACCTCCTGTTATTCTAAATTTTTTTATTCCTATTTTTTCAAATATTTTCATCAGTCTTATTATTTCTTCGTATCTTAAAATATCATTATGAGAAATTAAGTTTATTCCATTTTCTGGCATACAATATTTACATCTTAAATTGCATCTATCTGTTACTGATATTCTTAAATACTTTATTTGATTATCTTTCACTTCTTACTCACCACTATAAATTAATTTTATTTTTTTCTCTTTTTTAATTATACTGTTTTTTCTACCTTCAAATATACCAATAGAATTTGCTTTTGTTATTGAAATCACATCACCAGAATCAATAAAATTTATTGGTTTTAAATAATTTTCATTATCTTTTGAAAAAAATATACTCGGCACAAATTCTAATCTATCATCTGTTTTTTTATATTCTTCTAATAATTTAGCATAACAAAAATTTGGATTTATTTCTTTATAGCCAGACATCTTTTTTATTAATGGTTTTATTATTATTTCAAAATTTACTAAACTTGCTAATGGATTGCCTGGTATTCCTATTATTATTTTATCTTCTTTATATTTACCTATTATTATTGGTTTCCCAGGTTTTATAAATATTTTATGAAATAAAATTTCTTTACATAATTCTTTTATTACAATATGGACAAAATCATATTTGCCCATACTTACACCGCCTACTACTAATATTATTTCACTACTTTCTAATCCTTTTAATATACTATTTTTTATGTTTTCTTTATTATCTTTTTCTCTCTTAAAATATTTTAATTTTAGGTTATTTTGTTTTATTAAAAATTTTAAAAGAAATGAATTAATATCACGAACCTGTGAATTTATCGGTTTTTTAGTTATTTCTACTATTTCATCACCTGTTATTATCAAACTTATTTCAGGTTTTTTATTTACCTTAATTCTTGTTTTACCTGCACTTAATATTGAATATATGTTAAATTTATTTATTTCTGTCCCTTTTTTAATTAGTAATTGGTTTTCTTTTATATATGAACCTTTACGAATAATAAACTGATTTTTTTCTGGTAATTTTTTAAAAATTACAAATTCATTATTTATAATTGCATCTTCAAATTGAATAACTGCATCAGCCCAACTCGGTATTTCTGCTCCTGTCATTATTGTATAAGCCTGATTTTCTAATGGTTTTTTTATTTTTTCAATTTTACTTCCTGCACTTATATCACCTATTATTTTATATTTTTGATTTAATTTTATTTGATTTGTTTTTACTGCAAATCCATCTCTTATTGATTTATTAAATGATGGTAAATTTATATCTGCATAAATATTCTCTGCACAAATATATTTATCTGCTTCAATTATATTTCTTTCCTCGATTTTATTTAATTCTTTTATTTTTTTATTTATTATTTTAAGTGCTTCAAAATATGAAATCATTTTTTTACCTCTTTGCATTTTAATGTTCATTATAATGCATTTTTCTCTTTTGTCAAGTTAAATGATTTTTTATATTGGAAATTTTCAATAATAGAATATTTTATTCTTAATTAATATCTAAAATATATTATTTGAAATTTGCCAGAAAAATATATATTTTGTCTATGATATTTTTTGAAAAAATAATAATTAATTGAGAAATCAAATTTTTTACTGAACATTTAAATTAAATTATAAGGAGAATTTATATGCCGTTTAAAATAAAACAGGATTCTATAATTATGGGAGTTACAGAATTTAGAAATAATATTCCAAGTTTATTAAAAGAAAATTACGATGAAGAAATTATAATTGTTAATCGTGACAAACCTTTTGGCGTTCTTATTAACTTCAAAAAATATCAGAATATGCAAGAGTTGATTGAAATTGCTGAAGATTATTTCCCGTCAGAAATGGTTAAAGAAAGCAAAAAGATTAAAGGCAAATTGTTATAGCAAGAAGAAATGGAAAAAAATATGGAATATAAAATTGTATATTCGAAATATGCACAATAATAACTCGAAAAATTATCTCAATGTGATGTTAAAATAATTTTGAAAACAATTAAAAAAAGATTGTTAATTGATCCTGAAAAAATGGAAAACATTTAAGAAGTTCTCTGAAAGATTACTTTAAACTTAAATTCAGTAAATATCGTGTGGTGTATAAACTTTTTAAAAAAAATATCTACTGTTGAAATTATAGTATATGGTTTGCCTAAAGATATTTATGAAAATTTACTTCATAAGATTAAATATCAATAAATACTTTTAATTATCTTGATACATTCAATTCTGATGCAAACTGCTCATTTTAAAATACAGCGGCCCTGATAGGAAATATATATCCAATCTCATACTAAATTTAATAACTCATACTTTCAATTTTCCAATTTTAAAATCTTATTTTTTCTTTTTACTTTTTGTAATTATTTTTTAATTCTTTCCTTATTTTAAAATTTTTAAATTCATTATTTTCATCAATCAAAAATATTATTATTTTTTGTAAAATTTTATTAAATCATTAAGTTATGATTATATCATTTTTTATTACTTGATTTATTTTATTTATTTCGAAATATTCTTTTAAAAATTTTATTATTGGTATTGTTTCTCTGTTTATTATTTTTATTTTTAAAATTAATTTATTATCTTCAATTTTTATTTCTTTTATAAATTTTTTTATTTCATATTCTTTCTTCTTTCCTTTTTCATTAATAAATTCTAAATTTTCTATTTTACTTATTTTATTTATTTCTTCTTCTATTTTTGCTTCTTCTTCAAATTCAATTATATATTCTATTACTCCATTACTTATATTTATTTCGTTTATTTCTTCATTTGAAATTTTTGTTATACTTTTTATTTGAAATATATTTTTTATTATTGAATTTATTTTTTCTTTTATTAAATCTATATTAATTTCTTCTCGTGTAAAAAATTCTATATATTCTTTATTACTTAAAATACCAACTGGTAATGCAGGGCTGAATGTCATTTCAGGTTGTTGATTAAAGCCCTGTGAATATGATAATTTTATATCTAATTGTCTTAATATTCTATTCCATAAATTTTGTATTTCTGTTACTGATAAATATTGTAATTGTTCTGTTCTTTTATATTCAATTCTATATTTTATTTTTTCATTTTGTAATTTTTCACTTTTTTCTATTTCTAAATTTTTATTCTCTTTCTCACTTTTCATTTTTATTATTTCTTTTAATCGACAAAAATTTATTCCGCAACCAGAACAATTATTTTCAAAACAACTTTTTGTTATTTTTTCTTTTTTAAATTTTTCATATTCATTTTTAAAATATTCTTTTGATATACCTATATCTATTTTTGACCAGTTCCCTCTTAAATCAAAATTTTCTTTTATAAAATTTTCCCAACTTTCTTTTTTAAAATATTCACTTCTATCCTGTAATATTAAATATTTTTCTTTTTCTATATATTTAATCAAATTTTTAATCACTTCATTATTTCCTGTTGAAAAAATATATTCTAAATGTGATTGATATGGGTCTGTAAATGATATATTTATTTTTCTGGATTTTATTCTACTTTTTATTATCTTTATCTTTTCTGTTAATTCTGATATTGAATTAATAATTAAATTTTCAAATGGTGTGTGTGGTTTTGGTATAAAATTTGACAATGTTATATTAAATTGTGTTATTTCTTTTTTGAAATCATACGATATTTTATTTATTAAATTTATCATTGAATTTATATCATCTTCTGTTTCATCTGGTAAACCAATCATAAAATAAAATTTTATTTTTCGCCATTTATGTTTTATTGCATATTTCACTCCATTATAAATCTCTTCTTCTGTTATTTGTTTATTTATTTTATCTCTTAATTTTTGTGTACCTGCTTCTATTGCTAATGTTAATCCTGATTTCTTTCCTTGCATTAAAAAATTACATAATTCATTATCTAATTTATCTATTCGCTGTGATGGAAATGATATTGATATTTTTTTCTCTTTTATAAATGGTAATATTTTGATTATTAACTCATTTATATAAATATAATCAGATGGACTTAATGATAAATATGTTATTTCTTCATAACCTGTTGAATAATATAATTCTTTTGTTAATTCGTAAATTTCATCAACTGATAAAATTCGCAATGGTCTATAAACATAACCAGGTTGACAAAATCTACAATTATTCAAACAACCACGCATTATTTCTATTAAACCGCGATTGTGAATTATTTTTGTTAATGGAACTAATTGTCGTGTAAAATTATTATATAATTTTGCTGAACTATATTTTTTACTTTCTTCTTTTATATTTGGTATATATAAATTTTCAAATTGTTTTAATGATAATAAAATTTTTTCTTTTTTCTGATTTTTATGTTCTATTAAATGATTTATAATTTTTTCAAGTAAAAATTCTGATTCTCCTATATAAAAAAAATCAACTACATCTTTTAATATTTCAGGATGATACACACAAAGCCCACCCGCTATTATTAAGGGTTTATTTTCTCGTTCGTAATTAAAATATTTTATTTCGCTAAGTTCAAGTATCTTTATAAAATTTATATATGATAATTCATAAGCAAAAGAAACTGCAATTAAATCAAATTCTTTAAAATGTTTTTTGTAATGTAATGAACGAAAATTATTTTTATTATTTAATAAAAAATTGTAATAATCAGGATAAGGCATAAAAATTCTATCAACGATTACATTTTTCATTCTTGATAATTGCTCAAAAATGAGTAAAAAACCATAATGCGACATTCCTACATCATAAGTATCAGGAAAAACTAACAATATTTTATAATCATTATATGTCCATTCTTTTTTTGTTAGATTTATTTCATTATTTGTATATTGTGCTGGTTTTGTGTAATTTATTAGATTCATAAATCATCATTTAAAATTCTATAAATCATTGAATAAGCAATTGTAAATTTTAATAATGAAGAACCACCATAACTAATAAATGGTAAAGGCAAACCTATTGTTGGTATTAATGATAATGAAACTGAAATATTTATAATAATTTCAAAAAATGTCATAAAAAAAATTCCATAACCAATAAATTGCATATAATTATTTTCTAATCTAATAATAAAATTATATAATTTAAAAAGAAGAAAAAAATAAAGTGTTAAAATAAGAAAACCACCAATAAAACCTAATTCTTCACAAATTACAGAAAAAATAAAATCAGTTCTTTTTTCTGGTAAAAAACCTAATCTACTTTGTGTGCCTTTAAATAATCCTTTACCTGTTAAGCCACCAGAACCAATTGCAATTAATGATTGTATTGAATTATAGCCATAACCAAGTGGGTCAATAAAAGGATTTAAAAAAACGATTAATCGCTGAATTTGATAATACTTCATTTTCTTTATAAATAAATTTGCTAAGTAATTAGATGAAAAAAAAATAATTGTAAATATTATCAAAAAAATCACAAACTTCTTTGAATTTTTTAAAAAAATTATTTTAAATATTTTTAATATTATAAGAAACAAAAGAAAAAATATTAAAAATTTTATTGATGTAAAAATATTTATTATTAGCATTATCATATTATTTTTTGGCGTAATATTATAGATTTGGATAATTTTTTGAAAAATAAATAATACAAAAAAAATAAAAAATGAACAGAAAAAAAATGTCAAATAATTACTGAGAAATCTAATATAAATTAAAGAAAAAAGAATGAGTAAATAAATTAAAATAGAACCAAAATCAGGCTGAAAATAAATTAAAATTATTGGTAAAAAAATAAAGAAAAAAATTTTTAGAAGGATTATAAATAAATGATTTTTTTTATAATCAATAAATATTAATTTTGCTAATGATAAAATAAAAATTATTTTGTATAATTCTGATGGTTGAAAAGAAAAATAATAAAAATCAAGCCAACTTTTAGAACCATGCACTCGTTTGCCAATAAATAAAACAAGTATTAATAAAAATATCCCAATAGCATAAAAAAAATAAAAATAATTTATATAAAAATTTATTGGTAATTTTTTTATTTGAATAAATATTATAAAACAGCATAAAATCCAGATAAATTGTTTAAAGAAAAAATGTCTTTCTTTTTGTATTGTTGAACTATAAACCATTATTAAGCCAATTAAAATTAATATTAGAATTGTAATCCATATTGAAATAAACTTATTAAACATTTACATATATTTTTTTGAAAAAAAATTTATTAAAACAAAACTTATAATAAGTATATTAAAAATAAAAAATATAATTTCAATAAATTTTATTGTGTTTTTCTTTTCTTTTTTTTCAACTGGTAAAAGATTAAAACATTTCATTTCAAGTGCGATTGCTAAATGTTCTGTCTTTTTTAATGTCACTACAAATAATGGTATTATCAATGAGATAAAATAAAATATTTTTTGATTTAGTTTTAAATTTTTCAAATTTATACCACGTATTTTTTGTGAACTTATTATATTTTCAAGTTCCTGTAATGTTATTGGAATAAATTTTAAAGCAATTACAAACATTAATGAAATTTGCATTATTGGTAATTTCAATTTTTTTAATGGTTTCAATAATATCTCTATTCCTTTTATTAGTTCAATTGGTGTAGTTGTAAATGTTAATATTTCAGCAAAAAACATTGCCAAAATTATTTGCAACGAAAATACAGCACTTGTTCTTAATGCTTCTTCACTTATTTTTATATTTATAATTGGTATGCTTATCTCTTTTCCTGTTTGAATAAAAATCAAATTTAGAATAAATGTTATAATTAATAAAACAATAATTGGTTTTATACCTCTTATCAAAATAAAAAAATTTATTTTTGAAAGAAAAGAAAAAATTAAAACAATAAAAAACAAAAATAATAAACCTGTTTCATTTAATAAAAAAATAATTATGGTATAAAAAAAAATAATTAGAATTTTAATTGGTGAATTTAGCAAATGAAAAAATGATGATTTTTGTATATATCTACCGATTAATAATGCATCTGATATTTTCATATTGATTTTATTTTAGCCAACAACATTAATTAATTCAAACATTGGTAAGAATAAAGCCATAACAATTAGACCAACTGCACCACCCATAAAAATAATTAAAAATGGTTCAAGCATTGATGATAATGCTGCAACCATTTCATCAACTATTACATCATATTGGTCTGCTATTTTTATTAGCATCTGATCAACTGCACCTGTTTCTTCTCCTACTGCAATCATATGTGGAACCATTACATCAAATATTTTTGCTTTGGCTAATGGTTCGGACATTGTATTTCCTGCTGCTATACTTTCTGATACATCATCAAGCACTCGTGCTATTACTTCATTTGGTACTGTTTCTCGAACTATTTGTAATGCCTGTAAAATTGGTACACCACTTTGTAATAATGTCCCTAATGTTCGTGTTAATTGTGCTGTCGCTGATTTTAAGCCTAATTGTCCAAATACTGGTATTTTTAATTTTATTTTATCTGTTTTATATAATCCTTCGGGCGATTTTCTATATTGCTTTATCCCTATTATTACTCCTACTACAATTATAATTAATAACCACCAAAACGAAACAAGAAAATCACTTAATCCAATTACAAATAATGTTGGCGCTGGTAATTGTACTTTCATTTCTTTAAACATATTTACAAATGTTGGTAAAACTGCAACTAATAAAAATGAAACAACTGTTACTGCAACTGTCATCATTATTATTGGATATGTCATTGCTCCTTTTATTTTCATCTTTAATTCTAATGACTTTTCGCCAAACACTGCTAATCTGTTCATTATTCCTTCCAGCACTCCACCTACTTCGCCTGCTTTCACCATATTTATATATAATTTGTTGAATATTGGATGTTTTGCTAATGCATCTGAAAATGATGCTCCACCTTGAACATCCTGTGATATCTGATTTACTATTGCTTTTAATTTTTGGTTTTGAATTTGTTCATTCAATATATTTAAGCATCTTAATAATGGTAAGCCTGCTGCTAATAATGTTGCTAATTGTCTTGTAAAACCAACTATTTCTGCTTCTTTTATTTTATCTTTTTTTAAAAAAGGTAATGGTAATGAAAATCCTCCACCGCCGCCTTTTGTCTCTTTTATTTCAAGTAATCTTAATCCCTGGCCTCGTAATGTTCCTATTGCTGCTTTTTCATTTGCTGCTTCTATTGTCCCATTTATTTCTTTTGCTGTGCGATCTAATGCTTTATATTTATATAATGGCATTTTTCTTTTTCCTACTTCTTTTTTTTATTATTTTTAAAATAAAAAATTTTTTATGTCAAATTATTTTTTTATCCAAAATTTCTAAAGTTAATTTCATTTTTTAATTTATTCTTGTTAGAAAAATAATAAGAATAAATAAACTAAAAACTGAAAATATTAAACCTATATAAAATGATTTTTTACTATAATAAATTTCAATAATATTAGTTCCTGGCTCTGATATAAAAACTGATTTAACATAATAATTTGTCCTATATATTTTGCTTATTTTATTATTTATTTTTACTTGCCATTCTGGAAAATATGCTTCATTAAAAATCAGAAATCCAGCACTTTCATTTATTATCTCAAATTTAATTCTTGTATAATCATAATCAATTAATCTTATCTTTGAATTTGTTTCTCTTTCAAATTTTTTTATGTTTTTACTCTCTTCAAAATTTTCAATAACAATCATTTCACCTTTAATTATTTTATCTAAATTTTTAATTACTGCATTTAATGCTTCTTCGCTATTATCTACAGCAAAAAAATTATCTACAAAATAATACAATGGCAAATAATTATCAAATTCATATATATATACATTATCATTAAATTCGTTTAAATAAAATTTTATTTCTTTTGCGTTAATATTTGTTATTGGTATTCCTGTGATTAAATATTTAGTTGAATAAATCTTTAATAAATCATAATTTCCTGATTTAATTCTTTTTTCTAATTCACGATAACGCAAATAAACTAATGTATTATCTCCCCCAAATGAATGTATATTAAATAAATTTGCATAATTTTCATTTAAGAAATTTCGCCAGAATTCATAAGGTGATAAATCAAAAAAATAACCATCATAATCTTTAAACTTTGAATACATTTTTCCTCGATTCCACGAATATATTCTATAAAAATTATTTTGATTTTTTTCTTTTAAATATTGTGATATTTTTGGCTCTTTGGTAAAATAATTTTTATGATTTGTTTCTATTACTAAAAATCCAAATAGAAAAATTTCTATTAATATTATCAACACTAATAAATATTTTTTTATTTGAAAATTATTTATTTTGTGAATAAAAAAATTTACTAAATAAATCATGCTGATAATTAAAAAATTCCATTTTTGAAAATTTAATATTTTATCTAATTTTTTTATATAAAATTCTGCACCATATCTTTTATAATTAGTTATGTATTTTATTATATATTGTTTATTTGATAATAATTCTGTTTTAAAATTGGTTATAAAATTTTTTTGAAAACAAAAAATTAAAATAAAACCAGTAAAAAAAATAATAAATAATATTATGATTAATTTGGTTATTTTTTTATTCTTTTCAAATTTATCAATAAATAATAAATCAAAAGATTTAGCAAAAAAAAGTGAAAGAACAAATATAAGAAGATAATTATATCGCGCAGGAACACGAAAAAAATTAAATGGCGGAATATATGCTAAAATTCTATATAAAGGATTTAAAGAACCAATAGAAAAAAATATAGCAAAAAAACCTAATAACCAAAAGAACTTAAATTCCTGTAATTTAAATAATTTTTTTAAATTAATTAAAATAACAATAAAAGCAGTGATAGAAATAAAAATTGTTAATTCAAAAAAATCTTCTGGTCCATAATAACAATTAAATGAATGTGAACCATTAATAAAAGGAAATAAAAACTGTAAATACAAATAAAATGGCATTGAACGATAAGTTATATAATCATATTTTGAAATATCTAAATTTCCACATTCTTTTGATAATGAATAAAGTGGGAAATATTGAAAAGCAACAAGTAAAAAACTCAAAAAAATAAATATTATTATAGTCAATGAATTTTTGAAATAATCTTTTTCTTTTTTATAAAATAAATATGCAAGATAAATGATAATGGTTAAAATCGAATAAAAAGGCAATTGTGGATGACCTGATAAAAATTGAAATGATAATGATAATGTAAATAAAATTAAGTATTTATTTTTTTTTGTTTGAAAAAATTTTAATAAAAAAAGTAGTATTAAAGGCAAATATGGATAACCTGCAATAAAAGCAATATTTCTATAATGAGTAATAGGAAAACCACTCAGTGAAAAAATAATTGCTCCGATTGTTGCTGATAAATAAGAAATATTAAAAAATCTAATAAAAAAAAATGTTGATAAAAATGCAAGAAAAAAAGAAAAAATTTGAGAAAATGTTAAAGCATAATACACCGGCAAAATTTTATAAATAATAATATTAAATGGATAAAATAAACCATCCTGTGCTGCTGCAAAAACTGGAAAACCAGAATATAAATATGGTGACCAGAATGGAATTTTTCCTTTATTAAATTCATTAGTTGCGAAATTCCTTAAAGGTAAGGAACAACGCATTATATCTTCTGAAAAAAAAATTTCTTTTAGAAAAATAAATTTATAAAAAAAGAGTATAAAAAAAATTATTGGAAGAAAAATAAATATTTTCTCTTTTTTAAACATTCAAAATTTTATAACTATTTTGATGTTATGCTTCTGCTACTGGTGCTTCTTGTTTTATTTCTTCTGTTGTTTTATTTTCTTCTACTTTATTTCCATTACTTATTAGTGCTCTTTTTGCTTCTTTTATTCGCGCTTCTTTTTTACTTTTCCCTTTTAAATAATATAGTTTTGCTTTGCGAACTTCACCTTTTTTAACTACTTTTATTTTCTCAATTATTGGTGAATGTAATGGAAATGTTCGTTCTATTCCATAACCGCCAGTTACACGACGAACTGTGAAAGTTGTTCTTAAGCCAGAACCTCTTATACTAATTACTACACCTTCAAATGCCTGTGAGCGTTCGCGTTTTGCCTCTTTTAGTTTAATATAAACTTTTACCTGGTCGCCAACTTTGAATTTTGGTGCTTTTTCTTTCATAT
The DNA here is from genome assembly GCA_035405645.1 of bacterium. Lineage (GTDB taxonomy): Bacteria > JAGOBX01 > JAGOBX01 > DAONJL01 > DAONJL01 > DAONJL01. The sequence continues at coordinate 59,673 of DAONJL010000006.1, read as the reverse complement.
ATTGTTTTTCTACTACTTCAATTAAATCCATAATCATTTTCTCCTTTCAATTAATATATTTATTATATAAATCATTTCTATATTTCTTTGTTAATTCCAATCTTTTTTTTTCACGCCATTCTTTTATTAATTGATGATTACCTGATAATAAAACTTCTGGTACTTGCCAGCCATTAAAATTTTGTGGTCTTGTATATTGTGGATATTCAAGTAAATTATCTTCATACGATTCATATTTTATTGACTCATCATTTCCTACAAAACCTGGAACCAATCTTAAAAAACCTTCAAGTAAAACAGCAGCAGCTATTTCTCCACCTTGAATTATATAATCGCCAATTGAATAAATTTTTGTTGCAATATGTTCTGCCACTCGAAAATCTACTCCTTCATATCTTCCGCATATTAATGCTATTTCATCATTTTTTACTAATTCTTTAAAATCATTTTGTTTTAATAATTTTCCTATTGGTGAAAAAAGTATTATTTCTGCTTTATTTAATAAATTCAATTTTTTTAATGCATTATAAATTGGTTCTATTTTAAAAACCATACCAGCACCGCCACCATAAGGCTCATCATCTACTTTTTTATGTTTATCTTCACTATAATCTCTTATATTTATTATATTTATCTCAACTATTTTTTCAGCAAGTGCTTTTGCTATTAATCCTGTTGTTAATATTCCTGAAAAAAATTCTGGAAATATTGTTAATATATTTATTCTCTTCATACTTTATATAAAATAATCTTCATAATTTTTTATTATTATTTTATTTTTCTCTAAATCAACTTTTTCTATCGTATCATTTATCGATGGTAATAAATACTCTTTATCTTCATTAATAATTTCCCATACATCATTTGCACCTGTAAATATTATATTCTTTATTTTTCCTAAATATTTATCATTCTTATCAAATACTTCCGCTCCAATAATATCATTAACATAATACTCATTCTTTTCTAATTTCTTATCTAATAATTTTTTTTCAATATAGCATAACTCATTTACTAACATATTTGCTTGATTAGCATTATAAAAATTTTCAAATTTCAAAATAATTCCTTTTCGAATAAATTTTGTATCTACTATTTTTAATTTATAATTATTTAATACAAACAAATAATTTAGTTTTTTAAAAATATTCAATTCTTCAATAAAAGGTAAAAGCAAAACTTCGCCTTTATTTCCATAAGTTTTTATTATTTTTCCAATGCAAATAAATTCTTCTTCAGAATTATTTGCTTTCTTTTTTTGCATATTTCATTTCATGTAATTTTTTATTTATACCTTTTCTTTTAAATAAACTTTTTACTGTTGGTGTTGGTATTGCACCTTTACTTAACCATTCAAGTGCTTCTTCTTCTTTAATTTCTAATTTTTCTAACTGTGGGTCATAGTACCCAATTTGCTTTACTATTCTACCATCTCTTGAAAAATCATTATCAGCAACAACAATACGATAAAATGGTTTTTTCTTTTTACCAAATCTTGTTAATCGAATTTTTACTGCCAAAAAAAATTACCTCCTTTTAATAATTTTTTTTAAATTATATATCTTCTTAATTAAAACATTTTGCCAAATAAACCTTCAAAATTTTTCATTAAATTCATTGGATTCATTTTACTCATACTTTTCATCATCTTTTGTAACATATAATATTGTTTTAACAATTTGTTTATATCGTTCAATGTTGTGCCACTCCCTTTTGCTATTCTTAATTTCCTACTATTATTTAATATTTCTGGATTTGCTCGTTCTTTCCTTGTCATTGATTGTATTATTGCTTCTGTCTTTTTTATATCTTTCTCTGTTGGAGCAAATGCTTTTAATTCTTTTAATTGCGAAAATCCAGGTATCATTGTTAATAATTGTTCAAATGAACCCATTGATCTAATTTGCTGTAATTGATTTAAAAAATCATCTAAATCAAATTTCCCTTTTTTTAATTTTTCTTCTAATTTTTTTGCTTCTTCTTCTGATATTGTTTTTTCTGCTTTTTCAATTAAACTTAAAATATCACCCATTCCAAGAATGCGTGATGCCATTCTATCAGCATAAAATTTCTCTAAATTATCTATCTTTTCGCCTACACCAACAAATTTAATTGGTTTATTTATTACATACTTAACTGATATTGCTGCACCACCGCGCGCATCACCATCTAATTTTGTTAATATTATTCCTGTTATTGGCAATCGATTGTTAAATTCTTTTGCTACATTTACTGCATCCTGTCCTGACATTGCATCTGCTACAAATAATATTTCATTTGGTTTTACTTCTTTGCTGATTTCTGAAACTTCATTCATCATTTCATCATCAATATGTAATCTTCCTGCGGTATCTATTATTGTTACATTACAACCTGCTTTTAATGTCTCTTTTATCGAATTCTTTGCTATTTCTACTGGTTGCTTTGAGCCAGGAACTGAATAAACTGGTATGTTTAATTGTTCACCTAATTTTATTAATTGCTCTATTGCTGCTGGTCTATAAACATCTGCTGCTACTAACATTGGTTTATATCCTTCTTTTCTTATTAAATTTGCTAATTTTGCTGCTGTTGTTGTTTTTCCTGAACCCTGCAAACCTACAAGCATTATTACTGATGGTGTGCTATCCAATTTCAGTCCACTATCTGGACTATCCATAAATTTTATTAATTCTTCATTTACTATTTTTATAAATTGTTGAACTGGTGTTAAACTCTTAATTACTTTTTCGCCTATTGCTTTTTCTTTTATATTATTTATTAATTCTTTTACTACTTGAAAATTTACATCTGCTTCTAATAGTGCAAGTCTGACTTCGCGCACTGCTTCATTTATATTGCTTTCTGTTATTTTATCTACGCCTTTTATTTTTTTAAATATCTCTTGAAATTTATCTGTTAGACTTTCAAACATTTTTCTTTCCTTTTGCTTTTTTTAATAATTTTAGTTTCTTTTCATAATCTTCTAATTTCTTCTCAATTATTTTTAATGTTTTTGATATATATTGTTTTGATACATTTAATTCTTTTGCTATTTCTTTTTCTGAATAATCATTATCATAATACAACTGAAAAATATTTTGTTGTTTTTCTGTTAAAATATTCTTATATATATCAAATAATATTACATTTTTAAATCGTTTTTTATCATTCATAATATGGTCAACTTTTTTTGGTTGACCTTTATAATTTATTTTTCTTTTTTTGTCAAGTTAATAAAATAATTTTTATTTGAAAATATTTATTTTTGAGATCGACAATCAAAAATAATTTTAGTTTTTTAAAATAATAAAAATTTATTGCAATTTAAGAAAAATTTTTATATATAAAAAATATGTCAAAAAATAAAAAAACAAATTCTAATGAACAATTTGAAATTTATAAATTTGAAAAATCAAAAGTTTTATTTTTACCTTTTATTGATGATGTGCATATTTCTGCTGGTTTCCCTTCGCCTGCTGATGATTATTCTGAAAAAAAATTAGATTTGAATGAGTATTTGATTAAACATCCAGAAGCTACTTTCTTTATTAGAGTTAAGGGCAATTCTATGGTAAATGCTGGTATTCATTCTGCTGATATTTTAATTGTTGATAGAGCATTAACTCCACAAAATAATAATATTATTATTGCTATTCTTGATGGTGAATTTTTAGTAAAAAGGATAAAAATTATTGATGATGAAATTTATTTAATGCCTGAAAATGATGATTATGAACCAATTAAAATAAATAAAAATATGGATTTTGAAATCTGGGGCGTTGTAACTTATGTAATTCATAAAGTTTAATTTTTTATGTTTGCACTTGTTGATTGTAATAATTTTTATGTTTCTTGTGAAAGAATATTTAATCCAAAATTAAAAAATAAACCTGTTATTATTTTATCAAATAATGATGGCTGTGTCGTTGCTTTATCAAATGAAGCAAAACAATTAAATATTCCTTTTGGCTCTCCTTTTTTTAAAATTCAGGATATAATTAAAAAACATAATGTTTTTGTTTTTTCATCCAATTATGAATTATATAGCGATATTTCTTTTCGTGTTATGAATGCTCTTTTAAATTTTTCTCCTGATATAGAAATTTATTCTATTGATGAAGCATTTTTGTCTTTTAAAAAATTCAAACAAAATTCTTTAACTCAATATTGTTTTGAAATAAAAAATAAAATAAAAAAATGGATTGGTGTTCCTATTTCAATTGGTATTGGTAAAACAAAAACATTAGCAAAATTAAGTTGTGAGATTGCTAAAAAAAATCCTGATTATAAGGGTGTATTTAATATAAATGAATGTGAAAATATAGAAAAACTTTTTAAAGAAATAAAAGTAGAAGAAATATGGGGCATTGGACAAAAACAAAAAGATAAATTAAATAAAAGAAATATTTATACTATTTTTGATTACATAAATTCTGATGATAATTGGCTAAAAATAAATCTTACAATAATTGGTTTAAAAATTAAATATGAACTAAAAGGTGATATATGTTTTGAATTAAATGAAATACCACAGCCAAAAAAGAGTATTGTTAGTTCTCGTTCTTTTGGAAAAGATGTTTCTAATTTTTTTGAATTAAAAGAAGCAATTTCGAATTATACTACAATTGCAGCAGAAAAATTAAGGGCTCAAAATTCTGTTACTAAAAACATTTCTGTTTTTATTGCAACAAATAGATTTAAAAAAGATGAACCACAATATGCAAATATTTATACGACAAAATTACCTATTGCTACTGCAAATACTGGAACTTTAATTAAGTATGCAATAATTTGTTTGGAAAAAATTTTTAAACCTGATTATAAATATAAAAAAGCAGGTGTTATGTTTACAGAAATAATTTCAAAAGAAAAAATTGAATTAAATTTATTTGAAGAAAAAAATTTTAATGATATATTAAAAGAAGAAAAATTAATGAATGTAATTGATAAGATAAATGAAAAATATGGAAATAATACTATAAAATATTTAGCACTTGGTTTAAATAATTTATGGAAAATGCAACGCAATCAACTTTCCAAAAGATATACAACTAATTGGAATGAAATATTGGAAATAAATTGTTAAAAATTAAATCGGCGTCATTAATTTAAAACCAGTGTCAGTATCATATTTTCTTATTACCTTACAATCTGTCAGTTCAATTATTATTACTTCACCAATATACCAGGTTTTTACTCCTAATCTTATGCAACCTGTGATTGTTTGTGCTTCTCTGCCTGCACTTATATGCAAATGTAAAATTGGTTCATTTTTTTCATCTAAAAAAATTGTGCCTACTCCTAACATTTCATAAGCATTATTTAATATATATTCCATCGGTTCTATTTTTGCTGCTCTACTTTCTTTTGGTCCTACAACTAATTTACTATCTTTATCTGCACCACCGAGTAGTATTACTACTGCTGATTTTATATTTTTTTCTTTTGCAAATTTTTCTATTGTCTCGTGAATTATATCGCCATCTTCAAGTCGTAATATAAATACTCGATTAAATTTTGCTTCTGTATATTTCATAATATTTTTTTATAATAAATTTTCTTACTAATGTCAATCTATAATTTTATTATTTTTCTTGATTTTTTTATAGTTTTATATATATGTATAAAAAATTTATTTTTCTAAAGGAAATTAAATTATGGATAAATTAATTATTTTTGACCTTGATGATACGCTCGTTAAAACTGGTGTTTTATATAATCGACAAATAAATGAATTTATTGTCTCAATAATCAATGATTTAAATACTATTAATCTTAACTATGATGAAATTAAAAATTTACAAGAAGAAATAGATATTCAACAAATAGAAAAATATGGCTTTTCAAGAGAACGCTTTCCTACTTCTTTTGTTGAAACTTATAAATTTTTATGTAATAAATATAATTTACCATTTAATCAGGATTTATCTAATAAATATTTTAAAATAGGTAAAAATGTTTTTGAACAAATACCAGAATTATTTGATGATACAAAATTTGTTTTAGAAAAATTATATAATAATTATGACCTTGTAGTTTATACTCTTGGTGAAGATGAAATTCAAAAAAATAAAATTTATAAAAATAATCTTGATAAATATTTCAAAGAAATTTTTGTTGTTGGTGAAAAAAAATCTGAACATCTAAAAAAAATCTGTAATAATTATGATTATACTAATTGTTATATAGTTGGCGATTCATTGAAAGGTGAAATTGAACCAGCAATTAAATTAGGAATAAATGCGTTTTATTTAAAAAGACCTGATAGTTGGAAATATCACTTTGCTTCTGTTGATAATGGTTTTATAACAATTACTCAATTAAAGGAATTATTAAATTATTTATGAAATTAGTTTTAGCCACATTAAATACTCATAAAAAAATTGAAATAAAAAAAATTTTTTCTACAAATAAAATTGAACTTTTGGATTGCAATGATTTACAAATAACGAAATTACCGGAAGAAACAGGTAATACTTATGAAGAAAATGCTTATATAAAAGCAAAATATGTTTTTGAACAAACAAAATTACCAACCTGCTCTGATGATAGTGGAATTGAAATTGAATTTTTTGATTTCAAACCTGGTGTTCAATCTGCTCGTTTTTTAAGCAATTTATCTTATTTTGAAAAAAATTCATATATTATTGAGCAAATGAAAAATACTACACAAAGATTTGCTCAATATATTTGTTCGGTTGTATTTATTAATCAGGATTTTAAAAAAACAATAACAGAAAAATGCACTGGAAAAATTGCTGAAAAAATTCGTGGAACAAAAGGATTTGGTTTTGACCCTATCTTTATTCCTGATGGTTATAATTTTACTTTTGGGGAATTATCACTTGATATAAAAAATCAAATAAGTCATCGCGCTAAAGCATTCAAAATATTAGAAGATTTTTTAATTCAAAAATATAATCTCTAATTCTTCATTCTTTTCCAATAATTTAAATAAAGAAATAATAATAAAATTGTTCCGTATAATTTTGGTGCTGTTAATAATAATTGAAATTTTTTAGTTAAATTTTCTGGATTATAATCAATAATAATTAGAATAAATGAAATAAGGAAAATTACTCTTTCTAAATCTAATATTTTTTTATCTTTTGTTAAATAGTAATAATAAATCAATGGAATTAATAAGATAGTAAAAGTGTGATACCAATTAACTGCAAAAATTAAAATAATAAAAATAATATAAATATTTAGTATAAAATTTTTTTCTTTAATTTTTTTTGTAAGTAAAATTAAGAGAGTAAAAATAATGAATAAATAAAAATAATATATAGGAAATATAATTTTTGGAAAATAAAAAACTGGTATTGTATTTTCAATTGTGTGCCCAAACAATTTATATAATAATGCTAATACTGATTGATTACTGATTGTTCGCACTATCCATGCACTTCTATAATCAAAAATAATTTTTGTAAAATAAATAATATAATTTTGATAATCAATAAAAATTAAGGAAAAAAGCATTATGCCAATTAAGATACTAAAAAAATACATTATTATTTTATATTTTTTATTAAGTAAAAAATAAATTAAAAAGAAAATAGCATATAATTTTATGATAAATAAAATGACAAGAAAAAAAGCCTGTAAAAAATCTGAATTATTGTTAAAAAATAAAAATAAAACTAAAAAAAATAAAATAATAACATTAGTATTACCTAAATAAATAGTTTGTAATGCAGGTAAAAATAATAACATTACAATAAATATAAGAATATTATTTATCGCTAATTTATGATATAAAAAATATATTGAAAAAAAATAAAGTAATAAATTTGTAAAAAAAAACAGAATTACTGCAATATTATAGTTAAACAAACTATAAGGTAAATATAATAATGCAACTGCTGGAAAATATGGATTAAATTCATTGGGATAAAAATAATGTGGTTTATTATTTATACTAATAACATTATTGTATTTTACATAAAAATCTTCTAAAATTGGCTTTTTTTTTAAAAAATGAAATGTCCCAACAAATAAAAATATTCCCCATATAAAAAAAATTACAATTATTAGATATGATGATTTATTCATATATATTATTTCTTATATGAAGCAATTACATCAATTAATATTTTTGCATTTCTTGGAATATTTGAAACTTCTATTGTTGTTCTTGCTGGATATGGTTCATTAAAATATTTTTTATAAATTTCATTCACAACTGCAAAATCATTTAAATCTTTTAAATAAATTGTTGTTTTAATTATATCATCTATTGAACATCCAACTTCATTTAAGATGTTTTTTATATTTTCAAAAATAATTTCTGTCTGTTTCCCTATATCCCCTTCGACTAAATTTCCTGTCTTATAAACAAGTGGTAATTGGCCTGATACAAAAATTAAATCATTTGCAATAATTGCTTGTGAATATGGTCCTATTGCTTTTGGAGCTTTTTCACTATTTATTTTTTTCTTCATATACTTCACCTAAAATTATATTTTATTTTTAATCGTTCTAATCCTGATTTTACTATCATTTTAATTAATGTATCATAATCAATTTTATTTAATGAACAAAGAATAGGTAAATCAGAATCAATTGGATGAAGACCTGGTAATGGATTTATTTCAAGAAAATATGGTTCATCGTCTGAATCACATCTAATATCAATTCTACTACAATCTTTACAATTTAATACTTTATATATTTTTAATGCAAGTTCTGAACATTTTTCTGATATTAATTTTTCTGGAACTTTATATTCAATTACATCAAGATAATTTTTTTTATTTTTAAATGAATATATATTTTTATCTGCATTTTCTTTATAGATTATTTCCATTATCCCAACAACTTTCGCATTTTTATCATTACCTACTATGCCAACAGTAAATTCTCTTCCTTTTAAATATTTTTCAATTAATACTGGTTGATTAAATTTTTTTAATAATTCTTCACTGATATTAAGTAAATCTTTTTTATTAAAAACTATTGAATTTGAATTTATTCCTTTGCCAGTGCCTTCTGCTACTGGTTTTACAAATAAAGGATAATCTAATGAAAAATTATTTAAATCAGAAATAGAATTTATTACAATAAAATCAGGGGTTGGTAAATTATGGTATTTTACTATGGTTTTTGTCAAACCTTTATGAAGTGTCAATGAAAGAACTAATGGGTCAGAAAAAAAATATGGAATTTTATAAGCATCAAGTAAAGAAGGAACTAATGCTTCGCGTGCTAATCCATATAGTCCTTCACATATATTAAAAACAATATCCCATCTTTTTTTTTCGTTTAATTTTTTTATTAAATTTTTTACATTACCAATTTTTTCAGTTTGAAAACCTAACTTTTGGATTGATTGATTTATTGCATCAATTGTTTCAACTGCATCAAATTCAGCAACTTCTTCTTCATTATAGCCTTCTGCAAGATAATCTTCTTTTAAATCATAGGTAATTCCAATTAGCATAAATATTTATTGTTCTGGATAAATAAAAATTTTATCTTCGTAATTTTTTAAGATAATGTTATTATTTTCTTTACCAATATAATATTGTGGCAATAATGGTATTTTTCCGCCGCCGCCTGGTGCATCAATAACATAAGTTGGCACAGCAAATCCTGTTGTATGACCACGTAGTCCTTTTATTATTTCAAGCCCTTTCTCAATTGAAGTGCGAAAATGTTTTGAACCTATTATTGGATCACACTGATAAATATAATATGGTCTTACTCTATTTTTAACTAATAGATGAACTAATTTTTTCATTGTTTCTACATCATCATTTATGCCTTTTAATAATACTGTCTGACTACCGAGCGGAATACCAGCATCAGCAAGCATTGCACATGCATTTGATACTTCTGGTGTAATTTCATCTGGATGGGTAAAATGTATATTCATCCATAATGGATGATATTTTTTTAATACTTTAACTAATTCTTTTGTTATTCGCATTGGTAATACTACTGGCACTTTTGTGCCTATTCTAATTATTTCAATATGTGATATTTTATACAAATTATATAGTAAATATTCAATATGTTCATCAAGTAAAGTTAATGGGTCTCCACCTGAAATTAATACATCTCTTATTTCTTTATGTGATTTTATATATTCTATTGCTATATCCCATTTCTCTTTATTAAAATAACTTTGACCTGGCTGACCAACCATTCTTGAACGCGTGCAATATCTACAATTTGAAGAACAAAAACCTGTTGATAAAAATAAAACTCTATCTGGATAACGATGTACTATACCTTCAACTGGACTTTGGTTTTCTTCTGATAATGGGTCTTCTGCTTCTCCTTCATTTATTATAAATTCATTTATTGTTGGAACTACACATCGTCTTATTGCCTGTGATGGATTATCTCTATCTATTAAACTTGCATAATATGGTGTTATTCTTAATGGTAATCTATCTTTATGTGTTAATAATGCCTGATATTCTTCATCTGAAAAATTAAGAAAATTTTTTAATTGGTCAAAGCAAATAATACTATTTCTTATTTGCCAACGCCAATTTTGCCAATCTTCTATTGTTGCATTTGGATAAAATTGCTTTATGAAATGTAATCTATCAAAATTAATTTTTGTTGTATTTATTCGATTTTTACTTATCCCCCGACCCTTGTTTAATAATGAGTATTTCCTTTCATTACCTAAATACCCCAATGGGTCAATCTCTTCTGATTTGTTTTCCTTTTCTTCAAATAAACTCATTACATATCTTTCATTCATAAAAAAATAAATTTAACACCTCCTCAAAAATTTTTTTTTATTATATATTATTATTTTTAAATTTCAAGTAAAAAGAAAAAAATTTTTTAATTTATTTCTATTAGAGAATATTTAAAGACTGGACCATCTTTACAAACACGATAATAACCATCTTCATTTTTCTTTTTTACTGGACAGGTATAACATATCCCAATTCCACATCCCATTCTTTCTTCGAGTGATACTTCTATATCATTTATTTTATACTCTATTTTTTTTATTGTATTTTTTATCATCAACATTGGACCACAAATATATGCTTTATCATATTTTTTTAATTCTTCTCTTTCTAATAAATCTGTTACAAATCCTTCTTCATTAAAAATTATCCTTTTTTCAAATTTATAATTATTTACAAATTCTGGCATACTTTCTTTACTTTCAAAACCAGCAAGTAATTTATAATAAATATTTTTTTGTTCTAATATTTTTATTAAATAATTTAAGCCTGCTATACCAATTCCTCCACTAATTATCAAAACTTTTTTATCTTTTTCTTGAATACTAAATCCATTCCCAAGTGGATAAATAATTGAAACATAACTATCTTTCTGTAAATTGCTTAAATATTTTGTTCCCTTTCCTATGACCTTATATACTATCTGTAATTTTTCTTTTTCTTGAAAAAAAATACTAAACGGTCTTCTTAAATATGGGTCAACCTGTTCTGGTTGACGGCATAATATTTGTATAAATTGTCCTGCATTACTTTTTTCATTTTCTTTTAATTTTAATTCCATTAAATAAATATTCTTTGCTATATTTATATTTTTTATTATTTGACATTTTTGTTCTTGCATATTTCACCACTTTTTTCTTTATTTATTATTTTATTTTCTATAATTATCTTTTCTATTTCTCCATCTAATGTTTTATTTAATAATGGTGTGTTTTTACTTTTTGATTTAAAATATTCTTTATTAAATTTTGTTTGCCCATCTGGATTAAAAACAATTAAATTTGCTTTATTTTTTACTGCTATATTTATTGATTCTAAATTTAATAATTTTCTTGGATTATTTGTAAATACTCGAACTAAATCATTCCAACTTATTTTTTTATTTTTTATTAAATAATGATATAATGATATTAGTGCAGTTTCAAATCCAATTATTCCAAATGGTGCTTTTTCAATATTTACTTTTTTTTCTTCTTCTGAATGTGGTGCGTGGTCTGTTGCTATACAATCTATTATTCCTTCTTTTATTCCTTCTATTAATTTTTCACAATCTTCTTTTCTTCTCAATGGTGGATTCATTTTATAATTTGATAAATTATTTTCTTCAATATCATCTTCCGAAAAAATTAAATGATGTGGAGTAACTTCACAACTTACTTTTACATTTTTTTCTTTAAATCTTTTTATTATATTTAATCCTTCTGCTGTTGATAAATGTTGAATATGTATTTTACAATTTGTAAATTCTGCTAAACGCAAATCTCTTTCTATTATTATTTCTTCTGCTATTGCTGGCATTCCTTTTATTTTATATTTTTGACTAATTTTTCCTTCATTAAAAACACCTTTATTAGTTAAATCATTATCCTCACAATGTGATGAAATAATTAAATTATTCCTTTTTGCTAATTCCATTGCTTCTCGTAATATTCCTGCATTTTTTACTGATGAACCATCATCACTAATCATTTTTATTCCTGCTTTAACCATTTCTTCTATTTCTGATAATTCTTTACTTTCTCGATTTTTACTTATTGCTCCACAAATTATTATTTCTATTGGTAAATTTAATTTAGAAATTTTATCTTTTATTTTTTTTACAAGTTCAGCATTATCAATCGCTGGATTAGTATTTGGCATCATTACGATTGTAGAAAAACCTGAAAATAATGCTGCTTGCGCGCCACTTTCGATTGTTTCTTTATATTCATAACCAGGTTCTCTTAAATGACAATGTAAATCACAAAGACAGGGTAAAATTATTCTATCATCGCAATTTATTTCTTCACAATCAGCATTAATAATATTTTCAATTGCTGCTATTCTTCCATTTTTAATAAGAATATCTTTTTTTATTATTTCTTTTTCTAATACAACTTTACCATTTTTTAAACATAAATCCTTTTTACTTACTTCCATACAATTTCTTTTTTTGATTTTACTGTAATTATTTTTGTTGGATATATTTTCTCTACAATTTCTGATGGCTTAAACCATAATTTAATTTCTTTTTCTGCTGCTTCTCGACTATCTGAAGCGTGTATAACATTTTCAAAAACTCCTGATGTTGTTATTCTTCCATATGCACCTCGAATTGATACTGGATTTGCTTTTTCAGGGTTAGTCGAACCAACTATATCACGAATTTTAGAAATAGCATCTTCACCACTATAAACCATAGCAAGCACACGATGACAATTATGATATTCTCCCATAATGTATTTTATCAAGTCTTCAAAAAAAGGTTTATCTTTTAAACCTGCATAATGCTTTTTAGCCAATCTTCTTGTCACTCTTACTACCTTAGCGCCTAATATTCTTAATTTTGCTTCTGATAATCTTGTTAATATATTTCCTGTTAATGATTTTACTAATCCATCTGGTTTGATAATAATTAAAGTATGTTCTATCATAATTCATCACCTTTATTCTTTTATAATTTTTTTATGTATTATATATTGCTGAATTATACCAATAATATTATTAACTAAAAAATAAAGAACAAGACCGGATGAAAAATTTAAAAATAAAAAAGTTAAAAATATAGGCATAAACCACATCATTATTTTTTGTTGTTCTGCATTTGGCATAGGTGACATTTTCTGCTGAACTACCATTGTTAAGCCAAATAAAATTGGAAGAATATAATATGGGTCAGCTGATGATAAATCTTTTATCCAGGTATAATTAAATTTAGAATTTCTTAATTCAATTGCATAAGCAAGCATATTATATAAACCAAAAAAAATTGGAATTTGTAATAATAATGGAAGACAGCCACCTAATGGATTTATTTTATGCTCTCTATATAATGCCATTAATTCTTCATTTAATTTTCGTTTATCATTTTTATATTTCTCTTTTAATGCATTTATTTGTGGCTGAAATTTTTTCGTTGCTTCCATTGACACTGCACTTTTATGTTTTAATGGATATAATATAATATTAACTAAAATTGTTAATAAAATTATTGCTACTCCATAATCAGGTATTATTTTATAAAACCAATTTAATATTTGTAATAATAACACTGCTATTCCTTTTGTCCAACCAAAATCAATTGAATTTTGTAGTTTTAATTCTGGTAAAATATTTTTTAATATATCATATTTTTTTGGACCTGAATATATTTTAAAATTTAGAACTTTTTCTTCTAATGGTGAAAATTTTAATTCATCAATTATTGCTATAAAACCAGCAGTTTGTGTTGATTTTATTCCCTCAAATCCTTTTATTTTTGTTCCTTCTAATGGTATTAATATATTTGCAAAATAAGTTGAACCTGCACATAACCAATCTGGATTACCTGCTTTTATTTCATCAAATTCAAATTTTTTATTTATACTTATTTTTCCTGCTTCTACTAATTTTGAAATTGATTTATTTGAACTATACAAAACATTTGGAACAATCCTATCTTTTGGATTATCATTTTTTATTCCAGGAAACCACAATAATGCAAAACTTCCAACTATTTCATCTCTCGTATTTTCTGCTATCTTAAATCCATCAAGTGTTATTTCCTGTTCTGTTAAATTTTTTATTTTTATCTGAAAATCAATTATATAATTTTCTTCATTTATTTTATATTCCTTCTTTATTTCTATTGGATAATTATTATATATTTTTTCCTGTCTTTCAAAAATAATTGTTTTATTATTAATCTTTTGAATTTTATAATAATTGTTTTTTTGTATTTCTTCTTCATTGAATTCAAAAAGCATTTTTAATGGTGCAATATTTTTTTCTTCTTCATAATTATTTAACTCAATATTTTTCTCTTTATTATCTGTTAAATAAAATTCTTTTAATTTTATCGATTTTATACTTGCTTCTACATTTTGAAATGTAATTATTAATTTTGAATTCTCCAATATTTCTTCTTTATATTCTTTTACTTGTTCTGTATCAACTATTATTGGATTTATATTAGATAATGTATCAGAAATAGCAGATGTAATTGCTCGAATTTTTTCTGTATCCGATATTATTTTTTCTTCTTCTTTTCTTTCTGTTATATTACTCTTCTTTTGAATTTCTGGTTGTGGTAAAAAGTATATTTGATAAATATAAATAAATAAAAAAGATAATGCTATTGCTAATAATAATCTAAAATTCATTTTTCACCTTTCTTCTTAGTATGGATAATCTATACCACCATTACATAATGGATTACATCTTATTATTCGTTTAATAATTAATAATAATGCTTTGAATAAATTATATTTCTTTAATGATAATATTGCATATTCAGAACAACTCGGTTCAAACCTACAAACTGGTGGTATAAAAATACTAATATATTTTTGATAAAATTTAATTAATATAATTAAAAATTTTTTAATCATCTACTTTTTTATTTAATAAATCATTTAATAATATTTCAAGTTCATTACTAACTTCTACATAATTAAACAAATCAAAATTTTCTCGAACAACAAATAAAAAATCAAATCTATCAATAAATCTATGTTTATTCAATCTAAAATATTCTCTTATTAATCTTCTTATCCTATTTCGTTTTACTGCTTTACCTATTTTCCTTTTTATTGAAATTCCAATCCTTGAATATGGTAAATTATTTTTAATATAATAAATAATAAATTTATCTGAAATTTTTTTAGAACCATTTCTAAAAACTTTTTCAAAATCTTTTTGTCTCTTTAGATGTTCATATTTTTTAAATTTAAAATTCATTTCATACACTTATTCTTTTTCTGCCTTTTGCTCTCCGTCTATTTAATACTTTTCTTCCATCTTTTGTTCTCATTCTTCTTCGAAATCCATGTGTAGTTTTTCTTCTTTTAATGTGTGGTTGAAATGTTCTCTTCATTATTTTTTCCTCCAGTTAAAATTTGAATTTATTTAATAATTGACTCGGCATTTCACTTAATATTTCCTGTAATTTTTTTGATGCATCATTATATGCTGCTATAATTGAATCTTCTAAAAATTCTACATCATTTGGGTCAACTAAATCTTTTGCTATTTTTAAACTTTTAATTTTATAATCACCTGATAATGTGATTTTTACCATATCGCCAGCTGCTGTGCCCGTTACTTCTTTATTCTCTAAATCCTTTGTTAAATTGCCTAACATATCACTCTGTAATTTATTAAACATTTTCATAAATTCATTTTTTTGCTTACTCATATTTTTTTCTCCTTATTCAACTTTAATTATTTCGCCTCCAACTTTTTCAAGTATTGTTTTTACTATTTTATTTTCCCGAACTTCAATTGGTATTTTATTTTCTTTATTTTTATTCATCATTTTTTCAAATATATCTTCATTATCTTCTTTTTTATCAATTATTTCTAATGATATATCTTTATTTAATACTTTTGAAAATGCTTCTTCTAACCTTTTTTTTGCTTGATTTATTCTCTTCTTTTTTAATTCATTTATTTTACATATATTTAAATATATTACATTCTTTTCTATTTTTTCTATTTCTATTTCTTTTATATCATTTATTAAAATTAATTCATCTTTTAATATTTCAAATGCTTCTTTGATTATTTGTTCATTATCTTTTTTTATATTTGTTTCACTTATTATTCTTTTTTGCTCTGTTTCTATTTTATCTGATGTTAATTTCATTTCTGTTGCTTTATTTATTAGTATTTTATTATTTTTTAAATAGTTTTCAAATTCATTTAATCTATTTAAAATATTTGAAATATCAATTGAATTCTTTATTTCAATTATTTTAAATAAAGTTACTTCAACAAGAATTCTTATTTGCGATGTATATTTTGCTAAATTTATGCTATTTAATAATTCATTTACAATATTTCTTAATTGAAATATTGTAAATTTTTCTGCATAATATAAATATTTTTCAATATACTCTTTACTTAAATCTTTTCTTCTTTCACTTAAATCTTTTCCAATTGTCTTTGCTAATAAAATTAAATGAAATTGTTCTAATAAATCTTCTAAAAATTTTGAAAAATCATTTCCTTGAATTAAAATGTTATGAACTAATTCAAAAATTTTTTTATAATCATTATTAATTATTGCATTTATAAAATTGAAAAACAAATCAATTTCTAAAATACCTAAAACTTTTATTACTTCATCATATTTAACTTCTTTTCCTGCAAATGAAACAATCTGGTCTAATAAACTTTCAGCATCTCTTAATGCGCCATCTGCTTTATTAACTATATATGCAAGTACTTTCTCATCTACTTTTAAATTTTCTTCTTTTATTATTCTATTTAATGCTTCAATTATTTTTTCTTCTGATAATCTATTAAGATAAAATTTTTGACAGCGCGATAAAATTGTTTCTGGTAATTTATGTATTTCAGTTGTAGCAAATAAAAAAATAATATATTCAGGTGGTTCTTCTAATGTCTTTAATAATGCATTAAATGCAGCTGATGTAACCATATGTACTTCATCAATAATATAAATCTTGTATCTTGAATTTGTCGGTGCAAATTTTACATTTTCTCTTAATGCTCGTACTTCTTCTATTCCTCGATTTGACGCACCATCTATTTCCATTACATCAATACTGCTACCTTCCATAATTGCTAAACAATTAGCACATTTATTACAAGGCTCAATATCTTCTTGTAAATTTAGACAATTTAATGCTTTTGAAAAAATTCTTGCAATTGTTGTTTTTCCTATTCCACGCGGTCCACTGAAAATATAAGCATGCGCAATTCTATTATATTTCAACGAATTTTTTAATGTTTGTATTATATGTGTTTGACCTATTACTTCCTTAAAAAGTTGAGGTCTATATTTTCGTGCAAAAACTCTATAATTATCTTTTTTCATATTTCTAACTTTTTTATTAAAAAAAGTGCACCCAACTTCGAGTATTTTTCAGTAAGCGCTTTTTAACAGCCAGCTCCAGTCAGGCACTCTTGCGGCACATAGAAAAATATCATACCGATGCTACCTTCCGGTCCTGTCGGGGTTTTGATACCCTCTATTGCGCAAGACCTAACTTTCAACGCTACTTATTAAAAAGCAATCTTAAAGAAAAATATCCTTAGTTGGGCTTCAGCCTCGCTATAGCGGATTGCGAGTTACAAGGTTCCGCTAAAACCCCGCTTAGCACTTATTTTTTTTTCTTTAAATGAGTTTATATTTTTTAATATTTTTTTTTTAATTTGTCAAATAAAAAATATTGACAAAAATTAAAAATCAGTTTATTAATTATTTAATATTTTTTTCGAGGTAAAATTATGAAAACAAAATATATTGAAATAATGGATACAACATTAAGAGATGGCGAACAGACAAAAGGCATCTCATTCAATCTAATTGAAAAATTAAAGATAGCAGAAAAACTATTACAGGAAGTAAAAGTAGATAGAATTGAAATTGCATCAGCACGTGTTTCTGAAGGTGAAAAAAACACCTGTAAAAAAATTCTTGATTGGGCTAAAAAAAATAATTTTCAAAATAAAATTGAAATTCTTGGTTTTGTTGATGATACTCAATCTGTTGATTGGTTATTTGATGTTGGCTGTGTTAATTTGAATTTATTAACAAAAGGTTCTTTAAAACATTTAACAAATCAATTAAAAAAGACACCAGAAGAACATATAAAAGATATTAAGAAAGTTTATAATTATGTAAAGTCAAAAAAAATAAATGTGAATGTTTATTTAGAAGATTGGTCAAATGGAATGATACATTCACGAGATTATGTTTTTTTTATGATTGATGAATTAATAAAAATAGGCATAAAAAGAATTATGTTGCCTGATACATTAGGAATATTACATCCAGACCAAACTTATGAATTTATAAAAATGATTATTGAAAAATATAAAGATATAAAATTTGATTTTCACGGTCATAATGATTATGGTCTTGCAACTGCTAATTCTCTCGCTGCTGTAAAAGCAGGTATTTCTGCTGTTCATTGCACTGTAAATGGTTTGGGTGAACGTGCTGGTAACGCACCTCTTGATGAAGTTGTTGTTGGTATTAATGATTTCTATAATTTTAAAACAAATTTAAAAGAAAATAAATTTAAAGAAATAAGTAAATTAGTTGAAAAATATAGTGGGAAAAGAATTGCCTTTAATAAACCTATTACTGGTGAAAATGTTTTTGTTCAAACTGCTGGTATTCATGCTGATGGTGATAAAAAAGGCAATTTATATGCAAATAATTTATTACCTGAAAGATTTAGTCAGGAACGGCATTATGCACTTGGAAAATTAAGTGGTAAAGCAAATCTTCAATATAATTTAAAGAAATTAAAAATAAATTTAACAAAAGAAGAAGAAAAACTTGTTTTAAAAAAGATTATTGAATTAGGCGATATAAAAAAAGAAGTAACTATTGATGATTTGCCTTTTATTATTTCTGATGTTTTGAATACACCGCGACAAAAAATTTTTGAAATAAAAAATTGTGTTATTGTTTCAGGTACCGGGATTTCACCAACTGCTTCTATTACTTTTGTTTATAAAAATAAAGAATACCAGGCTGTTGGTTCTGGTGATGGCGGTTATGATGCCTTTATGAACGCTTTAAGAACAATTGCTCCTAAATTAAAAATTATTATTCCAAAATTAGAAGATTATGAAGTTCGAATTCCACCAGGTGGCAAAACAAATGCTCTTGTTGAAACCAAAATAACCTGGGCAAATGGAATGCAAACAATTGGTGTCAAATCTGACCAGGTAATGGCTGCAATCGAAGCAACTGAAAAAATGTTAAATAGAATTTTATCTTAATTATGGAAAATTTAAAAACATTTAATCAAATTTATAAAGAATATTTATCTCCCTTAGCAGTTAAAGATGAAGAATCAGAAAAACGAAAATATAAGGTAAATGAAGATAAAACACGCTCTAATTTTGAAAGAGATAGAGATAGAATTTTATATGCTTCTTCTTTTAGAAGATTAGCATATAAAACACAGGTATTTATCTACAACAGAAATAATATGCATAGGACGAGATTAACTCATTCTCTTGAAGTTGCACAATTATCTCGCACTATCTCACAAGTATTAGGTATGAATTCACAATTATGCGAAGCAATTTCATTAGCTCATGATTTAGGTTATGCTCCTTTTGGCCATGCTGGTGAATATACATTAAATAGCATAATGTCTGATGAAGGTGGTTTTGAACATAATGAACAAAGTTTAAGAGTAGTTGATTATATTGAAAAAAGATTTCCTGAACATTCAGGTTTAAATCTTACTTTTGCTACAAGAGAAGGAATAATTAAACATAAAACAGGCTATGATAAACCAGGAAAAATAAATCAAGAATTTTTAAAAAGAAATTCTACTATTGAAACTGAAATCGTTTCTGTTGCTGATAGAATTTCTTATAATACACACGATTTAGAAGATGGTATTCGTGAACAAATATTATCTTTAAAACATATTGAAGAACATTGCTCTTTATGGCGTGAAATTACTGATTCTGTTAGACACACTTATTTTAATTATAATTTGAATGAAAAAGATTTCTTTTACAGATGCAAAAGTTTGTTATTAAAAAAACTTATTGATGATGTAATTGAAACAAGTTTAAAAAACATAAAAAGAATGAATTTAAAAAGTTTTGATGAAGTAATTTCATTAAATAGAAAAGAACAAATAATTGCTTTATCACCTGATTGTGATAAAAAATTAAAAGAAATAGAAAGTTATTTATATAAATTTTTATATGAAAGCTCTGTTGTTGTAAAAATGAATGATAGAGCAAAATATTTTATTTTAAGTGTTTATGATAGATATAAAAAAAATCCTAAATTATTGCCAAAATCTTTTATTGAACAACTTGACCCTGAATTAAAAAAGAATTCTTCAATTAATAGAATTATTTGCGATTATATTGCTGGAATGACTGATGCTTATTTATTAGAAAAATATAAGGATTTATTTGACCCTGATTTTCATTGGCGTGATTAATATTTATGGATATAGAATTTTTAAATTTATATTCTGATTTTGATATTTTTAAAAATTTACAAGAAAAATTTTTCCCGCCAAATGAATTAAAATTAATCGGTCTTGATGTTTTTTCTGATTATGTTCATTCAACTGGTTATTTTACTGATTACTTTGATTTTATTCTTTTAGAAAATAATAAATACTTTTTTTATGTGGCAGATGTAAGTCGAAATGGTTGTTATTCTCTTTTTATTGTTAATCTTCTTAAAATTTTTTTAAGAAATTTTATTAATAATTATAGATTTCCCAATATTATTTTATCTATTCTGAATTCTAAATTTGTTGATATTATTTTACCTGATTTTTTTATTTCTTTCTTTTGTGGTATTTATGATAATTCTACTAAAAAACTTTTATATTCAACCGCTGGCTTTCCTGAAATTTTATTAATCAAAAATAAATCAAATAAAATTGAATCATTAAAAACTAATGGAAATATTATAAATTTGAAAAATAACAGTGAATATGAATTAAAAGAAGTATATTTAGATTTAAACGATAAATTATTTTTTTTCACTAATGGCTTTTTGAATCAAAACTTTTCATTAAATGATATAAAAAATTTTTTATTAGAAAACAATAATTTGTATTCAAAAGATTTATTAAAAAAATTATCTGATAATTTTATAAATAAAAAAAATACTACTTCTAATTTTCTTACTCTCTTATTTGAAATTAAAGATAATTATATTTGCCTTCATACACTTGATGAAATAATGAATTTTATCAAGTTTTTAGAAATTTATTTTAGACATCTTAATATTGATGTTGCAACACTAACTAATTTAATTATTTCAATTCAAGAAGCAGCTATAAATGCGTTTTCTCATGGTAATAAAGAAGACATAACAAAAAAAATCATTATTTTTTATGAATATAAAAAAGAGAATGGAACTTTTCTAATTCGTATTCGTGATGAAGGTGAAGGTTTTGATTATAATAATTTACCTGACCCAACAAAAGATGAAAATTTATTAAAAGAAAGTGGTAGAGGAATTTTCATTATTAAATCATATATGGATAAAGTTTTTTTTAATGATAAAGGAAATGAAATTACAATGATTAAAAAAATTTTCTAATATTAATTACTCTTCCAAAAACACTTATGTTTAAAAAATTTAATTATATTGTTCCTTATTGGATGTTTTGTTATCCTGATTTTGAAACATCATTAAAAATATGTAAAGAGTTATCTAAAGAAACTGAAATTATGGAAATTGGTTATCCTTTTTCTGACCCTCTGGCTGATGGTCCAATTATTCAAGCAACCGCTACTTATACTCTTTCACATAATATTATTAATTTTGATAAATACTTCTCTTTTGTTAAAGAAATAAAAAATTTTAATAATGAAATAAAATTATACTCGATGACTTATGTTAATCCTATAATTAGATATGGAATAAAAAAATTTTTTAAAAATGCAATAAATGCTGGTTTATATGGTTTTATTATACCTGATTTATCAATTGAAGAAGCAGATTATTTTTTAAAATTTATAAATTATCATAATTTAAAAATAACCTTTTTAGTTACTCCTATAACTGAAATTGAAAGAATAAAACAAATAGCAAAATTAACAACTGGTTTTATTTATTTTGTTACTTATACTGGTGTGACTGGAAAAAAAGTTATTATTAATAAGCACATAAAAGATAAAATAAAAGAAATAAAATTAAATACTAAAAAAGAAGTTTATGTTGGCTTTGGCATAAAAAGTAAAGAAGATATTGTAAAACTAAAAGATTGTGCTGATAAAGTAATTATTGCAAGTGAAATGATTAAAAGATTTAACGCAACTGGAAAAATAGAAACAATCATAAATTTTTTGCAAGAACTAATTTAAGTTTTTCGAGTAAGGAGGTAAATATTATGGCTCAAATAAGATGTAAATGCACAGAAGGTTGTTGGGATTGTAAATTTATTGAAGAATGCAAAATCAAAGATTTTCTCTGTTATTTAAGAGAATTAGTTAATAATAAATTTCACGGCAATATTATAATTCCTTTTAAAGATGGGCATATTGGTAAAATAAAAAAAGAAGAAATTATTGATATTGATAATTTATATGATAAAGATAATTAATCTAATCAAACCCTCTTTTTCATTTCAAAGATTTTAATCAAATCAACTCATTAATCTTGAATTTTATTATTAAACTTATTCATTCCATTTTCAATTTTATTTTCTATTAAATAGTCTATTATTTCATTTGTTGTTATAAATATATTTTCTAATTTTTTTATTTCACTATTTTTAAATTCAGATAAAACATATTCACTACTAATCATATTTTCTGGTGGCTGTCCTATTCCGATTCTTAATCTATTTATTTTTTCTGTATTTAATGAATATATTATACTTTTTAATCCATTATGTCCACCATCGCTTCCACTCCGCCGGATTCGTATTTGTCCAAATGGTAGATTGAAATCATCTAATATTATAAGTATTTCTGAAATTTGAAAATTATATTTTTGAAGTATATTTATTATTGCTATTCCACTATTATTCATATATGTTAATGGTTTTAGTAAATAAATATCATTTTTTTCTTTTGGAATTTTGTAAAGAAGATAAAGTGAACATTTATCAAATGGTTTTAATATTTTTTCTTTCTGTAAATAACTATCAATTACCATAAAGCCAATATTATGCCGTGTTTTTTCATATTTTTTACCGTAATTTCCTAAACCAACAAATAATCGTATCATAATATTTTTAATAAATTATTTACTTTTATTTTTTCTTCTTCATTCTCTGTTAATTCAATATATTTTTCAAAATATATTTTTGCCTTTTCATTATTCTTTAAATAATAATAATATATTACTCCAATATTTTTATATGCTTCAATATAATTTATATCTCTTTTTGTTGTTGAATTTATTAACTGATAATATGTATTTAATGCATTTATATAATCTTGCTTTTCAAAATATCTAAAACCCAGTATATTATATAAATCTGTATTTTTTCTATCTAATTTAATTGCTTTCTTTAAATATAAAATTGATAATTCTATTTTTTGGGCTTCATAAAAAAAAGATGATAATTGTTTAAAATTTTTTGAACTAAATTCCATATCAGCAGCAAGCATTTGATAATATAATGCTTCATATAAATTTCGTCGTTTATTTATTTGTTCATTATTTTTTTTCATAAAATATATTAAACTAATATTAAAGAAGGTCTGACAATATCTCGGTGCATAATATAATATTTCCTTATATTCTTTCAATGCTTCATCAAAATAATTATTTCTATAATATGCACTTGCTAATTTATATTTTGCATCTAAACAATATTTATTATTTTCTATTACTTTTTTATATATTTCTATCAATTTATCATTTCTTATTTTTTCTGAATGTTTGCCTGTTTCATCTATAAAAACAGAATCACTTCGTTCATATGATGTTGATATTTGTAATAATTTTTGTGCTTTATATATTGAAAATAAAAAATAAGATAAATATATTGAAATTGGTATTATGATTATTATCATAATTTTTTGATAATTGATTTTTATCGATATTTCTTTTTCTTTTATTAAACAAATTATAAGTCCAATTAAAAAATAAAAAAGAACTGATGTTGAAACAATTCGTAAATCAATTGAAAATAAATTATGGACAAAATATGCTGTAATACTTGCTAATAAACTTATGATTAATATTTTTAATTCATTATTTCTTGTTTTGATTATTTTTTTTATTGCTAAAAAATAAATAATAACAAAAAACCATAAAAATAAGCCTAATCCAATTATGCCTTCTTCTCCACCTATCTCTATTATTTCATTGTGTGCATGGTCTTCATTAACTGTCATTCCTTTTAATGAAAATAATTCATCTCTAAAAAAAGGCATTGTATATTGAAATGTGCCAACACCAACTCCAAACAATGGCTTTGCAATAATTGCTCTAAAAAAACTTTTATAAATTGTAACTCGCATTAAATTTGTCCCTGTTGAAAATGAAAATATTGAAATTATTGCTTCTTTTAATCTTGGTAATAATTCAAAATTAAAAATTAAAATAATTAGAATTAAAAAAATTAAAATTACTGATAAAAAAAGATATTTATAATTTTTGATAAAATAGTTAATATTTAAAATTAATATTAGCAAAATAGCAGAAAAAAAGCCTACATACGCACCTCTGGTATATGTAATTATTAATGCAAAAAAATTTAGAAAAAAAATTAAAGTAAAGATTATTATTTTTTTTTTATTTTTTTCACTAAATATAAAATAAAAACATAAGGGAATAATCATAATTAAATAACCAGCAAAAAAATTTTTATTACCAAAAGTTGATGATGCTACAGAAGCAGGTAATAATTTAAAAACATAAATATTATTTTTTTCAAAAAAATTAAAATGTTGTAATATACCGAATAATACTGGAAGAATTGATAAATAAACAATTATTAAAAGATATTTTCTAATTTCTATTTGTGAGGAATTAATAAAAGTAAAAATAAAAATTAATAATAAAAAATAATTAAGGATATTATAAATATATTCAGCACTACACCAAATAAGATTAATATATTTATATTGAAGCAATGTAATTAAATTTATAATTGAATATAGAAAATATATTAAAAAAGGCAAATGAATTTCTGATATTTTTAATATAATAACTTGTTTCTTAATTAAAGAATAAAATAATAAATAACACAAAAAAATAATCATTAAAAAATAGAACAATAATGTTTTTAAAGCAACAATTGAACGTGTTTTTGTGGAAAAAATATAAGTTATAATAAAGATAATGAGAATGAAAAAATATGAACTGATTTTTTTAATTTCTGTCATAATAGAACTGCTTATTAAATTCTGTTATAAGATATTCTTTATTATCAAAATTATAAGTTTTAATTGTAAATAATTTTAATAAAAATTTTTTTAATAGACTTATTTTCTCGTCATATATTTTATAATATTTGATTTTATTTTTTTTACATAGAAAAAAAATATTAATATTTATAAAATTAGAAAAATCAAAAATAAATGATGGTTGGAGCAAAGCAAAAAAATTTTTTATTTCTTTGAATTCAATTATTTGTGGTAAATAATATTGATTTGAATTATCTAATAAAGAAAATTTAAACACATTAAAAAATGATTTATTCTCAAAATAATCTAATATCTTAAATAAAACTTCATTATTATAATTATTCAAAAAAATAACATAAATTTTTTTTTCTTTATTATTATCAATTTCTTTAAGTTTATTAAATATAATATTCTGGGTTTGTAAAAATTTATTTAAATTATTTGAATAATTTTTTTTCTTAAAATATTTATAAAAAAGATTAATAAAAAAAAGATTATATAAAATAACAAGGAATTTACTCATTTTAGAGATAAAATATTTTTTATTTTCTCTTCTGCTTCTTTTTGTGTAATTTCATAAATAATAGCAACTTCACTTGCTAACATTGATATAACATGATTTAAAAATCTTTTATCTGAAATACTTAATGGTTTTAAACTATTTTTATTTGTTAAATAAACAATAATTTCTGCTAAATTTTTAGGATTTGAATTATCTATATTTTCAAGTGATTCTTCATATTTATTTTTTATTTCTTTTATTACACTTTTAGGAACTGGCCCTTTTAAAAATTTTAATATTTTTGACATTGTAGGTTTTGAAACAGGTTCTCTTATTTCTGAATTTTCGATTTCATTTACTGGTATCATTATCTTCATTTCATTATTTATAAAAGTTAATTCTATTACCTCTATTTTTTTATTATCAATTTTTTCAGAACCAACTCTTGTGATTTCGCCTGCACCATATTTTCCACATATAATTTTATCTCCTTTTTTAAATTTTAATTTTTGCATTATTTTTTTCCTCCCAACAACTTATTTTATATATTTATTTATCTTTTTGATTAGTTCTGTTGTTTCATAGGGTTTGATTATATAATCACTTGCACCTGCTTTTATTGCTTCTAATACTTTTTCTTGTTTGTCAACCGCTGATAACATTATGATAGGTATATATCTTAAATCTTCATTTGCTTTTAATAATTGAACAAATTTTAAACCATCCATTCTGGGCATCATTAAAACAGAAATAATTAAATCAGGTTTTTCATCTTCTGCTATATTTAAACCTTCTTCGCCATCGCCTGCTTCCAATACTTCATAACCTAATCTTTGTAAATTAAGTTTTAATACATTCCTCATCACTTTCATATCATCAATAATAAGAATTTTTTTACCCATATTTTTCACCAATTGTTAAATTGTAAGCATCTCTTTATATTTTTTATATCTATTTTCTAATTCTTCATTCTTCAAATTTTTTAATCGATTAATGCTAAAATCTTCAATTGTAAAGGAAGCCATTAAAGTTCCATAAATTAAACCATTTTTTATTGTGCTTAAATTTAACTGATTTTTTGAAGCAATATAACCCATAAAGGCACCAGCAAATGTATCACCTGCACCTGTTGGGTCTTTTACTAATTCTGTTGGATATGCAGGTAAAACAATTATTCCATCTTCACTGTAAAATAAAACACCATGTTCGCCTTTTTTAATTACTACATATTTTGGTCCAAGCATAAAAATCTTTTTTGCTGCTGTTAAAAGATATTTTTCGCCTGCTAAATCTCTTGCTTCTGCATCATTTATTATTATTAAATCTATTTTTTTTATTACTTCTAATAATTCATCGCGTTTGGAATTTAACCAATAATTCATTGTATCTAAACCTATTAATTTCGGCTTTTTAACCTGTTCGATTACTTTCATTTGCAATTCAGGGTCTATATTTGCTAAAAATACATATTCTATTTTTTTATATTCTTCTGGTAATTCAGGTGAAAATTTTTCAAATACATTTAGTTGTGTATCTAATGTATTTGCTTCATTCATATCAAAACTATAATAACCTTTCCACTTAAATGTTTGACCACCTTTTATTTTTTGTAATCCTTTAATATCAATATTTCTTGAAGTTAACAAATTTATATTTTCCTGGGGCATATCTTCTCCAATTACTCCAATTATATATGGCTTTGTAAAAAAACTTGCTGCAAACGAAAAATATACTGCTGCTCCACCAAATGCATTTTCTACTTCGCCTAATGGTGTTCTTACACTATCAAGTGCAACTGAACCAACAACTAATACTCCACCTGACATTTAAGCACCTTCCTTATTTTTTAATTTATTCTCTTTCTGAAATCCAAAAAGATTTTATTATTCCATTCTCTTCTAATCTTTTTCCTTCTCTAAATGCTTCATCTTTTGTTGTAAAATTTCCTATTCTAACTCTATACCATATACCTGTTTGTAACTTAACTTCATATATTCTTGCATCACAACCAAAATTTTTTAAGGAATTTACTATATGCTCAGCCTCTATTTTATCTTTTAATGACATTACCTGTATTGTATATAACTTTTCTTTTTTAGAAATATTTTTTTCTCTTCCTGTTTCTACTACTATTTTTTCTGGTAATTTTTCTTTTTTAGTTTCTCCATTTTTTTTACTTATCACTCGCTGCTCATTTACTTTTTTTTCTTCTGTTTCACTCTTGATTTCTTCTTTTTTTGATATCTTTTTTTCTTCGGTTATTTTATCACTTTCTCTTATTGGTTCTTTATTCTCTTGTTCAACTTTTATTTCTTCGTTATTTTGCTTTACTATTTCTTTTTTTGGTTCTTTATTTCTTTTTAATGTAGAACCAACAAAAAAACCTAAAATAAAAAAGCCAATAAATAAAAATAAATTTAGCCATAATATTATCTTTAATGTTCTTCGTTCGATATTTATTATTACTCTTCCCTTTTTTGTATTATTTTCATCCATATATTTCTATAATGATATTTCAAGCAATTCTTTTATTTTTTGTGAATTATTATTTAATTCTTCTAATATATTTTTCATATTACTTGAACTTAAATCTAAAAATTCCCATAATTCTTTATTGAATTCTGGTAATTTATAATCGCCACTAAAACCTATTCTGTTTGTCTTAACTAATACATCTGAAATATGTATTATACCACTAATTGTATAATCTTTATATTCATTTAAATTATGATGTGATGAAATTGCTTTTACTAAAATCATTGGAAAATTCCATTTCTCTACCACTGCTCCACCAATATCTGTATGATTATATTTTAACACTTCATTTTCAACTTCATAAAATGACTTGTTTTGATTCTCCTGTAATATTGCTATAACTTTATTAAAATCATCTGGAAAATATTTTATCATTATTAATTTTCCAATATCATGCGTTATGCCAGCAATAAATAATTCTTCTTTATTTGGATAATTTATATATTTTCCAATTATCTGCGCTGCAAAACCAACTGCTATTGAATGAAGCCAGAATTGTTCTGCATTAAAATATTTATATTCTGTCTCTTTAAACATTTCAAATACTGATGCACTTAATGCTAAATTTTTTACTGTCTTAAATCCTAATATTATTATTCCCTGTGTTAATGTCGATATTTTTTTTGAAAAGCCATAATATGCTGAATTAACTAATTTTAATATTTTTGTAGTTAATACTATATCCTTTGATGCAAGTTTATTTATATCATCTGCTGTTGTTTTTGGATCTTCTAATAATTTTATTAATTGCGTTACCAATACTGGTAATGTTGGTAAATTTTCTATTTTATCTATTTTCTTTATTATTTCTTCATTCATAAATTTTCTACTTTATTTTTTCAATTATTTTTTTCACCTTTTCTTCTAATTCTTTTTTTGAACCATTATTTGTTATAATAAAATTAATCTTATTTATTATAATATTCTTCTGTCTTTTTGTAAATAAATTTTTTTTATTTTTTTTTGTTCGCTTTTGCCTTATTTTTTCTGATGTTTTTACTAAAATAATTATGTCACATAATTTGGAATCAACCTTAAATAAAATTGCATTTTCTATAACCAAAAATTTATATTTTTTTTTTCTCTTAAAAAATTTTATTATTTCTTTTTCCTTTTTATATATTTCAGGATGTATTATTTGTTCTAATTCATCCAATTTCTTTTCATCTTTTATTACTATTTCTCTTAATCGTTTTATATCTATTTTATTTTCACCAGTTTTTATTTCCTTACCAAATTTATTAAATATTTTTTGTTTTACTCTTTCATCAATTTTATATATATATTTTGCAATTTTATCAGAATAAATTATTGGAACTTTATATAATTTTTTTATAATTTTACATACTTCACTTTTTCCACTCCCCATTAATCCTGTTATTCCTATTACTTTCATTATTTTTAATAAAATAGCGCATACGGGAATCGAACCCGTATTTTAGCCTTGAGAGGGCTACGTCCTAACCGTTAGACGAATGCGCCATAAATTTTATTTTAAAAAATTTTTTCTAAAAAATCAAGAAAAATTATACTTGTTATTTATCTTTCTATTTTAAATCTTTAATTAATTTTTCTATTTTTATTTTTGCACTTTTTAATTCTTCATATTTTTTCCGTGCTTTTTCTATTACTTCCTTTTTTGCTTTGTTTATAAAATCTTTGTTCTGTAATTTTTTTTCTAATTGTTCTATTTCTTTCATTATTTTTTCTAAATTTTGTTCTAATCTTTTTCTCTCATTTTCAATATTAATTGAATCTTTTAAATGTAAATAAATAGTAAATTTTTCAGAAACAAAAACACCTGCTTGTGAAATTTTTGTATCACTCTTTAAAAGTTCTTTTAATTTGCTTTTACTTAATGTTTCAATAATTATTAAATTTTGTTTTACTAATTCTTTTAATTTTTCTTTGGCTGAATAAAAAGAAAAATTTGTTTCAATATTTGGTGGAATATTAAATTCCTGTCTTAAATTTCTAATACCAGTAATTAATTGTATAATAAAATCCATATCAGATATTTCATCTTTATTAATTTCGAAAATTTTTTCTGGCCATTTTGCTATTATTATACTATCAGTTTCTTTTGTTATATTTATTTGTTTTCGTTGTGTATTTTCTTTTTCTGGTAAATAATGATATAGTTCTTCGGCTATAAAAGGAGCAAATGGTTGTAAAAATTTTAAAACATTCTTAAAAATATATATCAAAATAAAAAGTGTCTTTTGTCGTGCTTCATTATTGTTACTATAAATGTTTAATTTACTTATTTCAATAAACCAATCACAAAATTTATGCCATAAAAAACTATAAATACTATATGCTGCTTCATTAAATTTATATGCTGTTAAAGCATTATCAACTTCATCAATCAAATTATTCATATTATATATTATCCATTTTTCTGCTAATGCTAAATCATCATATTTTAGTTCATAATTTTTTAATTGATTAAGTTCTTCTTCTGAAATATTAGAAAAAATAAACCTGAATGAATTCCAAATTTTATTTATAAAGTGTTTATAACCTTCAATAATATTTTCTGAAATTCTAATATCACGACCTTGAGCAGCAAGTGCAGCAAGTGTAAATCTTAATGCATCACAACCAAATTTATTTATTATATCAATTGGGTCAATAATATTACCACTTGATTTACTCATTTTTTCGCCTGTTTCAGTTCGAATTAAAGCGTGAATATATACATCTCTAAAAGGAACATCTTTCATAAAATGAAGACCCATAATCATCATTCTTGCAACCCAGAAATAAATAATATCAAATGCAGTAGATAAAACAGAAGTTGGATAAAATGTTTTTAAATCATCAGTTTCATCAGGCCATCCAAGAGTAGAAAATGGCCATAATGCAGAAGAAAACCAGGTATCAAGCACATCATCATCCTGCTCTAATTCTGTTGATTGACATGCTGGACAAATGTTTGGCGTTTCTAAACTAACTATTTCATAACCACATTTTTTACAATACCACGCTGGTATTTGATGACCCCACCATATTTGTCGCGATATGCACCAATCCCGAACATTTCGCATCCATTCAAAATATGTCTTTGCCCAATTTTCAGGATGAAATTTTGTCCTGCCTTCTTCTACTGCTTTTATTGCTGCTTCTGCTAATGGTTTCATTTTTACAAACCATTGTCTTGATATATATGGTTCTATAATTGTATTGCATCTATAACAATGACCTACATTATGCTCATAATTTTCTACCTTTAATAAATAATTACCTGCTTCTAAATCTTTAATCACAATTTCACGAACAACAAATCTATCTAAATTTTTATATTTTTCTCCAGCATTTTCATTTGTTGTTGCATCTTCATTAAAAATATTTATTTCTTCTAAATTATGTTTTTTACCAATTAAAAAATCATTCGGGTCATGTGCTGGTGTGATTTTTAATGCTCCTGTTCCAAATTTTGGGTCAACATAATTATCTTTAATTAATGGTATTCTTCTATTTACTAATGGTAAAATTAAATATTTATTTTCTAAATGTTTATATCGTTCATCATCAGGGTGAACTGCAACAGCAGTATCACCAAGCATTGTTTCTGGTCTTGTGGTCGCTATCACTAAATATTCATTACTATTTTCAAAATAGTATTTAATATAATATAATTTTCCTTGTGTTGGTTTATGGTCTATTTCAACATCAGATAAAGCAGTCTTACAGCGTGGACACCAGTTAATTATATAATTTCCTCTATAAATTAATCCTTCATTATATAATTTTACAAACACTGTTTTTACTGCATTTGAAAGCCCTTTATCCATTGTAAATCGCGTTCTTGTCCAATCGCAAGATGCACCTAATTGTTTTAATTGTTCTATTATTTTATTTCCATATTTTTCTTTCCATTCCCAAACTTTTTCTAAAAATTTTTCTCTACCTAAATCTTCACGCTTAATTCCTTCTTTTAATAATGATTTTTCAACAACATTTTGTGTTGCTATACCTGCATGGTCTGTTCCTGGTAACCATAATGTTTTATATCCTTTCATTCTTTTCCAGCGTGTTAAAATATCCTGCAATGTATTATTTAATGCATGTCCCATATGTAATTGACCTGTTACATTTGGTGGTGGTATTACTATACAAAATGGTTCCCCATCTTTATTTACTTTATCTGGATTAAAATAATCTTTTTTTAGCCAATATTCATACCATTTTTTTTCTACTTTTGTTGGTTCATAATTCTTTGGTATTTCTCTTTTTAGCATTCTATCACCTTCTATTTTATCTGGTTAATTCATTTATTATTTGAAAATACTTTTCATAACTAATCTGTCCAGGGGCTGATTTTAAATCTTCATTGAGTGAAAGAAATATTAAATTTTGTTTAAAATAATATGCAAGTATTCTGCATAAACCACTATATTTTCCCAAACCAATTAAAGAAATTGGTATCTTTGATTGTCTCTTAAAATCAAAAAGCATTCTTACAAAATTTTTTAAATTTGGTCTGTTATCAATTCTAAATGCTATTTTTATTAAATTTGGTTTTAACAATTTTATTTGTTTTATTATTTGTTTAACTTTTCCATATTTTAAATTCTTTTTAAAATCATGATATGATATTATTATTTCTGCTTTTTTATTTATTGTTTTTACTTTTTCTATAAATTCGCTAATTTGTGTTTTTCGCAATCTATTAAATTCTATATCTGCAATATTAAAACCATTTGTTATTGCTTTAAGTAAATATTCTCGTCGTAATGTTGAATAAGATTTTAATTTGCCAGAATCTAAATCACATCTATATGTTGCTATTAATCTTTTTTCTGTTTTTTCTCTTACTAATTTTAGTAAATCATCTGTTATTTCTTCTTCTAAATAATCAAGCCGAATCTCAATTGTGCTTATATTTTTATATGTATTTATTATATTTATTTGATTCTCAATTTCACTTCGATTTTTTGCTACAACTGGAATAGCAAAATTTATTCGTGATTTGATAAAATGTTTCATCCTAATCGTCCAATAATTGTTAAATTACCTTTTACCTCTTGACCTTCTATAACAAATAATTTTGTATTTTGAGGAAGATAAATATCAACTCTCGAACCAAATCTTATATAACCTATTCGCTCACCCTGTTTTACTTTATCATTTATTTTCAACAATGATACAATTCTTCTCGCTATAAGACCAGCAATTTGAACTACTGTGATTTTCTCATTATTTTCTGTTTTTATTCCTGTTAATAATTTTTCATTATTTAATTGTGCATCTTCATTTAATACTGATTTAAATTCGCCTTTTTTATAATTCATATATTCGATTACGCCATCAATTGGCATTCTTTGAATATGGACATCAGTAACTGACATAAAAATACTTACTCGAATTGATGGTTCTTTACGATATTCTTTTTCTTCTATATTATATTCAATTTTTGTTATTGTGCCATCTGCTGGTGAAACAATTAATTTTCTATTTTTAAGATTTATATTTCGTTCAGGATCTCTAAAAAAATTTAAAACTAAAGCAAAATAAATTATTGAAACAAAAAAAATTAATTTAGAAAATAAAGTTCCATTTACATCTGATATATACCAGAAAATCAACATCAAAATAAAGGATGGTATTATATAATACCATCCTTCTTCTAATATTGGAAAATTTCTTTTCATATAATTATTTTCCACCTGTTTCTGTTTCGCGTCGTTTTATCCATGGCATCATTTTTCTTAATTCAGCACCAACTTTTTCTATTTGATGATTTTGTAATTTTGCTCGTAATGATTTAAATAATGGATAATTTACTTTTGATTCTATTATCCATTCTTTTGCAAATTCACCATTTTGCACTCTGCGTAATGCCTCTTTCATTGCTTTTCTACTTTCTTCATTTATTACTTTTGGACCAACTGTATATCCACCATATTCTGCTGTATCTGAAACAGAATAATACATCCAGCTTAAACCACCTTCATATATTAAATCAATTATAAGTTTTAATTCATGACAGCATTCAAAATATGCTACTTCTGGTTGATAACCTGCTTCAACTAATGTCTCAAATCCTGCTAATATTAGTTCCATTATTCCACCACATAATACTGTTTGTTCACCAAATAAATCTGTCTCTGTTTCTTCACTAAATGTTGTTTCTAATGTACCTGCTCTTGTACCGCCTATTCCATAAGAATATGCTAATGCTATATCTTTTGCTTTACCTGAATAATCTTGATGAATTGCAATTAAATTTGGCACGCCCATTCCTTTCATATATTCACTTCTTACTAAATGACCTGGTCCTTTTGGGGCTACCATAATTACATCAACAAATTCAGGTGGCACGATTTGAAAATAACGAATATTAAAACCATGTGCAAAAACTAATACTTTATTTTTTGCTAAATTTTTTTCTATTGCTGATTTATATACTATTGGATGAATTGGGTCTGGTAATGTAAACACAATTACATCTGCTTTTTTTGCTGCTTCTTCTGCTGACATTACTTCAAAACCTACTTTTTTCGCTTTCTCATAATTTGGTGATTCTGGTATTTCTGCTACAATTACATTAAATCCACTATCACGCAAATTAAGTGAATGTGCATGTCCCTGACTTCCATAACCTAATATTGCTATTGTTTTATTTTTTAATACATCTGGTTTTACATCCTTATCATAATAAATCTTTGCCATTATTTTATTACCTCCTTTAAAAATTTGCTCTTATTTATAGAATTAATTTTTTTAACTGTCAAATAATTTTTTGTATCAAATGAATAATCGAATAAATAATTTTTTAAATACAAAAATTAGAACTCTCCACTTTTTCTAAATTACCAATAAATTCTTCTGTATAGATAAAATTATTTTCTTTTAAAAAATTTAATAATTTTTCTATTCGATTATTTTTTTCCATTTCTTTTATTTTTATGCCTGCTAATTTCTTATAATTATTTATTTGTGCTATTTTTGGTATCTTTTCTTTATTCGCTTTTAAAAATTCGAGTGTCTCTTCAAATTCTTTTTCTGTTTCGCCTGGAAAATTTACTATTAAACTTATTTCAAAATGTAAATTAACTTTTTTACAATCATTAAAAAATTTTTTTGCATCATCAGTTGTAAAATTTTTTTTCATCTTTTTTAATACACTATCAGAACCACTTTCAAGTCCAATAAAAAGATTAAAACAACCTGCTTCTTTCATTTTCTCAATTAATTCTTTTGTATAATTTTTTAGAAAAAATTGTGCATCCCAATTTATTTTTAAATTATTCTTTATTATTAAATCACATAACTTTGATAATTCTTCTATTGAAAAATTTATCATTGAATCAAAAAAAGTAAACCACTTTATATTATGATTTTTATTAAGTAAATTTATTTCTTCAAAGATATTTTCTGCTCTTCTAAATTGTTTATTTTTAAATAAAAATTTTTCAGCACAAAAAGCACATTGATTTATGCACCCGCGACTACCTAAAATTGAAATTGCATTTTTTCGTTCATATAATTTTAATTTATCAGAAAAATAAAATGGAAAAGGTATTTCATTTATATCATCATATTCATCAAATAAAACTAACTTTTCTATTTCTTTTCCTTGAATTATATTTTCTAATGTTCTTTCACCTGCTCCAACAACAAAAAAATCTACATCAGGAAAATTTAAATAAAAATTTTTATTATTTAAAAATTGATATAAAATTTCTGGTCCGCCAAATATTATTTTTATTTCTTTTTTTAATTGCTTTATTTTTTCCGCTATTTTTAATGAAATTCCAAAATTTGATGAATAATTTGTATAGCAAATAATATCAAATTTATTTTCTAAAACATATTGTAAACTTTCTTTTATTATTTTTTGGTATTTTTCTAAAATAATTTTTTGTGCTTGAAATGAATTTTGAAAACTTACATTTTTCCAGATTATTAAATCTTCTTTTGCAACTTTTTTATATAATAAAATATTCAAATCATAAACATCAAATTCAATATTATATTTTTTTAATATGCCACTTAAATATGCTATATTTAATGGATACAATTTTTGCCAATATGGTGGTGAAAAAAATAATAGAATTTTCATTGGAATTTAATTGAATTTATTTTATTTTGAACTTCTCTATTTTTTTTATTAATTTTGTTTCTGATATATTTAATAATTCTGCTGCCTGCTCAATATTGTTATTACAATATTTTAAATATTTCTCTATAATTTCTTTTTCAATATTTTGTAAATGTTCTTCTAATTTTATCTTTTTATACTCAAGATGATTATCTCTTTTTAATGAAATATTTGTAATATAATTTGCATTCTCATCTGTTAACAATATTGCTCGTTCTATTGTATTTATTAACTCTCTTATATTTCCAGCCCAATTATAACTTAATAATTCTTCTTTTATTTCTTCTGTTATTCCTTCAATTTTTTTATTAAATTTTTTATTAAAGTAATCTATATAATAATTAACAATAGGTAAAATATCTTCTTTTCGTTCTCGTAATGGTAATAAATTTATTGTAAATACATTTAATCTATAAAACAAATCCTGTCTAAATTTATTTTGTTTTATTAACTCTTCTAAATTTTTGTTCGTTGCAGCAATAATACGAACATCAGGTTGAATTTCCTGCTCGCCACCAACTCTTCTAAAAGAATGACCTTCTAATATACGCAATAATTTAACCTGTAAATGATATGGCATTTCACCTATTTCATCTAAAAATAATGTTCCTTTTTCTGCTAATTCTATTGCACCTGCTTTTGAACCAACTGCACCAGTAAATGCTCCTTCTGTATAACCAAATAATTCTGTTTCGATTAAATTTTCTGGTATTGCTCCACAATTTATTACAATAAATGGATTATCTTTTCTATTTGATAAATTATGTATTCGCCGTGCAACTAATTCTTTACCTGTTCCTGTTTCGCCTGTAATTAATACTGTTGTATCTGTCTTTGCTATTTTTTCTGTTAATTCTAATACTTTCTTTATGTGTTCACTTTCTCCTATTATTTTTTCCTGCTCAAATCTTTTTAATGCTATATTTTCATTTTTTATTTTTATAAATTCATACGCTCTTTTTATTATTGCTTCTAATTGATAAAATTCAAATGGTTTTGCTAAAAAATCATAAACTCCCTTTTTCATTGCTTCTATTGCTATTTCCCAATTTGGATATGCTGTAATTATAATAAATAATGGTTTATGTTCATACTTCTGAACTTTATCTATAAATTCAAATGCTGTTCTATCTTTGATTTTAAAATCTGAAATAACAATATTATAATTTTTCTGGATAAGTAAATGATAAGCTTTATCAAGGTCTGCTGCTATATCAACTTTATATTTTGGTGTGAGTAATCTTTTCAGATTTTTACTTAATTTCTCATCATCTTCTATTATTAAAATCATACAGAATAATTTTTAATTGTTTCAATAAATTTCTTTGTTGTTTCATATACATCTTTTGCTGTTATAATACCTGTTACAACAGCAATATTTCTTGCTCCTGCTGCTAATACTTCTTTTACATTTTCTAATTTTATACCACCTATTGCATAAAATGGTATATTTATTTTTTCTTTATATTCTATTACTTTTTTTATTAGTTCTGTTCCAACTGGTGAACATACATCACTTTTTGTATGAGTTTCAAAAATAGGTCCTACACCAATATAATCCACACCATTTTCTACTGCGCGTAATGCTTGAAAAATTGAATGTGTTGATAAACCTATTATTTTATTCGGTCCTAATATTTTTCTTGCTTCTAAAACTGGTATATCATTTTGTCCTAAATGCACTCCATCTGAATTTACTGCTAATGCTATATCTATTCTATCATTTATTATTAAATATGCTCCGTATAATTCTGTTAATTCTTTTAATCTTTTTGCAAAATAAAATAAATCTCTATCACACATTTCTTTTTCGCGCATTTGTATTATTTTACAGCCTGCTTCCAATACTTTTGTTATTATTTGAAAATGGTCAATTCCTGGTGTAAATTTTGTTCCAGTTAATACATATAATTCTGGTGGTGATTTCCTAAATTTTTCTAAATTCATTTTCAATCACCTCACTTATTTTTTCTGGTGTCATATTATCAGTTAATATCTTGAAATCAGCATATTTTTCATATAATTCTTTTCGTTGTTCTAATACTTCTGTTACTTCTTCTATAAATGATTTTACTCCTGTTAATGATGGTCTATTATCATCATTCTGAATTCTTTTAACTATTGTTTCTGGTGTAGTTTCCAAATAAACAAACCAGCCATTCTCTTTTAAATTATTTACATTTTCAATATTTAACACAATACCGCCACCTGTGCTAATTACAGCATTTTTTTCGCTTCCTAATTGTTTTATTATTTTTTTTTCAACTTCACGAAAATATTGCCAGCCTTCTTTTTTTACTATTTCGCTTATTTTTCGCCCTTCACTTTTTTCTATCTGTTCATCACTATCAATAAAATTATAATTAATTTTATTTGCTAATATTTTTCCAATCGTTGTTTTACCAGCACCGCGATAACCAATTAATATTATATTTTTTTTCATTTTAAATTGCAATCTTTTTAAAAAATTTTTTTGTCTTATAAAAACTCATAATAACTAAAATAAAATCTGAAATAAATACAGAAATAGCAGCACCAAAACTATAATAATTTGGAATTAAAAATAAATTTAGTATAAGATTTATAAGAGCAGCATATGTAACAATTAATGCTCTATCTTTTTCCATTCCAACTGCATCAAGAAAATAGCCAAATAAATATGTTTGAAAACGAAAAATTATTAACCAGATTATCACACTAAATATATACATTAATTTTTCAGCATTTTCAAAATAAAGATAAAACATTATGTTTTCAGAAAATTTAAATAAAAGAAAAGCAAGTGGTATTGTCACTAAAAAACTATAAATTGAAATT
Source organism: bacterium (assembly GCA_035405645.1). Classification (GTDB taxonomy): domain Bacteria; phylum JAGOBX01; class JAGOBX01; order DAONJL01; family DAONJL01; genus DAONJL01. The sequence continues at coordinate 19,982 of DAONJL010000006.1, read as the reverse complement.
TGTTTTACATTTGCTTTTAATCCTCGTATTTGTTTTGCTTTATATTTCCGAACTAATTTTGGATATAATGTATTCATATATGCCCACGGAATTACTATTAATGCTGAAACAATTGACATTACTATCTGATATGAACCAACATCTTCGTTAGTTGAAAAAAGCCCTAATAAAATTATATCTGTTTGAAAAAATAAATAAGCCATTAGTATTTGAAAAAAAAATGGTGCACTTTTCTTTATTATTTCTATTATATTTTTTATTTCATATTTTATTGAAAATATAAATCCTATTATTTTTTTAAAAAAATAAAAACTAAAAACAAAAGAAATGAATTTTGAAAAAACTAAACAAATAATAAAATAAAGAATTGTATATTTTTGATTTACACAAAATATTATAGAAATAAATAAAATTATTTTTTCAATAATAATCGAAATAGTTTCAATTTGCATTATTCCAACTGAATATAATGAATTATTAAAAAAATGTTTGAATGAATCAAAATAAATTATTAGTGATGAAAGTATAACTAATTTAATATGAACAGAAAAATCCAAAAAAGTAATATTTTTTAAAATTAAGCCATAGAGAATAATATATAAAAAAGAAAAAATAATACAGAAAAAAACCTTAATTTGAATAACCTGTAATAATTGATTTTTTTGAAAATTTTTTCGACCTGTTGCAGATATTTCACGAATAGTGTATTGATTAAAACCCCAACTTGCAAGTGAAATAAAAAAATTTACAAGTGAAATAGTAAATGCAATTATCCCAAAAAAATCGAGTGTATATTTTTTTAGTATAATTAATCCTAATACAAAATTTGTGGTTAAATTTAATATTTTTGAAATAGTAATTAAAAATGTATTTTTTATAATTTTCATAATAATTAGATAATTTTTAAAAACTTGACATTAAACAATATATTAAAATATATTTAATAAAAATTTGTAAAGAAAATAATTTTTAAAAGGAGCAAAGAAAATGGCAAAAAAAATTTTTATTTATAATCTATTTCCTAAATTAGTTGGACATATAAATAATTGGTATAAACATATTGAACGAATAAAATATATGGGTTTTAATTATATTTATATTAATCCATTACATTATCCAGGTTTTTCTGGCTCTTTATATTCACCAAAAGATTATTATAAATTTAATCCTCAATTTTTTGGTTCTGATGATTTTAATAATGGTAAGGCATTATTAAAAAATTTTATAAATTATTGTCATAATAATAATATCAAAATATTATTCGATTTAGTAATAAATCATACAGCAATAGATTCAGTATTAATAGAGCAACATCCTGCCTGGTATAAATATGAAAATGGCAAAATAGCAAATCCTTATGCAATGACAGAAAAGCAGGAAAAAATAGTTTGGGGTGACCTTGCTGAAATTGATAATTATAATTCAAAAGATAAATATAATTTATGGAATTATTGGCTAAACCTTATTTTCACTTTTGCTGATATGGGTGTTGATGGTTTTAGAGCTGATGCTGCGTATAAAGTTCCAACTGAATTATGGAATTTTTTGATTTCAAAATCAAAAAGTAGATTTCCTCATTTAATTTATTTAGCTGAAACATTAGGTTGCACACCAACTGAAACTTTAAAAATTGCAAAATCAGGTTTTGATTTTATTTTTAATAGTTCTAAATATTGGGATTTTCATTCTGATTGGTTAATTGGTGAACAATATAATCTTACGAGAGAAACAGTTGCTTCAATTTCTTTTCCTGAATCACATGATACAGAACGATTATATAAAGAAGTAAATAAAAACTTAAATGAATTTAAAATTAAATTATTTTTTACTTCTTTCTTTTCAACTGGTGTTATGATACCAATAGGTTTTGAATATTGTTTTTATAATAAACTTGATGTTGTTACAACAAAACCAGAAAATTGGGAATTTATAAATCATAACATAATAAATTTAATTAAAGATATTTTATATATAAAAAATTCCTGTGATATTTTCAAAGAAGAATGTTATCAAGAAGTAATTAAATGTTCTAATCCAAAAGTTTTCTTAATGAAAAAAATTTCAAATGATAAAAAATCAAATGCATTAATTGCATTAAATCTTGATTCTTATAATTATCAGCATATTGAAATACAATCATTAAAAAATGTATTATCAAATAAGCAAACAATAATTGACATATCACCAGAATATCCTTTTGAAGTATATAGTGATAGATTTGAATATTATTTAAGACCAGGTCAAATGAAACTTTTTTTTGCTCAATAATATTTTTTGGAAAGGAGTAGATAAATTATTAAATTATTAACTGGTATAGATAATTTAATCCAAAAAAATTTTAATATTATTAAAAATAAAAGAGTTGCTTTAGTAGCAAATCAAGCCTCTTTCAATAAAAATTTTCATTATACTTTTGACATCTTTTTAAAAAACAAAATATTTCAGTTAATAAAAATATTTTCACCACAACATGGTTTATTTGCTGTAAAACAAGCCAATATGATTGAAAGTAATGATTATTTTGATGAACAGCGAAAAATAAAAATAATTAGTTTGTATGGTAAAAAAAGAGAACCCGCAAAAGAAGATTTAGAAGATATAGATGTAGTTTGTATTGATTTATTTGATATTGGCACTCGTTATTATACTTATATCTGGACTATGGCATTAATCATAAAAAAATGTGAAGAATATAATATTCCTGTTGTGATTCTTGATAGACCAAATCCAATAAATGGAATAACTATAGAAGGTAATTTGCAAAATGAAAATTATCTTTCCTTCGTAGGTCTTTATCTAATTCCTGTGCGACATTCATTAACTATAGGTGAAGTAGCCAATTACTTAAAAAATCAGTATTTTAAAAGAGTTAATTTAACAATAATAAAAATGAAAAATTATGAGCGAAAAAAATTTTATCCTGATTTTAATTTATACTGGCATTATCCATCTCCAAATATGCCAAATTTTTTAACTGCATTAAATTATCCAGGTTTATGTTTATTAGAAGCAACAAATATATCAGAAGGTCGTGGTACTACCTGTCCTTTTGAAATATTCGGCGCTCCTTTTATTATTGCTGAACAATTATGTGAAAAATTAAATAAGATAAAATTACCTGCTGTTTATTTTAGACCAATTTATTTTTCTCCTACTTTTGATAAATTTAAAAATCAAATTTGTGGCGGTGCTTATATTCATATTACTGATTATTATAAATATAAGCCTTATTTAACTGGTATTGTAATAATAAATGAAATAAAAAGATTATATCCTGATAATTTTGAATGGTATAAAGGTCCTTATGAATATGAATATGAAAAATTAGCTATTGATATTTTAACTGGTTCAGATGAAATTCGAAAAATTATTGAAAAAGGCGAACAAATAAACATAAAAAAATTAAATGAATTTTTAGAAAGAGATAATGAAAAATTTTTAAAAATTAAAAAGGAGATTATTCTTTATAAATGAAAGGTTTTATTTTAGCAGCAGGTGAAGGTGTTAGATTAAAACCATTAACAAATTATTTTCCAAAACCATTATTACCTGTATTAAATTTACCAATTATTTCCTATGCAGTTCAGCAATTACGAAATGCTGGTATAAATTTACTTGTCGCTAATGTCTGGTATAAAAAAGAATATTTGATTAATTATTTAATAAAAGAAAAAATATTTATATCAGAAGAAGAATATTTATATGGAACAGGGGGTGGATTAGGCACAGCAAAAAAATATTTACTTTCTCCTGATATTAGAAATGTAATTATTTATAATGGTGATATTATCTCGAATATTGATTTAAGATTATTAATTAAAGAACATTATTCAAATAATGCATTAATGACTATGGCTTTGTATGATTATGATAAAATTAATTCTGTTGCTGTTGATAATGATTTTAATGTTGTTAAATTTGATACAAAAAAAACAGAAGAAAAAAAATATAAATATTATACTTATGCAGGTATATCAATTATACGGCGAGAACTAATTGAAAAATTACCTGAAAATCAATATGCTGATTTGATTGTTTATTTAAAAGATGAAATAAAAAATAGAGTTGGTTCAATAAAAGGACTATTTTTTAATTCCCAGGAATATTACTGGTTTGATTGTGGTTCAATTGAAAATTATTTCTATGTTAATAAATTTTTATTTGAAAATATAATACCTGATGAAAATAGTGTCTTCGTAAAAAAAGAAAATTTATATACATTTAAAAAAAATATTTTTCCTGATGATATTATTTTTAAAGGTTTTAATATAGTTGGGAAAGATGTAATAATAGGAAATAATGTTGAATTAAAAAATACAATTATATTTGATAATGCAAAAATAACTGGAAATAGAAAAATTGAAAATGCTATAATTGATGAAAATTTTATGATTTTAGTTCCAGATATTTTTAATAAAAATTTATTCTGAAACTGAATTTAATCTATTTTTAACATCATCTAAAAGTGCTGATTCAGGTGGTAAAATTTTTAATAATTTTTCAAAATGTAATTTTGCTTCTGCTTTTTTATTTATTTGTTGATAAAGAAGTCCAAGATTATAATTAACATTAACTGACATATCATTTAAAGAAAGTGCTTTTTTATAATAATCTAATGCTTTTTCAATATCTCCTTTTTTAAAAAATAAAGTGCCAAGATTATTATAAATAATATCCCAATCAGGTTTTAATTCTAATACTTTTTCAAAAAAAATATATGCTTTATCATATTGCCCTGCTTCAGTATATAATAATCCAATATTATTAAGAGTTTCATAATGCAAAGGATATAAATCAAGTGCTTTTAAAAAATATTGTTCTGCTAAATCAAATTTTTTTATTTTAGATAAAACAATTCCAATATTATTATATGCTAAAAAATAATCAGGATTTTTTTCAAGTGCTTTATTATATGCTGCAATTGCCTTTTCATATTCATTTAATTCATTAAAAATATTACCAATATTATTCCAGACTTCAGCATTATTTGGATTTAGATTTAATTCTCGATTAAAGAAAAATAATGCTTTATCATATTGTTTGTTTTTCAAAAGAAGATGTCCTAAATTATTATTTATTCCAACATAATTTGGATTTAATTTAAATGCTTTTTCAAAATAATTAAATGCTTCATCATATTTATTTTTACTTAAATAAATCGAACCTAATTTATTATATAAAAGTGGGGAATCTGGTGATATTTTTAATGCTTTATGAATTAATTGTTCTTCATTTTGCCAATCCAAATTTCTATGATAAATAGTAAAAGAAAAAGTAATAAAAATAATAAGAATAAAAAAATAAAAAATTTTTTTAGATAAAAAAGATAAAAGAAAATGTGCAATAAAAATAGCAAAAGCAAAAGAAGGAATATAAAGAAAGCGTTCAGCAAAAGTAAAATCAAGGTCTGGTGCTAATGAAATATTTATTATATTACTAACTGGTAAAAGAGAAAATAAAAAAAATAAATAAGCAAACATAAAAATTTTATTTGAAAATTTTTTTAACAATAGAAAAAGTAAAATAATTATAAAAAATATAATAATAAAAAGTGCAAAATTAAGAAAATTTATTTGAAGTAAATTTATTGGAATATGAATATTAAGATTAAAAGGGAAGATTAGTTTTAATAAATATAAAGGCAATGCTTTAATAATAAAAGTTTGAAAATTAATAAAAGCATAATAAAAATTAAATGAAGAAATATTTTTAACAAAAATAAAACGAAAAAAAAGAAAAATAAAAAGGAATAATAGAAAAAATAAGAAATAATATAGTGAATTTTTTTTATTTGAAAAAATATAATATTCAATAAAAAAAATTACAAGAGGTAAAATATAAGCAATTTCTTTTGAAAGAAGAGCAAATAAAAAAAATAGAAAAGAAAAAATTAAATAAAAAAGAGAATTTTTATTTCGAGCAATAATATAAAAAATTAATGAAAGAAAAAAGAATATTGAAACAATTAAATCAGTTCGCCCTGAAATCCAACTTACATTTTCTGTATGTATTGGATGAAGTGCAAAAATAAAAGCAGAAACAAAAGCAAAATTTTCATTTTTAAATAATATAAAAATAAAATAAAAAATTAGAAATGAATTTAATAAATGTAATATAATATTAGTTATATGAAATCCAAATGGATTTAATTTCCAAAAATAAAAATCAATCAAATAAGATAAAGTAACAATTGGTCTGTAATAACCTATTTCGCCTTCTTTACTTCTTGCTGCATTAAAAAAATCTGAAACAAAAATTTTTTTTATGTATTTAAAATTTTTTATATAAGGATTATTAACTATTAATTCTTCATCATCTAAAACAAAATTTCCTTTTATTGAATTAAGATATGAAAAAATAGAGATAAAAATAATAAATAAATAAATAAATCTTTTGTTAATTATTTTACTAAACATATATCATTTGAAACAGACTGAATTTTTCCAGTATAAAAAAAATTTTTATTTGATAAATTTTTTATTTTACACATTATATATTCTGATGAATAACCATTAAATTTTTCGTTAGGTTCAGTATTTTCAATTAAGATAGATACTTCTTTATTTATCATTTTATTTAAAAAATAATTTATATTTTTTTTAGATAAGTCAGATAAAATTTTATATCTTTCTTTAATTATTTCTGGTTTATTCTTATTTGATAATTTTGCTGCTTTTGTTTGTTTTCTTTCTGAATAAGAAAAAATATGTGTTCTAATAAAATTAGCATTTTTTAAAACATATATTGTCTCTAAAAAATCTTCTTCTCTCTCATCAGGAAAACCAACAATTATATCAGTTGTTATACCAGTAAAAAAATTTATTCTTCGAATATATTCAATTCTTTCTAAATAATATTCTTTTGTATATTTTCTATTCATTAGTTTCAATATTTTATTACTGCCACTTTGTAAAGGTAAATGAAAATGCTTACAAAATATTTTTTCATTAAGAACAATATTTATTATATCATTTGTTAAAGTATCAGGATTAATAGAAGTTAACCTGATTCTAATTTCATCTTTAATCTCTTTTGAAATAGTTAAAAGTAATTTATAAAGATAATTCTTTTCATTCAAATCAACGCCATAATTCCCTAATGAAATACCACATAAAACAATTTCTTTAAAACCAAGATTTATTCTTTCTCTGATTTTTTTTATTACCTCGTGTATTGGAATGCTAATAACTTTATACCGTAAATAAGGAACAATACAATAGGAACAAAAATTATTACAGCCATCCTGAATTTTAAGAAATGAGCGTGTTTTATCAGAAAAATAATATTCACTCTTTTCAACATTAAATTTATTCAACTCATTTACAATATTAAATTTATTATAAACATCTTTAATAATAAAAATCTTATTTTTTTTTATATATTTATTTTTTAACTCATCAGAAATACAGCCAACTAAAAATATTTTTTTTATATTTTCTAATGAAAGTGCTTTATTTACTGATTTAGAAATTTTAGATAATGTTTGTCTTGTAACAGAACAGCAATTTATTAAAATAAAATCAGCATTTTTAATATCATCAACTACACAAAATTTACCGTTATTTATTATTTCATTTCCTTCTGATTGATTTACTTTACAACCAAATGATAAATAATAGATTTTTGACATTTTATAAAATTAAATATATTGTAGTGCCAACATTTTTTTCTGATTCAATTTCAATTAAAATACTAGTAATTTGACATATATATTTAACAATTGATAATCCAATACCTATACCTGATGAATGTTCATTTATATTTCCTAATTGTTTGAATTCATCGAATATAAATAATAATTCTTCTTTTGAAATTCCTATACCAGTATCTTTAAATTGCAAAATATTATCTTCAATTAGATTTATCTGTAATTCACCATTTTCTTTATTATACATTATACCATTTTCAATCAAATTGTATAGTAAATGATATAAAAGAGAATTATCAAAGAAAATATAATAATCTTCAGGTATATCTATTTTTACTGAAACATTTTTTGTATTTTTATTTTTTACTTCTTTTAAAACAACCTGAATATAATGATATAAATTTATTTTAACTTTTTTCTGTTCATATTTTTCTAATTTTAATCTTTGTAATAAAATAATTTTTTCAATTTTATTTATTAAATTATTTACTTCAATTTTTGTTGCTTTTACCATTTCATCTTTTACATCTTTTTCTATATTATCATACATTGCAATAGTTTCTAAAAAAGAATTTATAATTGTCATCGGTGTTCTAAATTCGTGAGCAATAAGTGTAATAAATTCATCTTTTAATCTATCTAATTCTCTTAATTTAGTTAATGCCTCTGCGAGTTTTTTCGTTTTTTGCGAGACTTCTGCCTGTAAATTCATATTCATAAATTTTAATTTCTCATCATATTCTTTTAGTGAACTAATCATTTTATTAAAAGCATTTCCTAAAATTTCAAGTTCATCACCTTTATGAAAAGGATAATGAACATTGAAATCACCATTTGCAACATGCTTTGTTAAACTTAATAAAATTGTAATAGGTTTTAATAATTTATTTAGATAAGATAAAATAATAAAAGAAATAATGAAAAAAAAGATGACAAAATAAATAATAAGTTTTTTCTGCAAATTATTTAATTCACGATTATAATTTATATTTGAAAAACCAATAATAAGAAAAGGATTATTTTTAAACTCATAAATATTAGCTTTTGCCAGCATTGGCTTTATTTTAAAATTTTCAGATAATGGCAAAAAATATAAATAAATAAAATTATCATTTAAATTATCAATTATTTTAAAAAATTTTTTTTCTTCTATAAAATCATTAATTGTTTTATCTGAAATAGTTTGTATATTAATTTTTTTGTTTTCATAAATTTTATTTTTATTTTCATTAAATAAATAAACTAACAAAATCTCTTCATCATTTTTAAAAATATTATTTAAATGATTAATAAAAGAATTTATATTATTAGTAGAATTTAAATAACATAACAAAATAAAATCAAGAACTTTATAATTATATGAAAAAAAAGATTTATTAAAAGAACTTAAAAGAAATTTATTTAAAAAGAGAGAATGCAAAAAAATAATAATAATTAATAAAAAAATAATCATTAAAAAAACTTTTGTTTTTAATGATTTAAGGAATAACATAAACACCTAATCCTTTTATTAAATTATTTTTTTTAATAATTGATATAAAAAAATTTGTCAAATAAAAAAATAAATTATTGACAAAGAAAATATAAAAAAATATATAAATAATAAAACCAAATAATGAAAAAGTGTAAAGATGGAGTTTAAAAATTTAACTGAACAAATAAAATATAATGAAGAAAAATTCATTAAATATAATAATGCTAAAATAAATCTCTTAAATAATACAATAAGCAAAACACATAAAATAATTTTTGAAATAATCCCATTTTTATTACACACTGACCAATTTGGCTTACCGGGCTTTATGGAAGGAAAAAAAGTTCCTATTGGTATAATGAATTATAATGTAAATGATAAAGTAATATATAATATCCAGAGAATATTTAAGAATTGGAAATATGAGCCACATAAAAATTATAAGCCGTTTATACAATTATTTGCAGTGATTGGTAGTTGCGGTTCAATTGCACATAATAATAAATCAGATTATGATTATTGGGTTGTAGTAAATAAAAATGAAGTCAATGAAGAAATGTTAAATAATTTTCAAGAAAAATTAATAATGATTGAAAAATGGTTATCATCAAACTTTGGAATAGAAGTTCATTTTTTTATAAATGATATTGAACAATTAAAACGAAATATATTTGCGAATACAGAAGAAGAAGCTTTTGGCAGTGCTATTGGTTTATTATTAAAAGATGAATTTTTTAGAACATCAATATTTATTGCAGGAAAAATACCTCTATGGTGGTTATTACCAGCAAACATAAATAACAAAGAATATGAAGAAATAGCCAAACAAATAATAAATGAAAAAAATGATAGTAAATATATTGATATTGGAAATACAGTAAGTTTAGATATAAAAGATTTTTATGGTGCTTTTTTATTTCAAATAATAAAAACATTATCTTCTCCTTTTAAATCAATAATGAAAATAAGTTTATTAGAAAAATATATTAGTCAAAAAGAAAATGAAATAATATTATTAAGTTCAAAATTAAAAAATAAAATTCAGCAAAATATACTCGAATTTAATGTAATTGATTCATATCTATTTTTATTTGAAGATATAATGGAATACTATGAATTACAAAAGAAAGAAATGGCAGATTTAATAAAGATATGTTTTTATTTAAAAGTAGCACCAAATATAACACCATATTTAACAAAAAAAGAAGAAGAAATAAAATTATTAAAAACAAGAATAATGAAAAAATATATTGAACAATGGGGCTGGAATGAAAATGTAATAAAAAATCTTGATAATTTTGAATACTGGGAATTTCATAAAGTATATAAATTATATGAAAAAATAAAGGCTTTTATAATAAATACATACAATACAATCTCAAGTAAAATAGATAAAAGTAATCTACATTTAAAATTAAATGAAAATGATAAATTACTAATTAAAAGAAAAATAAATTCATTCTTTTTAAAAGAGCCTGATAAAGTAGAACGAATTTTTTCTTTTTATGATAATGCTTATGAAAAAGTAATAATATTTGAACCAGCAATAACAAAAACAAATAAAAAAATGTGGATATTATATAGAATAATAATAAGTGGTAATTCAATAATAAAAAAGATACCTTTGCGTTCATCAGAAAATGTTCTTGAATTAGTTATCTGGGCAGCAATAAATGGCATATTTAACCAATATATAACACGATTAAAATTTACAACAATAAAAGAGAGGTTTACTGTAATAAGAATAAAAGAAATATTAACAGAATTAAGTAGTTATTTTAATATGAAAAAAATATCAATAAGCAATAAAGCATTATTAAATGAAGCGAATATTTTAAGATTAACATTAATAATTAACTTTGGTTCAGAGGAAACAGATAAATTAGAAAATTATGATATAATTTATTTAAACAGTTGGGGCGAAGTATTTGTTAAGCAATATAATAATTACAAAACATTTTTAGTTATTTTAGGTGATATATTAAAAAAAGCAGAATTAATGAAAAAAAATTTTAAAGATTTTGTATTAATACTTTTACCAGAAAATTATGGGGAATATTTAATCAAAATCAAAAAACTTGTTCAGAATATTTATAATTATTTTCTTTTTGATAATCCTTATTCTGATATAGCAGAAATCAATAATATTTCAAAAACATATATATTTCGATTTGAGGATAGATTTGCTTTTTTATTAAAAGATAAAACATATAAAGTAAAATATTTAACTAACGAAGAAGAAATTTTTGAAAATATTTGTAACATTACAAATAAATATTTTCACATTAAATTTGACAATTTTTTTTCAATAAATAATCCTTATTTAGAAGTTTTATCAGATTATTTTAAAATTGGCAATATTCAGATTTTTATAGCAAAGAATGGAATAATTATATCAAATGAAAATAATAAATTATTATATATACCTGATAAATTATTGACATCTAAAAAAGAATATATAATTGCTTTATCTGCTTTTATTGATAATATTATTAAAATTATTCGTTACATAAATTATTCATCATTATTGCATAAATATAAATCACCTTATCAATTATTTATTGCTCAATATATTGATGAAAAAAATGTTGAATATAAACAAATACAATTAGTAGAAATTTTTAAACTCGAAGATACAGAAATAAAATTTATTAATTCGCAACTAATAATAATAAATGAAGATAGATTTAATATCAAAGTAAAAGATATAATAATTGAAATAAAAAAAGAAAAAGAAAAAATAAAAATAATAAATGAGGTTGAATTTAATAACTGGAAAGAAAATAATAAAGAAATTAAAATTTGGATAAGCGAAATAAAAATTGAAAAACTTTCACTCTTTGAAGAAAAAGAATTAGATACATCTTATTTTATTGATTTAAAAATTTCATTAGAAAAAATTTTAAATTAATTATATATGCCATTAATAATTTTATATTTTATTTTTTTTAGTATTATTTTCATTATCTTATTTTTTTCAATAAAAAATATTATAAATCTTTATGAAGAAATAACTTTTGGTGCAGGCCTGGAAAAAAAGCATTATAGATTTATTTATTTTATCCATTTATTTATTCTTATTTTTTCTGCAATAATTATTTATTTTTCGCATTATTTAAAGAAAATTTATACTAATTTTGAAATTAAATCTTTTTTATATAATTTATCTTTTGCAATAATAAGCATATTTATTATTATTATCCTTTTTTTAATTTTAAGAATTTTAATTGAAAAATATTTAAGAAAAATTTTTATTGAACCATATCTTGATTTATTAGATGAAGATGAAGATATGGAAAATATAAATAAAGAATATGATGAAAAACTAACAAAACAAAAATATAATGATATAATTTTTAATGTTGTTGGACAATTATTCTTTGTTTATTTATTATTATTTATATTTCCTATTTCACAAATAACAAAACCAACTCAAATTCCAGATAATCCAAAAAAATATAATATTAAACGAACAATAGTTGAAGATGCACGAATTAAATGGGGCGATAATTATTTAATAGAACTTGCAAAATTAAGACGAAGATATATAAAACGACACGGCATACAAAAATGGAATGAATATTTTGAGTGGCAAGTAAAAGATATAGATTTTACTCAAATTGACAGAGAGTTAGAATTAAGGGAAATGCAAAAAAAATTAAATAAAATAGAAGAAGAATATAAAAATGAATTAGAGAAAATAGAACAGGATAGTAGTTTAATTAAAGAAAGGTGGTAATATCAATGAAAATTAATTGTGAGGTTGAATTATTTGGTTCATTATGTACAAAAAACAAAGAAAAAAAACTTAATTTAGTATTAGAAAAAAGTATAACAATTGAAGAACTATTATTGAAATATCTAAAATTTAAGAAAAAAGAAATAAAATTTCTTTCACCAGTTGTAAACGAAAATAATGTAGATATTGATTATGAAATAAAAAATAATGATAAAATAAAAATATTAATGCCAATAGGCGGAGGCTGATATATCTATTTATTTTTTCTTTGTTTCTTCAATCAACTCTTCTAATTTTTGATATGCTTTTTTAGAATAAATTATTTCTTTTGCTAATTCAAAAGCAGATTTTAAATCAGAGCTAATCTTACTAATATATAATCCAAAACCAGCATTAATAATAATAGCATTTGTTTTGGGTGATTTATCTTTTCCTTGAAGAATTAATTTAGCAATAGCAACATTTTCCATAATATCGCCACCTTTTAAATCAGCAGGTTCACACAATTCAAAACCATATCTATCAGGTTTAAAATAATATGAAAATATTTCTTCATCTTTAATTTCAGTTATTTTAGTTGGACCTGTTAATGTAATTTCATCAAGCCCATCAAGCCCAGCAACAACAACAGAATGTTTAGTTTTTAACAATTTTAAAACAGCACCTATTTTCTCTGTTAAATTCAAATCATAAATACCAAGTAATTGATATTTAGCATTTGCTGGATTAGTAAGTGGACCAAGTAAATTAAAAACAGTGCGAATAGCCATTTCACGACGAGGTCCAATAGCATATTTCATTGCACTATGTAATTTAGGTGCAAATAAAAATCCAATACCAATTTTATTTATTATTTGTTCTATGCGTTCTGGTGGAATATCAATATCAACACCAAGACCTAATAATAAATCAGCACTACCACATTTACTTGAAACTGAACGATTGCCGTGTTTTGCAACAATGCCACCTGCTGCTGCAATAACAAAAGCAGAAATAGTTGAAATATTAAAAGTATGACTTCTATCACCACCAATTCCACATGTATCTATTACTGGTTCTCTATTTATTTTTATTCTTGTTGCTTTTGAATGCATTACTTTGGCAAATTCAGCAATCTCAACTTCTGTTTCACCTTTTAATCTTAAAGCTGTTAAAAAAGAAGCAATTTGAGCAGGTGTAGCAGCACCACTCATAATTATTTCCATTGCAGAATTAGCCTCAGCAGGTTCTAAATTTTTCATTTCTACAACTTTATTTAAAAAAACTTTAAAATCACTTTGTTGAGTTTCCTGCTGTTTTGAATATAAAAAATTAAATAATATTTTTTTTCCTTCATCTGTTAAAATTGATTCAGGATGAAATTGCACACCAATTAAATTATTATATTTTTTATGCATAATTGCCATAATTATATTATCTTCTGTCTCTGCAATTATTTCAAATTCATCAGGTAAGGATTCTCTCTCAATAATTAAAGAATGATATCGAGTTGCTTTAAATGGATTAGAGATATTTTTAAAAATCGATTTTGCTTTATGAAAAATATTTGATGTTTTACCGTGAACAATTTTATTTGCATTAACAATCTTTGCGCCAAATGCATAACCAATTGCTTGATGACCAAGGCAAACACCTAATATTGGTTTTTTTGTATAAAATTTTTTTATTAAATCAATGCAAATACCTGCATTTTCTGGTCTGCCTGGTCCAGGTGAAATTACTATATAATCAGGATTTATTTTTTCTATATCAGAAATTGTTATTTTATCATTTCTATATACTTCTACCTGTTGATTTAATTCACATAAATATTGATAAAGATTGTAAGTAAAAGAATCATAATTATCAATTAATAAAATCATCTTAAACCCTCCTGAGCAAATTTAATTGCTGAAAATAAACTTTTTGCTTTATTCATACATTCTTCATATTCGCGTGCTGGTATTGAATCATAAACAATTCCTGCACCTGCTTGAATATAAAATTTTTTATTTTTAATTAACATTGTTCGTATTGCTATTGCTAAATCTAAATCACCTGAATAACTTATATACCCAATGCCTCCAGAATAAAAACTTCGTTTTATATTTTCTAATTCTTCAATGATTTGCATTGCACGAATTTTTGGCGCACCGGTTACTGTGCCTGCTGGAAATGTTGCTTTTAATATATCAAATACCGATGCTTTTTCTTTTAATCTACCTTTAACAGTTGAAACAATATGCATAACATGCGAATATTTTTCTATGAGCATTTTTTCAGGAACATTGACAGTTTCTGGTATACATATTCTATTTGCATCATTTCTTCCTAAATCAAGTAACATTGTATGTTCTGCTAATTCTTTCTCGTCTGACAATAATTCTTTTTTTATCATCTCATCTTCTTCTTTATTTTTACCTATTGGTCTTGTGCCTGCTATTGGTCTTAATGTTAATTCTTGTTTTTGAACTTTAACCATTGTTTCAGGTGATGCACCAACAAAATAAGTATCTTTCATTCTGATAAAAAACATATATGGTGATGGATTTATTATTCTTAATGCTCGATAAATATTTAATATTGGTGTATTTACTTCACCTCCTATTCGTAATGAAAGAACTGCTTGGACTATATCACCATTTTTTATATATTCCTTTGTTTTTTCAACAATTTTAATAAATTCTTCTTTTGAATAATTATATTTAAAATTATTTATTGATTTTATCTTATTTAAACTTTGTGTTTCAAGAAATGATGGCTTTTTCTGAAATAAAATTTTGTTTTGTAATAAATTTAATTCATCTATTCCTTCATTATATTTCATTTCTGCTTCTTCTAATTCATCTATCTTCACATTTATAATAATTAAAATTTTATTTTTATAATGGTCAAATACAATTACTTTATTTACTAACATTAAATTTATTTCTGGTATATTTATTTCATCAGGTTTATTAAATGATAAATCTTCAAATAATCTCATAATTTCATAATTAAAATTACCAATAAATCCACCTGTAAAAGGCGGTAATTCATTATGTGTTATATATTCATATTTATTTATTTCTTCATCTATATAATTTATTGGATTTTTATTCTTTATTATTTGTTCTTTTAAACCAGTTATTATTTTCGTATTAAATAAATTATCTGATTGAATAATTTGTTCTGGCTGAATGCCAATAAAAGAATATCTGCCAACCTGTTTTTCTTTTTCTACACTTTCAAGTAAAAACGAATAATCATAATCAATAAATTTACTATAAATAGAAACTGGTGTTTCTATATCAGCAATTAATTCTTTATAAATTGGAATAATAGATTTCTTTTTTGCTAATTTTAAGAATTCATCTTTTTCTGGATAAATCATTGAACACCTCCACATAAATTATTTAATAATAAAAAAACCGCCATCAGACTTTTGTCTGACTGCGGTTATATAATTCCGCAGGTGGACTTTACCACCTGACTATATATAAACTCAGGTGGTCTTCTTAAAACCACCAGTAAAAAAATTCTTTTTTCATTTTACTAATCATATATTTATTTTATGCTGTTTTAAATTTCTCAACTAAATATTTTAAATTTAATGCTTCCTGTGATAAACTATTTGCTGATTCTGATATTTCTTTTGCACGTTTCTGTCCTTCGATTATTATTTCTTTTAATGTATTTGCTCCTTTAATAACTTCATTACTTTTATTTGTTTGTTCTATTGTAAGATTTTTAATATTCAATGCTAAATTATTTAAATTTTCAATTACTTCTAAAATAATTTTATTATGCGCTTTTTGGTCAACAGTTAATAAACTTATTTCTTTAATCAATGAATTTGTTTCTTTTACAATTTTAACAATAGTATTAAAAGCCATTGTAACTGTTTCATTTGCTTTTGCACCTTCTTGAACAACTTTTTTTGTTATCGTCATTCTTTTAATCACAGCAGAAATAGCATCTTGAATTCCACTGACTATATCTGTAATTATTTTTGCTTGTTCAGCTGAGCGTTGTGCAAGATTCTTTACTTCTTCGGCAACCACAGCAAAACCACGACCCTGTTCACCTGCACGCACTGCTTCAATTGATGCATTTAATGCAAGTAAATTTGTCTGCCCTGTTATATCTGTAATAACTTTAACAATCGAACCAATTTCTTCTGCTCGAATACCTAATTTTTGAATTTCTTCTGATGAGCGTTCAACTTCTTTTTCTATTGATGACATTACTTTATTACTTTTTTCCATTAGTTTTACACCATCATTAACTTCTTGAATTGCTTTTTTACCATAGTTTGATGCATTATCAGCATAATTTGCTACTCTTTCTATTGATTGAACAACTTTATCAACTGTCTTGGTTGTTTCCTTAACTGCTTCTGATTGTTCGCTTGAATTTGCTGCTACTTTTTCTATTATTTGATTTAATACTCCAAGTGCATTTGTTATATTCTCAATATTTTTCATTTGTATCTGTGAATGTTTTAATGATATTTCTGAATTATTTAATAATTCCTGACAATAACCTGTAACTGTAACAATTGTCTTTTTAATTTGCAAAACAATATCATTTATTTTATTTATAAATACATTAAACCATTTTGATAATTGACCTAATTCATCTTCTGATGCTACACTTAATCTTTTTGTTAAATCTCCTTCTCCTTCTGCTATATCCTGAAACATATATGCTAAATTACCTACTGGTGAAGCAATTTTATTTGCTAATACTCTTGTAATTATTAAACCAATTATTGTGAATATTAAACCAATAATGATACTATATTTAGTTAAATTTTTTACTTTTTTATCTAACCTATATAATTCTTCATTTAATGGTTCAAGTGAAATTCCAATTAAAACTGTACCCCATCGTTCTGTTTCTGACATTTGAACTGGTGCAATAAATTCTATTGTATCCTGTTTATATTGTTTATTCAAATATGTTCTATCCGCTATTCTATTTAATTTTAGTAATTCATTTAATTCTTTATCTTTTTGAATTATTGTCCCTATTTTATTTTGTTCATTTGATACTATTATACTTCCATTATTATCAAATATATGACCGTATAAAATTGATTTTGTTTTTATTAAATTATTTATATTTGTTTGAAGTCCAGTAAAATCAAAAGTCATTATTGCATTTTGTGTTTCATGAACAAATTTATTAACTAAATCTGTGGAGCGTTCTCTTAAAAAATTTCTCTGGATTTCTTTCTGATTCTTTATCATACTTATTTCTGTTTGATAATGCATTATTGTAATGACTGTAATAATTACTATAAAAATTATTGTTGTAAAAAATGTCAATTTATTTGAAATAGACTTATTAATTCCAATTGCCATCTTTTATCCCCTTTTTAAAAATTTTATAAACTTTATAATATTATAAATATAAAATTATATATTTGGCAAGTTTTTTTTGAAAAAATTTTTTTGTAATGAAAAATCACTTTTTTTAATAAAAATTGTGAGAAAGAATTTAAAAGTTTTAAACGATGATTTAATAAATTTTAAAAACTTGACACAATGAAAAAAGATTATTCTATACATTGCTTAAATTGAATTTAATAATTTTTTATTTGCAGGATGTAAAATTTTAAAAAATTATATCTGTATAAAAATAAATTATTTATTTTGATTTTTCGAAAAATCGAAATGCTTCAATACTTTTAATTTTTTAACATTGACAATTTAATCATTATATTATTATAAACATTATCTTTTAAAAAAATCAAAATTGCAAATATGGAAAAAGAAATTAAAAATAAAATTTAATATATTCAATTTACGATGGAATTGCATATTCTGTTATGGTTGGGTTTGCTGAAAATTATTTTACTGCTTTTGCTTTATTTTGTAAATTAACATCAAATCAAATTGCAATGTTATTATCAATACCTCAATTTTTAAGTAATTTTCTACAATTATTTTCTTCTTTTTTATTTGGTAATTCACTCTTAAGAAAAACAATTGTTATGTATGGTGTTTTTATTCAAGCAATTGTTTTAATAATATTATCATTTTCAACTTTAATTTTTAAATCACTCTCTTTTTCTATCATTCTTGTTTTTTTCATTTTTTATTTTTTAAGTGGAAATATTACAGGTCCTCTATGGAATAGTATGATGGGTGATATTGTTGATGAAAATGAACGCGGTATTTACTTTGGTAGAAGAAATAGAAAATGTCAAATAGTTCTAATTTTTTCAATTTTAATTGCTGGTTATTTTTTGTCTTTTTTTAAAAAATTAAATATTGAATATGCTGGTTTTATTATTATTATTTTTATTGCTGGATTTGCAAGATTATTTTCTGTTAAATATTTGAATTTAATGATAGACCCAATTATTGAAAATGAAAAAATAAAAATAAAAAACAAATATTTTCAAATAATTAAAGAGTTAATCAAAAATCCTGAAAATATTGATTTTTTTAATTTTGCTTTTTTTCTTGCTTTTTTAAATTTTTCTATTTATGTTGCAAGTCCTTTTTTTTATGTATATGTTTTAAAAGATTTAAAATTTAATTATATTCAATTTACTATTGTTACTATGATTATTATTGTTATTCAATTATTAACTATGTCAAAATGGGGTAAATTAGGTGATAGATATGGAAATAAATTTTTTATTATTTTATCTTCTATTGGAATAATCATTGCCCCTTTACTCTGGGTTTTCTCTGGTAATTTTTACTGGATTTTATTCATTCAAATTTATGCTGGTTTTTTCTGGGCTGGTTTTTCTCTTCTTTCTTCTAATTATATTTTTGATTCTTTAAAAAATCATTATCGTGCTATTGGTTTTTCTTTAGTCCAATTTTTTAATGGTATTGGTATTTTATCCGGTGCTTATGTTGGTGGAAAAATTGCAACTTATTTAGAAACAAATAATTTAGTTTTTATTAAATTAATTTTTTCTGGTTATTATTTTAGATTTTTATTTTTCCTTAGTTTCTTTTTACGATTAATTGTATTTTTAATTTTCTTTAAAAAATTTAATGAATTACGCATTAAATCAGCATTTTCTGATTCTTTTAACTCAACATTAAAAATAATTAAAATAAGAAATATTTTTTAATAAAACAGAAAATATCCCAGACATGGTATACCCCTTTGCAGCATTACGAATAGTAAGT
>DAONJL010000005.1:0-111448 GCA_035405645.1 bacterium | reverse complement strand
GCTAAATGTGAACCCAAAGTTAAAGCAGGTAAAATATATGATAAAAAATTATCTTTGCCTGAAACTGGTAAAAGATTAAGCCAGATAGAAAACAAAATGATTAACATTGGACCTAACCAGAAATTTGGAATTGAAATACCTGATAAAGAAAGAATTCTTGAAAAAAAATCAATAAAAGAATCTTTTTTAACAGCAGAAATAATTCCAAGTGGCAAAGCAATAATTATTGCTATGATAATTGAAAGAATGGTTAATTGCAAAGTTGCAGGAAAGCGTGCTAATATTTCTTTAAAAACAGGTTGATGTGAAAAAATTGAATTACCTGCATTTAAGAAAATAATATTTTTTAAATAAATTAAGTATTGCTCTATTATTGGTTTATCTAAATTCAAATTTTTTTTCAATTCCATTTTTGCTATAGGTAAAGCATTTTCGCCAAGCATAATATCAACAGGGTCACCTGGAATTAAATGAATTGAAAAAAATATTAAAGTAATAATACCAAATATTGTAGGAATAACCTGAACCAATCTTTTCAAAATGTATTTTATAATCATAAAGAAAAGTAAAATAACTACATTACATTCTCATCTCGGATTTCACTTATCTCTGGCAAAATCATCTTTATATATTTAATTACTTTTTCTTTTATATACTTTTCAATTTCATTTGTCTTTTTTAATTTTAATATTTCATTTACTATTTGTTTTGCTTCTTTATAATTAATATTTCTTAATAATGCCTTAATATCAGGTATATACATTGGTGTCATACTTAATTCATCAACATCAAGACCAACCAACAAAATAGAATTAACTAATGAATTTGCCATTTCTCCACAAACTGATACTGTTTTTTTATGTAAATGTGCTGATTCTACAATATATTTTATTGAATTTAATATTACTGAATGTCTTGGTTTTAACAAATAACTTAATTCTTCTGTATCTCTACTTACAGCAAAAGTATATTGCAATAAATCATTTGTTCCTATACTTAAAAAATCACATTCTTTTGCGAATTCTTCTGCTAACCAAACAGCAGAAGGTATTTCAATCATTACGCCAATTTTAATATTTTCATTAAAAGGTATTACCTGTTTTTTCATTTCATATTTTATTTCTTCGATAAAAGTTTTAAATTGTAATAACTCTTCCACTACACTAACCATTGGCAATAAAATATAAACATTTCCATAAATAGAAGCACGCAAAATTGCTTTAATTTGTTGCTTAAAATAATCTAACTCTCGCAAACTTAATCTAATACCACGAATACCAAGTAAATTTGAAATTTCAGGTGAATAATTTAAACCTCTGATTGAAATTAATTTATCACCACCAATATCAAGTGTTCTTATAACTACTTTATTTGGAAAACAATGATGAACAATTTTTTTATATGCATTAAATTGTTCTTCTTCTAATGGCATTGTTATTCTATCCATATATAAAAATTCAGTTCTTAATAAACCAATTCCGTCTGCACCATAATAATTTAATGTTGGCAATTCTTCCAATAAACCAATATTAGCAGAAATAATTATTTTTTTATTATCTTTTGTTTTACATTCTAAATCTTTATTTTTCAATATTTCTGCTTCAATTGAATCAAATTTTTTCTTTATTTTTGTATAGCGTGATATAGTATTTTTTTCTGGATTTATTATTACTTTTCCATGAATAGCATTGAGAATAATTGTGTCACCATCATTTATTGTATCTAATAATTTTTTTATGCCAATAATAGCAGGAATTTTTAAGGAACTTGCCATTATTGCTGCGTGTGAATTTTTTCCGCCTTTTTCTGTTATTATTCCTTTTATGTTTTGATTTATTAATTTAATTGTATCTGATGGTGTTAGATTTTCTGCTACTATTATCTTATTTTTAAATATTTGATAATTTTCTATATTTTGTTTTGTTAATAATTTTAATATTCGATTGCCAATATCATAAATATCAGAAGCGCGTTCACGCATATATGGATCCTGTAATGATGTAAATGATTCAAAAATTGTTTTAAGTTCATCTTGAACTATCCATTCAACATTATATTTCTGCCTTTTTATTTTATTTATTACTTCAACATAAAAAACAGGGTCCTGCAAAACTAATAATTGTGTATTAAAAATTTCTGCTTCTTTTTCACCATATTTTTCGCTAACTTCTTTTTTAATGTTTAATAATTGAATTTTTGCCTCTTCAATTACCTCATTAAATCTAATTATTTCATTATTTATTTCATTATCTAAGATTTGTCTTTTTTCAATCTCAATTTTTGGTTGTTTATATATTTTTACTTCACCAATTACAATACCCCATGAAGCTACAATTCCACTTAATTCTTTTTCACTCATTTTATTCCTCTTCACCAAATTTATTTTCAAATAATTCTTTTATACTTTTCATCATCTCTTCTGCATCATCGCCATTTATACTTATATTTAATTTCGTTCCTTTTGTCGCTGCTAATAACATTATTCCCATTATACTTTTACCATTTATTTGCAAATCATTTAAACTGATAATAATATCTGATTTGAATCTATTTGTTAATTGAACAAGTTTTGCTGCCGCACGAGCATGTAAACCCATTTTATTTATTACTTCCACTTCTTCCTCAATTATCATTAATTATTTCACTCTCCTTTATAATAATTTTAATATAAATTTTTTTCATAAACAATTTTACTTTTAAAAAATTACTTTCTTTAATTATTATTTGTCAAATACAATTTATTAATTTACTACAATCCAAACTGCAAATAATATTTTATTTTTGAATTTCTAATTTTTTTATAAAATTCTTTTTTCTGTCGCTGAAAAGATTCATAACCTTTTAATATTATATATTTTGCTTCTTTCAATGAAGTCAAACCAATTTCATCTAACTCTGGTTTTAAAATAAAATCAGCCTTTTTTAGTGAAAATTTTATCTTCATTTTATCAATTAACTGATAACTCCGAAATAATATTTTTAATAAATTATCATATTCTTCTTTTTCTTCATAAGTGTATGTATCAGCAGTAATTATAAAATTCATTTTTGCTTTTTTTAATATATCAGTCGGTGTATTATTTAAAACACCACCATCAACTAATAAATAGTCATTATATTTAACAGGAGGAAAAATAGCAGGAAAAGAACAGGATGCCAGAACAGCTAATTTTAATTCGCCTTTACTAAAAATAACTTCTTCGCCTTTTAATAAATCAGTTGCTGTGATAAAAATCGGAATTTTACAATCTTCAAAATATTTATTATTCAAATATTGCTCTAAAAACTTTAAAAAATTTTTATTATCAAATAATGATTTTTTAGGAAAAATTGATATACTTGTTAAACTATATTCAGCTAAACTAACTGCTATTTTTTCTATTTCATTAATACTATAACCAACAGAATATAATGCACCAATTAAAGCACCTGCTGATGTTGCACTTAAAACTGATAATTTTATTCCTTCTTCTTCTAATGCCTTTAATAAACCAATATAAACAATACTTTTAGCACCGCCACCAGATAAACATAATCCTATTTTAAACATTTCATTTATAAACTTTTATTTATGTAATAACTTTCTTACTCTTGGTGCTCGGATTCTATGTGCTGCTGGAAAACCTGAACCAAGTAATGGTCTTAAATACAATCTAAAAGCATCAGTAATATGATTTTTTTCATTATTTATAAATTCTGGTGGCATATGTTTTGTCTTACCTGCTATCTCATCAAGATTTGATAATCTATAATCAACAGAATAAAAACCTGTTCGATGTATTGTTACTGAACCATCTTTATTATACCACATTGCATATTGAACTGCTTTTTCGCCAACCTCTCTGGCTTCATGTAAATCAACATCACTGACACAACCAATAAAAGAACGCTGTAAATAGCCGAATGTATCTGAACGAACTCTTTTTATTTGTGTCTTTGCTTTTATCTGGTCACATAATAAATCACCTAATGCACCTGTGCCTGATAATTGAACATTACCATGCGCATCTTTTTCAACAACTGGTTTTAATTTTGTAACAATTGGAACATTCTTTTCGTCCTGAATGCCTTCTGATACTGCTATTACGCATCTTCCATATTTATTATAAATATTTACTACATCTTCAATAAACTTATTTATATCAAAAGGAACTTCTGGTATATATATTAAATGAGGACCATCATCAGGATATTTCTGAGCTAAACCAGCAGCAGCAGTTAAAAAACCAGCATGTCGTCCCATCACAACACCAATATATACACCAGGTAAAGCACGATTATCTAAATTTGCACCAATAAAAGCCTGTGCTACAAATCTTGCGGCAGATGGATAACCTGGTGTGTGGTCATTTATCATTAAATCATTATCAATTGTTTTTGGTATATGAATACAACGCAATTCATATTCTGCTTCCTTTGCGTAACTATTTACAATTTTTACAGTATCTGCTGAATCATTGCCACCAATATAAAAAAAATAACGAACTTCATGAGCCTTTAAAACATTAAATATTTCAAGACAATATTTTTTATCAGGTTTATCGCGAGTTGACAATAATGCTGATGATGGTGTCATTGCAACCTGTTCTAAATTATGCGTTGTTTCCTGTGTTAAATCTAAAAAATTTTCATTTATTATTCCATTAACACCATACTCTGCACCATATACCTTTGTGATTTGTGGAAATTTTCGTGCTTCTAAAACTACACCAACCAGACTTTGATTTATTACAGCAGTTGGACCGCCACCCTGCGCTACAACTACTTTTCCTTCTAATTTCATTTTCTTTCCTCCTCACTCTGATTTAATTTTTTATATATTTTATTTTTATAATAATTTATTGTCAATATAAAATTTTTTCTTTTGATTTATTTTCTGGAAATTGTTAATATATTTTATTAACATTTATTCTATCGAATAATGCCTATTTTTCCTATCTTTTTTTGACCATCTTTTGTTGTCATTATATAAATATAAATTCCTGATGATACAAAATTACCGTCTTCATTCTTCAAATCCCATTTATAACCTTCTATTACTCTATCACTATTTTCATTCAATTCAATTACTAATTTTCCTGTTGAATCTAAAATTTTAATTTTTGAATTTGCCTGAACTCCAGCAAAAGTAATATATGGCACATTTTTATGATATTTTATGTTATATGGATTTGGATAAGGTCCAGCATTTATTTCATTACGTGGTCTAAATCTACCTGCTGATAAAACAAGTTGATTACTCTGAATTTCAAGATAAACTAATAATACATCGCCTGATGTAACACCATAAATTACATTTGTGTCTCCTGCTTTTGCAGGGTCATTTGTTATAAAAAGTTCAACTCTATATATTTTACTTGATTTTGTTGTTTCTGTAAGTGTATAATTTTTTGTATTTATTATTCCACCTGTCAGAGGAACATATTTTTTTGGTGCTGATTGAAGTGCTGTTGGATTATATGTAATTATTTGAATAGAAACAGTATCACGAACCCATTTTGAACTTAGTGAATTTGATGTTTCAATTGCTTCAAATAATAATGTATCACCTTCATCAAATTCATAGTTAAAATTTTCTAACGATACTCTATTACCATTTATATATTTATATACTTTTATTTCTACTTCATCTGGTGGATTAAATACAGCAACTTTTTTACTGAGTATTTTTGTATCAGCCCAAATTGGTGCATTTACTGGTGGACTCCAAATAATAATTATTGTATCACCTCTTTGAACTTTTATCTCAGTATATGATGTATCAGTTTGTTCTATTGTATAATCCTCAACTAATTTAATTATGTGTCTATAAAAAATTGATGTATTATCAATTTGTGTTAAGGTAATTGTTTTTGTATCTTTTAAAACATTTGTTTCAGAATATATTTTCACTGCTAAATTTATTTTATCTCTTACTCTATAATTTGCATCAAAAGCAGTTGCTTCTATGCCAATATATTCAAGGTCGAATTCTTCTTCGAGCATTGTAATTTCAGTATTTGGATAGATAAAATTTAGTTCTTGGACATCATTTGGCTCAAGTGAATCTTTTACTTCAATACTTGCTGATTTATTTGTTATTGTGTCAGTAACAACAATTGAATCACCTGAAAAAGCTTTTATTTGAGGTGGTGTTGCAGTTGGAAATGAAACTCTAAATATATCTAATTCTGCTCGATACACACCAGAATTCTTATCTGTTTCTGTCATTTCAATTAAAAATGTATCAGCTCGCATTACAATAGAAGAACCAACACGATAAAATGAACATATCGCTAAATTAAATTTATCAGGAAATAAAGGATTTGCATCTTCACCATCAACCTGAATATGTAATCTATCGCCATATAATGGTGGATAAATTAATGGTCTTGACCAATCACTTTCCATAAAAGTAATTTGATTTATTGATTTTGGTCTTAATAAATTCGCAACATAATAAACTGCAGAATCTACTTTACTATGTAAATAATAAGCAGACGAATCACTTATATATGGAATAAATGTTAATTTAGTCCCAAATGTTGCTTTTATTTTATCCTGTGTTTCATTTGTAATATTTTCTGTTAAATATGCCACACCACGATATAATCTACTATTCATTGTCGTCTCTGTTAAAATAACTGTAATTGTATCAAGAACAAGCATATCATTTGTTATATATAAAGCAATGGTATCAATTACTGCCGGATTACTATATGTATCTTCTTCTATTGCTTGAATATATAATGTAGAATTTATTGGTATTTCATATTTACCATAAGGTATCGCATAATCAGAAGCTTTATAAATTGCAATTTCTTTTATATTATTTGGTGGTTTTGGAATTGGAACAATAACTTTTACAATATCAGTTTCAGATTGAGGATTCTTCTTCCATTGAAGCAGAATTGTATCACCACCATCAACATTTAATATTGGTGGAATAGCATAGATATTTGTTGGTATAGTTGGTAATTCACTTAATGCGACTATACCTCTATAAAAACCTGTAGTTAATCCTGTTTCCTTTAATGTTATTTCTACTTTATCACCACTTCTTAAATTTATTACTTCTACTACTGCAATATCAGCAAGTAAAGTATTTGCTATATCACCAAATAATTCAATATTTAAAACTTCTCCAAATGTTACTTCTCGATTTAATATGTTTTGATAATCTGCTTCCATAAATTGTAAAGAAGTAATATACTTTGGTTCCTCAAAATCAGCAACAATAGCAGTATCAAAGTAAATATTGCCAAGTGAATCTTTACACCATACTACAATTGTATAACCTGTATCAGCTTTTAATAAAACTTTATAAGTATCATTAACAGTACTTAAATTAACATCACCACGATATTGACCTGTATTTTTATCTGTTTCCCATAATGTTAATGATATATGTCCTTCAGACTGATTTATAGCATTTGTAGAATCTAATTGATAGGTTTCATTAGCAATTTTATTATATATACAAGGTTTTTGTGTAGCAGCATCTATTTGAAATAAATAATTTGGATTATAAGAAAAAATTCTTACAAAATTTTCAGTTGTAAATTCTTGTAATAATGGTGATGCATCTTCGCCATTTAACTCAACATATAATTTTGTTCTATTTAATACTTTACTTAATGTTCCATTATTTAATAAATTTTCTGATAATAAAGCAGAATAATTTGCATTTTTAAATCTAATAGAATTTATCAAATTTGGATTTTTATTTGAAACAACAACTAAAATAACAGGAGGTGGTGAAAATAAAGGTGGAGCTAAGTTAACACCTTTTAATGAAGTAATTATAACTGTGTCACCATAATTTACTCCTAATATTTTTTGCGTTATATTACTAACATCACCTAATCTCGCAAAACCACGATATACACCTTGCGCTGGACCAATTTCTGTTAATTCAATATAAATAGTATCATTGGAACCCATTTTATTGAGCGCAATCATTGTAGTATCAATAAGAATATTATTTCCTATATCACCACGCACTTCAAAATATAAATAAGCATCACGTGCTACTTCTTTATATAATGTTGAATTTGTATAAGTAGCATCAGTAAATACATTTATTGTATATGTTCTATCAGGCGATTGCGGTAAAGCAATATATGTAAAATCCCAATATGGATATTGCCGAGGATAAGATTGATCTTCTGGATAAACCTCAATTGTATCACCTTTATTTGCATAAATATAATTATAGTTATCATCTGTTCGGTAATAAATTAATGGAATTAATTCTGGTGTTGTAACACGATATATTTCAGAACCAACCTCTGTTTCTGTGAGTAAAACCCTAATATATGTATCTGTTCCATAAGAAGATGATGACTTTATTAATACTGTTATTGTATCTTTTAAAATAGAAGCTGACCCTTCGCCTATTACCTGTGGATATAATCTATCCTCAATATTCAAATTTAACCTATTTAATTCTTGTGTATAAGATGAGTTAGTAAAAAATCGAACTGCTTTGATTGTTGGTTGTTTATATTGTTGAACTATTAATTCAATAGGATAAGTATCGCCAGAATAAGTCCCAACTACATCTGCATAAACAACAATTGTTTCACCGCGTTCAGCATATATTGCTGGTGCTGGTTGGATTGTTTCTACTACAAATGGTATATCATTAGTTATTGTATTTTTATATAAATTAGTGTTATTGCCTGTCTCTGTCATCGTTATTTTTATTACATCGCCATTTTTATTTTTTAAAATTAAATTAAATGTATCAGGTAATTCATCATTTGCATAAGGATAGGTATCAGTTGATAATCCATCAAGGTCCCAAGCTTCTGCAAAGAAATATAAATTTTTATATCTTTCTTCATAACTAACAAATAAATCAGAAACATATTGTGAATAAGAACTATCACGATATAAATATAATTTCTTTATTCGTTTTGGTGAAATATAATCTGCTACTTCAAATGTAACACGATAACCTGCTGGGTCAGTCGAAATAAATTCAACTGTATCACCACGATATACTTCAAGTCTTTGTGGCAATAAATTTGTTATCCCTACATCTGCAATATTTTTTACATATATCTCAGAATTTCTAAAAATACCTGAATGTATCGCTGTTTCAAGCAATGTTATTTCATTATTATTACCATCATGAGTTCCTCTAAAAATAATTGCAACTGTATCTGCTAATAAATTACTACTCGATAATTTATCTGCTTCTGCTTCTATATAAAGATATTGGTCCCACATAATAGGACTCATTTTTATTGATGAAAAATCCGAATTCATTAATTTTATTGAAAAAATTTCTTTTGGTGTTTTCAGTGTTGCTGTTTGAACAATATCACCATATAGTTGATTATAACCTATTGGTCCTGCTTGCCAATAACTGGTATCTGCTGGTTCAACTATTATGAAACCATTTAATTGTGTATTTAACCAATATTCAATCTGATTCTTTGTTTGGCCTAATAATACATTACCTGTATATATTCCAGTATTTTTACCTGTTTCAACTAAATCAACAAATAATTGATTTTCACCGGTTCCATATTGATTTGTATCACCACGAGTATTTGAAACAAGAACTGCTACTGTATCAACTGTAAATGGGCTACCATCATCGCCAGTAAATTTAATATATAAATAATCACCATATTTTACCTGTTCTGCATGATTTATCGGTTTTGTATAACTTGCATCAGTAAAAATTAATTGATTCATTTTTGTTGGTTTTGATAATACTGCAACTTTTATTGATGTAAATACTGTTGTATCTGTCGTTGAATAAATAAAAATAGTATCACCATAAGTAACGCCAAGTTCATCTATTGTATTATTTGTTAAATCAGTTACTTTAAAAGAACCTCTAAATTTTGAGGTATTTGGACCACTTTCTCTTAAAATTACTTCAATAAAATTTATTATTGATGGGTCATAAAAATTTGATTGTTTTGTTGCTACTGCCCGTATTTCTGTTGTATCTGCTGACACTGGATTTTTATCCTCACCCACTACTTCAATATATAAAACATCATTTAATCCAACTTCTAAATATCTATCTTTTTCATAAGTTGCATCATCTTTAATTCTAACTGCAACTATTTTATCGGGTGACATTGATATATCTACTGAAACTGTATCATATCTATATATCCATTGTATTCCATTAAATATCATATTTGTTCCATTATACCACCAACCTATATTTGATGGGGCTAAACCTAAATATACTGGTCTGGTTTCTGATACCACTATCACATCATTTAATTCATAAGCATTTATATATTTATTAAATTGTTGTGAAAAACTTTTTAATTCAAATGTACCTCTATATTTTCCTGAATTTATTGCGCTTTCTTCAAGCACTATCTCTATTCCTGTGGTATCTTTATTTGATGTCACATATACAACCGTTGTATCTTTCCAATTTGGTCCTGCATCTTCACCATCTAATTGAATATACATTACTGAATTAGGTAATACATTTGATGGTAAAATATTATTAAAATCTGATGTCATAAAATGAATTGAATTTACTTTTGTAGGTGGTCGATTTATTATTGTATGTATCTGCCATCGCCTTGTCCAACCTGTTGGATCTGGCAAAGTAACTGATTGAACAATTATTGTATCATTTAAGCCTGCCCGTAATGTGCCTAAACTCTGGTTCGTAACTACATCAAGTTTAAAAAAACCTTGATATTCACCGGCTGCTTTACTTGTCTCTCTTAATTCAACTATTATACTTTCACCATATCCTGGATTTTCTGCTATTACTGCTGTTGTATCAATTGTTAATGGATTTGCATCACGTGCTATTACTTCTACCCATACATAATCGGTCGGCAATATTCTTGTGCTTTCTGTATCAACTGCATCAATATATCTATTATCTTCTGTTATTCGAACAGTCATTATTTGTGTCGGTGATATTGGTGCTAAGCCACCAGTTATAATCACTGAATCGGATGGTAATAGTGTTGATGTTGGTGAAGCCCAATCAAAACCATCTTTCCATTTTAAATATAAAGTATCACCATCATCAATAGCAAAAATAGGTGGAACAGCATCATACCTTGTAACATCTGTTGGCGATTGTGCTAAATTTAGTCTACCTCGATATTCACCTGTTTGTGCACCCGTTTCTACTAATTTTATTGTTATTGAATCTGAATATGTCGTTTGCCCTGCTCTTATCCTATAAACAATAACTTCAACTTCATCTGGTATAACAGGCGAACCAATATCACCAAATAGCATTAAATACAGATTATCACTAAATGTTGCATAAGTGCCCCAATCATTTTCATAATCTGATGTTCGAAAATTTAAAAATGTTATATATGTTAATACTTGATTTGTAGCAACTGATATTGTATCAACTATTATTTTATAAGTATCAGCAGTATCACGAACAATAGCAAAAATCGAATCACTTTGAAATGCAGCTATAAATTTTTGGTTCGTATCCTGATAATCCCGTATTGCACAGATTCCTTGAAATTTTCCTGTATTTTTGTTTGATTCTGTTAATTTCAATTTTAAATATGAATTGGCATTTGTTATTCCAAAATTATCATAATTATTTGGATCTACATAAAAAATTGGCGTTACATTATTTGAAACTGTAAAAAGCCAAACATATAAATAATCTGGTAATTGTGGGTTTGCATCCTCTGCATTTACTTCTATATATAAATTATCTTTTTCACGAACTTTTCCACCTAATTGTGTTATTGTTTGATTAAATTCTGAATCTTTAAATTTTATATTATTTATTACTATTGGTAATGAGTTCTGTGTTACATATATTATTTTTGGATAACTTATATCAGGTATTGAAATTGAAACTGTTGTATCTTCTGCTCCTCGACCATCGCCATATACTCTTATTACTAATTGATCGCCTAAATCAACTCCCAATTCATCCAATGTATCATTTGTTGCTGGTTTTAAACTCATTATACCTCTATATCTTCCATCATTTGGTCCCATTTCCCTTAATACAACTCTTATTTGCTCACCTTTTGTATTATTTCTTATTATTAATAATGTGGTATCCATTATTACATTATTTCCTGCATCACCACGAACTTCTAAATATAATGTAGCATCAATTGCAACTACTCCTGTATCACCAACTGCCACTGAATAACCAGCATCAGTAAATACATTTAAAACAAATATTGAAGTTGGTGATTGGGGAAAACCTATTCTCGTCACATCTTTTGGTTCTATATCCGGGATTGTTTGGGTTGTATCAGTTGGTAATGTTAAACCATATTTAAACACAATAATTGTATCAAGTGCATTTGCCTGTAAATAATTTGATGCGTCGTCTCTAAAATAATATATTCGTGGTATTGGTTCTGGATTTTCTACGCGATATATTTCTGAACCTACTTCTGTTTCTTTTAGTATTATTGTAATTGAATCACTATAATCGCCTGGTGGTGTATCATCTCTATCCTGTCTAATTAAATTTACTGCAACTGTATCTCTTAATATACTTGCTGAGTTTAAACCAACGACCTGAATATAAACATAATCTTCCATCAATAAATTTGTCCCTGCTAATTCTTGTGTATATGTTGCATCAGTATAAAATCTTACACTTCTTATATTTGATGGTTGTTTGTACTCCTGTATTATTAATTCCACTGGTGCTCTATAATTTACATCATCAACAATACCATAACATATTATTGTATCACCCCGACGACCTTCTAATTGATTCGCCTGAATTGCTTGTTCTTCAACTAAAAATGGGACATCAAGCCAATTACGAAAAATATTGGAACTAATATCTGTTTCAAGTAATGTTACATACATTGAATCGCGTTGTACTCCGTTTGGATAATAAGTTACTAATTGTAACATAACTGTGTCTTGTAACATATCATTAGCATACGGCATTGTATCTGTTATTGTACCATCTATATCATAAGCTTCTACTTCAAAATAAAAATTTCTATATGCTGGTTCAAATGACATATATGTTGATACCTTTGATTCTAATGAATACGAATTATCTCTATAAACATTTATCCTTTTTAAACGCGTTGGTGTAATTGTATATGCTACTTCTCGCATAAAAACCAGAGTATCACCACCAGGTGTTGGATTTAATAAAACAATTGTAACCCATTCGCCACTTGAAACCTCTAATCTATTTGAGTACCGTTGTGTGCCTATATCATTTATATTTTTTACTTCTATACTGCTATTTCGATATATTCCTGAATGTATTCCTGTTTCTAATAAATAAAATGTATCATTGCTTGGGTCCGATACTGAGGAATAAATTATAAATGCAATTGTATCTTCAACTAAATTACTACTTGTCGTCTTATCTGCTTCTGCTTCTATATATAAAAATTCATCCCACATTATTGGGCTTAATTTTACTTGTTGAAATGTTGCATCTTTTTTTAATTCAACTTTTATAAATACTGTTGGCGGAACTGGCGTAGCTGTAATTAATGTATCCTGTGCATTTTCTATGACTCGTGTATCACTATGATATGGAAAAGTATCTATTGTATTCATTACTATATAAGAGCCCTGTCTTATTTTCATTCTCCCCTGTGAGGGTGATTTTATTACATCAAGTAAAAGCGAACCTGTGTATATACCTGTTGCTCTACCGGTTTCTTTTAATTCTAATATATATTCATAATCTGTTGTATATGGCATATAATAGCAATATAATTTTACTGCTACTGTATCTATTGTTAATGAATTACCATCTGTTCCAGTAAAACGAACATAAATATTATCATTAAAATTCACTTGAATATAAGATGACCATTTTTCTTGATAGTTAGCTTCAGTAAATACAAGTTCATTATATGTTAATGGCTTTTTAGGAACAGTCATTTTTAATGCTATTGAATCATTTACATCATATTCTACTATTATTGTATCACCAAAATTCACTTTTAATTCATCAATTGTATCATTTGACAAATCTGTTATTTTAAATTTACCTCTATATCTATTTGAATTTGCTTCACTTTCTTTTAATGTAACATGTATCACATCATTACTTGTTGTATCAGAACCACGTATTGCATATGCTTGCACTTCTAACTCATCTTTTGTATATGGATTCAAATCTGTTGCCACTACTTCAATATATACATAGCTACCATCTGTATATTCACCTGTATAATTATACATATATGTTTCATCTGTCTTCACATTTATTGATATTATTTCTATCGGTGCTATAGTTTCTCTTATTGCTATACTATCACTTTTCCCTGAGTCTAAATGAAGCACTAATATTGAATCCCCTGTTTTATATGCTTTTATTAACTTCAATATTTGATAGGTATAATTATCTAAAACAAAAGTATCTCGAAAATCGCCTGAATTGTTTCCTGTCTCTTTTAGCGTTAATATTATTGTTTCTGCTCCTACTATTGTATAAGCATTATTTGCTACTATTACATTTACTGTATCAGGATAATTTGAATTTCTATCTTCTGCTAATAATCGCACACCAATTTGAACATTAGGATTTATATAATCATCTAATACTCTTACAAATGTATTATCCATCAATTGTATTGAATGAATATTTGTTGGAGATAATGGTATTGTAATAAATATTGTATCCTGTTTACTTATATCAGTTAATGATTCTACTACTATCGTGTCACCAAAATTTACTCCTATTCTTTTTGTTGTTTGATTTGTTAAATTATCTGTATAAAAAGTTCCTTCATATCTACCACTATTATTACTTGTTTCATTCAATGTTAAAATAATACTATCTCCATTTCTTATGTTTCTTATTCTTACACTTGTTGTATCTATTCCTAATTCATTTAAATCAATTGCATTTATTACTGCCTTTATTTCTTCGTTATTCAATACTTCGATTGCTTCTTCATTTGAACTTCTATATAGATTTATACTTATTATAGTTTGAGGTGTTGTTGAATAATCTATTACTACTGTATCTCTGTTAGCATTTATTTCTTCTCTTATTACTATTGTCTCACCTTTAATAGTTGCTTTTATTACATCATAATAATCGCTCGTATAATATGAAATTGAAAATTGACCTCTATATTTTCCTGTATTATTTCCTGTCTCTGTTAATTGAACATATATTGTTTCTATACTTCCATCGATTAAATATGAATTTACTATTATTGAAAATGTATCAACTGTTTTTTCATTACCATCTAATCCATTGGCTTCAACATATAATACTGAATTTGGTAATATTTTTTCACCACTAAAATTACTATATGATGAATTCATAAAATTTAAATTATTTATTAGAATTGGTGAAAGCGGAACTGTTAAATAATATGTATTAAATGTAACTGTATTATCATATTTTAATAAACTTATACTATCACCATAATTGGCTTTTAATCGTCCACCTGATTGACTTGTATAATCTGATAATGTTATGCTACCTCTAAATATACCAGAACTTACCTCTATTAATTCTGTATATATACTTTCAGATGTTCTATTATTTTTTATTATTATTCTTGCTCTATCTGATGTATATATACTTGCATCAACGGCAAGCATTTCTATATATAAAACTTCATTTAATACTAAACTATCTGTTTTTATTGATGTGTATGATGAATTTTTTAATTCTAATTTTATTATTGTTGTTGGTTCAACTGGTTCTTGTATTCTTATTATTTTTTTATTATTACTTATACTCTCATTAAAACCTATTGTATCACCACTTACTAATGCTTTTATTTTATTCAATGCACTAAATGAATAATTATCTATATCTATATAACCTCTATATATTCCTGTATTTTTACCTGTTTCTGTTAATGTTATATTTATTGTTTCATTATATTTTGTATCATTACTTACCATTATTGAAAAAGTATCAATTGTTAATGCATTCTCATCCAGACCAATTGCTTCTATATATATTCTACTATTTAATGATACACTATCATAAATTTGATTTATATAACCTGCATCAAAATATAATTTAAATTCATTTATTATTGATGGCAGTTCAGGTCTTGTTATTTCATTTGTGTCACAGTATGATACCGCACTTTCAACATAAGTTATTATTGTATCGCCATAATTTACTCTCAAATAGCCTGTTGTTTTATTTGTATAACTTCCTAAATTAAAATTTGTCTGATATATTCCAGAACTAATTTCCTGAACTATCTTTGAAATTGTATCACCTGTATTTACATTTTTCAATACTATCACAACTGTATCTAATGAATTTACATTTCTATCTTCTGCTATTAATTTTATATAGACTATTTCATCATTTGAAAATTTTGTTGTTTTATTTGTTGTATAATTACTCTCTTTAAATTTTATTTCATAAAAATTTATTGGTGATAATGATGCCTGTATATATATAACACTTGTATTATTTGATATTGATTCTCTTATTAAAATTGTATCGCCAACATTTAATGCTTTTATATATTTTAATGTTGCACTACTAAATGGACCAATCGTCACATCATTTCTATATTTTCCTGTATTTCTATCACTTTCGATAAGCGTTAAAGTTATTGAATCATATTTTCCTGTTATTGTAATTGTCATTGTATCTATTGTATATTGATTCCCATCTAAGCCATTTGCTTCAATAAACAATTGTGTATTTAATGGTACACTTCCTGATAAAATATTTGTATATGCTGAATTACTATAAAAATTTAAATTATTTATTTGTATAGGTAGACGCGCTATTGCCACTACTAATGAATCATATTTTGTTCCATAAGTAAAATATATTGTCTCACCAGAATTTTCTTTTATTCCTATTAAATTTAATTGACTATTTGATTTACCTTCTTCAACTATTGTTATTTTCTCACTTTTATATATTTTACTATCTATTGCATCCTGATAAAGTTTTATATAAATTGTATCATTTATATTTGATGTGTGCGTACAGGTTAGTATTACAAACGATGGTGGTAAGGTAGGTGTATCTGGATAACTTGTTTCGGCTTGTATATAAAAACTTGTTCCTACTATTACATAAAATAAACTTGAATCATTAGTGCTTTCATATACATTTATTTTATCAAAATTACTTGGTGTTGAAAATAAGTTTATATATGTTAAAAATATCAAAAAAATAAATAAAATTCTTCGTAACATAGAATTATTTTATTTTCTCATAATATTTATAAATTTGTCAATAAAATTTTATAAAATTATCTTATTTAATGGATATTCCACTATTCCAGTAGCACCATTCTCTTTTAAAATTGGTATTAAATCGCGAACAGTATTTTCTTCAACTATTATATTTACTGCTGACCAATCCTTTTCTAATAATGGACTTATTGTTGGTGATTCTATTGCTGGTAATTTATTTAATATTTTTTCTAAATCGGCACATTTAATATTAAACATTAAACCAACTCTGCATTCAGCTGTTATTGCACCTTTCAATAACATTGCTATCCTTTCTACTTTGGTACGCTTCCATTCGTCTTTATATGCTTCTTTATTCATTATAAATCTTGTTGTTGAATATAATATTGTCTCTACTATTCTTAAATTATTCGCTTTCAAACTCGAACCTGTTTCTGTTACTTCGACTATTGCATCTGCTAAATAAGGTGGTTTTACTTCTGTTGCACCCCAACTAAATTCTACTTTTGCTTTTACTCCATTTGCTTTTAAATATTCTTCTGTCAATCCAACAGCTTCTGTGGCTATTACTTTTCCTTCTAAATCTTTTACTGATTTTATTGTAGAATTTTCAGGAACTGCCAGAACCCAACGAACAGGTTTTGAACTTTGTTTTGAATATGTTAATTCACATATTTCTATTACATCTGATTTATTTTCTTTTATCCAATCAAGTCCGGTTAAACCAGCATCAAGCACTCCATTTTCTACATATCTTGACATTTCCTGTGCTCTTATTAACATACACTGAATCTCTTCATCATCTATTACTGGAAAATATGACCTTGATTGAACTGTTATTTTATAACCTGCTTTTTCAAATAATTTTATTGTTGCTTCCTGTAAACTACCTGCTGGTATTCCTAATTTTAATATTCTATTTTTTGACATATTCGTGCTCCTTATTTTTTATAAATTTGTTTTGGGTCAAATATCAAATTTTTATCATATTCTACCAATTCATTATTTTCTACTCGTCTATAAAAACAAGTCTTATGCCCTGTATGGCATGCAGCACCACCTACTTGCTCTATCTTTAATATTATTGTATCTTCATCACAATCAACTAATATTTCTTTAACTATCTGAATATTACCAGATTCTTCGCCTTTCATCCATAATTTATTTCGTGAGCGTGAATAAAAATGTGCTTTCTTTGTTTCAACAGTTTTTTTATATGCTTCTTCATTCATAAAAGCAAGCATATATATTTCGTTTGTTTTATTATCCTGAACAATTACTGGTATTAAGCCATCTAATTTTTTAAAATTCGGCAAAAACATATTTCTACTTCCTCCTTATTTTTTCTTTATTTTCTTCTACTAATTTATTCAACTCTTCTTGCGTTATTCTCTCCTCTTCTATTTTCTCTGTACCTAATAAATTTTCTAATGTTTGACTTATTTTTCTTTGTTCTTCTAATAATTCTTTTATATTTAATGTGATTATTTTTATAAAATTTTTTTTATTCATATCATCATATTCTTCAAGCGCTATTATAAATTTTGGGGGCATATATTTTTCATATATTATATCTTCTTTCTTCTCTTCTAAAAATTTATTTATTTGCTTTTCTTCTTTTATTACTGCTATATTATCATTATACCAATAATACTTTTCAAAATCATACTTTTTTATTTCTTCATATTCTTTCGCACTTAATAATATTTTTATTAAATCTTTATCTTCATTTATTTCTTTAAACCATATAAATTCATCTAAAATACTTTTTATAAAATCATTTACTGCTGTTTCAGTATCAATAAAAATACTTCGCTTTACTGCCATAAAATATCGATGTTGTAAAACTGCATTTAAAAAATCTTCATTTATTATTGTTGATAATATATCAAACATATCAGTATAAAATTTTTCTTTGTTGATTAAACTTCGATTATAATAATCAAGAAAAAATTTTTTCGTGTAATTTATCACTACATTAAACATTTTACTCTCTAATTTACTCCACATAATAAATTTCTCATAATTATTTAATTCTTTTTTTTCTGAAAATAAAATATCTAATTTATTCTGCAACTTTTTACTACTAAATAATTCATCTGCTAAATAATATTGCGTTAATTTTGCTAATATTAAATCATATCCCCCATTTTTATCAATATAAAAAGCTTCTGATTTAAAATTCTTTAGTGGGAGAAAATTTGCCTTATTCAACAACTCAATACTTTTATGCCGATTATCTGTATATAGTATTGAAAACCAGTATTTATTATTATCGCTCATTATTTATTTTTCTTTGCCCTACTACTTTCAGTGGTAAGCCCCAGAGTTGAACAAATCCTTTTGCTAATTTCTGGTCAAATATATCGCCTTTATCATAAGTTGCAAGTTTCTGAACATATAACGAATTTTTTGATTGTCTTGAAGCAATTATTATATTACCTTTATATAATTTAATTTTTATTTTACCACTTACATATTCCTGTGTCTTATTTATAAAAGCATCTAATGCTTCTCTCAATGGTGAATACCACCATCCATAATAAACTAATTCAGAATATCTGGTTTCAATAGTATGCTTAAAATGATATGTCTCTCGGTCAAGACACATTGCTTCTAATTCGTGATGAGCACAATATAATATTTCTGCTGCTGGGCATTCATATATTTCTCTTGATTTTATTCCGACTAATCTGTTCTCAATCATATCTACTCTTCCAATTGAATGCCGCCCACCTATTTTATTTAATTCAGTTATTAAATCAACACAATTCATCTTTTGATTATTTAATGCCACTGGTTCACCTTTTTCAAATTCTATCTCAATATATTCTGGTTTATCAGGTGCTTCATCTATTGATTTTGTCCATAAATATATATCACTCGGTGGTTCAATTTCTGGATTCTCAAGCACACCACATTCTATACTTACACCCCATAGATTTATATCTATACTATATGGTTTTTTCTTTGTGACATCTATTGGTATTTTGTGTTTGGCTGCATATTCTATTTCTTCTTCTCGTGTTTTTAATTCCCATTCTCGAACTGGTGCCAATACTTTTAAATCTGGTGCTAATGCCATTACTGATACTTCAAATCTTACCTGATCATTTCCTTTGCCTGTTGAACCATGTGCTACTGCATCTGCTTTATATTTTCTTGCTACTTCTACTAATTTCTTTGAAATTAATGGTCTGCCTAATGCTGTTGCTAATGGATATTTCTTCTCGTATTTTACATTTGCTTTTAATGCTGGAAATATAAAATCTTTTACAAATTCTTCTTTTAAATCTTCTATTACTATTTCTTTTGCTCCTGTTTTTATTGCTCGTTCTCTTAATGGTTCTAAATATTCGCCCTGTCCTAAATCTGCTGAAAATGCTATTACTTCACATTTATAATTTTCTATTAACCATTTAATCATTACTGATGTATCCAATCCGCCACTGTATGCTAATACAATTCTTTTTATTTCCATCTTCCTACCTCCATCTTTTTTAACTTTTTATTGACTTAAATTTATTTATATTATATTAAATTTTTTAAATAGTCAATTAATTTTTATAAATTTTGATATGAAAGAATATACAATTTTAATTATTAATAATGATAAAGAAGCAAGAGCTCAATTAGAAAAAGATTTGCATAATGCTGGGTATCTTGTTTTTATTGCTGAAAATTTAAATGAAACTTTTGATTTACTTAAACTTCATAATATTGATTTATTATTAATTGACACAAATATTTTAACCAATCAAGGAATAGAAATTATTAAACAAATTAAAAATAAATATCCTATTATTAAAACTATTTTATTAGGGAAAAATTTTACTAATGAAAATATTGAATTAATTTATGAAACAGCAAATGACTTTGTAATTAAACCTTATGAATTATATGACTTGCTTTTAAGAATTTATATTCAGGTTCGTGATAAAGAAAAGATCACAAAAAAAATTGAAGATTTATCTTTTGAAAAATTTCAAACTGATATTAACAATCAAATATTAAATATGATTATTGTTGATGATGATATTGAATTAACTCAAATTTTGAAAACTAATTTTAAATCAAAAACAATGAATGTTTTAACTGCAAATTCCTTATCAGAAGCAAAAATAATTTTAGAAAATTCTGGTTTAAAAATTGATATTGCTATTGTTGATATTTTATATCCAGATAGTAAAAAAGGTGGTTTTGAAATAATAAATATTTTAAGAAAAGAGCATCAAGATTGTAGAATAATAATTTATACTGCTACTCAAACTCCTGATTTTGAATTAACTAAAGCAGGTGCTGATATTGTTTTTAGAAAACCATTAAAACCTTCTATTTTATTAAGTAATATAAATACTTTCATCAGAAATAAAATGCTTGAAAATAAACTAAATTATAATCTACAAATTCAAATGCTTATTAATGAATTTTCTAAAAAAATCAAAACTCTTGATTTATGGGATTTAAGAAATGATATAAATTTTTTTATTAAAAAAATCTTTTCACCTGATTACTATTTTTTATTTATTCTTGAAAATACTTTTTCAAACTATCTTGCTTATTTATTTTGCCATAGTCATAAAAAAATTTATGATGAATTAGAAAAAAATGCTATAATCATTAATGATGAAAATTTAATATCTGTTATAAAATCACTAAATCCTATTGAAAAAAAAAATGAAGTCTATCCTGCATCAAAAACATTAAAAAATACTATATTTCAACACTATATTATTTTTCCAATAAATTACATTAGAAAACCATCTGGAGTATTATTTTTAGGTAAATTAAATTCTTTTTTTTCTTATGATGATATTAGAAATTTAGAAACTTTTACTGATATTTTAGCAAGACAACTTGAAATTATAAATATTCACAACAAAGAAAAAGATGCAAGAAAATTAGCAGAAAAATTATCTATTACTGATGAACTAACTAAAATTTATAATACTCGTTATTATCATTTTGTTATGGAAAAAATATTTTATAAGGCAAATAAATTAAATCAAATATTTTCTCTTCTTGTATGTGATATTGATTTCTTTAAAAAATTTAATGATACTTATGGACACAAAATTGGAGATATTGTTTTACAAAAAATTGCTGAACAATTATCAAATATTGTTCGAAAAGATATTGATTTTGTTTTTAGATATGGAGGTGAAGAATTTTGTATTATTTTACCTGGTGTCTCTCAAAATGAATTAAAAATAATTTCTGAAAAAATTAGAAGTACTATAGAAAAAACTAAAATTGAAACTGATAAAGGTATTCTAAATGTTACAATTAGTATTGGTGGAACAACTTTTTCTAATAAATTTTCTTCACCTAAAGAAATGTTTAAACTTGCTGATAAAGCATTATATATTTCAAAACAAAATGGTCGTAATCAATCTTCTTTTTTATTTAATTAGTCTAACCAATTTCAAATTCAACTAAATCATTTATGATATCAACAGTTACTAATCTTACTTTTATTTTCTGACCTAATTTATATACTCTATTTTTTGTTTTTATCTCATAATGCTCAATATTAATTAGATAATTCTTTTCTTTTAAATTTGTTAAATCTATTTTTCCTTCTAATGTATTTTCAAGTTCTGCATATATGCCTGTACTATTTATACCTGTTATATATGCATCAAAAGTTTTGCCTATATATTTTTTAATATAGCGCATTAATCTTAATCTAACTGATAATCTTTCTATTTCTGCTGCAAGTCGTTCTGCTCTTGATAATTCAATTCCTTTTTCTTTTAATTCTTCATAATATTCTTTTGATGAATATTCTTTCTTCTTTTTACTATTATTCAAATTTGCTATCAAAATCCTATGAATAATTAAATCAGGATATCGCCGAATCGGTGATGTAAAATGCGTATAATATCTTTTTGATAAACCATAATGTCCTTTATTTTCTGGTGAATACCTTGCTTGTTGCATACTTCGTAATATTATTGATAATAAAAATCGCTCTTCTTCTTTTCCTTTTATTTTCTCTATTATTTTTTGTAATTCATTTGATTCTATGCGATTTTTATTCTTTATTTTTATTCCATAAGTTTCTAATATTTCTGCTAATTTTTTCATTTTTGTTATTTCTGGTTCTTCGTGTATTCTATATAAAATATAATTATTTCTTTCTGTTAAATACCTTGCAACTATTTCATTTGCTATTAGCATAAATTCCTCTATTATTTGATGTGATAATGTTCTACATTCTATTACTGTATTTTTTACATTCCCATCTTTATCAAGTTCAAATGATGGTTCTGGTAAATCAAAGTCAATGCTTCCATTTATTATTCTTTTCTTATGTAATTTTTCTGCAAGGTCTGCCATATTCTTTAACATTATATTTAATTCTTCTTTATTTTTACTTTTATATTTATTCTCTATTATTTCATCTATTTCTTTATATGAAAATCTTTTAAATGATTTTATTATTGAACGGTGTATCTCATAATTTTCAAGTTCACCATTATTATCGAATATTGCTTTTACTGTTATTGTTAATCGCTTCTTTTTTTCTTTTAAACTGCATAAATTATTGGATAATTTTTTTGGTAACATTGGAATTACTTTATCTATTAAATATATGCTCGTTCCACGATTATATGCT
Source organism: bacterium (assembly GCA_035405645.1). GTDB lineage: Bacteria > JAGOBX01 > JAGOBX01 > DAONJL01 > DAONJL01 > DAONJL01. The sequence continues at coordinate 87,717 of DAONJL010000005.1, read as the reverse complement.
TCTTCATCTAATTTTGTATTTTCTTTTACATAGTAAGATACATCTGCTATATGAACATATAAAATACTTTTATTGTTCAACACTTCAACTGAAACCGCATCATCAAAATCTTTAGCTGTTTCTGGATCAATTGTTATTGTTAATAAATTTGTATAATCTTTTCTTTCAATTAAATCTTTTTCTTTTTCTATAAAATTTATTTTATTTATTTCTTTTCTTATACTCTTTGAAAATTTATCAACTAAATTATATTTTGTATAAATTATCTCTTCTTCAAATTCTTTTGTATTTATTGCGCCAATTATTTTTATTACTTCACAACTTACTTCATTTTTTTTATAGATAATATTACATTTCACTATTTTATTTATACATTCATCAGGATTTATATTTGTATGAAATCTTAGAATATTTAATACTGAACTTATTTTTTCATTTAATGGTTTTAATATATATTGTTTTTTATCTTTCAATACTGTGCCTAATATTTGTTTATTGGCTCGTTTTATTATCCTCATTATCTGACCTCTGTCAGAAAATGAATGGTTTCCTTTTTTTCTTATTATTACTTCAACTTCATCGCCATCTAATACATTTCTCATTTCTTCTTTTGGTAAATAAATATCATTGATTGAATTATCAAATGGATTTAAAAAACCAAAGCCGTTCTTATTTCTATCTACTATTCCACTTATTATCATTTTTTTGTCAAGACAGGATTTTTTTATTCATTATTCTTTTTTAAACTTTTTATCTCATTTCTTAAAACTTCTATATCTTCTATACTTTTACTTAAAAATTCTATATTTGTATTCCATTTTTCATGTGCTTCATTTATGAGTTTTAATAATTCTTCTCTTAATGTCCTTAAATTATCTGTAAAATAACTTGATTTGACAATGCTTTCAGATAAAAATTCTATATTTGTATTCCATTTTTCATTCATTTCTTTTAATTGATTTGAAAATTCATTTTTTATTTTACTTTGTTCTTCTTCTATCCTTGTTACTCGTTCCTCTAATTTTTTTATTGCTTCTTCATTTTTTACAAAAAATTTATTGCAATTAACTAAAAATAAAAAAATAATTAATGCATCAAAAAATATTATCTTTTTCATAATTCACCTCTATTTTTATTTTTAATGTTCTGCACAATAATCTTTTGGTTCTGTACCTTTGACAAATGCCATGCTAATTATTGGACAATTTTCTGTTGCTAATTTTCCTGTTGTTTTACATACATTTTTAAATACTATTCCTGATGGTGGTTCAAACTTTTCTATCGGTTCATCTTCCATTGCTTTTTTAACAAATTCAGCAAAAATTGGTGCTGCTACGCCACCGCCTGTTTGCCCTTTTTGTAATGTCAATTCACCTTTATCATAACCAATCCAAACTGCTATAACAACTGATGGTGTATAGCCAATGAACCAGGCATCACGATAATTATTTGTAGTCCCTGTCTTACCTGCTACAGGTCTTGTAATTATTGAACTAATTTTACTCGCTGTTCCACCTGGTTGTGTCACACCCTGTAAGACATCTGTCATTACATAAGCATATTCTGGTAATACTACTCGATTACCTGAAATTGTTTTTCTATATATTTCATTATCTTTTCTATCAAGTATTTTATTTATTCCATTCACATTATAATAATAACCACCATTTGCAAAACACATAAATGCATTTGCCATTTCTATTATTCGAACATCTGTTGCTCCAATTGCTGTTGGTAAATATGGTTGTAATGGACTTTTTATGCCTAATCGTTTCGCTGTATTTATCACATTTCGTATACCAACTTTATCTGCTATTCTTATTGCTGGTATATTTTGTGATTTTATTAATGCTGTTCTTATTGTTATTGGTCCTAAATAATTTTCATCATAATTTGTTGGAACCCACAATTTATTATTTGCACCTTCGAAATATACTGGTGCATCAAGAACTATTGATGCTTGTGAATAGCCTGCTTCAAATGCTGTTAAATATACAAACGGTTTAAATGATGAACCTGGTTGTCTTAAACTTTGAACTGCACGATTTAATTGATTATCTACAGTCCATTCACTGCCACCAACCATAGCAAGTATATCACCATTTCTTGTATTTAATGCTATTAATGCTCCTTCTATTTTCTGGTCTTTATAAATCCCTGTTTTTCTTGCTGTTGCATTTATATTTTTTAAATGTTCACTTATTACTTCTTCTGCTACTTGTTGATATTTTATATTTATTGTCGTATATATTTTTAAACCACCATTAAATACTAAATCGACATTATAATCTCTTAATAATTGCTTTTTTATATAATCAACAAAATGTCCTGCTTTATGTGAACGAACTCTAAAATTACTTTCAATCTCTTTTCTTTTTGTTGAATTATAATTATCCCAAAATTCTTTTATTGCTGCTTCTTTTTGCTTTTCTGTTATATAACCATCTTTTACCATTTCATTTAATACTAATAATTGTCTGTTTCTTGCCTCAACTGGATTTTTTAATGGAGAATATCTATTTGGTGCTTTTGGCAAACCTGCTAACATTGCACATTCACCTAATGTTAATTCTTTTGCTGATTTACCAAAATATACATTTGCTGCTGCTTCTAATCCATAAGCATTATGCCCAAAATATATTTTATTAAAATATCTTTCTAATATCTCATCTTTCGTTAGTTCCATCTCGATTTTTATTGCCAATAATGCTTCTTTTATTTTTCTTGATATTTCCTTTTTTGGCGATAAAAATAATGCTTTTGCAAGTTGTTGTGTTAATGAACTACCCCCCTGTGTCCCAAATCCTTTTATTATGTTTATAAATGATGCACGCATAATCCCTTTAAAATTTATTCCTCTATGTTTAAAAAAATCTTTATCTTCTATTGCTATGATGGCATTTATTATATCTTTTGGTATATCTTTATAACTTATTATTTCTCTCTTTTCTTTATAAAACTCAGCAAATAATACTCCTTCTGCTGAATATACTTTTGATGGTATGCCCCAATAACTTATATTTTCATTATCTGTTGGGTCTAATGGTTTTAATGATGGCAGTTGATGATAAAATATTTCTAATACTCCAACTATTAATGCTATAACAAAAAAAGTTATTATTACAAAAAATAAAAATATTTTATTTATTATTTTATCCGCTTTCTTTTTTACCATTTTCTTTTTCTCTCTTTAATTATGATAAAGTCTTTTTTCAATAAATATATCTACTATATCTTTGTCAAGTTTATTTTTTTCCGCTTCTTCTTTCAATATCTTTAATGCCTTATCTATTGCTATTGCTTTTTTATATGGTCTATCCCATGCTACTATTGCATCAAATACATCTGCAACAGCAATTATTCTTGCTTGAAGCGCTATTTTATCGCCTTTTAGTTTGTTTGGATAACCTGAACCATCTAATCGCTCGTGATGCATATATGCAAATTTTGGTATTTGTTCTAAATTGCTTGTCCATTTTATTTCTTTTAAAAATTTATAACTATATTCAACATGGGATTCTATTTCTACTCTTTCTTTTTCATCTAATGTCCCTTTTTTTATTTTTAACTTTTCATATTCTTCGTCTTTTATTACTTCTTCTTTTTTTCCTTCTGCATTTTTATAATTTAATTTCTTTATTTTTTCAAGTTTTTTATAATAACTCTCATCTAAATATGTTGATTCATTTATTTGTCTTAACACTTCTTTATAATTATTTATTTCAGCAAATTTTTCTTTTAATTTTTCTGTTAGTTCTTTTATTTCTTTTGTGATTTTTTTTATATCTTTTTTACTTCTTATTAATTTCATTATCCTTTTCATATAATTATTTTTATAATAGTATTTTAATAATTCAAATTTTAAAATTATACTATTTATTTGTTCACTATATAATTTATATTGTTTTGTTAATATATTTTCTCGAACACCAATTTTTCCAAAATCATGTAAGATACTTGCATATCTCAATTCTTTAATATTATCTTCATTAAATTTTATATTCTTAAATCTTCCAGTTTTTATCTCATTTATTGCTTTTGCTATTTTTACTGATAATTCTGCTACTCGTAATGAATGACCATTTGTTATTGGGTCTCTCGCTTCTATTGCTATCACACTTGCTGTTACAAAACTTTCAAACAAATTATTTATATCTTCATATAATTTACTATTTTCATAAGCCACACTAGCTTGCGCAGCTAATGATTTTGATAACTCTTCACAAAATGAATCATAAGGAATTATATTCTTTTCAATATTTGAATTGGTTAATTTTATTTTATTCTTTTTTCTATTTATTAATTGCAATACACCTATTACTTCATCTTTATTATTTTTCATTGGTATAACAAGCATATTTACTGTTCTATAGCCACTTTTTATATCAAATTCCTTATTAAATTTATATGGCGCTACTGATGAAATTTCATTTACATTTTCTATATTTAATATTTTTCCTGTTAATGCTACATAACCTGCTATACTTTCTTTATTTATTGGTATTGTGTATTCTTTAAATGGAATTTTTATTGAATCACAATGTGTTAATTTGAATCTTAAAACTTTCTTATTATTCTCTTTTTCAACAATATATAAACTTCCTGCATCACTCCTTGTTAATTCCCTGCTTTTAAATAATATTAAATCAAGTAATTTTGGAATTGATTTTTCTGATGCTAATGATATTCCTATACTATTTAAATCTTCAAGATTATGTTTTGCATCAATATATTTTTGCGCTAAATAATAATAATTATTCGCACCTTTTATTATTAAATTTATTATATTTTCATCTATCTTTTTTACAAATTGATAAAATGAATTAAATACTGTTTTACTTATTTCTTCTGGTGAATATAAGACTATATATGCTTTTGGTTTTATTTTTCTAAAATATTTTAAACATTCTTTTTCATTTACTAATCGAACATCTATTATTATTAAATAATAATCATTTAAATAATCCTTCAATTTATCAAATGAATCAACATAAATAAAATTAACTTTATAAACTGAACTTTTGATATTAAATTTTTTTTTCGAAAAAATCACAATATCCTTTAATAATTTTTTTGGTAACATTTTTTATATTTTTACTTTATTAAATATCTTTTCAAATTCTTTAATATCTTTAAAAAAATAAAGATATTGCAACGGTGAACGGTCAGGGAAACGTGCATCAAATTCTTTTAATTCTTTCATTAATGGCTTTAAAACTTTTTTCCAGCAATCTAATAAAAATACATTTCTTTTAAAAAAATTTTTATTTAACATTTCAATAACAAGTGCTACTTCAACCAATGTTCCTGTGCCACCTTTTAACGCTATATATACATCACCTAAATTAATTATTGTTCGTATTCGTTCCCAATAATCCACTGTCTCAATTTCTTCTGTTAAATATTTATTTGGTATTTGATTACCAAATGCTTTTGATGTCACGCCTATTATTTTACCTTTTTTTTCTGCTGCTCCTTTACTTACTGCTTCCATTATCCCTGTATATCCGCCATTTACTACTGCATAATTTCTTTCTGCTAAATATTTTCCTATTTCTACTCCTAATTCAAAATCTTCACTTCCTTCCTTGATTATTGCACTTCCAAATATTACTACTTTTTTTTCCATATTTTTTATATCACTCCTTTACTATATCTAAAACTATTACAACTCACACTTATTCCTACTGGTAATGAAGCAATATGAACTGGTTTTAAAACTATGTTTATTTCTAATACTGTATTTTTTCCACCATAAGCCATTGCGCCTATTCCTGATTTATTTATTTTCTCTTTTAATTTTCTTTTTATTGCCTCTACTTCTTTTAAATTATCACCTTTTAATAAGGCTAATTTGGCATATAGCATCGCTGTTGTTGATGTTCCGCCTATACATATTCCAATAAATATTGGTGGACATGCTTGCGGTATATCATTTATTATCGCTTTATATATTTCTTCTATTATTTCATCTTTTGAAACTGATGGATTTAACATTAATAATTTTGAGATATTATCACAGCCACCACCTTTTGGAAAACAGATTATTTTCAGTTTATCACTATTATCAAAAAAATAATGTATATTTGGTGGTATATTGTATTTTGTATTTGTTCTGCGATTAAAAACATTCCTTATTACTGATGCTCTTAAATACCCTTCTATTGTTGCTTGTTTTGTCCCTTCTGTTACTGCTTTATTTATATCGCCTTTTATTTGAATATTTCTTCCTATTGTTATAAAAAACTCTGGATATCCTGTATCCTGACATAATGGTATTTTTTCTCGTTCACTAATTTTATAATTTTCGATTAATTCTTTATATACTATTTTTGCTAATTTATTTTTTTCTTTTCTGGAAGTCTTTAATAATTTATTTTTTATTCTGACTGGTAATTTTATACTCGCCCTTTTATATAACTCTTTTATTAACCCCGCTATTTCTTTCTCTTCTATTATCTTCATTGAAATTTATTTTTCTCATTTACTTCCTTTTTTAATCTCTTCTTTTAATGTCTTTAATCGTTCGCGCTCTTTTCGACCCTGCATTATTTCTTGATTCAATATTTCTATTTCTTTTTTCGCTCGCTTAATTTTTAATATGTATGTTATTACTATTATTCCAAACACAAATAATATTATAATAATTGCTATTGCTAAATCGAACATTTTTTTCCTCTTTATATTTTTAAATTTACTATTTTATTCCTTTTTATCATTATTGTCAAGATTTTTTTTTATTTCAAGTAAAACTCTATCTATTTTTTTATCTGATGATTTTATTACTGTAAATAAATAATTTTCATAAGCAATTATTTCATTTTGCTGTGGTATTCTTTCTATTAAATGTATTATAAAACCATTTATTGTTGTATAATGTTCCTCTTCTGGTAAATTTAAGTTTAATTCTTCATTTAATTCAGCTATTCGATAATTTCCATCTATTTCATAACTATACTCATTAATCTTTTTTAGTGGTTCTATTACTTTATGACCTTTTGTAAATGTCTTTAATTCATAAATTACTTCACTTACTATATCATTATAATAAACTATGCCAACTATACTGCCAAATTCATCAACTACAATTGCTGATGTTCTACCTTTCTCCTGTAAATCTTTTAACAAATCATCAATTGACCTATTTAATGGAACATAAAATGGTGGCTTTATTAAATATTCATCTATTTTTTTATTATTATTTATATTACGCCAAAAATCTGTTATATTTAAGAAACCTATTATATTATCTATTCTATATTTATATACTGGTATCTTATCATATTTTGTTGAATTAAATATTTTTAATATTTCTTCTTTTGTTAATTCTGCATTAATAAGTGTTGCATTTGTTAATGGTATCATTATTTCTTTTACTGTCGTTTCTGAAAAATCAATCACTTCTTTTAACATATTTAATTTTATTTCTTTTTGTGGTTCTGCTCTCTTATTTATTTCATCTATTAATATTCTCAATTCATCTCGACTTATATTGGATTTTTCTATTTTTTTACTTGATAATATTTTACCAAGAAAAAGTGCTATATTAGATGAAATAAAAGCAAGTGGTTTAAGAATAAAATTTGCTATATATATGAAAGGTGCTATTTTATATGGATATACATTTGAAAATTCTCTGCCAAGTGACATTGGTGTTATTTCACCAAATAATAAAATCACTGGCGTTATTATAAGTGTTGATACTATCGTTTGTTCTAATTGTGGTAAATTTAACTTTTCTGAAATTAAATATGAAGTAATTTGTGCTGCCGCTACTGTGCATAGATTATTTCCTACTAATGTTGTACCAAATAAATTCTGTGGTTTCTTAATAAAATGACCAACTAATTTTGCATTTTTTACATTATTCCTTATGTTCGTTTCAAGTTTTATTTTATTTGTTGATACAAAAGACATTTCTGATGATGTAAATAATGCTTTTAAAAAAATAAATAATATTATTAAGATTATACTATAAATTATTTCTATCATTTTATCTTTCTTACTTTTACTTCATTTATATATTTATTATTACTATCAATTATTAAAAACTCAAATTTATTTATTATTATTTTTTCATTTGGTTTTGGTATTCTGCCAAATTTATATGTTAAAAAACCATTTAATGATGATGAAAAATTATCCTGAAAATTTGTATTAAAATAATTATTTATAAATGTTAAATCACAAAAACCTTTAATTATATATTCATTTTCATTTATCTTATTTATATAATTTCTATTTTCGGCATCTACATTTATTCGACCAAATATTTTTTCAAGTATTTCATTTATTGATACATAACCTATAAATGAACCATATTCATCTACTACTACAGCTGTATCCATATTATTTTTTATTAATTTTATTAATAGATTACTTAAATTCATTATTTCTGGAACATATATAATTTCTTTTTTTAATTCTTTTAGTTTCTTATCCATTTTTTCATAACTCTTTATTTCATTCAAATAAACTATTCCAGATATATTTTCAATATTATCTTTATAAACTAATATTCTTGTAAAATTTTTTTTCGCTAATACATTTAATAAATCACTTAATGTTTTTTCTTCATCTAAAATAAAAACATTTTTTTTAGGAATTAAAATATCTTTTACCAAATATTTTTCAAATTCAAAAATATTTTTAAATAAATATATTTCATCTTTATCTATTTCACCATCTTTATGACTCATTTCGATTGCTGTTTTTATATCTTCCTCTTTAAATAATAATTCTGGTGAACTTTTTATTCGCATTATTTTTCTTATTAAATTTAAAAGTGTCAATAATATCATTCTTATTGGTGTGACAATAATAAAAAATTTGGATAATAGCGGAACTGAATAATATGCAAATTTTTCATTTATTGATACTGCTATTGTTTTTGGTGTTATTTCTCCACAAATTAAAAGTAAAAAAGTCATTATTATAATTGAAACTGGTAATACAAATTTTAATATAAGTGGATTATTCTTAAAAATACTTTCTGATAATTCTCTGGTTAAACTTTCAAATATTGTTGAGGCTAATACATTTACTGATATATTACCAATTAATAGAGTTATCATTAATTTGTTTGGTGATGATAATAATTTATAGATTAATTGTTTTCTTTTATCGTTTGAATCTTTATATAATGCTAACTTATGTATGTCTATTGAAAATAATGCTGTTTCAGAACCTGAAAAATAAAATGAACAGCATAAAAGAAAAATAATTGATAATATATAAATTACCATTATTTCTTTCCTAATAATTTAAACATATTTTTCTTATATGCTTCAACACCAGGTTGATTAAATGGATTTATTCCTGCTAATAAACCACTATATGCACATGCTCTTTCAAAGAAATAAATTAAATAACCAATATTATATGCTGATAATTCATCTAATTCAATTATTATATTTGGCACTCCGCCGCTTATATGTGCCTCTAATGTCCCTTCAAGTGCTTTTAAATTCACTTCATTTATTTCTTTATTTGCTATGTAATTTAATTCATCACTATCTTCTTCAAATAATGGTATTTTTTCTGAACTATTACTCTTTTCTATTTTTATTATTGTTTCAAAAATATTTCGTTTACCTTCCTGTATTAATTGACCAAGTGAATGTAAATCAGTTGTAAAATCAACAGCAGCAGGAAAAATTCCCTTTCCTTCTTTGCCTTCACTCTCGCCAAATAATTGTTTCCACCATTCTGCAAAATAATGTAACTTTGGATTATAATTTACTAATATCTCTATTTCTTTTCCTTTGCTAAATAAAATATTTCTTATTATTGCATATTTATATGCTGGATTCTCTGGACTATTATTTAATGAATTAAGATATTTATAACAATCAAGTGCACCATTTATTAATTCATAAATATTTATTCCACTTACTGCAATTGGAAAAAGCCCAACTGGCGTTAACACTGAATATCTTCCGCCTATATCATCGGGTATTATATATGATTTATAATCTTCTGCATTTGCTATTTTTCTTAATGCACCTTTTTTAGCATCTGTGATTGCGCAAATATGTTTATTATATTTTTCACCATATTTTTTTATTAAAAAATTTTTTATTATTCTAAATGCTATTGCTGGTTCTGTTGTTGTTCCTGATTTTGATATTACATTTACATATATATCTTTCTTTTTATACTCCTTCAAATATTCTAATAATTCTTTATAATAATCAGCTGAAATATTCGTCCCTGCATAAATTATTTCTATTGATTTATCTTTTTTAAACATTGGTGTTAATGCTTCTATTACTGCTCTTGCGCCTAAATATGAACCACCTATTCCTATCAAAATAAATATCTCATTTTTCTTTCGCACTTTTTTCGCTGTTTTATATATATCTTTTAATAAATCGAATTCTATTTTCTCTGGTAAATCAAACCAACCTGTAAATTCACTGCCAGCACAATTCTTATTCTGCAAATTATTATGGATTTTATAAATTTCTTCATTATACTTTTTTATTTCTTCTTCTTTAATAAATTCTTTTATGTACTCAAAATTAAATTTAACCATATCTCTTTTCCTCCATTATTAAAAATAATTCATTTAATAAAATTCTTAAATTCAAATTATTATATAATTTTTTACAATATTCAAATATTAAAAATATCATTTCGATAATTTTATCTTCACTTTTATTTTTGCATAATTCCATTATTTCTTCTTTATAATCTACATTTATTAAATATTCAAAATTATTTGTCTTTTGAAAATAATATATATCTCTATAAAATGAAATTAAGATTTCAAAAATTTTTGTTTCATAAAATAATTTTTTTTCTTTCTCTTTTAATCTTTTTTGAAAATTATAAAATGAACGAATATAATTAATAAAATCTGCATATTTAAAATCATTATTTATATAACTTATTATTTTTTTTATTAGTGTATCCCTGAATTCAATATATTCTTCTGTAAGATAATAATTTTTTAATTCATCATAATTATTTGAAAAATTTGTTATACTTTTTATTTTTTCTTTTCCTATTTCTTCTTTATCTTTTAATAATTCGAAATATGAATAATTTGTTACTTCTAATATATTACATCTTGAAATAATAGTCAGTAATAATTTATTTTTATCATTGCAAAACAAAAAGAAAAATGTATTCTGTGGTGGTTCTTCTAATATTTTTAAAAAACTATTTGCTGCTTCTATTGTCATTTCATCTGCTTTGTATATAATAATAAATCTATATTTTGCTTCAAAATTTGTATATTTTATCATATCACTTATTTGTAATATCTGTTCTATTCCTATATATTCTTTCTCTTTTTTTATTTCGATTAAATCAGGATGAAAATTATTGTTAACCTTTTTGCAAGATGAACAATTATCACACGCACTAAAATTTTGATTATTCTTACAATTTAAAAATTTAAATAATTCAATTACTGTATTTGCTTTTATAGTTTCATCCGCACCATATAAAATATACCCCTGACCCAAATTATTATTTTCTAATTTTTTTTTGAATACTTCTATTATTTTGTTATCAATTATCTTATTTTGTGTATAAGTCTCCATTTATCTTTTCTGGTCTATAAATCTGCTTGATACATTTTTGAATTTATAATAATTCTGCAAAATTGATTTTGTTATTGTTATGCTGTTTAATTCATTGTTTATTAATGTTAAATTATTATTTAATTTTTCTTTTATGCTACTCATTTCATTTATTATTATTTCTTCCAGTTCTTTTATTTCTTCTATTTCTTTTTCATTCAATTTAATTTTTTGTAAATCAATTTTATTTATTTCATTAAATTGATTTCTTATATCATTTAGTAAACTTTCTATTTTTTCTTCTTCGCCACTCGTTATTATTTTTTTTAACTCAGATAATAAATTTTTATAATTAATTAATTGTTCCTTTATCTTTTTGAACGATGTGTTCTTCATTTGCATTTTAACCTTGAATATTTAAGCCGCCACTTGCGCCTGGCTTTTCTTCTTCTTTTATTGGTTTTACTGGTTTCGAATATGTTGGCGATTTATACTGTGGTTGCGGTATTTCCTTTGGTTGTGTATCACCTACCTTTTCTATTACCTGTCGCCATACATCCCTCAATTCTTCAAGCATTTTTAATATCTCTTTGCATATTTCTGGATTCTTTTTTATATTTGCTTCTATTAATCTGCGATTCATATATTCATATAAACTATATAAATTCTTTGCTATTTCGCCTGCTTCTAATCTTAATGCAAGCATAAGTTCTGTTATTATATCCTGTGCTTTTATTATATTGTTATTTACAATATCATACTTTTTCTTTTCAAAGCCTGTTAATGATATATTTAAAAATTTAATTGCTCCATCATACATCATTAAAATTAGTTGCCCCTGACTTGCTGTTTTTATCTGTGTCTCTTTATATTGTTTTATTGGGTCGTTATAACCTTTCATTATTTTCTCATTTCAAATATTTATTATCTATTTCTTTTAAATATGTTATCACTTCTTCTTGAAATTCTCTATTATTTAAATTATTCTTATTTTTATATAATATTATATTTATCAGGTCAAGATTTTTCTTTTCTTTTAATATTAATGAATTCCAATCTTTTTCTTTGATTAAAATATTCTGTATTTCTAACATTTTATGTTTTAATTCTATTTTAAAATCTTTTCTTACTTTTTTATTTCTTATCTTCTCTTTTATTATTTCATTATTTTTTTCGGCTGTTATTATTTCACATATTTCTGAAAATCGCTTTATTTTCGTATTTTTTATATATCCTCCTTTTAATGATGTATTGTATATCGTTTTATTTTTTATACCTTTCATTTTCTCATTAAACCACTTTAAATATTCATTTAATGAATATGTTGTATATACTTCACCTTCATTACCTTTTACCTTAATTAGATTAGAAGTAAAAAAATCTTTATAATAAAAATTTTCTAATGTATTAAACTTATTCAATGAATTCAAATGATTATCAAAATAAGAAGCAGCAAATGAATACGAACCAGAAGAAATAGATAAATCCACGCCAATTAATATTATTGGTTCTATTCCCAGATATTCCATTATACAAAAAGTCAAAGTAGCAACAGAACCACCTGCTTCATTAAAAACAAAATAATCTCTGTCATCATTAAGCAAATAATTCAATAATGGAAATCCAGTTGAAATAAATAATCTATTTGAAAATTTTGGTAAAATATAGGAACAGCCAGTTGCTTCATAAAGTAAGATTGTATTCTCATATTTATCTTTTTTAAAATGTGAAAGACTAATTTTTTGTGGGTCAAGTGTAATAACAAAATCTGGATTTAAATTATTATCAACCAGAAAATCAAAAACTGTATCAACTGCAAAAATAAAAAATTTATTTTGATTTTTTTTTATATTTTCTATTTCTAAATTTAATGAAGGACCAGCACCAATTAAAATCCCGGCATTTCCTTTTAATTCATTTTTTATTATACTTATACAATTATCATTTTGTAGATATTCTAAATTCTCAAAAAAATTTTGAAAAAATATTTTATAAAATTTTGAAATTGTTAATTCTCTTGAAATAAATGAATCTACTATATCTTTTAATTGTTTTTGTATATTTGAATAAAATTCATTAAATATGTGATATTCAACTGGATGCAAAATATATGTAATTTTCTTATATCTTGTAAAATCAAGTTGATTAAAAAAATTAATTAATTCTTTCTTTTTTTTTTCTGTAAATATATTTTTTATTTTTTGAAGATACTGGTTAAAATAATTATTTTCTATTATTTTTAAGAGTTCTTCATCTTTTTGTATTATTATTATATTTTCAAATTTAACCTTACCATTTAAATATTCAAGTATATAACCTGCACCACAACCTAAAATAATTATTAAATCATTTTCATTTATTAATATATCTTTTGTTAATCTTTTTATTTCTTCATAAGGATTATATTTAGAATGAAAATATAATTGTCGATTTGAACTATCTACTAAAACAATATTTGGATAAACATTATGTTTTACTGCTAAATATTTATAAGAAGAAATTTTCTCATTCAACTAAATCGCCCCATAAGGTATAACTTTTCGCTTCTCTTATTTTTACTCTACAAAATTTTCCAACTAAATTTTCTGCTCCTTTAAATATTACTACTTTATTTTCTGATGTCCGCCCACTTAAATAATTTTTATCTTTTGGACTTACTTTTTCTGCTAATACTTTAACTATTTTTCCAAGCATTTTTTTATTACTTTCATAAGATAATTTTAATATTTCATTTAATAAAATATTATGTCTTTCTTCTATGATATTTTGTGGAACTTTATTTTTATATGAAACTGAGGCTGTTCCTTTTCTATCTGAATATTTAAATACAAATGCAAAATCAAATTTTATTTCATTTACTAATTCAATAGTTTTTCTAAAATCATCTTCATTTTCATCAGGAAATCCAACTATTAAATCAGTCGTTATATTTATATCTGGTTTTATTTCTCTTAATTTATAAATTATTTCTTTATAATTTTCTCTCGTATATTTTCTATTCATTAATTTTAGTATTTTATCTGAACCTGATTGTAATGGTAAATGCAAATGATTTACTACTCTTTTAAATGAACTATAAGAATTTATTAAATCAATTGAAATATCTTTTGGATGCGAAGTAATGAACCGCAGCCAGAAATCAAAATTAAATTTATCAATCCTATTTAATAAATCAGAAAAAGAAATTTCATTTTCTAAATCTTTACCATAAGAATTTACATTCTGACCAAGTAATGTTATTTCTTTATATCCTTTTTCTAATAAATAATTTATTTCGTTCAATATATCTTCTGATTTTCTGCTATGTTCTCGTCCCCGTGTATAAGGCACAATACAATAAGAACAAAAATTATTGCAACCATTCATTATTGAAATAAATGCTTGAAATTTACTTTGATATTTTCTTTTTAGATAATATTTTTCATAAGGATAATAAAAATCTTCTGAACAATGAATTAATAAATTTTTAGTTTGTAAAAACTCATTTAATATTTGTGAAAAATTATAAATATCCTGCGGTCCTATAATAATATCAAGTTCTGGCAATGATTTTAATAATTCAGATTTTTCTGCCTGTGCTACACAGCCAGCTAAAATACAAATAGGAAATAAATTGTTTTGTCTTTTTTTTATTTTTAAAAAAGAACCCATTATGCTAATTGCTTTTTGTGATGAATGCTCTCGCACTGCACAGGTATTTAATATTATTATTTCTGCTTTTTCTGGTTTTTCAACTCTTTGATAATTATTTTCAATTAATTGGGTCTCAATGATTTCGCTGTCATGCTTATTCATCTGACAACCAAAGGTCATTATAAAATATTTAAGCATAATATTGCGATTAAAGAATATTTATATTTATATCATTAAATTTACTTAATGCTTCATTTACTGGTGTGTCTTTCATTATCAAATAAAATACTACTGTATCATAATTTTTATGCATACTTATCAATGATCCAATAGTCATTGCTGGTGCTTTGGCACAATAATAAAGATTTATATTTATTGAAAAACACTCTTTCATTCTTGAAATAACTGATGGATTTTCTATATATTTATTAAATTCAATCGCTTCATCCATATTTATATTATCAAGAAAATAATATGTTACTATTTCATCTTCCCATTCAACTAATATTGATTTTGATATAAAATAATAATGTTTATTTTTATTAAATATTGGAGGAATTTTTTTCTTAAAATCTTCCTCAAAATTTTCTTTTAATAAATTTAATGAAATAATACTTTTATCTTTTATAAAGAAAGAATCGTACAATCCTTTATCTTCTTTTTTTAAAATTAAAATTGGTGATGCTTTTAATTTCTTTTCTAATTCAAAGCCCCTTATAGCCATCACCCACTCTTTTGTATCAAACTCTGGGTCATTATTATCTTCCAACACGATTAAATCAATATTATCTGATTTTAACACTTGTAAAACCTTCGCTAATTCTTCTATTTCTATTTTTTTATATATTGAATGAAGATTTAATATATGATAAAAGCTTCGTTTTGTTGTAGGTAATCTTGTTGATATAATTATTTTTAATTCTTTCTTAATTGTCAACTTACCGGATGCAGCATAAGATGTGGTTGAGGTTTGAACAACTGTCTCTTTTATTATTTGCTGCGTCTCACCTTTTTTTTCGCCAACTTTTTTTGCCGCCGTCGCTCTTAATACTTTTTGTTGTAATTCTACTGCTCGTTTTTTCTTTTTTTCTTCTATTTTTTCTTTATGAGTTTCATATAACTTTCGCAATACTGCTGCGCGCATTTCTTCAAAATTTTCTAAATAATTATTTGTATCCTGACTCATCTATCTTTCCTTACCTCTCTATTAAATTTATATCTTTAATTCTATTACTTTATTATTTCCGCATATAAATTGATTAAATACTTTTCCTTTATAATTTACACATAAATTTATTTCTTCTTCACAACTATATTCTAATATTATTTTATCTTTATCTAATTTATAAATAATTTTTAAAGGTTTTCCTCGAAAATAAAATCTATCTATTCCTCGATAGTTTTCATCTATTTCAAATATTCTTAAATTAATTAAATTGTTTAATCCATTAAAATCAAAACCAAGTATATTTTCAATAAACATATTTATTACTGATAATGCTGTCCAATTCAAATAATTTGCCTTACAATAATAATTATTATCCCACCGATATGCTGGCTTTTCAAAATCAGGTGCATAAAATTCCCAGAAAGTATTAGTATATACATTTTTTTCTAACGGAGATATTTTATCCTGCTCTGGCTCAAATTCATAAAATACTTTTTGTATATTTGATAAATTTCTTTTTGTTAAAATATATGGTATATAAAAATAATTATAATTCTTCAAGCCTTCAAATAATATATAATTAATTTGTGACCATACTCCACCACGCCATTGCCAGCCCATTGACGAATACCCTTCTTCATCTGCTGATAATGCTGGAACAACATTTTTTCTATAAAATTTTGTCGGATCTAATAAATGTAAAATAAATAAATCAATTTGCTCTGGTGTTGCTAATGATGCTAAATAAGGCCAGAAGCCTGCTGCTGTTTTTAATTTTAATTTGCTCCCATCTTCCTTTACATCATAATAATAATTTGTTTCATTATCCCAGCAATATTTATTTATCTCATTTTTTATTTCATTATATCTTTGTAAAAATAGTTTCTCTTTCTCATAATAATTTAATAATTTGCATAATTTATATAATATTAAACTTGATAATGCCTGTTGTGAACTCATATCAATCCAAACTGATTTTTTATTTAAATGTTCACGCTGTAAATTATCCATTCCAGATCCTAATAAGGTATTATAAAATAATCTATTGTTATATTCTATCGAAAGATTTTCTTCTATCCAGAAATAATATTTTTCTATTTTCTCAAAAATATTTTTTATTCTCTCTATATTACCTGTAAAATATAAATACTTCCATTCAATGTAAGAAAAAATTGGCGGATTTATTAATGGCGCTGATTTCTTATATTCTGCTGTTGGTAAGCCATCAATTACTCTTAATAATCTCGGTATATAGCCATCTGCTGATTGCACGCGATAAAAATTATCAATATTTGCCATTAATGGAAATACATTATTTCCAAACATTAAAAACAATTCTGAAAAACAACAATCCCATTGATAAATACAATCATCTTTTCCTTCATTAAAATATATTTTTGAAAAATTATTTTTTGTATTACCATAACTTATTTTTGAAAAAAGTTGATGATATAATTCATTATATAATTTCTTATATTTTTCATCAGGATAAATTATTTGCGGAAAATAATTTTCATTAAATTCTTTATTAAATATACTTAATCCATTTTCATCAATTAATATAATTGAATTATTCTGGTCTAACACATTTGTTCGTATATTTTGTGCATCATTTATCCATATATTATCATTGATAACAAACTTATATTCATAATAACCAGGTTCTAATTCGATTGTAATTATCCAATCGCTATTAATTTTTTTTAAATAATGAACATTTTGATTCCAATTATTAAATGTGCCTGCTAACGCTACTTTATAATAATATGATTTATGGGGTATTTTAAATGTTATAAAAAATTTATTCATATCAATTAAAATAAATCAGGATATCTTTGAAATAAAAATAAATATGTATAATAATCAAATGTTATATCTTTTTTATATATAAATATTTTATGTAATAACGCTAATATCCATATTATTATTGATAAATTTAATATAGCAAATTCTTCTTTTAAATAAACAAATTCTTCTTTATTATATATATATTGTATCACCACATATAAATATGGTATCAAAAAAATAATTATAATTAACGGAAATGCCCATACAAGTGTTGTTCCCCATATTAATATTTGTAAAAAAAATATCCTTAATAAATATTTATAATCAAAATAATCAAACGAATCAAAATGTGAAAAAAAACTAATTTTTATGAAAAAATAATATAAACATACGATAATATCAATAATAACAATATATTTCCAAATTATTCTAAATAATTCTGTTGAATTTGCTATATTTGAATAAATATTTATCATTATATTATTTATAATTAATTTTTTTTATTTTTGCAAGAACTTTTTTATTTCACTTCTATTTTTTTCTCATCACACCAGCCTATTACATTATTATAAAAAATTTGATACCACCCTTCAAAGTATGACAAAACTAATATATTTATATTCTTCGGCAAATAAATAATTGTTTTTGTTTCTATATTATGATCTTCTCGAACATTTATGTTTTGTTCTTTTGTTTTTCCTATTTTGTTTTTTATTCTTTTTAAATTTTCTTCATTTAATTCAAGAAACTCAATTTCATTATCTAAATTTTTATAAATCAACTTTATTTCATCATCTGATACCCAGCCTTTTGTCCCATAAAATGTTGTTACTTTACACATTTTATCTCTATAACAAATCAAATACATTACATCATATTTAAATGCTTTACTAATTATTCTTGAATTTACTGAATTAGAAAAATAAATTTTTTTATAATCACTTAAATTTACTAAATTTATAAAAGTATCTGATAATTCATTATTTATTTCTTTAAGTCTTACTTTTAAAAACTTTTCAAAATCAAAATTACTAAAATATTTTTCAAACTCTACTCTATCAATTACTGTGCTTTCTACTACCTTTCTATTTACCCAACCAATAATTCCTTTTTCTGTTTTTACTCTATACCAGCGATTATAATAATTTATTGGTTCTAAATATGTGCCAACTTTTAATTCTTTGATAATTGCAAAATTGCCGCCCCAGCCTGCTCGTAATTTCGTTTTTTTCTGGGTTACTTTTAATACTACAACTGTATCTGGTTTTACTTCTTCTTTTACTTCTTCATTTTTCTCTTCTTTTACTTCAATATTATCTTTCGATATAAAATTTAATGCTATATAATTTCCACCTATTTTGCCTATATATATTACTAATGGTATTAAAATAATAATAAGTAAAATAGTTTTTAATGACATAATTCTTTACTATCAAGTATTATTGTTACTGGTCCATCATTAAAAATTTTTACCAGCATTTCTGCACCAAATATACCTGTTTCACATTTTATATTAATATCTTTTTTAAATAAATCAAGAAATTTATTAAATAATATTTTCCCTATTTCTGCTGAAGCTGCCTCTATAAAATCTGGTCGACGGCCTCTTTTACAATTTGCATATAATGTAAATTGCGGAACTAATAATACCTCGCCGTTTACTTCTATTAATGATTTATTTAATTTTTTATTCTCATCTTCAAATATTCTTAAATTAACAATTTTATTATATAAATAATTTAATTCTTTCTCTGTATCATCTTTATGAAAACCAACTAAAATAACTATTCCTTTATTTATTTCACCTACTACTTTTTCATTAATTATTACTGAGCCATATTTTACCCGCTGTATTAATACTCGCATTTATTCGCCTCTTATAAATTTTTGAACAAACTGATTTTTTGTATTTTTTATTTCTTCTGTTGTGCCTATTTCTATTATTTCACCTTGATAAAGCATTGCTATTCTATCACCAACTTTAAATGCACTATTCATATCATGTGTTACTACTATTGATGTTACTTTTAATTTATTTTGCATATCAATTATCAAGTTATTTATCGTATTTGCTGTTATTGGATCTAATCCTGTCGTTGGTTCATCATATAGTATTATTTCTGGTTCTATTGCTATTGCTCTTGCTAATGATGCTCTTTTTTTCATTCCACCACTTAATTCCGCTGGTAATAAATTTTCTGTATTACTTAAATTTACTAATGCTAATTTCTCTTTTACTATTTTATCGATTTCTTCCTTTTTTATTCTCTTATGTTCTTTTATAAAAAAAGAAACATTTTCATATATAGTCATAAAATCAAATAATGCTCCACTTTGAAATAACATTCCTATATTTTTTCTTATTGCGTTTACTTGTTCTTTTTCTGCTCGCACTATATCTATTCCTTTGACAATAATCGAACCTGAATCTACTTCCATTAATCTTAATAAACATTTCAATAATACACTTTTGCCTGTTCCACTTTGTCCTATTATTACTAATGTCTCACCTTTTCTTACATCTAAATTTAAATTTTTTAACACTACTTTATTATTAAATTTTTTATTTACATTTTTAAATTGGATTATATTTTCTTCTAAACTGTTTTTCAGCATATTTTATTCATTTTCTAATCTCAATGTATTATTACACAAAATATAAGTTTCTGAACAAACTGGACACTTATAAATTTCATTATTAACTGCAACTAATTTAATTCCACATTTACATATCCAATATTGAAATTTTGCTGGCACACCAAAATATACTGCAAAATCAGGTACATTTTTAGTTACAACTGCACCTGCTCCAATAAATGCATATTTGCCTATCGTTACTCCACATATTATTGTTGCATTTGCTCCAATTGATGCTCCTATTTTTACTATTGTTGTTTTATATTCATTTTTTCGTTCTATTGCTGAACGAGGATTTATTACATTTGTAAATACCATTGATGGTCCACAAAAAACATAATCTTCTAATATTACTTTATCATAAACTGAAACATTATTTTGTATCTTCACATAATTACCTATTTTTGCTGTTGCAGCAACAAATACATTCTGACCAAGAATACAATTATTGCCTATTTCTGCTCCTTTCATAATATGCGAAAAATGCCATATTTTTGTGCCACTTCCTATTTTTGCTCCTTCTTCTACTACACTTGTTTCATGTTTAAAATAATTCATTTCTTTCTCCTTTCTTTATTCTAATTCTTCTTCTCTTTTTATTATTGACATTGCTTCTTCACTGGTTTTTGAATTTATTAATTTTTCTTTATATTCTTCATTCATTGATAATAATGCTATTGTTTCTAATGCAAGTATATGTTGTTTTGTCTGTAACGGCGGCGTTAATATTAAAAAAATTAATTTCGCTAAACTATGGTCTATTGAATTAAAACTTATCCCTTCTTTTGAAATTATTAATGAACAACAAATCTTTTCTAATCCTTCTACTCTTGTATGTGGTATCGCTATATTTCTACCTAATCCAGTTGATTGTTCGGCTTCCCGTGTTAATACTAAATCTATTATCTCATCTGGATTTGTTATTAATTTTTCTTTATATAGTAATTCTACTAATTCCTCTATTACTTCAACTTTTGTCGTTGCTTTTGTTCCTATCTGTATTAATCGCTCATTCAATAATTCACTTAATAACATAATTATCACCTTTACTTATTTTCTCTTTTATTCTTTGATAATCTTCATAAGTATCTATTCCTATTGTATCATATTCAGTATATCCTATTTTTATTTTATATCCATTTTCAAGTATTCGTAATTGTTCTAATTTTTCTATTTGCTCTAATTTACCTTCTGCTAATTTTAAATATTTTAATAAAAAATTTTTTCGAAAAATATAAATTCCTATATGCTTATAATATTCACATTCTATATCTTTATCACGAACATAAGGAATTTTACTTCTTGAAAAATATAATGCAAAATTATTTTTATCCAGAACTACTTTTACAAAATTTGGATTCTCTATTTCTTCTTTATTCTTAAATTTTGTTATTATTGTTCCAACTTCTACTTCTCTATCTTCTAATAACAACTCTACTCCTTTATTTATTGTTTCTGGATTTATTAATGGTTCATCACCCTGTAAATTTACTACTATTTCATATTCCAACTTATAATTTTTTATTGCCCACCCTATTCTTTCAGAACCTGATTTACATTCTTCTGGCGTCATAAATATTTTATCACAAAATTTTTCTGCTTCCTCTTTTATTTTTTCATTATCAGTCACTATAATAATTTCATTAGTATATTTATTTTTTTTTGCTTGTTCATAGACTAATTGTATTATTGTTTTATCACCTATTTTTTGTAATAACTTACCTGGAAATCTTACTGATTTATATCGTGCTGGTATAAATATTCCGATTTTTTCCATTATTTTTTTCACTTCTTTCTATTTCTTTTTTTATAATATTATTAAAAATATAATCCGCTGTCCCACGTTTTTTTTCCATATATTCAATTATATCTTTTTTTATTTGCTCTTTTTGTTGTCTTATATTATTATATAACTCAAAAAAATTTTTTTCAAATTCTTCTGAATTTTTTATTGAAAATAAATATCCCTTTTCTCTCATTTCTGCTGCTTCATTTGAATTATGATATATCGGTCCACAAATTATTGGCAATCCAAATACTGCTGGTTCCATTACATTATGTATTCCTTCTTTAAAACTTCCACCTATGTATGCAACATCAGCAATTCCATACAAATGAAATAATAATCCTATTTTATCAATAAGAATTATCTCTTCATTATTAAATTTTTTTTCTCGCTCATAATCACTATATTTTAAATATGTTAATTTTATATTATTCATTCTTTTTTCTAAATCTTCTATATTATCTTTTGAAACATTATGGGGAACAAATATAATAATTAAATTTTTTATTTTTACAAATAAATGTTTTAAAACAGGTAAAATAATTTTTTCATCATCAAAATGTGAACTTCCAATTATAAAAACAAATTTATCTTTTATTATTTCTTCTGATATTATTTTTTGTATCTCTTTCTTGCGTTCAAATACATTATCAATTCTTGAATCACCTTTTACTATGATTTTTTCTGATGGATATATTTTACTATATCTCTCTTTCATTGTTTCTGAGACAACTATTATTCCATTCAAATTATTATATATCTTTTTAAAAAATTTTTTAAATACTAATCTAAATGAATTTTCCTTTATCGTGCCATTTATTAAATATTGTGGTATTTTTTCTTCTGATAATATTAATGAAAAATTTGGCCAAACATCATAGCCAAGATAAATTACTAAATCAGGTTTAATTATTTTTAACAGTGTCTTATTGTATGATCTCTTATCAAAAGGTAAATAAATCTTTATATCATATAATTCATTATTTTCTGGTGCATATTTATATCCTGATGTCGAAAAAAAAGATATTATTATTTTTATTTCTGGATATTCTTTTCTTATCTTTTTTAATATTGGTTTTGCCTGTTCATATTCACCTAATGATGCTGAATGAAACCATATCTTTTTTTCTTTATGACTAAATGTTTTTTCAAATTCAGTTATTCTTTTAAAATCTTCTTTTCTTACTCTAATAAAATCTTTATATTGCTTATTTAGAATTGACAAAAATCTTATCGTAAATAATGAAACTGGCAATATAAAAGTGTTATAAATAAATAAATTATTTTTCATTTCTTTTTCTCAAAATAAAAACTTGATTTTTTTCATTAGTTTATATATAAGTTATTTACTTTTGTAAAGTATAAAATTATTTGGTGTTATATGAAACTTATATACAAAATTGAAAATAATAAAATAATTTTAACTCAAAATGTTCAAGAAAAATATCAAATTCTTTTTTTTATAAATCCTGATAATGATGAAAAAATTTTTATAAAGAATAATTTTAATATTGATGAACACTCATTAAATTCTGCACTCGATCCTGATGAACAAGCACGAATTGAAATTAATGAAAATTATTCTTTGATTATTTTTAAAAAACCGAGAAATTATTCAGCAAAAGACCAATTTTTATTTAAAGTTATTTCAATTGGTATTTTTATCTTTAATGATTTTATGCTGATTTTAACCACTGAAGATATTCCAATTTTTGAAGGTAAACAATTTGATAAAGTAAATTCTTTTATTGACATAACTCTTAAAATTATTTATCGCTCTATATTTCATTTTCTCGAACATTTAAAAGTCATAAATATGATTTCAGATGAACTCGAAACAAAAATAAATACATCAATGGAAAATAAATATTTAATAAATTTATTTACTCTTGAAAAAAGTCTGGTTTATTACTTAAATGCAATCAATTCAAATAATTTTGTTATTGAAAAAATAAAATTAAATTCTCAAAAATTAAATCTATCAAAGAACGATTTAGAATTGCTCGAAGATATAATAATTGAAAATAATCAATGTTATAAACAAGCTGAAATTTATTCTAATATTCTTGCTGGAATGATGGATGCTCGCGTTTCTATTGTTAGTAATAATCTTAATGTTTTAATGAAAACTTTAAATATTATTACTATTGGTATTATGGTTCCTACTTTTGTTGTTAGTGCTTTTTCTATGAATGTTAAAATTCCATTAGCAGCGCATCCTTATGCATTCTGGTTTGTTATGCTTCTTTCTATATTTTCTGTTTTAATTTTTATTTTTATCTGGAAATATAAAAAATGGTGATTTATTATGAATATTAAAAAAGTTCAAGGTTTTTTAGATTATTTCAATAACGATATTATTCTTTTTAATTATATTATTGAAAAATTTAAAACAATTGTTGCTAAATATAATTTTCAGGAAATGATTACACCTATTATGGAATATGTTGAATTATTTAATAGAACACTTGGATCTGGAACTGATATAGTTGAAAAAGAAATGTATATTTTTAATTCTTCAAAAGAAAAACAAATTGCATTAAGACCTGAAAATACTGCTGGTATTATTCGTGCCTATATTGAAAATAATCTTTCACATAATTTAAGTGGAATAAAAAAATTTTTTTATATTGGTCCTATGTTTAGACACGAACGACCACAAAAAGGTAGGCTTCGCCAATTTTATCAACTTGGCTGTGAAGTTATTGGTTCTCATTCCCCTTATTCTGATGCTGAAATTATTATGTTAGCAAATAATTTTTTACTTTCATTAAATTTATATAATATTGAATTACATATAAATTCAATTGGTTGTAACACCTGTCGAAAAGAATATTTAAAAGTTCTTATAAATTATTATGAACAACAAAAAGAAAATATATGTGAAAACTGTAAAATTAGATTACAAAAAAATCCTTTACGCTTACTTGATTGCAAAGAAGAAAAATGTATTGCCATTAAAAATAATGCTCCAAAAATTAATCAACATATTTGTAATGATTGTAAATCACATTTTGAAAATGTGTTAAAAATTTTAAATAATTTTAATATAAAATATTTAATAAATCCATTTTTAGTTCGTGGCCTTGATTATTATACTCATACTACTTTTGAATTTATAAATAAAAATTTAGGTGCGCAAAATGCCGTGCTTGCTGGTGGAAGATATAATGATTTAATTGAAATTCTTGGTGGTGAAAAAGAACCTGCAATTGGTTTTGCGGCTGGTCTTGAAAGATTATTGTTATCAAGTCAAAATTTAGAAATTAAATCAAACCAAAAAAAAATTTTTATTGCAACATATAATTATAATGCTCATGATTATGCTTTACAAATAGCAGAAAAAATTAGAAAAATAAATAATTACTCTGTTGAGATAAATTTTTTAGATAAAAGTTTAAAAGCACAATTAAGAACAGCAGATAAATTAGATTTTGATTTTGTTATTGTTATTGGTGATGATGAAATAAATTCTAAAAAATTCAAAATAAAAAATTTAAAAACTGGTGAAGAAAAAGAAATAATTGAAATTGATTTAGAAAATTATTTCTCATTATAATTTTATTGCATTAATTATTTATAATTAGTATGTTTATTCTTTTTTATAGCCCCAATTAAATGTTAAAGCAAAACGATGAGAATTGCCTAAATCACTATTTGGTATAAATGCATAATCAAAAACTAAAATTTTATTTTTATTAGAGAGAAAATTAATTCCACATCCCAAATTAAAATTATTTTTATTTGCATCATTTTTTGAATCATAACCTACTCGTAAATTAAAAACAGGTAGTGGCATAAAATCAATACTTCCATAATAATTAATTTTATCTGATTTTATATATTCTGCATCTACTTCTATTTTTAATTCTGATATTTTAAAATTATGTTTATAACCAAAACCTGAAATAAACCGAGTGCTTGCTTCTTCTGCTTTTGAAACATAGGTCAATTTTCCACCAAAATTTTTAACTACAACACCCCACCATAATTTTTCATCTAAAAAAGATTTTTGTAAGGCAACAACCCCACGCACTGCATCTGCTGTTTTATCTGCTAATTTTGAATTCAAATATTTTACTCCTAATCCAAACTTAAAATTTTCTATTATTCCTGCATAATACAATCCAAGCATTTTATCTGTATTTTTATAATAACCACCTGCTGCTGGATTTGCTAAACCATTATTATTTATTATATATGTTCGTTCTATTTCATCGGTATTTAACAAAGTAAAATCTAAGCCAATAGAAATATTTTCATTTAATATTTTTATCTTATTATACACAAAACCAAAATAATTCAAATAAATTCCTTCATATAATTTGGAATTGGCAAAAATAATACCAGAATGTTCTATTCCAGCAATTGCAGAAGGATTAAGATATAAACTATTTATATCATTTGCAAACGCAGTATGCGCACCTGCTAATGCGGCTGCGAACGGTGTTGCTGGAATTCCTGCTATTATGTCACTATACGATTTTGTTGTTTTTGTAAAACCTGTATTTACTAAAAACAAAATAAAAATAATACCTATAATAATTTTATTTTTCATTTTATCTGATTATAGTTACCTTTTTAATAACTTTTTCGCCATTATTATTTTTTATTACAATTAAATATAATCCACTTGAAACATTTTCACCATCCTGATTTTTTCCGTCCCATATTATTCTTGCTGTATTCATATCTGTTTCATATTTTCTTATTAACTCACCATTCAAATTATAAATATTTATTTCATTATTACCTGTTAAATTCTTAATATGTATGCCTGTCATATTTGTTGGGTCTGTATAATTACCTCTAAATTCGCTGCCTGTTTGTGGATTACCATCATAAGGTATAAATGGATTTGGAAAAACAATTACATTTGTTAAATTATTTGAAACCTGTTCTGCTGCAAGGAAAATTCCATAGATTGAAAAATGTTCTAATTTTGCTGTGATTTTATTTTCTGCATCATTTCTTATTATTCTACTTGCTGGTAATGGTTCCCATAATTTTGCTGTTTCATTAAATGTATAAATTGTATAATTTTTGTTTACTCTAAATATTTGTGGCACTTCAAAGGTTAAATAAATTTCCGAAAAAATATTTGTATCTTCTATTAAAACACCATTCCGATATATTTTATATTCTCGAACAGTTTGTAAGCCAGCATTATAATATTCTTCTGAACCATATTTTTTTACTGATTCTATTGCATCTATTGTTTCTTTTATTTTTTCTTCTATTATCTTTATATCATTTATTACCAATAGCAATGGATTTGCTGTATCTGCAAATTGTATTGAAAGTATTATATTATTGCCATTATTATTTTCTATAATTATTTGTGTTGTGTCTGGAACTTTATTTTCTAATGTATTTAATCGTATATTTATTATTTCACTATCTTTTGATATATTAATAATTTGTGGTTTATCTACACTAATATTTGAAACTACTTCTGTTTTATAAATTAATATTATTTCTTTTGCAGTGGTATTACCAACAAAATCAATTGCTGTAATTAATAATTTGATGGTATCATTATTATTTAAACCACTAATTGGAAATGAACATGAAAAATTGTAAGTATCTATTTCATCTAATTTTACATAATATTCATTCGATAAACAATTTATCTTTACTGTATCAGATTTTGTTTGATGATTCACTCTACCTTCTATCTCTATTATATTTTGATTAATATATTCTCCTGTTAATGGTTTTATTATATTTAATATTGGTGGTGTTTTATCAATATTAAATTCAAGCATTCGTATTGTATGTGGTAATAAATTATTTTCTGTCGTCCCGATAAATACTACTTTTTTATAACCATCTGTATTAAATGTTATAGAATATGTAAAATTAATATTTGTTATAAAAGTATCAATAAAAATAGTATCATTTAATTCAGAATTATAAATATATAAACCATTCTTATTTATTGTATCGCCTATTATACCACTGAATTTAATTGTTCTTTGATTTATTGTTTTTGTTTCTGTATCTGTATAACTTAATTCATTGACTGATAATGTTGTCGAACGAATTACTATTGAATCATATAATTTATTAAAACCATTATAATAAACAAAAATTACAATTGTATCATTTGTTTCAACTGCTTTTATATAATCTAAATTATCATTAGTAAAATCAGCAAATCGAAAAGAACCTCGATATTTTCCTGTATTTTTATTTGTTTCTGTTAATATTATTGAAATCGCTTCATTTTCTAGAACATAAGTTGAAAAAGCATAACAAATAATGGTATCAATTGTTAATGAATTCCCATCACTACCATTTACTTCTACATTTAAAATTGAGTTTGTAATTATTTCATTATCAGGCAAAATACTTGAAAAATCTGATTTCATAAAATTTATATTTGTTATTAATGTTGGTGGTTTTGGTGTGGTAATAAAAATTGTATCAGCCCAGCCACGACAATATACTGTTATACTATCGCCATATCTTGCTGATAATGTTTTTAATGTGATATTTGTTAATTCCCCTAAAAATGCATTATTTCTAAATATACCTGAATTTTGTAATGTTTCATATAATGTAATTGGTATTGAACAAGATGGATTTGTTGATGGTATTCTATTATTTATCAGATAAACAATAATTGAATCAATATTATTTTGATTCTCATCTATTTTACTTAATTCAATAAATAATTCAGCATCAGGTAAAATTTCTGTTTGTAATCTTTGCTGATAATTATTTGTTTTAAAATATAAACTTAAAATATTCTCATCTTTTTCTCCTATATAACTTACAACATTCACACTATCATAATAAATAATAGAGTTTATCATCACTGAAATTATTATTGTATCATTACTAATTGCTTTAATTATATTATTTGAAAAATCACTAAAAGTTCTGATAGTAAAAGAACCTCGATATTTTCCTGTATTTTCACCTGTTTCAATTAGTTTTATTATCATTGGTTCATTTACACTGCTTGAAATAACTGTGCAACTTATTTCATCTTTTAACAAAGGATTACCATCTAATCCATTTGCTTCTATATATAAATTTGTATTCACTGATATCTCTTCGCCTAATAATTCATTATAATTTGATTTTGTAAATTGAAAATTATTTAATAAAATAGGTGGACGCGAATATGTAACAAATAATATTGAATACTTTGCTGGCTGATTATATATTTGAGCAATTATTGTATCACCATATCTTGCTTTTAAATTTAATTGTGTTTGATTTGTCGCTGTTTCACTTAATTTAAAATTTCCCCTGAATAAAAAACTGTTATTATTAATCTCAAATAAAGTAACAAAAATTGTTTCACCTAATTGACTATTTGAAATATTAACTAATATTGTATCAATTGTATTTGGGTTTTTATCTATTGCTAATGCTTCAATATATATTGTCTCGTCTGGTAAAACTTCTCTTTGTAATTCACTTATATAATTTGCCTCTTTAAACATAATATTAATTATTTCATCAGGCGTCGTTGAAGATTTTATTATTACTGTATCTGTAAAAATTTGATATGGTGAAATTGTTTGCACATATATTATATCATCTGTTGATGTGGCTTTTATATATCGTGTTGTTGTATCACTAAAATTCTTTAATGTAACTGTATTATAATATTTTCCTGTATTTTTATCGGTTTCGATTAATGTTACCAATATGCCTGAAGTGTCTTTTGATGATGAGACTAAACAAAGAACAGTATCAATTGTTAATGAATTAGCATCAATACCATTTGCTTCAATATATAATGTTGCTTCTGGGGGAACATATAAACCTGATTTTTCTGTATAATTACTGTTCATAAATTGAATATTATTTAATTGTATTGGTGCTCGAGGATAAGTTATATATGCTGTATCAACAATATTTGGATTTATATTTGAAAATACATTTATTATATCGCCATATTCTGCTTTTAATATTTTCGAACTTTGATTAGTTAAATTTCCTGATGTGGCTGAATTACGAAAAATTCCTGAACTATTTGTTGTTTCATATAATATCAAGGTAATTGTTTCCTGTTTTGTTTTATTTACTATATTTACCATTATTGTATCCGCTGTTGCTGAATTTAAATCAATTGCTGTTGCTTCGATATTTAATGTAGAATTTAATGGTAATTCAGAACTAATTATACCTGAAAAATCTAAATTTTTAAATTTTATTGAAAGTATTTCATTTGGAGAAATTGATGGCATTACTTTTATTGTTGCTGTTAATGTTTCTGAATTATCTCTATTGTTAGCCAAAATAGTAACTGTATCAAAATCATTTACTTTTAAATAATCAAGTAAATCATCAGAATAAGATGATAAAGTAAAGAAACCACGAAATTTACCAGTGTTTAAACCTGTCTCAAGTAAAGTAATTATTATACCATTTGTATCTGTTTCTGATTTACATATTACAGAAATTGTGTCCTGTGAATATTGTGAAGCATCAAGCCCATTTATTTCAACATATAATTTTGCTGTTCTTGAAACATTTGATGTGATTATATTTGTATATGTTTGGTCCATAAAAAGTATATTTGTTAATGTTATCGGAATTGGCGTCGATGTTGCTATAATATAAAAACTTACATTCAAAGATTGTGAATCAGGAACTTCAATTTTTAAGCAATCACCAATATTAACACCAATTAATTTTAATGTTGGATTTGAAATATTGCTTAATGAAATACTGCCATGATAATAACCTGTTCTTTTCCCTGTTTCTGTTAATGTAAAATAAACGATTTCATTTGGATTTTTTGTTAAATTTATTACTCTGCAACTTAATGTATCAATAATTGCATTACTGCCAACATCACCAATAACTTCAATATACAAATTAGTGTTTTGTGGAATAAAAGAACTATCAGATAAATATTCTGAGAAAGAAGAGGAAAGTGAAGCACGAAG
Source organism: bacterium (assembly GCA_035405645.1). Classification (GTDB taxonomy): domain Bacteria; phylum JAGOBX01; class JAGOBX01; order DAONJL01; family DAONJL01; genus DAONJL01. The sequence continues at coordinate 56,259 of DAONJL010000005.1, read as the reverse complement.
TGAATATAATTCAGTCGGTGATTGTGGATAACCAAAAACAAAATAATTTAATGCAGTGTAAGAACCTATTGGCGCAACTGAAATAATATCACCAGCAGTAGCATATAAGTAATTAACTGAATCGCGAGTAAAATAATAGAGTTGCGGCACAATTTCATTTGGTGCAATTCTATATTTTTCACTACCTACTGATGTTTCTAATAATAAAACTGTTATACTATCATCAAAATTTGTGCCTGATAAATTTCGATACAAAACAACTTCAATTGTATCCTGTAATAATTCAGATGAACCATAACCTTCTACTTCAATATAAATATTATCGCCAAATAATAAATCGTAATCTAAAATTTTTGAATAGGTATTATCAGTATAAAACTGAATTTTTCTTATTTCTGTTGGTTGGCGATAATTTGCTATAAATAAAATAATTGGTGCACTTTCACCACTTACATTAGCATAAATATAAATAGTATCTGAACGCCTTGTTTCAAGTTCATAACTAAATGAACTTTCATAATTTATTACTCTTGGTGTTATTATATAATTTCTATAAAGATTTGAAGAAACAGCAGTTTCTCGAAGTATAATTGAGATAGTATCAGGATTATTATAACCTAATTGCGATGATAAAATTATTTCAACTGTATCCTGTAATTCATCATTTGCATAAGGCATAGTGCTACTACCAACAAAGTCATAAGCTTCCACTTCAAAATAAATAGTATTAAATGGTGGTTCAAATGATAATAATGAATTTGTAATTGGAACAGAATAAGAAGCATCACGATAAACTGAAATTCTTTTTATTACCGTTGGTGATAAATAATTTGCTGTATGCCATCTAAATGGCTGAATCGTAGCTGAAGGTTGTAGTGTGGTTGGGTCCAAAACTGTAATTTCAACATAGTCGCCCTGTCGAATTTCTAATCTATTTGAAAAAAATACCTGCCCAACATTATCATAATTTACTATTGGAATATCATTAGCTCCATTTCGAAATATACCTGTATGAAGCCCTGTTTCTATTAACTCAAATATATTTGTATCACCACCATTTTTTTCTGTTGTACTTTGAACCATTATTTTTACTGTATCTGCAATCAAATTACTACTTGTTGTTTTATCTGCTTCTATTTCTACATATAAATATTTTGTTATTATATTATGCGCATCATCTTCATATGTCCACATTATTGGACTATATTTATTATCAGAAAAATTCGAACTATCTTTTAATCGAATAGCTAAAAATTTTGTCGGTGGTATTGGTTTAACTGTTTGTATTGTATCATAACAATTCTGAATTAAATAATTTAATTCATTAGGTGATAAGATAAAATATGGTGTATCACCAAATGATAAAATTATTGTTGCACCAAGCGTTGTTTTCATTTGATTTAATGCTGGTAATTTATTTACCTGGTCTAATTTTACATAACCTGTATAAATTCCTGTATGCTTTCCTGTCTCTGTTAATATCAAATTATATATATATTCTGGTGTATCTGATGTATCTAATGTATATAAAATTACTCCAACTGTATCATTAATTAATTCATTTTCATCAGTTGCTGTTGCTCGTATATAAATATTATCACCCATATTAACCTGTAAATAATCAGGCCATTCATTTTGATAGTTAGTTGTTGTGAACTGCAATAAATTTATACTTCGTGGAGGTTTTGGTATTGTTACTTTTATTTGTATTGTATCGTTTATATCTGCTGAACTTAATTTACCTATATATATTGTATCACCATAATTTGCTTTTAATTCATCAACTGTATCATTTGATAATGTTGTTATTTTAAATTTTCCTCGAAAAATTCCTGAATCATTGGATATTTCTGTTAAATTAAAATTTATTATATCATTTGAATTTGAACTACTATATGCTTGCATTTCAAGAATATCTATTGTTAAAGGATTTAAATCTTCTACTATCACTTCTACATAAACAAATTCATCAATTGCATATTCAGTTATTTTGTTTATATCTGAATTCTCATCAATTTTTACATTTATTGCTATTATGTTTGTTGGTGATGCTGTTGTTTGTATTGTTATTGTATCAAAATAATTATTCTTATTTATTATTATTGTATCACCATTTTGATATGCTTTTATTGTATTTAATTTTTGATATGTATAATTATTCAAATTTAAAAAACCTCTAAAAATACCAGTATTTTTCCCTGTTTCTGTTAATGTGATTACAATATTATCATAAGTAGAAGAAACATTAATTTCAACTGTATCTGGATAAAATTGATTTAAATCAATTGCTGTTAATTCAATATACAATTTTGTGTATGAATTAGTATATTCACCTGCTGGTAGTGAATATGAAGAATTCATAAAATTTAAAGATTGAATAATTTGAGGAGAGTGTGGCACAGTTATAAAAATCGTATTACTTATATTATTATTTAATATCGGATAAACAATAATTGTATCACCAAAATTTGCTTTTAATCTATTTAATGTATTATTCGTTACTGTTGATAATTCTGCTATTCCGCGAAATTTTCCTGAATTACTATTTGTCTCGGTTAATGTTATTATTATACTATCCTGTTGATTTATATTGGCTATTATTACTCCTATTGTATCTATTGTTAAGTTATTGCTATCTTCGCCAATTGCTTCTATATATAATTTTTCATCTGGTAAAATTTCTCTATTTATATTTGTCGTATAATTTTCTTCTTTAAAATTTATTAATAAAATTGTGGATGGTGGTTGACTTAATTTTATTGAAATACTATCACTTCTAATGATTTGATTTACTTCTGAACTTATGTAAATTATATCATCATTATTATAAGCTTTTATTCTCTTCAAATTTGTATCACTAAAAACATCTAAATAAATAAAACCTCGATATTTTCCTGTATTATTGCCCGTTTCAAGTAATTCTATTTTTATACCTGATAAATCAAGTGTTGATGTGCAATGAATTAACAATGTATCAATAGTTAATTCATTTCCATCTGTTCCATTTGCTTCTATATATAATGTTGAAAATGCTGGAACTGCGCCTGATAAAATTGAAGAATAATCTGATGCCATAAAATTTAGATTATTTAGCATTATTGGTCCAGTTGAAATTGTGACTATTAAGGAATCATATTCAATTCCATTATAAAAAAATTTTATTAATTCACCACTATTTGCTTTAACACCAATATAATTTAATGAACTATTAGATGAACCTTCTGGCACTATTGTTATTACACTACTTTTATATGCTTTGCTATCATAAGCATCCTGTGTTAATTTTATTGTAATTGTATCTGTTAAATCAGATGTATGAATAATTGTAACATAAAAAAAATCAGGTGGAATTGTTGGGGTGGTGGGGGCATTTGTTTCTGCTTTTAGATAAAATTGTGTTCCAACTGTCACCTGCTGAATAGATGAATCAATAAATGTTATATCATTATAAACATTTAGATTAGTTAATGTAATAGGTGTACTTAATAAAGGTAATGCTATTAAAATTAATATAATAGAAAAAATAATTTTTTCTTTTTTAACAAAATTCATAATTAAGAATAAATAGTATTATATCTTTAAATTTTGTCAATTAAAAAATTTATTTATAAAATTAAATTTTTTAAATATAAAAAAAATAAAATTTGACGAACATAAAAAAAAATGTTATTAATGCTAAAACAAATTTAAAAATTATTATGATAAAATATATTGATTTTTTTCATAAAAAAATTAATTTTATATTTTTTCTTTTGATTATAATAATAACAATAATTCTATTTTTTCCTGCTCTTAATAATAATTCAGTTCCGGGTTATAATGATATTTTATTGTATTCAAATTGGCGTGTTCATATAAGGCAGGCATTTTTAAATAAAGAATTTCCATTATGGTTTCCTCATCAAATGGGTGGTATTCCTTCGCTTGTTTCTTACAATCCCTCATTATTATATCCTTTTACATTTTTACTTTTTTTTGTTGATAATATATTTTTTACTAATCTCTTATACATAATCCATTTTTTATTAATTCCATTATTTATGTATTTTTTCTTATGTTTTAATAAATTTGAAAAAAACATTGCAGCGATTTGTTCAATGATATGGGCTTTCTCAGGTTATATTCTTGTTCGTTTCTGGGTTGGTCATAGTGATTATATAATTGCTTTTACTTATGTGCCTTTGATTTTGTTGTTTTATCAAAAATTAATTCTCTTTGATAAACCAATTTTTATCTGGCTAACTGCATTTTTTGCTGGTCTTCAATTTTTCGCTGGCAGCCCTGAATATGTTGTATATACTCATATTCTTATTTTTTTATACTTTTTATACTATTTATTTACTTTAAAAAAATTTAAAATTTTTACATTTAAAACTTGCTTTTTTTATTTTCTTTTTCTTCTCTTTATTTTTATTCAATTATATCCTTTGCTTGAATATACTAAATATTCTATAAGAGGTAATTCATTTAAATTTGCAACAATGATTTCTTTTCCATTAAAAAATTTAATTACTTTTATTTTACCTTATTTTTTTGGTGACCATTTACATTTTAATTTTTGGGGTGAACAAAACTTTTTTGAACAATATTGTTATGTTGGTATTTTACCTTTATTTGCTTTTTTCATTTTGCTTATTACAAAAACAAAGCCTATTAAATATTTATATTTTTTCATTATATTCTCTGGAATTTTTTTAGCATTGGGAAAAAATAACCCTTTTTATTCAATCATTATAAAAGTAATTTTTCCATTATCAAAATTAAGAGCACCAGCAAGAGCAATGTTTTTTACGCTTTTTGGTTTTACTATGCTTACTGCTTATTTTTTAAAATATATATATAATTCTGAAATATCACTTGATTCAAAAAGACTAAAAAATTTTCTAAAAATAATTTTTATTTTTTCTATAATTTTATTTATTATTTATCTAATTCCAACAACACTTATTTTCAATCAAATCAAAAACCCAACTTTTCTAAATAAAATAAAATTACCTTATATAACATTTAGATGGAAATTATGGCATTTAGCAATTTTGCTATTTCTTTATTCACTTGCTTTTCTTAAAATCAAAAATAAAAATATTTTATTTTGCGTTTTATTCTTTTTAACATTTTATGAAACTATAATTTTTAATAATAGATATATCGATTATAATGGTCATAAAATAAATTTTTCTGATGATTTAATAATTCAACAACTTAAAAATGATAATGATTTTTTTCGTGTTTTAACTAATGAACATATCACTTCTAATTCAAAATATAATATTCATAATATTCATACAATGTTAGCATTTACTCCTACATATTTAAAAAATGTATGTGATTTTATTGCGATTGGAATTGATAATCGAAAAAATTATATTGAAGATACTTATAAAACCTGGTTTTCTATTGCTTATCTTAATAATTATAATTCGCCTTTAGTTGATTTATTTAATGTTAAATATTTTATTGATTATAATATTAATGAAAATAATAATTATAAAAAAATATTTAATAATTTTTATCTCAAACAAAATTACTTCCCGAGATTCAAATTTTTTTATAATTCAATATATGAAAATTCTTTTTCAAAAACTCTTGAATTGTTAAATAATAAAGATTTTGATTATAAAAATATTTTGATAATTAATAATGATGAAAAAATTCAATTAAATAATTTAACAAATACAAAAGAAGAAAATCAAATCATTGAAATAAAATATAATTACAATAGCATAGAATTAAAAGTTAAAATAAATCAAGAAGCAATTCTTTTCACAGGTGAAATTTATTATCCAGGTTGGAAAGTATATGTTGATGGCAAAGAACGAAAAATTTTAATTACAAATAATATATTTCGCGCAATAAAATGTGAAAAAGGCGATGAAAAAATTTTATTTATTTTTAAGCCTTTTTATTTAAAATGTGGTTTAATATCTCTCTCTTTATTTTTTTTAATTGGATTTGCTTTGATACTAAAACAAAACTGATTTAGAATTAATTATAGTAATAATTTTATTTATTGCGATAATTGAAAAAATTAAAAATAACATTGAAAAAATAAATACATATATTTTTTTAAATTTTTCAAATCTAATAAATTTTAAAAATAAATAACTTATAAACAATGATGATGAATATAAGTATCTAAAACCAAAAGAATATAATTCACCGCTTGTTTTTCTTGATACCATAATATTAGGTAACAAAATAATAAATGTAATCAAAATAAATAATATTTCTTTCCTGATATTTAATAAAATTTCTGGTAATTCTTTTCTATATTTATAAATTAACAAAACACAAATTAGTAAAATTAATAAATATAAAATATCAGTTATTTTATCAGAAATATTTAAAAAATTAAAATTATAACCAAGTAGAAAGAACATTCTAATTTTTCTAACAAAAGATTTAATAAATATTAAAATAATATTTCCCTGTATTTCACCCCTTGAAAATTTTAAATAATTAAATATTACATATAACCACAAAAAATATCCAATAAATAAAATAAAAAATGGAAGGATATTTAAAACAATTTTTTTTATATTATCTCTTTTAACAAAAAAGTATTGATATAGAGACAAAAGAATAATAATTGGAAAAATAATTATATTATTTTCTTTTGTTAAAATAAATAAAAAATTTAATATTAACGAAATAATTAAAAAATAATTTTTTTTGTGTATTATAAAAATTTAAATAAGAAATTATAATAAGAATTAGAAAAATATATGAGATAAGGTCTGGTAATGCCGAATGCCATATTACTGCTTCTGTGTTAACAGGATGTAAAGCAAATATTAGAATTGAAAAAAATAATAATCTCTCAGGTATTTTAAATTTTTTCAAAACTAAATAAGACAAATATATATTTATTAAATGAATAATTAAAGAAGTTAGATGAAATAAGATAATATTTTTTTTAAAAAATATTTTTTCAACTACATAAATTATTTTTATTAATGGACGATAGGCAAATTCACCTTCTTCATAAGTATGGTCGTAACCACTATAAAAATTTTTAATTAATGTTTTTTCATAACCATTTCTAAATATATGACTATCTTCAAAAAAAAATCCATTAAATAAGAATTTATAATATGTAAAAAAAGTGATTATTAAAATAATTAAAATTTTTCTTTTCAAATGTTTATTATTGATTTTACTTATTTATTATTGATATATTAAAAACTTAGCGAACATTACCACTTAAAACAGCAATTCTACTTTTAGCATATTCAACTATCTCTTTTTCCTGAGATAACTGTAATACTTTTTGATAATTTTGAAGAGCATTATTTTTATCACCAGTATTATCTAAGGCTACAGCTAAATAAAATATAACCAGTGGATTATCTGGAACCAATAAATTTGCCTTTTGTAAATCTTCTAATGATTCACTATATTTTTTTAATCTTACTTCTGATATACCTCTTACAAATCTTGCGTTAAAAAATTCGGGATATAAATTTACTGCATTTATTCCATTTACAAGAGCATTATTATCATCATTCATTTTTAGACAGGTTAAACCTGCATAAGAATAAAATAATGATTCTTCTGGATATTTATTTATTGCTTGAATAAAATATTCTTGCGCTTCTTTTAATTTATTTTGATTATATAAACTATACCCTTTATCAAATAACTTATATGCTTCTTCATTTGCTTTTAAATTTGATAATGCAACTTTATAATTATTTACTTGATATGGTCGATTTATTGCCTCTTTATAATTATTCAAATTATTTTGCGCTAATTGTATTCGTTCACTTGTTAATGGATGTGTCGATAATAATGCTTCCCATTTTGATGGTTCTTTTGAACTTAATGATTGCAAAACATTTAATACATCAACAAATGCTTGTGGATTATAACCCGCTTTTGTCATATATTCCATACCTAAACTATCTGCTTCTCGTTCATCATCTCTACTATATTTTAATAATAATAATTGTGTGCCAAAAGCGCCCGCTGCTAAATATAAATCCTTATATTTTGTATCTTTTTTATCTAAATAATATGCTACACCCATTAATAATGACTGTGCTAATATTGATTTTGTATATTGACTTGCTGTATGACGTGCATTTACATGACCTAATTCATGTGCTAATACTCCTGCCAACTGGTCTTCATTTTCTAATCGCATAAGTAAACCACGAGTTATACTTATCTTACCGCCAGGTATTGCATAAGCATTTGGTATTGATGAATTCACAACATTAAATTCATAATTTAAATTTAATCTGTGTGTATGCTGTGCTAATCTATTACCTACATCTTTTACATATTCCTGTAATCGTTTATCCTGTATTTCGCCATCCTGCATTTGAGTGTAATAAGGATAATATTGTTCACCTATACTTTTTTCTTTGCTTTCACTCATTAATGATAATTCTTTTTTCCCTGTTACAGGATTAACACTACAACCAATAAAAAAATAGATTATAAAAAATAATAATAATAAAATTTTTGTTTTCATATTATTAATTTTAAAATAAAAATTCTTAAAATTGTCAAGAAAAATACTTGTAATTTTTTATTAAATATTTTAAAAATATATTGGTTATGAATAATAAAAATAGATTATTATTATTAAATCCACCAATACAGGATAATAAATTATTTATTCGTTCAGGTTATTGTAATTCAGTTTCAAAAGCAGGTTATTATTGGGCTCCGATTGATTTACTTGTTCAAAGTGGTATATTAAAAAATCATTTTGAACTTGAAATACTTGATGCTACTGCTTTACGATGGAAAAATGATAAAACTCTTTCTTATCTAAAAAATAAATATCATTCATTTGATGGACTATTTTTTATTACAAGTCTGGCTTCAAAAGATTATGATTTTAATTTTATAGAAGTTTTAAAAAAAGAATTAAAAATAAAAAAGTTATTAGTTAGTGCTGGTTATTTACTTTTTGAAAATTATGAAGCACTTAATTTACCTTTTATTGACGGAGTTTTGCTTGATTATACAAGTTCTGAAACAATAAATTTTTTTAATTCTCAAAATGATACTTTCACTTTTATTGCTACTAAAAAAAATATTAAAACTGTCAAAGACATAATTAAATACCAATCAAATGATTTTGAGTATCCTGTTCCATTACATTTAAATTTTCCATTAAAAAAATATTATATGCCTAATTGTAAATCACTACCAATGACGAATATTATCACTAATTTAGGCTGTCCATTTAATTGTGATTTTTGCACATGGGCAAATTTAAAATATAGACAGCGAAAAATAAATAATGTTCTCGAAGAATTAAATTATCTTAATCAAAATAAAATTTATGAAATAATGTTTATTGACCCTACTTTTGGCGCTAACAAAAAATATTCTTTTGAACTTCTTAATGCTATAATAAATAATAATATTAAAATCTCATTTAGTATCGAATGCAGAGTTGATTTAATAAATGATGAATTTTTAAAATTATTAAAAAAAGCAGGTTGTCATAGTATTACTTTTGGTCTTGAAAGTGGTAATAATGAAATATTGAAAAAAATAAATAAAAATTTCACTGTTGAAGATATTAAAAATATTTTTAAATTATGCTATAAATATGATATTTTACCAACAGGTCATTTCATTATTGGTCTTCCTGGCGAAACAAAAGAAACTATATTTAATACAATTAATCTTGCAAAAGAAATAAACTGTGATTTTGCTTCTTTTAATATTGCTATGCCTTTACCTGGCACTAAAATTTACAATAAGGATGAATTTACTATCTCATCATATAGTGATGTTGATAAACCAAAAATTGTTTATGAGACAAAACTTACACCTGATGAAATTCTTTATTATGCTCATTTTGCTTTTAAAAAATTTTATTTTAGACCTTCTTATATTTTGAAAAGATTAGTCTATTTATTTAAATATCCCGTCCAATTTAAAATTATTATTTTTGAATTTTTAAATCTTATAAAAAAAATTTTTTAATTGTAAAATTGTTTTACATAATTTTTTAATTCATGGTATTTTTCTTTTAAGTGTGGATTTACTAATTCAAAAAAAATTGAGTTATTATGAAGTAGTGGTTCTTCTTTATTAAAATTATTATATTTAAACCAATATTTAGTATAAGGCACTGGCGAATAATCAGCCAGACGACAATGCGCACCTAAACTCAAAATATAATCTATTCCTGCTTTTAATTCTTCATAAGTTTCATCAGGAAAACCAATTATATAATAAACACCAATATCTTTTCGTGTAAATCCTACTTTCAGTAAATTTTTTATTGATTTTTCTAATTCTTCATTATTTACTTTATTCATCATTTCTTCCTGTCTTTTTGGATTAAATGATTCATAGCCAATTCTAATATTTTGAAAATTTGTTAATTTCATTAATTCAGCTAATTCTTCATCAATAAATTTCGCATGCACTGCATTTGGAGTTTGAAATGTTGTCTTCAATTTTCTTCTTATTATTTCTTTTAAAATTATTTTTATATGATTTTCTGGATTAATAAATAACGCATCATCATAAAACACAAAATTAGAAACATTATATTTTTCCTGTAATAATTCTAATTCATCAACAAATTTTATTGGTTCTTTTGCACTATAATGAGGCGATAAAACTTTTGAAGCACAAAATGCACAATCAAATAAACACCCTTTTGTTGACATTATGCAAATAAAAGGATTGTAAGAGTAATATGAATAATCAGGCATTGGCACATTATTAAAATTATTATAATCTTTTTTTCTAACTGACATTTCAAGAATCTTTAAAATAAAATCAGTAATATAATTCAAATCAGAAGTATTTAGAACAAAATCAGCGCCAGAATATTTTTTAGCGTGTTCTGGAAAAAGTATTGTATATATTCCGCCTAATACTATTTTACATTTTTTATAGCGTGCTTTTAAAATTTCAATCATACGAAAGACCGCTGGATACCAATATGTCATCATTGATGTAATTAATATTATATCTGGTTCTTTTACATCATCTAATTTTTTTAATAAGACTTCTTCTGTAAAACCATATCTGCCATATATTCTTGGTATATTTTTTAATATTGCTGGTTTTGATATTTCTTCTTTATAAAACTTGCCACGACCATCAGGAAAATATGCTCGACTGATTTTTGAGTAATAATCTTTCATTAATGGTTCATATCTATCCAAACAATCAATAAAAGAAATTTCACAATCATATTCTTTTAAAATTGAAATGATATAAATCAAACCAAGTGGTTTAATCCATAAATCAAAAGCAGCAAAATCAAATATCCATGGATTTATAGCAAGAATTCTTTTCATATTTCTATTTATCAAAATCAACTTTATGAATAATTAAACCAATAATAAAAATAATAATAAAAATATTAACTAAAGCTAAAAGAGCATATTTATAAGATAGTTTTAAAATAAAAAAAGAATTTAATGAAAAAAAAATATTGAGTAAATAAAAAGTAAATAGAACTCTTTTAACAGAAAAATTTAAAGAAAGCAAACGAAGTGCAAAATGGTCGTGTGAACCAATAAGTGGAGATTTTCCTTTTAAAATTCTAAATAATGAAACAAGTATTAAATCATAAATTGGTAATCCTAAAATAACAAATGGAATAATCAAGCCTAATTTATTTATGTTTGTATAACTTAAATCAACACTAATAATAGAAAAAATAAAGCCAATAAACATACTACCAGCATCGCCTAAAAAAATTTTTGCAGGTGGATAATTAAAAAAATAAAAACCACATAAAGGTATTAATAATGAGATACCAATAAAAAATACAAATTCATTTTTGGTAATAAAAGCAATAAAAATAAAAGTAAGAATAGATAAAATACTTATTCCTGCGCATAGTCCATCAAGTATATCAATTAAATTAAAGGCATTTATTATTGCAAGAAACCATACTATTGAAAAAATATAATTCAAAAATGGGAAAAAATCTTTTATAATTTTTATATTAATTTGAAAACTGCTTATAATTAAAAATACTGAAATAATAATTTGAAAAAATAATTTTGTATATGGTTTTAATCTTTTTAAATCATCTATTAAACCAAGAATATGAATAAAAAATGAAAAAATAAGAAATATAAATAATTTATTTATTGGAAGATTTTTTGTGAAAAAAAAATAGATAATTAAAATAGTGAATACTATAAAAATACCTGTTCCACCTGCATAAGGTATTGGTTTTTTATGCTTTTTTAATTCATTATCTGGTTTATCAAGAAAATTAATTTTTTTGGCTATATAAATTATTACTCTTATCACTATGAGTGAAATAAAAAAAGAAAAAATTAAAACAAGAAAATCAATTTTATTTAGCATTAGATAAGAACTCTATTTCGATAAAAAGAAAATAATTATTGCAATTATAATTAATACAAAGATAGAAACAATACAACCAATTTTTAATGAATGTTCCTGTTTTTTATTATCCTGTATAGTTATTTCTGTTTCTGATTTTGTTTCTTCTGTTGTCTTTTGCATTTCATCTTCTGCATTATATTTTTTTATTTTTAATGTTAATGGCACTGTGCAACGACCATATATTTCATTACTTATTTCAACAATTATCTCAAACATTTTAACTGATTTTACTTCAACAATTGTCATTTCTTTAATTGTCCCAACTAATATTGGATTTTTATTATTTTCATCACTTTCTTCTTTTTCATTCGCTGCTATTGCTTGTAATTGTTGTTTTATATATTGTCCCATTGGTGTTTTATCTTCAAATTTTACATATATTTTATCTTCTTTTTTTAATTGTGGAGCTGGAACTCCTTTTATTGGCGATGTAACTGGCACTACTTCAAATGCATTCTGATATTTCTGCAATACTTCTGATGATGATATTTTTGAAAAATTAAAATTAATAAATTCGCAACCGACAACCACTTCAAAATAGTTTGTTATTGTGTATTTGAATATATTTACAAAAAAATCATTTAGTTTTTGTTCTGCTCCTTCTTTTGCTAATTTTATTAATGTTTCTATCTTCTCTTTTTTACTTAATTCTTCCATTAATAAATCATTAAATTGATTTGTATAAGGTGCATCATACTTTTCGCCTCTAAATTTAATTGCAAATAAAATATCTTCCAATACCTTATAAGTTCTATTGACTTCAAATTGAACTAATAATGAAGCATTATTACAAATAATTGATTCAACTTTTTCTATTTTTTGTAACTGCAAATTTATATAACATAAAATTCCACCAATTAAAAAACCTTTTAATTTTATCTTGACTATCAACGCATTTATTTCTTTTCCATTATCAGAGGTTTTATTATTCTCATCCATATTCTTTTCCCTTATTTTACTAAATTATATTTCCAATAAATTAATTCTTTATAAAAACTTTCATTTTCAATATTACTAAAAATTTCAGGTCTTTTCTCATCTACTATTTTAAATAATGTCTTTGGTGCTAACATTATTTTTTCATCACTTTTTTTAAATTTTATAAAACTATCTGTTACAGGATAATTACCAACTATTATCTCATTAGTATCATTTAATATATTAAATAAATAAACATTATTAGTCAATAAAATATCACATAAATTTGTTATGACATTTATCTTCTTTGAAAAACTATTAATATTAAAATAAAATTTTCCATTATTTAATTTAAAAAATAGAATATTATCTTTTTCAGAAATTTCAATATTTGAATTTTCAAATACCTTAAATATAATTAAATCAAAATTAAATTTGAATTCTACTGTACCTTCATTTGTTATTATTGTTATTGGCAATTCAGAAAAAGTCATAAATTCATTTAATTCAATTTTTTCTTTCGCTTTTGTTACATAAAAATTATTTTTGCCTTTTAATGAACGAATAAATAACAAATCTTGTTTTTGAGTAATATTTGATAATTTAACATTCTTTTTCTTTTCAGTGTTTTCATCTACATTATCTTTCTGAAAATACTTTCTTATAAAATAAAATTTTGATGGTGTATAAAATAAATTATAGAATATATAAATAAAACCAATTATAAAAATTAAAGATATACTATATTTTTTAATTATCCAGAATAATGAAATACTTTTTGTTTTTCTTTTTTTCTCTGGTTTTATTTCCTCTTTTTTTACTTCTGGAAATTCAGTTTTTTCAAGTGTTTGTAAACGCATTATTATTTTATCATTAAAAGATTGTGGTAAAATATTTAATTCTAATATCTGCTTCCAATTTTGAATCGCTTTATCTATTTCGCGTTGTTCTTCTAATTCGATTATTTCTTTTATTTTTGTTTTTATTTGCTCAGGCTGATTCTTTAACTTGCCTTTTACAAGTTTTAAATTCAATTCAAATTGTTTTTCGTATTCTGTATTTTTACATAATTTTAAACAATTCATTAAAATTACTGCAGCAGTAAAATAATCTTTTTGATTTATATATTTTTTAGCATCTTGAAACAAACTTTTTAATTTATCTATGTTTAAAAATGAATTGCAATTAGAACAATATATTTCACCTTCAGAATTATAAATACCACATTTTGGACAATTCATAATAATTATTAGCCTACTTTAAAATTTAATTTTAATACCTCATTTACTTCTGTTTCAGAATGTTCTTCTTTAAATTTTTTTACTAATTCTTTTACATCAGGTGTAGATCCTGGTTTGAAATCAAAATCATATTTAATACTCATAGTATTTAATTCATATAAATATTTATCTTTAGCAACAATACTCGCAGCAGCAACTGGCAAATATCTTTCACCTTCGGTTTCCTGAATTATTTCATATTGATAATTTCTAAGCAGCCAATTTAAATATTCTTCTTTACCAAATTTATCAACAATAATTGTCTTGAATTTGATTTTTTTAAATAAGTTAACAATTGCTAAATAATGACTATAAGAAAGAATTTTATTCATATTTCTATATTTTTTATACACTTCATTATATTTAGCATTATTTAATACAATTAATGTTGTTGGTGCAATTTTCTTTATTTCAAATGCTAATTTTCTTAATTTATCTCTATCAATTTTTTTTGAATCCTGTAAATTCAAATTTGATAATAATTTTATATTTTCATCTGTTACTGCTACTGCTGCTGTTACCAGCGGTCCAAAATAATCACCTTTTCCTGCTTCATCTGTTCCACATATCGGTAATTTATACTTTTTGTTATTGATTGTAATATAATTATCGATTTCAACTAAATTAAATAAATATTCTGCCTCTTTCCCTTGAAAAAAAAGTTTTTTATTTTTATAATAAAATACACTACAATTCTTGCCTTTTAAAAACCAGATGCAATTTGGATTCTCCCGTTCTTCAAATTCATATGCTTCCATTAATATTTGCTTAATTTTATTCACTTTTTTGGTATCTTCTATAATTACAAATTTATTTGTAACTTTATTTTCCATTGCTTATTTTACCAGATTTATTAAATAATTCTTTATTGCTATATTTAACTTCTTAATAATACTTATGGAAAATCTTTTTGAATATAATAATTCTGGATTCTTTTCTATTTCAAGCAAAATAGAATAATAAATATCTTTAATTGTAACTAATGTATATAATTGTTTAATGATATTTCTATCTAAATTTTTCTCTGATTCTTTATAAAATTGTTTTGTTTTATCAATTTCATATTTTATTAAATTAAAAAAAGCAGAATTAACTTTTTCTTTTTTTAAATCTTCTTCGCTATAATTAAATTTATTTAAATCTTCTAATGGCAAATATATTCTATTATTATCTTTATCTTCTTTAATATCACGGATAATATTTGTCATTTGCAATGCTAATCCTAAATTTATACAAAATTCATAAGGAATAATTTTTTCTTTTAAAAAAATAGATGAACAAATAAAAGCAACTGTACCTGCTACTTTTAAACAATAATAATATAATTCATTAAAAGAATTATATCTGTTTTTAATTATATCCATTTTCATTCCTTCTATTATTTGCAAAAAGAACTCTGGTTCTATTTTAAAATTTTTTATTACATCTTTTAACGAATGAAATATCTCATTTTTAAATTTTTTATTTTCAAGCATATTTTTAAAATCTTTTTCAAATTCATTTATTCTTGTTAATTTTTCATTATCATCTAAATTTGAATCAGCAATATCATCTGCAATACGACAAAAAGCATATACAGAATAAATCGAAAATTTTTTTTTAGGAGGCAATAATAAAAATGAATAATAAAAATTTTTTGCGTTATTTTTTGTTATTTCAAGACTCTTTATATATGAATTTATTAACTCTTTTTTCATAATTCTAAAAAATTTATTTTATCTTCACTTAATCTTTTTATTCCCTTAATATTTTGTATTTCACCATTTTGATTATAATAATTATCTGTTATTTCATACCGACTAATCAATGGCAAATAAAAATCATAATCCTTTTCTTTACTTAATAAAAATTCTTTTATTATAATTTCTTTATTATATCTTCTTTCGTAATTCAAAACTCCAATATTTATTCTAATATTAATTTCATCATTTTGTAAATTAAATAATTCTTTATTTTTTTGATAAAATTTATATGCTCCTTCTTCATTTATATAGCGACTTAATAAATAATATTTTATCTTTTCTTTATTTATAAAATCAATTAAAGTTTTAATAAAAACTATTTTATTCAAATCAAATAATAATATATAATCATTATATTTATTTAATATTTTGCAAATATTATCAAAATTAAAATTTTCAATTTTATAAATTTCAGTCATCTTTTCTTTTTCAAATGGCTGATTATCTTTATAAATAACTATTTTTTCTATATTTCGAGTGTTTTCTATCTTTTTTAATATTACTTCATAATCAGGTCTTTCATATCTTTCGCTTAAATAAATTATTCTTTTTGTTGTAAATACTTCATTCATTGATATTGGTTTAATCACACTTTTTTCTTTATAAATAATATAATTTTTCAAATCATCAAAAGAAAAATTTTTTATCCCAAAATTTCGATTAAAGAAAATTTTTATTTTTTCTAATTCATTATTTAATAAAACTGGTGATAAATTTATTAAAACATTTTTTTCACTTTTAATAATTTCTATTAAAT
Source organism: bacterium (assembly GCA_035405645.1). Classification (GTDB taxonomy): domain Bacteria; phylum JAGOBX01; class JAGOBX01; order DAONJL01; family DAONJL01; genus DAONJL01. The sequence goes on along the minus strand of DAONJL010000005.1, from coordinate 39,205 downwards.
TTTGTAATGAAATTTTCTTATATTCTTTTTCTCTTTTGGACAAATTAAAGAAATTAAATTTTCCTCGACTGCATAAAATATCATAATTATATTCATTTATTTTTTCTGGTCTTATGCTGATAATATCTTTTTCAGTTATATTTAACTCAATATTGCAAGCAAGATTACAATACAAACACTTTGATTTTACAGTTTTTGTTTTATATGGTCCTGGTTTGCCAAATGGTACTTTTTCCATTAATGCACCTGTTGGACAGGCAACAATGCATTGGCCACAAGAAGTGCATTCTGATTTAACAAATGGCAAATTAAATTTTGAAGCAATGAGGCTATCAAAACCACGATAAATATAACCAAAGGCACCTGGTCCTTGATATTCTAAACAAATTCTTACACATTTACCGCAATTTATGCACTTATTATTATTCCGAATAATATAAGGATGAGAAATATCAACTGGTATTCTTTTTATTTCGCCTAAAAAATTATTGAAATCAACTTTATATTTTTCGCCATATTCTTTTAATTTACAATAATCAACATCATTGCAACCACAACTTAAACATCGCATTGTTTCTGTTTTTGCTTCGTTTTCAGTATATGTATTTGCTACCTCTTTATTATTATTTTTTCTTTTTTCAGCATCTAATTTTCTTGTTTCATTTCTTTGGATTTTTGGATATTTTGCAAATTCATCTTTATTTATTTCTCCAAATGTTTCTTTTGTTATTGAAAAAATTTTTGGAACTTGATATTCTTTATTATTTAAAAAATTTATTATTGCTCTTGCTGCGTGCTTGCCGGCATTTATTGCTCTTATTGCTATATCAGGGCCACTAACTGCATCACCACCAGCAAAAACTGATAGTAGATTTGTCTGATAATTATTTGTATTTACAATTATTGTATTGTCTTTATTTAATTGTAATTCTGATAATCCATTTTTATCAACATATTGACCAATTGCTAAAATAACATTATCAATATCAATTTTAAAATTTGAATTTTCAATTGGAACTGGTTTTGCCCTGCCTGATTGATCTTTTTCACCTAATTTCATTTTTATACATTCTATCGATTTTACTCTATTATTCTCATCACCAAAATATTTTACTGGATTTGTTAAAAATAAAAATTCTATTCCTTCTTCTGCTGCTTCTTGTATTTCTTCTTCATTTGCTGGCATTTGTTCTTTTGCTCGTCGATAAATAATAAAAACTTTTTCAGCACCTAATCGCAATGATGTTCTTGCTGCATCAATTGCTGTATTACCGCCACCAATAACAGCAACTTTTTTCCCTATCTCTATTTTTTTATTTGAATTTACATCTCTTAAAAAATCAATACCTTGATATATACCATTTAAATTTTCACCTTCTATATTCATTAAATTACTTTGCCAGGCACCAATGCCAATAAAAATTGCATTATATAATTTTTGTAATGATGATATTGTAAAATCTCTACCTAATTTTTTATTAAAAAGAATATTTATATCACCTGTTTTTAATAATAAATCAATTTCTTTTTGTAATATTTCTTTTGGTAATCTATATTCAGGAATACCATAACGAAGCATTCCACCTGCTGCTGGCATCATTTCATAAATATCAATTGTATAACTTTCCTGTGCGAGATAGTAAGCACAACTTAAACCAGCAGGACCAGCACCTATTATTGCTACTTTAAATTTTTTATCTGCTTCTTTTATTGGAGGAATATATGGTTGTGCAGAATTCAAATCCCAATCAGCAACAAATCTTTTTAAATTATTTATTGCAACAGCTGATTCCATATAATTTCTTCTACATTTTTCTTCACAAGGATGCGGACAAATACGACCAATTGAAACTGGTAATGGACAATCTTCTTTTATTGTTTTTATTGCGCTTCTATAATCACCACGATTTATATAAGCAATATATGCTTGAATATCTATATTTGATGGACAGGTTAATTTACAGGGCGCATAACAATCAGCATAATGATTTGAAAATAATAATTCTAAATTTGTTTTTCTTAAATTATTTAATAAATCAGTATTCGTGAAAATTTCCATTCCATCATCTATCAATGTAGCGCAGGCAGGAAATACACCTTTTCGTCCTTTTATTTCAACAATACACATCCAGCAAGAAGCATAAGGTTCTAATTTTTCATCATAGCAAAATGCTGGTAAAAATATATTATTGTCTTTGCAAACCTGTAATATTGTTTTTTTAGTATCTACATTTATTTCTTTATTATTTATTTTAACAAGCATTTTCGTCTTCCTTATTTTTCTTAAAATTTATTTTTATATAAAATTTTAAAAAAATAAAAATGTCAAATAAAAAATGTCTTTATTGAAACAAGTATTAATTTATTTAAAAAATTTGAATTTAAAAAATAAAAATAACTATAAATTTATTAGTTTTAAAATTAATAATATTTGACAAAATTATTTTAGATAATTAATATTTTCAAAAAAATATTAGAGAGGTGAAGTATGCTGATAATTTATTTAATTATTAGTTTATTATTTTTTCTTCTCGCTTATATTATATATGGAAAATATTTAATAAAAAAATTTGAATTAAATGATGAAAATCCTACACCAGCGCATTCAATGAAAGATAATGTCGATTTTATTCCAACAAGACCAATTGTTTTATTAGGTCATCATTTTTCTTCAATTGCTGGTGCTGGTCCGATTATTGGACCTATAATGGCAGCTGCTATGTTTGGCTGGTTCCCTGCTTTTTTATGGATAATAATAGGAACAATTTTTTTTGGCGGTGTACACGATTATTCTTCTATTGTTATATCAATAAGACATAAAGCAAAATCAATTGCTGAAATAATAAAAGAATATCTTGGTATTTTCCCTTACAAAATGTTTCTATTTTTTATCTGGTTAACACTTGTTTATGTGCTAATTGTTTTTCTTGATTTAACTGCAATTACATTTGTTCAAAAAGGTTCTGTTGCTACTGCTTCAATTGTATATATTATTTTAGCAGTGCTCTTTGGTTTTTTTATTTATAAACTAAAAACCAATTTTTCAATCACAACACTTATTTTTGTTATTTTAATTTTTTTAACTATAATTGTCAGTCAAAAATTTCCTTTATCTTTTCCTGTATTTTTTTATAATGATGCTAAATATACTGCTGATATTATCTTAATTGTTTATGCTTTCTTTGCTTCTATTCTACCTGTATGGTTATTACTTCAACCGCGTGATTATCTCTCTTCTTTTTTACTTTATTCTGTTATAATAATCTGTATAATTGGTTTATTGTTTGGTGGATATAAAATTTCTTATCCTGCTTTTTATGCATTTTCTGTTAATAATCAATCTTTATTTCCAGTGCTTTTTGTTACTATTGCCTGTGGTGCAATTTCAGGTTTTCATTCTCTTGTTGGTTCTGGCACAACATCAAAACAATTAAATAAAGAAAAAGATGCATTTAAAATTGGCTATGGTGCTATGATTATTGAAGGTATTTTAGCTATACTTGCTCTTGCTACAATAATGATTTTATCAAAAGAAGATGAATTAGCAAAAGCAAGTGGTCCAATTATTTTTAGTAAAGGCATTAGTAAATTTTTAAGTTTATTTAATATTCCTCAAGAATATGGCGAAAGTTATGGTCTTCTTATTTTATCTGCTTTTTTAATAACTACATTAGATACAGCAACGAGAATCAGTCGATATATATTACAGGAATTTTTTAATTGGGATATTAAAAAAACAAGAATTATTGCAACACTTCTAACATTAATTTTACCTTTAATTATTACCTTTACAAATATTAAAGATGCTCAGGGTAATCCAATTCCTGCTTACAAATCAATCTGGCCTATATTTGGCACAACAAATCAATTACTTGCTGCTCTTGCTTTATTAGCAATTACATTATGGTTAGCCAAAATAAAGAAAAATTATTTTTTCGTTTTACTGCCAATGATTTTTATGCTTGTTGTAACTTTAACTTCGCTTTTTAATATTATGCTTATTTACAAATTTACTTTGATTGGTATTATTGATATAATTCTTTTTATTTTAGCAATTTATTTAGTATTCCTGACTTTTAAAAAACTATATATAAAATAATTTGTAAAAAAATTAATTACTAAATTTATAAACCACTTCTTCAACAGAAATATGGGGTCGTGGTATTACATAATAACCAATTAGTTCGCCAACATTCTTTGCATTTTCTGCTGCTGCTTGCGTAGAAGCAGTCACAGCAGCAACAGCACCACGAAATATAGTGGAAACAAGTGCAGAACCAACTTTATACCAACCTGTACAGGATACTTCTGCTCTTTTTAATCCAGTATCAACCGCTTCAACTAAAGCAGAAAAACCTTTAGTCTCAACAATACCAAGTGCTTCCCCTTTACCAATTACATCTTCTTCTTTTTTATTCTTCTTTGTATAATCAGCTGGTTTACCTATTGGTAATCTTAAATTTGCCTCTAAATGTGGACGTGGGATAATATGTGAAGCAACTATTTTTCCTACTTTTTCTGCTGATTTTACACCAGCATCAACTGCAGCAGTGACAGCAGCAACATCGCCACGAAAAAATATTGTGCAATAACCACTACCAATTGTAATCCAACCACTCGCTATTACATCTGCTGCTTTTACACCTGCATCTGCTGCTTCTATCATTGGTGTATAACCAACAGTTTCAATCATTCCTAATGCACCACGCTCATATAAATTTATTGTTGCTTCTTTATAATTTTTTATTAAATCAACTACATAATTATGTGGTCGCGGTATTACATTTGTTGCAGTAATAGAACCAGGAAAATCCTGTTTTGATTTTACTGCATTTATTGCTGATTTTACTGCACCAACATCACCTTGATAGATAATATTCATATATCCGCCACCAATTGAAACATATTTTACAATTTCTAATTCTGAGGTTTTTGGCATAATATCTGTCGCATCTATATTACCTATTAATCCTCGTGTTTCGACAAAACCAAGTGCTAACTTTTCCATATTTTGCCTCCTTATTGTTTTTTATCTTTTTAAAACATTTTTATCTTGCTGTCAAATAAAATTTTTTTTAAAAACAGATTTATAAAATAATTATGTGTTAAAATAATTAAATAATTTTTCTAAAAATTTTTCATATAAAAAATTTTTTATGTATTGTATTCAAATTATTTTTTGTTTGCAAAATTATATTTATTTATGTATTCTAAAAACGAACAAAAAAATAATTCATTAGTAAATTATATAATACAAAAACTACGAGGTAATAAAAATGATAAATAATTTATATGATAGTGTGCTTGATATAATAGGACCAGAGATGATAGGTCCCTCATCTTCACATACAGCAGGTGCAGTGCGAATTGGTTTAGCATGTCGTAGTATATTAAATAGTCCATTAAAAAATGTAAAAATAGAATTATATAATTCATTTGCAGAAACAGGATTTGGTCATGGTACAGAAAAAGCAATTTTAGCAGGTTTATTAGGATTATCAAAATCAGATGAACGAATAAAATATTCAGATAAAATAATGAAAAAGAAAAGAATAAAATATACAATAAAAAGAATATTAACGCCAAATAACTATAAACCAAATACAGCAATAATAAAGATGAAAAGTAATAAACTCACAGTGGAAGTAGTTGCTGTTTCAATTGGTGGAGGATTAATATTAATCGAACAAATTGATGGTTTTGAAGTAAATATCACAGCAGAAAATGAGACATTAATTATAACACATAAAGATAAATTAGGTATTTTAGCAAAAATATTAAACATATTAGCAACTGAAAAAATGAATATTGTTTCTATAAATTCAGTCAGGCATAATAAACTCGAAGATATAAAAACAATAATTACTTTTGATAATTTTATTGAAGAAAAAATAAGAGAAAAAATAATGAAATTAGATGATATAATCAGAGTAAGAATAATTCATAAAATTAAGGAGATATGGTGATAATGAATGAAAAATATGAATATGAATCAGCAAGAGAATTAATTAAAAAATTAAAACACAAAAAAACAAATTTAGTAGATTTTATAATAGATAGAGAAGTGAAATTATTTGGTGTAAGTAAAGAACAAATAATTTTAAAATTAAAAAACTATCTAAAGACAATGGAAGAAGCAATAAAAAAAGGAATAAGTAAAAAATTAAATTTAATTTGTCTTGATAATGAAGCAAAAAAAATAAATAAAAATAAAATAAGGATAATGAATACATTAGAGTATGAAATATTAATCTCATCAATAGCAATAGCAGAATATAATTGCAGTATGGGAAAAATAGTTGCTTGCCCAACTGCTGGTTCTTGTGGTATTTTACCAGGTGTTTTATTTCCTATCGCAAAAAGAAATAAATTTTCAGAAGAATTACTCATAAACGCTTTATTAGTTGCAGGAGAAGTTGGAAGATTAATTGCCATAAAAACTTCTATTTCTGGTTCGATTGGTGGATGTATGGTTGAATGTGGTATTGGTGCAGCTATTACTGCAGCAGCATTAGTTTATTTATTTAATGGCAATATAGAACAAATATTTAATAGTGCAGCATTAGCATTAAAAAATAATTTAGGACTTATTTGTGATCCTGTTGCTGGTCTTGTAGAAGTGCCATGTGTAAAAAGAAATGGTTTTAAAGCATTAGAAGCATTAACAGCAGCACAATTAGCATTAGTTGGTGTTAAAAGTGTTATTCCATTTGATGAAGTGGTCGAAGTAGTAAAAGAAGTATCTGATAATATACCAAAAATATATAAAGAAACATCAAAAGGTGGATTAGCTACAACAAAAACTGGATTAAAATATAGAAAAAAATTATTAAGATAAAAATTTTTTAAAAAAGAGTTTTTTTATTTATTTAATGAAAAAATTATAATTCTGGAATAACATTTAATTCAATGAGTTTATTCATAATAGCGAGAAATCTATGCCGAATTAAATGTTCTTTTAAAATTTTTTCTCTTGCTTTTTTAACTATTTTAATTCTTGCTTCTTTATTTTCAGCATAATATTTAATTTTATCCACACAATCATCAAAGTCATAGTATATTACTACTTCTTCTCCTTCTTTAAATAAATCAAGAATATGTTTTCTAAAATCATGTAAAATGAAAGAACCTGCAAGAGGTGCGCGAAATAATCTATCTGTTGGTGACCAATTAGTGTGAAATTCCGATGGATGTGCATTACCAATCGAAAGATTTATTTTTGTCTCTGTAAGTAATTTTTTAAAATAATCAATTGTTCCTGAAATATCATATCTTGATCTATATTTTTCACCTAATATATTTTGTAATTTCTTGAAAAATTCTTCACGATAATTATTTGATGAACCTAAAAAAGAAAAATCATATTTAAAATTTTCTTCAACAATAAAATCATTGTAAAAATAATCAATTCCACAAACAGGTAAAAATAAATAAGGAATATTGTTAATAATATAAAAATTTTCAATTTCAAGAGAATTAATACAATATAAAGAAGATAATGAAATTGCTTTAATAGTATTTTTTTTAAAATTATCTGAGTTTAGCATATAAGGTTCATCGAGTTGCCATATAACTATTGGTATTTGATAATCGTATAATAATTCTAAAAAAGAAATATAATTATCATTAACAAAACTAATAAATGTAAAGAAAAAATCAATTTTTATAGATTTAAGAAAATCTAAAAATTTATTTAATTCTAATGAGTGTAAATAATTACCAGAACTATCTTTTTGTAAAAAATCAGGTATAACAAAAAAATTATTAATAGGAAAATAATTAAATGTATTAACAATATGTTGTGTATTAATTTCGTTTTTATCTAAAAATAAAATATTGTAATTCTTCATTGCAAATAATTTTTATATTGAATAAAAGAGTTGTCAATAAAAAATAAATTTTTTAATTGACTATCAAAAAACAAAAATATTAAAATATAAAGATAAATATTTTGAGGAGGTAAAAATATGATAAATCAAGTTGAATACTATCGCGATAAAAATGTAAGAGAACGAATAATAGAGTATTGTGGTGGAAGTAATGGCGATTTATCAAAAGCAACAGCAGAATATATTGTTGGCTATGGAGAAGCATTAAAATGGGAAGGTAAAGAAAAAGATTATGTTTCAACACCATTAAAAGGCTTTAATTGGGTTTTAGAAAAAGGACTCGATATTTTTCGATCGGTTTGGGATAGATATCATACTCTCTGTGTTCTTGATATTGAATATTTTAATGAAGATTATAAAGGTGATATTTATTTAAAACAAAAAACAAACTTTCATAAAATTGAACCATTATTTCAGTATTTAATCAAATTATATAAAAGTTATGGATTTACACCCATAACAATAATGACAGGTCAGGGCTATCATTTTTCAATGCAAATAAAACGCGGTTCAAAAGCAGATTTAATGTTACAGGAATATGGAAAATTAAATGATGCAGTGCAAGGCAAATATTTAACACCAACAACACATAGACATAGATATGTATCACCATTACACGGCAAAGCATTTGATGGTATGGGTAGAGTAATGGAATATTTAGCACATAAAATAATTAGAGAAGCAAAAAATATTTGCGATATACCAATAACTACAACAGATACAGCAGTAGGTAAAAGTAAATATGGAATGCGCGAAGCAATCTCAATAGACCTCTCTATGTTTGGTGACCCAATTTATATGCGTGATATAAGATGCCCATTTAGCACACATCAAAAACATAAAGTAATGCGCTGGAAAGTTGGAAATTATATAGCAGATAAAATACCAATACAATTATCATTGCCAAGAATAAAAGGTGTAAGTTTAAATGATTTATTTGAAATGCGAAGAAACTATAGAAAAGCAGCAAATTATGCAAAATCAGTAAAATGTTTTATTCCTGATGTGTCAGATAATTTTATCAAATTAATAGAAGAATATAGACATTCTGATTTATACAGATTTCATAAATATTTTGATAGTATGCAACAGGAAGCATGGTGGGATTGGCCAAAAACTTATGATAGATATAATCCAGATGAATTACCTCCGTGCGTAGCACACTGCTTAAAAGAGCCAAATCCACATTTATTAAAACCAACAAATATAGAAGCATTAACAAGAACATTGTTGTCAAAGGGATGGCATCCACAACATATCGCTGGACTTATTCGTTCTAAATTTGAAAGAAATTATGGTTGGACAGAAGATTGGACGAGATATGATGCAACAACGAGAGCATTATTTTATGTTCGATTATTTGCAGGAAAAATTGCAACTGGTGTTGACCAATTAATTGATTTTAATTGTGTTTCACATCAAGAAAAAGAATATTGCTGGAAGCCATGGTGTGGACATAATTTAGGAAATATTAAGATTGATAGAAAGAAATTATTAAAATGAAATATGTATTTGTTTCGCACGGTTTATTGACTGGTGGGCGGTCAGATTTTGATGCTGTTGCATCTTTATCTTCATTGGTTCGATTTGCCAAAATAAAAAAATTAACATATAATAAAGACTATTTTTTATGTATGACTGATTATTTTAATGGTGGATTAAATATATTAAAAAATTATTATAATTCATTAATTATTATTGCTGATATTCCACCAGAAGTATTAATAGATATGTATAAAAGAGATGGTTTTATAAATTTTTTTAGTTATTTAAAATGGCGTAATAATAATCGTCTAATTTTTCTTGACCATCATCCAAGCAATTATTATGTATTAAAATTTTTAAAAAATGTAAAAAATCGGCATATTTTTGATTATTTTGAATTTCATGATGTTGACTATGAAAAAGATAGATTAATACCATTAAATAAGAAATATTGTGCTGCTGAACGAGTTCAACATTTTTTATTCAAATTCAAATATGTTAAAGATGATGGTGTATTTTTTAAACTTCGTGTATTTGCACATGACCAGGATTTTGGTATTAGAAAAATTGAAGAAGCATTAAATATAACCTATGTAATTGGTGCGGATTATAATAATGAAAAATTAATTCATTTATTATCAGAAGGACAATTCTGGAATAATGAATTAGAAGAAGTAAAAAAAAGACATATAGCATTAACAGAAGAATTATGTAGTAAAATGAAATTAAAAAAAATAGAGACAAATATAAAAGTTGATAATAATAAAAGAATACCAAAAACAATATATTACGCATTATTACCAGAAGATAAGCGATTAAAAGTATCTGCTGCAGCGGCACATATATTTAGAAATTATCAATGTGATTTTATTATCCTTTTTCAAAGGACACCATTCTTTAGCATTAGATTACCTATAAAAGAAACTGATGTGTCAGCTGCACGAATAGCTGCATTATTTGGTGGTGGAGGACACTACGGTGCTGCATCTGTTAATCAAAAAAATAAAGGTAAATTTCAATTTCCATATAATTATATTGATGAAAACAATTTTGAAAATATAGTAAATAATGTAAATAATATAATAAGTAATTATTATTGTTAAGAGGTGTAAAATAGTGAAATTTCTAAAAATATTTAAAACCGATATTGGTTTTATATCTTTCTTTTTTTTCTTATTTATTTTTATCTTTTTTGGTTTTTTAATTTTTTTTCAACTTAAATATTTCAATAATAAAATGACTTACATTATAACATTCGATGTTATTGTTGCAATTATATTTTCTTTAATTCTTTCAAATTTTAATATACATTTTTTAAAAGATAAAATATTATTAATTTGTGAAATTTTTAATAAGAACGATTCAAATTTGTTACAAAAAAGTTTTCCAGAAAATATATATGAAACAGCAAATTTTGAATTAAGCTATATTTTTGATTTATATAATGAAGCAATAAATAAACAGGCAAAAGAAAATGAATTTTTAGAAAAAAAAATATTACAGGTAATGGAAGATAGTGATAATGTATCTGCAAATACAAAGAAGACAATTAAAAAAGTTTTTTATGCTTTTAAAATTTTTGATACAAATAATAATGAAATAAATAAATTAAAAGAGGAAGTAAATAAATTAAAGGAAAATATAAGTATTGTAAAAAGTAATAGATATAGTTTTAAAGATATTAATGAAGCAATTGAAGTTGTTCAAGGAAAATTAAATTCAGTATATCAAAGAGTAGAAATATTTATTAAAAATATTGAATTAACTAAAAAAGAAGAGGAAGAAAATATTGATTTTATTTCATCTTTAAAGAATACATTTAAAAATTTTTATGATATAATTGAAGATATAGAATTAATTGCAGTGAATGCATCAATAGAAGCTTCAAGAGTAGAAGAATCACAAGCATTTATTATATTTGCAAAAGATTTACAATTAGCAGTATCAAAATTAGCAAATGAAATACAGCAAATAACAGACAGAATACAAAAATTCCAAATTCGTGAAACTGATTTTGAAAATATTATATCTTTAATCGAAGAGTTAAAAGAAGAATATAAAAATTTGAATTTAGTAATTTTACGCTTAACACAAGATATTGAAATATTAAACAAACAGATGAGTACTTTAAATAATGCTATTGAAGTAATTGAAAATAAAATTGATAATTCAGATGAAATATTGAAACAAATAGATTTCAAAACAGTTCAAACTTTTAAAAGTAATATTGAAAGTATAACTGATAATATGAATAAACTTGAAGATATATACACACAATTAATCGAAATCAAAAAAAGAAGAATATAAAATATTGAGGTAAAAGAAATGGAAAAAAAAGATTTTGAAAAATTAAAAATGAATTATGATTTAATTTTCAACATTATAGAACATTATAGAAACTGCAAAAATATAAATGAATTTTTAAAAATAACATCAAAAATATTTTTTACAAAATTAAATATACCAGCAAATTTTTTATTTTTTAATCTTTATAAAATTTCAACAGAATCAAAATATTTTTCCTCTAAAAAGAATGATAAATTTGAATTATATACTTATGAAGACCTTGAAGGTTTATTTGCAACAACTGAACAATATAAATTTTTACAAAAATATCTGAATATTTATGAAGAAATTTTTGTAAATACATCATTTACAGAAGTTGAAGATATTTATTTTTTACAACAGAATTTAATTGTATTCTGGTTTGAAGAAATTGGATATATTATTATTGGACTTGATATTGATAATATAAAATTTTTTGAAATTATCGATAAATTTATTTGCCATCATTTATACAATACTCTTGAAAATGCATTAAAATCAATAAAACTAATATATGAGATGGAACAGATGAATAATTTTTTATCTGAAAATATTGATAGAATAGGTGAATTCGAACTTATATCAAGATATATATTAGGTGCACAAAATTTAGATAGTCTAATAAAAAGAACAATAAATTTTTTAAAGAGAAAAAGTTTTAGATTTAATGATGTGATTTTTTATGTTAATTATAATCAAACACCGATATTAATTTATTCAACAGAAAATGATGATTTTAAAATGATTAAAAATTTTAATATAGCAAATATCAAACAATATTTAGATGAATATAAAAGTGATATTTTTAATTTAATTTTTTCAAACACTAATCAAGAAAATGAAGATGATTTAATTATAAAAGTTGATTATTTATATTTTATTACAACAGATAGATTTTTAAATGTTTTACTGTTCTTTGATGAATTTGAAAAAGGACATATAGAATTTTTAAAAGAAAAATTGCTTTTTTTAATTAACAATTTTGAATCATCATTAAAAAAATTTTTATATTATGAATACATAAAAGAATTGTCAGAAAAAGATGGATTAACTGGCGTATATAATCATTCATATTTTCAAAATAAATTAAAATCATTAATAGAAAGCAAAAAGAATAATGAAATAAAAGATGAAATAACACTGTTATTTTTTGATATGGATGATTTTAAACAAATAAACGATAAATTTGGGCACATATATGGTGATACGATTTTAAAAAAAGTAGCAAATATATTAAAATCTTCTCTACCTGAAAATTCTATTCTTGCAAGATATGGTGGTGATGAATTTGTTGCTCTCGTTTTTAATCAATCATCTGAACTAATTGAAGAAATAATAAAAAATAAAATTTTTAAAGATTTAAATAATTTAAAAGATGAAGAAAAAAATATTTCAATAAGTGTATCAGTTGGCATTGGTAATATAACTGCAAACATAGGAAATAAAGACGAATTATTAAAACAAGTTGATACTGCTATGTATAATGCCAAAAGAAAAGGGAAGAATAGATTCGAATATTCATAAAATTATGGATTTTATTAAAACATATCAAGAATGGCTAAATAGTAAATTTATTGATGAGGAAACAAAATCTGAATTATTAAAAATAAAAAATAAACCGAAATTAATCAAAGAAGCATTTAGTAAAGAAATAGAATTTGGCACTGGTGGATTAAGGGGAATAATAGGGGCGGGAATAAATAGAATAAACAAATGGACAATTCGCAAAGCTACTCAGGGCATAGCAAACTATTTAAATAAAATATATCAAAATAATTCACAGATTTCTGTTGTTATTGCTTATGATACAAGGAAATATTCAAAAAAATTTGCTGAAGAAACAGCAGCAGTTTTCATTGGAAATAATATTAAAGTTTTTTTATTTGATTATTACACTCCAACGCCAATACTCTCTTTTTTTGTAAGAGAATTAAAAGCAATAGCAGGTATAGTAATAACAGCATCACATAATCCGCCAGAATATAATGGCTATAAAGTTTATTGGTCAGATGGTGGACAAATAGTTCCAGAATTAGCAAAAAAACTAATTGCTGAAATAAAAAAAATAAAAAATTTTTCAGAAATAAAAATAACTGAATTAAAAAAAAATAAATTATTAAAAATTTTACCACAATCAATAATAAAAAAATACATAAATAAAATAAAGAAATTAAGTTTCATTGATAAAACATATAAAGTTAATAATTTAAAAATAGTATATACACCATTAAATGGCACAGGTAATTTACCAGTTCGCACATTATTAAAAGAAAAAGGTTTTAAAAATATTCTTATTGTAAAAGAGCAGGAATTACCTGATGAAAATTTCACAACAGTAAAAATTCCAAATCCAGAAGAAAAAGAAGTATTTAAAAAAGCATTACAATTAGCAAGAAAAACAAATGCTGACATAATTTTAGCAACAGATCCTGATTGCGACAGAATAGGCGTTGTAGTAAGAAATACAAAAAATAAATTTGTTTTTTTAAATGGAAATAATATAGGTATATTATTAAGTGAATATATATTATCAAAATTAAAAGAAAAAAAGAGATTACCAGAAAACGGAATAATAATAAAAACAGTTGTAACAACAGATATGATAAAAGAGATTGCCAAAAATTATGGAGTAAAAATAATAGAAACATTAACAGGTTTTAAATATATTGGAGAAAAAATAAAAGAATTTGAAAAGAATAAAAAGTATAATTTTATTTTTGGATTTGAAGAAAGTTATGGTTATTTATTTGGAAATTATGTGCGAGATAAAGATGCAGTTCAGGCTGCAATGTTAATATGTGAAATTTCTGCATATTATAAAACACAAGGATTAACGCTTGATGAACAATTATTAAATTTAATGAAAAAGTATGGTTTTTATGCAGAAGAATTATATTCTTTTAATTTACCTGGATTAAGCGGTTTAGAAAAAATAAAAAAAATAATGGAGAATTTAAGAAAAAGTAAAAAAATATTTAATGATATAATTTTTATAGAAGACTACAGCGTGCAAAAAAAATATGATTTATTAAAAAATAAAGAATTAAAAATTAATTTACCAATAACAGATATGTTAAGATTTATTTTAAAAGAAGATATTAGTTTTACTGTGAGACCATCAGGCACAGAACCAAAATTAAAAATTTACTTTTCAAGTAAAGGTTCTACAAAAGAAGAAGCAGAAAAAAAATTATCAGAAATAAAAACACGAGTAATAAAATATTTAAAAAATTTGTTAATGTAAGTTACATAATAGAAGGCAAAAAAGTAGCAATTTGCGGGAAAATAAAAAGCAAAATACAACAAACAAGTAAAGCGAGAAGTAAAGGCATAGCACCAAGGAAGATTTCTTCAAGTTTTACATCATTAGCGACAGAATGAACAATATAAACATTTATTCCAACAGGTGGCGTAATAACACCAATTTGAGTAACTAATACAATAATAACGCCAAACCAGATAGGGTCAAAACCAAGTGAATTAATAATTGGAAAAAATATAGGAACAGTAAGCATAATCATAGCAAGCGAATCCATAAAGCAACCACCAATAATATACATTAAAACAATAAGTGACATAATTATATAAGAAGGTAAATTTAAAGAAGCAATTAAACTTGCAATCTCAAAAGGCAATCTTGTAACAGCTAAAAATTTTCCAAATATTTCAGCACCTAAAACAATAGTCATAATCATACAGGAAATTTTTGCAGTATCAGCAAGTGATTTTATGATAATATTTATTGATAATTGTTTTCTAAAAAAAGAAATAACAATAGTGAAAAAAGCACCAATAGCAGCAGCTTCAGTTGGAGTAAAAAAGCCAGTAAACATACCACCCATAATTAAAACAAATAATAAAAGAGTTTCAAAAACATCAGTTAGAGATTTTACTTTTTCAAATATAGAAAAATCTTTAGCAGAAGGCGCTAAAGAAGGATTTATTTTTAACCATATATAAATAACAAGAATAAATAATAAAGTAAGTAAAATACCAGGTAAAATACCAGCAGCAAATAATTTACCAATAGACTGTTGTGTCATAATACCATAAATAATAAATATTACACTTGGTGGAATCAAAATACCTAAACTACCAGCAGCAGCGACAGTGCCAGCAGCAAGTTTTGGATTATAATGATATCTTTTCATTTCAGGTATAGCGATAGTAGCCATTGTTGCAGCAGCAGCATTAGTTGAACCACAGATAGCTGAAAAACCAGCACAAGCAACAATAGTAGCCATAGCAAGCCCACCTTTTTTTGAACCAATCCAGACATAAGCAGTGCGAAATAAACCTTTACTAATACCAGAATGAAAAGCAATCTGTCCCATAAAAATAAATAATGGAATAACAGTTAAACTATAAGAAGAGAAAACATCCCAGGTATTTAACGCAATCATACTTAATGCAGCATTGAAATTCACAATTAAAGCATAACCAATGAACCCAATTATAGCCATAGCAAAACCAACAGGAATATTAAGAAAAATAAAGATAATTAAAATTATAAAACCAAAAATTCCAGTTTCAATAAAATTCATTTTTTAATTATTCCAATAAAATTTTTAATAATATCCAGAAAAACATACAAACACACAACTAAAACAGCAAAAGAAGAAAAAAAGATAAAATAATAAAAAGGAATTTTTAAAGTAAGAGAAACTTCACCTTTTTCCATTAATCTAACAGCATAATAATATAGTTCTTCACATAAAAAATACAAAAAGAATAAGCATAAAATATTTGCAATAATATTTAAAATATTTTGAAATAATTGTGGTAATAAACGAGTAATAATATTAACTGATATATGTGCTTTTTGTTTTGTAGTAAAAGCAAGCGCAAAAGCAATTGCAATAACACTTAAAAAAGAAACTAATTCATACGCACCAACTAATGGTCTTTTAAATTGTCTTCCAATTACATCAATAGTTGTAATTAACATCATTAAGAAAATTGAAATGCCTGCAATATAAATAAATATTTCTATTACTTTATTTATGAATTCTTCTATTTTTTTCATTAACATCAATCTCAAAAGAAAAGGTAATACTATTGTGCTTGTGAATATTTCTCAATCAGTGTCTTTATTGTTGTTACATAAGTATCGCCTTCTGGTGTCTTTTGAATATAGTCATCAATAACTTTCTGCACTTTATTATTCCATTCTTTTGTTTCTTTTTCATCAAGATTAATAATTTGATTTTTTAATGATAGAGTAAACTCTCTACCTTCATTATCAATTTTATCCCATATTTCTCCGTGTTTTACAATCCATTCTTTACTTACTTCTTCAAAAATTTGTTGAATATCTGCTGGTAATGATTCCCATTTATTTTTATTCATTATTACAAACATAGTTGTTGTATAACCAATTGTATAACAATCAGTTGTAAATTTTATTACTTCTGCTTGTTTCCAGCCTTTTAAAACTTCAATTGGTCCAAATGTCCCATCAACAACACCTTTTTGTAATGCTTCATAAGTTTCTCCTTGTTGCATAGCAACTGGCACAGCACCTAATGCTTTAACAATATCAGCACTTAATCCTGTTGCACGAATCTTCATTCCTTTTAAATCCTTTAATTTTTTTATTGGTTTTACAGTATGTAAAAGACCAGGACCGTGTGCGTGCACATATAAAACTTTTACTGAACTTAATTCCTGAGGATTTATTGTTTTTATAAATTCATTAGCAACGAGAGTTGCTATTTTTCCACTCTTATAACCAAGTGGTAAATCAAGAGCAGCAGTAACAGGAAAACGACCGGTAGTATAAGCAAAGCAAGACATACCCATATCAGAAATTCCTTGTTCTACGCCTTCAAATACCTGTGGTGCTTTTGTTAATGTGCCACCAGCAAAAACTGATATTTCAACTCTACCATTTGTTCTTTTCTGGATTTCCTGTGCAAATTCATTTCCTAATTGTGCTTGCAAATGAGTTGGTGGAAAAAATATACTATAAGTTAAAGTTATTGGTTTAACTGGAGCAACTGCTTGTTGTGCTAACTGTGGTTCTTCTTTTTTCGAACAATTATTAAAAACAAGTAATAATAAAAGTAGTAAAAGAAATAAATTTAAATATTTCATTTTAATACCCTCCATTTAAATTTAAAAATAAATTATTCCTACTATAATTATTAAATATCATATTGTCAAATATTTTTTTAAAAAAATTTTTTTAAATTTTTCTTGACTTTATTAAATATTTATTATTAAATTAATTATAATTTTTAAGTAGCAGTATAAAATAAATATTATAAAAAAGTAGTTTTATCTATTGAAAAAAGTAGAGATATTAAATGGAAAAAGTAGATAGTAATATAACTTATTATTGCGAAATATTATCGATACATACAGCCACATTTACATTAGATGATGTAAAAAAAGCATATCGTGAGTGTGTATTAAAATATCATCCTGACACAAATCCAGATAACGAATTATTAAATAAAAAATTTGCACAAATAGTTAAAGCATATAAATATTTAGAAAAATATTGTAGAGAATTAAAAAGTGAAATTGATAATTATAAAAAATCTGATTTTGAAAAATTAAAAAATAAATATGTAAAAGATGACAGAGAAATAAAAGATTATGAAAAAAACCGAATAAAAATAAATAATAATTACAATACAAATAATAATACAAATAATTTTAAAGAGAATAATTTTAATGAACCTATCTTACAGCCCAAAAAAAGAATAAAAATAAATGATATAAATTTTTCAAAATATCTTTTTAAAAACAGATTATTAGATTATAGAAAAAAATTCTTTTCAAAATTTGAAGAAAAAAAGAATGAAGCAAAAATAATTATAAATAATAGTGATGTGCAATTATCTATTTCTGAAATTATGTTAAGATTAACTTATTCTGATAATTATAATGTTAAGTTATATTGCATAAAAGAATTAGGTAAATCAAATTCAAGAGTTGCTTTATGGGCACTAATAAAACAATTAAATTCTGAAACTCTTCCTTTCACATTAAAAAAAGAAATATTAAAAATATTAAGAAAAAAAAGTTCAATCTTTTTCAAGAGTCTTATTAGAGAATGTCAAAATAAAATAAATAATATAATAGTTAGAAAAAAAATTTTACAAAAAGTTTAAAAAAAATTTGACATTTTGAAATTCTTAATTAAAATTCTTTTCGACAATTGCTAATAATAAAAGGTATTTTTTTTTATGCAAAAAAAGAGTGATAATTTTATATGGATTTTAACAGATATACACGGTTGTTATGAAGAATTATATAGATTATTAATTTATTGTGAAGAATTTCCAACACAAAAATATATTTTTTTAGGTGATTATATTGACCGCGGACCTGATTCACGCAAAGTAATAAATTTAATAAAAAAAATAAAAAATGAAAAAATATTATTAATGGGTAATCATGATAAAATGATGATTGATTTTTTTACAAAAATAAATAAACAAAATTATCGAACATATTATGAATTTTGGTTTATGAATGGTGGTGAAAAAACATTATTATCATATTGTGAGAACATAAATGATTTATCAACAAAAGAACCAATGGAAATAATAAAAAATATATTTCAAAAAATAGATAGTGAAGGTCATATTAAATTTTTAACTTCATTAAAATTTTCTCATCAAGAACAAATAAGAATAAAAAATAAAAAAATAAATTTTATTTTTGTTCATGCAGGTTTAAATCCTTATTTTAATATTGAAGAGCAATTAGCAATAAATTCAATAAATGAATACGAGAGTTATATTTATTCAAAACAAATTTCACCAGCAGAAACAATAATCTGGATAAGAGAAAAATTTTATGATTCTGAACTCAATTTTTTAAAAGATAATATTTTAGTTCATGGTCATACACCTATACATCATATTCTTTCAAATAATCAGCAAGAAAAATTTGAAATATTAAATAGTAATTGCATTATGCCAATAATAAAGTATGATAATAATGGTAGAATGAAAACAATAAACATTGATACTGGTTGCGTATATGGTGGTTTTTTAACGATGCTTGGATTAAATGAAAAATATTTATCAGAAGGAAAAATACTTTTTTTTCAGATTCGAAAAAATGAAAAAAAAATTTATGAACATATTATAGAATTTGATTCATCTATATATAATTAAATCTATGTCAAAAATAATTTTAATTATTTCCCTTGTTTTTTTAGCAATGTTTCCTGAAATGTTTAAATCTATCTTTATTAAAAAAAGCACTGATTTTTTAGGTAGAAAATTAAAAATCGGCGATTTTTCTTTATCAATTCGAGGAAAATTTGAGATAAAAAATTTTTATATTTACGAAAAAAATTCGAATAATGTTTTTGTTAGTTTTGAAAGTTTATCAGGTGATATAAATGTTAAAGAACTGATATTTGCTAAAATTATTATAAATGACATAAAATTAATTAAGCCAACAATATCAATAATTAAAGATTCTGATATTTATAATTTCACTGATATTGTCCAAAAAATAGAGGAAGATACGAAACAGGGATTTTTAGATAAAATTCACTTTTCATTTGAAAACATAAATTTTCAAAATGGCTTTTTTTCTTATATAGATAAAACAAACAAAAAATATCTCAATTTAAATGAAATCAATTTATACATAAAACAAATACAAACAAATCAAGATATTTTTTCAGGTAATCTTAATTTTGCATTTGCAGGAAATAAAGGAAAAGCAAATGGTAATTATGAAATCTCATTAAATCAAGGTTTTTATAAAGCAAATTTTAATATTAATAATATTTTCTTTCCACTAATTGACCAATTTATAAATTTCAATAAAAATTATATGTTCGATTTTATAATTGATGGTGATGTAAATATAAATGGTAATTATTCCAAAAATAATAGTTGTTTATTAAAAGGTAATGCAAAAATAAGAAATTGTAAAATAATTGAAAATGAATATTTACGCGAAATTCTCTTATTTGATAATTGTTTAATAAATAATTTTAATTATGATTTGATTAATAAAAAATATGTAATTGATAAAATAACATTAAAATTCCCTTATTTAAAAGTAGTCAAGAAAGACGAAAAAAATAATACAGAAGAATTTATAAATAATATAATTTTAAAAGATGAAAATATTGAAGAAAAAAATTCTGATAATACAAAAGCATTCTGGCAAATAAAAGAAATAAATGTAGAAGATGGAAAAATAGATTTAATTGATTATAATTTTGCAGAACCTTTTAAATATGAGATAAATAATATTGATTTAACAATAAAAAATTTTTCAGGAATTAAAGATGAAAATTTTAAGATAAATATAAAATGTGTATTAAATAATGGTGGTGAATTATTTGCAAATATAAATACTATTTATGATTATTTAAAATATATTAAAATAAATATGAATATAAATGATTTATATTTACCTGATTTTTCTTACTATACAAGTAAATATTTATCATACCCAATAATAGAAGGAAGAGTAGATTGGACAAGTAATATAAAAATCAAAGAAAAAAAACTTGAAAGTGAGAATTTATTAAAAATAAAAGGAATAAAAGTAGGCGAAAAAAATAAAAGTAGTGAAGGTGATGTGCCATTAAAATTTGTCGTATCAGTTTTAAAGGATAAAAAGAATAACATACTTTTTGATTTACCAATAAATGGTGATTTAAATGATACAAATTTTAAAATTTCTGAAATAATATTTTCACATATAAAAAAGAGAGTAATGCAAACAGCAGCATCTCCATTAAAATTTATTGGAAAACTTATAGGTGCTGAAAGTGATGAAATAACTGAAATTCCATTAGAATATGGAAAAATAATTTATAAAGAAGAGCAAATAAAAAGAATAAAAAATATAATAAAACTTTTAAAAGAAAAAGAAGAAATAAAAATCGAATTTACACAATATACAGATTTGAATGCTGAAAGAATAAATTTAGCATTAAATCTATGTAAAGAAAAATATTATAAAAATAGAAATAATCTTACAGATACTTATGTTTTATCAGATTATGAACAAATGATAATTTACTCAATTTCTGATAATGATACAAATTTTATAAATTACATAAAAAACTATAAATTAAATACATCAGAAACAATTCCTTTTTCATTATTAGAAAAATGTGTAAAAATAATAGGTGAGAATAGATTAAATGAAGAAATAAAAAATATTATTGAGTTAAGAAATGAAATTTTAAGAAAACAATTATTATCAGATGAAAAAATAAAAGAAGAAAGATTTATAATAAAAAATACTGATTTCCAAAAATTAGACCAAACAGAAAAAAGATGTAGATATACAATAAATGTAATTGGCGCATTAAAAAACGCAGAAAATCCATATCCAGAAAATTATTAATTTTTTTTCTAAAGCAAATCTAAAAACAAGCCGATAATATAATCAGGAAGAACAAATTAAAATAATTCAGGAGGAAATGAAAATGGAAATTACAAAAGTAAAAGTAGAACAGATGGCAAAACTATGGACGGAAGTATTAAGAAATGAAGAAGTAAAAAAAGAAAAAGAAGAGGTCAAAGAAAAAACAAATCTATTAGAAGAAGATATTGTTGATATAACAAAAGAAAATCAACTTGCAGCAGCAATTCCACCAAAATCATTAAAAGAAGCGGCAGAACTTTTATATAATATTAAATATCAAATGTTATTAGATATAGATGCAATATATAAAGCACAGGCAAATATAAAACCAGAAAATTTGATAAGCATATTATAATCAAAAAAATAATATAAAATATTTTATCGTAAAAAAACCCATCATTTAAAAGATGGGTTTTTTTATTTTATCTTAAATCAATAATTATTCATATCTCAAAGCTTCAACAGGATTTAATGAACTTGCTTTATTTGCTGGATAAATACCGAAAAATAAACCAACTGCTAAAGAAAATAAAAAAGAAAAAATAATTGCTTCAATTGTAACTGATGTTGGGAAGCCACCAAGCATTGGTATCATTTTCGAAACTAATATGCCTACAATAATTCCTATAAAACCACCTGATACACTTACTACAATTGCTTCAAGTAAAAATTGTAAAAGAATATCTCGTTTTTTAGCGCCTATTGCTTTTCTTATTCCTATTTCTCGTGTCCGTTCTATTACTGATACAAGCATAATATTCATAATACCAATTCCACCAACAATTAAAGAAACTGCTGCAATACCACCTAATAAATATGTTAATGTTTTTGAAATTTCATTCATTTGCTCTAATAATTCTGTTTGATTTCTAATTCTAAAATCACTTTCTTCGCCATTTTTTATTCTATGTCTTAACCTTAATAAATTTTCAATTTCTGTTTCAACTAATTTCATCATATTTTCATCAAGAACCCTTATATTTATTCCAGATAATGCTTCAATGCCAAATAACCTTTTTTGAAAGGTAGTAATGGGTATTAAAATTCTATCATCAGGATTTCTAAAACCAGTTTGACCTTTTTCTTCAAGCACGCCAATTATTTCAAAACTAACTCCTTTTATTTTTATTATATTTCCTATCGGGCTTAATTCACCAAATAATTCATCTTGCACACTTTTCCCTAATACACAAACTCTTTTAAATTGTTTTACATCTTTATCATCAATAAATCTTCCATCTTTTATTTTCAAATTTGTTACTGTTAAATATTCTGGCGTAATACCAACAATTGAAGTATTAGTATTTTTATTAAAATATTTTACCTGTGCATTTTGCATTACTTCTGGTGCAACATATTCAACACCAACAATATTTCTTCTTATTGCCTCAACATCATCTAATTTTAAATTTTCGCGTTGAACATTTCTAACAGCATTACGACTACCAAATGCAGGATGAATATATAGTAATTTTGTGCCCATTTTCTGAATATTTTCATATATTTGTTTTTTAGCACCCTGACCAATTGAAATCATTGAAATTACAGAACCAACACCAATAATAATTCCTAACATCGTAAGAAACGAGCGAACTTTATTTAATAAAATACTATTTAAAGCAGCCAAAAATAATTCCCAGAATAACATATTTTTTTCACCTATTTATTATAATCATTTATTATTTGTCCATCTTTTAAAATAATAATTCTATCAGCATATTCAGCAATATCTTTTTCGTGTGTAACTAAAATTATTGTTGTTCCTTGTTTTCGTAACTCAGAAAAAATATTCATTATTTCTTCACTGACTTTACTATCTAAATTACCTGTTGGTTCATCTGCTAATATTATTGATGGTTCTGATACAATTGCGCGTGCAATAGCGACCCGCTGGCGTTGACCACCTGATAATTCTGTTGGTTTATGATTCATTCTATCTTTTAAACCAACTTTTTCAAGTGCTATTTTTGCTTTCTCTTTTGAATTTTTTTCTTTACCATATAATAAAGGTAATTGCACATTTTCAAGTGCTGTCATAAATGATAATAAATTAAATGTTTGAAAAACAAAACCAATTTTTTTATTTCTTATTACTGCTAATTCATTGTCATCTAATTTTTCAACTTCATTTCCATCCAAATAATACTTACCAGAGGTAACAGTATCAAGACATCCAATAATATTCATTAATGTTGATTTACCACTACCTGATGCACCCATTATTGCAATATATTCATTTCGTTCTATATTTAAATTTATATTTTTTAATGCTGAAACTTCTATACCTTTTCCCATTACATAAATTTTTGTTACATTCTCTAATTTAACTAACATACTTAAAAAAACCTCATTGGACGATTCCTTCTTTGTGAACTTCCACTAAAATTTTTTTTATTTCCAAATTCGATATTGCTTACCATTACTTCTTCTCCTTCTTCTATTTCTTTTGATTCGATTTCAATATAAGTGCCATCAGTTATTCCTTTTTTTACTGGTATTCGTTCATTTTTATTTCCCCGTTTTACTATTATAAATGTTTTTCTTCGAAATTCTTTTATTGCTGAAATTGGAACATATAATACATCATCTTTTTCATCAATCAAAATATCTATACTTGCACTCATTCCTAATTTTAACAAATTCTTTTTTTCATCAGTGACATTTATTTTTATTTTAAAAATTGTTACACTGCTTTTCTCTTCGCCCTGTGGTGATATTCTTTCGACAACACCTTTAAATTTTTTATCAGAAAAAGCATCAACAGAAATAAACGCTAATTGTCCAACTTTGATTTTACCAATATCACTTTCATCAATTGAAGTAATAACATAAATTTTTGATAAATCAGCAATAGTAAATAACAAAGTTCCACCACCAACATTTGAAATGCCTGATGAAATAATTTGACCTGCTGAAACTTCTTTTTTTACAATAACTCCACTAATTGGCGCATATATCTTTGTCTCTTTCTTACGTTCTTTTGCTTCTTCTAATGCTATTTCTGCTTTTCTTAATTGTGCCTCTGCTTCTGTTATTTCTAATTTTCTTATATTTATTTTTTCTAAATATACTTTTAAATTTTCACTATCTGCAATTAATTGGTCATATCTTGTTTTGGCTGAAATATATTCTGCTTTTGCATTTTCAAATTGTTCTAATGATGATAAATTATTATCATACAATTCTTTCTGTCGTTTATATTTTTTTTCTGCATTTTCCAAATTTATTTTTGCTGATTCTAATGAAGAATTTATATTTTGTAAGGTATTCTTATAATTTAATGTCTCTATTGTTAATTGGCTTTTAGCATTTTCAACTTTCGTTTTTGCATTCTGCACTTCTATTTCTGCTTTACTTAAATTTCTGATTTCATCTGATGGGTCTAACTCTAATAATAATTTTCCTTTTTCAACATAATCGCCAATTTCATAAGGCAAATTTATTATTTCACCACTTGCTTTTGATTTTACATCTATTGTATAATTTGCTTCTATTACACCTGTTGCATTGACTATTACTGTGATTTTACCACGCTCTATTTTTTCATATTTTACTAATTCAAATTTATTTTTATTATTACTGTTTCTATAAATTATTATAGTTACTACAATGATTAAAATAATTATACTTCCAATAATTAAATATTTCTTTTTAAACATACTATTATTCCTTTCATTTTTATTTCATAGTATATTAAACAATATTCAAATAATTTTATTCAATAAAAAAAATTATTGACGAGAACAATAAAAAGTTTTATCAATATTAAATTTTAAAATATGAAAAAAAATTTTTATAAATGGAATCCAGAATTATATCAAAATAATTCAGCAGCACAATATAATTGGGCTAATGCTATCTTAAATACTTATAATTTTAAGGGAAATGAAACTGTGCTTGATATTGGCTGTGGCGATGGAAAAATAACTTATCTAATTTCACAAAAATTATTTAATGGAGAAATAATAGGAATTGATTTATCAAAGGAAATGGTTGAATTTGCTCAAAAAAAATATAGTAATCAAAAAAATCTTAAATTCAAAAAATTAAATGTATTAAGGATGAGATATAAAAATAAATTTGATTTAATTTTTTCAAATGCCTGTATTCATTGGATAAAAAATCATTCACTACTTTTAAAGAAAATAAAAGACGCATTAAAAAATAATGGAAAAATATTATTATCCTTTGGCGGGCGGGGTAATGCTGAACAGGTAATAAAAATAATAAATAAAATAATCAAAATAAAAAAATGGAAATCATATTTTACTAACTTTAAATTTCCCTGGTTTTTTCCATCTGATAATTACTGGCAAACAATATTATTAAAAAATAATTTTAAAATAAATCGAATTGAGTTAGTGCCAAAATTAATGAGTTTTAATAACGAAAATGAATTTATTGGTTGGTTAAAAACAACATGGATGCCATATATCGAAAGAATTCCAGAAAAATTACAAAATTTTTTTATTTCAGAAATCACCAATAAATTTTTAAAAGAAAATATTGGATTGGATATAAAAATGATGAGATTAGAAATATATGCAGAAAAAATAACAGGAGGTTAAAATGAATCGGTATTTACTAACAACATTTTTACTTATTTGTAGTAATGTTTTTATGACATTTGCATGGTATAGTCATTTGAAAAATTTACGAGAAAAACACTGGCTAATAGCTGTGGTCGTGAGTTGGGGCATTGCTTTTTTTGAGTATTTAATACAGGTGCCTGCAAATAGAATTGGTTATAATGTTATGAGTATTGGTCAATTAAAAATATTACAGGAAGTAATTACACTTTCAGTTTTTGTGCCGTATGTAATTTTTTATATGAAAGAAAAATTAACATTAGATTATTTATATGCTGGAATATGCTTACTTGGTGCTGTTTATTTTATTTTTAGAAGTAAATTAGTTTAAAATGAATTATAAAAAATTTTTTATTTTATTGTTTTTATTTTTTATCATAACACTATTTTATTTTTTAACTGGTAAAACTTTTCCTGAAAAATACAAAAATTCTTTATTTGATATACTGAATAAAAAACCAGTAATAAATAAAGTATATTATTTTGATTCATTACGCGAAAAAGAAAGAATTAAAAATAATGAAATAATTTTAGTCGATAGAAAAGGTGGAGCAGCAATATTTATTTTTCCAGCAGAAATAGAGCAAATTAAACATATAACAGTAAAATGCAGGTGGACAGAAAAAGGTAACTTTGAAGTGATATGGTATAAGATACATAATTATTATATCTGGAAATGGATAGTTTCAATTTTTGCAGCATTTTTCTGTTTTTGGGAAATTTATAAAGATTATAAATTAAATATATTAAACAAATTCTGGCGAAAGGATTAACAATGGCAGATGGCGCAAGTCATATTTTATTTGGTTTTATAATTAACAAAATATTTAAAATTGAGCGACCTTACTCAACATTTATTTTATTTGGTTCAATTTTACCTGATTTATTACATAAGCCAGTTTATTTTTTATCGATGAAATTAAATGATTATTTTATGTCATCACATAGTATTTTCACTTTAATTTTTGTCTGCTCTTTTTTTTCTTTATTTTTTTTAAAGCAAAATTATTTTAAAGGTTTTTTATTTTTATATTCTGGAAGTATTAGTCATTTATTTCTTGATATTTTTCAATTCACTTATCAAGGCGATATATATCCTATTTTAGCACCTTTTAGTTATAAAAAAATTTCTATCCCTATAATTCATACACAGCAGTGGCTTTATTATTTTGTGCCTTTGATTTTAATCACTATTTTCATTGTTATCAGGTTTCCAAAATACAAAACTCAAACAGAAAATTGGATTAAAAAATTTTGATTAAGGAAAACTTAAATTAAAACTTTGTTTAAAAATTATTTGACAAAAATCTTAAAATAATGTTAAAATTTTATGGTATAATTAAAAATTTATAAAGGGGGTAAAATTGAAAATGAATAAAAAACATTTTAAAAGTAGTGATGGTAATTGTATGGCTGCTTATGTCGCTTATGCACTTTCAGAGGTAGCAGCGATATATCCAATTACACCATCATCAGTAATGGGCGAAGAAATGGATGAAATGAGTGCAAGTGGTAAAAAGAATATTTTTGGTCAACGAGTGAGAGTGATAGAAATGCAATCAGAAGCAGGTGCAGCAGGGGCGGTGCACGGTTCTTTACAGGCTGGTTGTCTTACTTCAACATTTACTGCATCACAAGGACTTTTACTAATGATTCCAAATATGTATAAAATTGCAGGCGAATTATTACCCGGTGTATTTCATGTTTCAGCAAGAACAGTAGCAACGCATGCATTATCAATTTTTGGCGACCATTCTGATGTAATGGCATGCAGACAAACTGGCTGGGGCATGATTGCTTCTGCAAATGTTCAAGAAGTGCAAGATTTAGGATTAATTGCATATTTATCAGCAATAAAATCACGTGTGCCTTTTCTACATTTTTTTGATGGTTTCAGAACATCACACGAAATTTCAAAAATAGAATTAATAGAGTATGATGATATTGCTAAATTAGTTGACTATGATTCAATAAAAGCATTTAAAGAGAGAGCATTAAGACCTGAGAAGCCAAAATTAACAGGTTCAGCACAAAATCCTGATATTTTCTTTCAAGCACGTGAAGCTTGTAATCCATATTATTTGAAGACACCAGCAATTGTTCAGGAAAATATGGATAAATTATTTGATTTAACAGGTCGTCGTTATAATCTATTTGATTATTATGGTGCAAAAGATGCAACGAGAATAATTATTTGCATGGCTTCTGGCTGTGATGTTATAGAAGAGACAATTGATTATTTATTAAAGAAAGGTGAAAAAGTTGGTTTAATTAAAGTTCGTTTGTATAGACCATGGTCAGCAGAACATTTCTTAAAAGTATTACCACAATCAGTTCAAAAAATTGCAGTGCTCGATAGAACAAAAGAACCTGGTGCTTTAGGTGAACCATTATATGAAGATGTTTTATCAACGCTATTAGAAAATGGAATAAAGAATATAAAAGTAATTGGAGGTAGATATGGATTAAGTTCAAAAGATTTTACTTCATCAATGGCTTATGCTGTATTTAAAAATTTAGAAAATACAGAACCAAAAAATCATTTTACAGTGGGAATAATAGATGATATAACAAATACATCATTACCAGAAGAAAAAATATTTACAGAACCAGAAGGCACAATAAGTTGTAAATTTTGGGGTCTTGGTTCAGATGGCACGGTAGGAGCAAATAAAAATTCAATTAAAATAATAGGTGATAATACAAATTTATATGTTCAGGGTTATTTTGCTTATGATTCTAAAAAATCTGGTGGTATCACAATTTCACATTTGCGTTTTGGACCAAAAGAAATTAAATCACATTATTTTGTTACAAATGCAGATTTTATTGCATGCCATAATCCTTCGTATGTTACGAGATTTGATTTACTTGAAGGAATAAAAGAAGGTGGCACATTTTTATTAAATTGTCCATGGTCAGTGAAAGAATTAGAAGAAAAATTACCAGCAAAATTAAAAAAAGAAATAGCAGAAAAAAAATTGAATTTTTATATTATTGATGCTTATAAAATAGCAGAAGAAATAGGGCTTGGCTTAAGAATAAATGCTATTCTACAATCAGCATTTTTTAAATTATCAGGTGTAATAAAAGATTATGAAAAAGCAAAAGAATATATGAAAGAAGCGATTGCAGATACTTATGGAGCAAAAGGAGAAAAAATAGTTAAAATGAATCAATTAGCAGTCGAAAAAGGAAGCGAAGCGCTAATTAAAGTTAATGTACCTGAAAGCTGGAAAAAATTAAAAATTGAAGAAGAAAAAATAGATTATCCAAATGAATTTGTCCGAGATGTTCTTATGCCAATAGCAGCACAAAAAGGTGATACGATACCAGTCTCAAAATTTACTTGTGATGGTACTTTTCCAACAGGCACGACAAAATATGAAAAGCGCGGTATCGCAGTGAAAATGCCATCATGGGTTCCTGAAAATTGTATTCAATGTAATCAATGTGCTTTTGTTTGTCCACATGCTGTCATCAGACCTTATTTAGTTGAAGAAAACGAAGCAAAAGATGCGCCTGCTGATATGCCATTTTTAAAAGCAACAGGCAAAGGTTTTGAAGGCTTAAAATATAAAATACAAATTTCGCCACTTGATTGCACTGGCTGTGGTAGCTGTGCTGATGTTTGTCCAGCACCAAAAGGAAAAGCACTTGTAATGAAACCATTTGATGATATTGTTGAAATTGAAAATAAATTTTATAATTTCATTAAAGATAAACATATTGATAAAGAACTAATGGATAAATTTACACTAAAAGGTAGTCAATTTAAACATTCATTATTCGAATATTCAGGTGCCTGTGCCGGTTGTGGAGAAACTCCATATATTAAAATAGCAACTCAATTATTTGGTGAGAGAATGGTTATTGCTAATGCAACTGGTTGTTCGTCAATTTATGGCGGTTCTGCACCTGTTTGTCCTTATACAACAAATAAAGAAGGTTGTGGTCCAGCATGGTCAAATTCTTTATTTGAAGATAATGCTGAATATGGGCTTGGCATGCAATTAGCAATTACACAAAGAAGATTAAAATTAGCAGAATTAATAAATGTTGCAAAAAATTTTAGTACTATAAAATCTGATTTAAAAGAAGCATTTAATAACTGGCTTGAATATGGAAACAAAGCTGAACCATCAGTAAAATATGGCAAAGAAATAAAAAGTAAATTAATTGAAAATATTAATTTATGTTCAGGTAAAGAAAAAGAGATATTAATAGAAATACTTGAAAATAGCGATTATTTAATTAAAAAATCAGTCTGGATAATAGGTGGCGACGGCTGGGCTTATGATATTGGTTATGGTGGTCTTGACCATGTGATTGCAACTGGTAATGATGTTAATTTATTAGTTCTTGATACAGAAGTATATTCTAATACTGGTGGACAGGCATCAAAAGCATCACAAACTGGACAGGTAGCAAAATTTGCATTTGCAGGTAAAGAACAAAGAAAAAAAGATTTAGGTCTAATGGCAATGAGTTATGGTTATGTTTATGTTGCTTCAGTTGCTATTGGTGCTAATATGAATCAATATATTAAAGCCTTAAAAGAAGCAGAAGAATATGAAGGTCCATCATTAATTATTTGTTATTCACCGTGTATTAATCATGGTATAAATATGACACATTCAATTAAAGAAGAAAAACTTGCTGTTGAGTGTGGCTACTGGCCTTTATATAGATACAATCCAGAATTATTAAAACAAGGTAAAAATCCATTTATCTTTGAATCAAAAGAACCAAATGGTAAATTTCAAGAATTTCTTTTAAATGAAGTTCGCTATAATTCATTAAAGAAAATGTTCCCTGATATTGCTGATCGTTTATTTAAAAAAGCAGAAAAAGATGCCTGGGAGCGTTATTTATACTATAAAAAATTAGCAGAACTTGATTATAGTGATTTTGCTAAATTATTAAATGAAAAATAAATAAATATTTTAAAAATGAAAAACTGCCAGTAATTTATTAAATTACTGGCAGTTAATATCTCTACTATAAAACTTAATTTTTTTAATTTATAAAAAAGAAACTATATTAATTTAAAAATGTTCAAGTATATGTTTTATCTTTTCTAAAAAACTTTCAGCTATTGTTTTTGATCTGATTAATACTGATGTCTCATTATTTAATGTAAATGAACTCGTTGTCCAATTCCCGCTACCTACTATAACTACTTCTTTATCTATTATTATTAATTTCGTGTGATATATTTTTTCTGTTTCATCAATATAAACTTTTATGTCATTCTTATCTAAATACTTATAAAAAATTTCATTTGCTGCGCTTCCTAATTTTTCATCAATAATAAAATCATCTAAAAAAACTTTTACATCAACACCACGCTTTTTTGCTTTTACTAATTCTTGCGCTAATATATATATTGGATTATTTTCATCATATTCAAATCTTACAAGAAACATTAACACTATAATTTCTTCTTTTGCTTTTTTTATTTCTCTTAATAAAGCAGGATAATATTGTGTGTTCATTAAAAATGTAACCTGTTTTGTTTTTACAAATTCACTTTTTTTATTTTGCTTTTTCGGCTGAGGTGCTGAATTAAAACAAAAAATAATTATAAATAAAACAGACCAT
This sequence comes from bacterium, assembly GCA_035405645.1. Taxonomy (GTDB): domain Bacteria; phylum JAGOBX01; class JAGOBX01; order DAONJL01; family DAONJL01; genus DAONJL01. The sequence goes on along the minus strand of DAONJL010000005.1, from coordinate 6,948 downwards.
ATCTTAATTATGTTTTTTTTCATAAATTAAAAGTTATCCTGTCTGAATTGTAATAAAACATTTTCAAAATAATCTGAAATAATTTTTACTTCTTTATCAGCTATTAATAAAACAGAAGATTCATCATTTAAAAATAACGAAGAATAAGACCAATTATGATTGCCTAATAATATTATCTTATCATCTATGATAACTAATTTATTATGTGTTTCATAAGATGAAGTATTTATATACGCCCGAATTTTATTCTTTTGCAAATATTCAACAGCCATTCTATTTGTCTTATCCAACTCTTCATTTAATTCATCGACAGAACTCGATAAAACAACAGTCACTTTTACTCCTCTTTTCTTTGCTTTTATTAGTTCATCAAGTATTATTTTTACTTCATCATCTTTTTTATCATTATATTTTATTAAATACATTAATACTTTTATTGTTTTCTCTGCTTTCTTTATTTGTTCTAATAATTCTTTATAATATTCTTCATTATATAATGTTTTTATTTTGTAGGTAATATCTTCTTCAATGATTGGTTTCTGACTGGCAATTTTTGCTTTTGGGAAAAAGATATTATTTTCTTTAAACAAACGAAATAATAATGCTAATATAATTAAAATAACAATTATTACTATAAATGTTCTAACATAATTTTTCTTTTCATACAAACTTTCATTTTCAAATTTATGAATAATATAAACGAAAAAAACAATTATTAAAATTAATAAACCACCAAATAAATAAAAAATTTTTTTTATATTTAATAATCTGTAAATTTTAAATTTTTTTATTTTCCATAAAATAAATTTTAATTTATCTTTTGGTTTTTCTCGCTCCTCTATTATATTTTCTATTTCTTTTTTTATTGATTCTTTTAATCCATTTTGTTTTGATAATTCATTATTTATATATCCAATTATATCAACATTTTTTTCTATCTTTAATTGTTCTATGATTTTTTTTATTCGTTCATTCACTTTATCAAGTATTATCTTTTTTTCTTCTTCATTTAATTGTAAAAAATTTTCAGAAAAAAATTCTTCATCTTGATATAATAATTCAAATGCAATCTGCCGTTTTGAAACTTTGCTCTTTTTCGTGAGTGCAAATAAAAAATTATTTATAAAAAAAATATATACAAGCACACTAAAAATAAATATTCTTTTTAATTCTATTTTATTCACTAATATCATAAACAAAATCTTTTTCTTTTCTTATTTTTTCTAATATATTTTCTAATTGTTTATTATTCTCATTTAACCATAATAAATATTCTTTTTCATCAGTTAATATAACTGGCATTCTATTATGTATATGTGATATTGTCTTTTCTGCTGGTTCAGTTAATATTGAAAAAAATTTTTTTCTTTCTGTCTCATCTGATTTTTCAATATAAATTGCTGCAAATGCAAACAAAACCTTATTTTTTATTCTAATTAAATATTTATCTTTTCTATTTTTTTCTTCATTTTTTTTCCATTCATAAAAACCAGTTGCTGGCACCAAACATCTTTTAAATTCTAAAAAATTTTTATATAAATAATTATTTAATAAACTTTCAATTTTTGTATTTATTAAATTCACTTCTTTTTTTTCAGAAGAAATTTTTATTTTAATTCCCCAAATAAATTTTGATAATTCATTTTCATTATTATTATTTATTATTACAGGTATTTCCATTGATGGTGCTATATTTTTATTTCTTTCTATTTTTAATTCTATTTTCTTTATTTTAAATTCTTTTATTAATTCCTGTATAGAAGAATCAAAAGCAAATCGACCACACATCTTCTCACCTTTTTATTTTTTTATATTTTATAACAACTAATTTTTATGTCAATATTTATAAATTTGCAAATTCAATATTTTTATAAAAATATTCAAGAATTTCTTTATAATTTTTTCCTGATTCTGCCATCTCCTTTGCACTCCATTGTGCCAGACCAACTCCATGTCCAAAGCCACGACCTTCAAAACAAAAATAATCACCATCTTTATAAATATCAATAAATAATGTACTTTTTATTTGTGATTGTGAATCCATTAAAATTCTGAATTTATTACTGTCTAATTCTAATTTACCACCATCATAATAAATTTCTATTGTTTTATATCTTCCTGATGCTGTCCGATTTTTAAATATTATTTTTTCTATCTCATTTACATTATAGCCATTATTATTTAATTTTTCCTTTATTTCATCACTTTTTATTCTTGTCTTCCAATATCGAACAGGTGATGATACACCATATTTATCTATTTTTGAAATTGTATAATTATCAGTTATTCCCCAAACATTTTTCGAAGTTTCTGTATGACCACCTGAATCAGAATGATAATATGCTATTATTGGCTTGCTGTTGCTTACTATAATAATACCTCTTGTTTCTTCAACTAATTTATTTGTTTTTTCAGTTTCACTATTCACTCCACCATACACCTGTGATAAATAATCTGCTTTCAAATGATAAATTGCATCTGGCGCCTTTTGAACATAATAATATGCATAAGTTCGGGCTATTATTGACTGTGCTTTTATTACTTCTGAATGCCAACTCATACCAATTTCCTGTGTTATTACTCCTTTTACATATTCTTCAATATCTATTTCATTTATTATTAAATATTTTTTTTCTTCTCTTCTTATTATTATTTTGCCTTTATAATTTTTTTTATTTATTTTTATTAGACTATTATTTATCCCTTCAAATTCAATATAATAACATTCCTCATCATTAAATAAAATTAATCTATCCTTTATCTTTATTGTATTTTGTTTTTCATTATTTGAATAAACTATCTTTTCTCTTTCTTTTGTTTTATATACTATTTTCATTGTATTATCTGTATTAATATTTATTGTAGAATTTTTTGAAACTTCGAATAACAAAACACGAACTAAAATACTCGTGTTTTGAATTTTTAAATCTTTTTGAAAATCATAAGTATTTACTGGACTAATTTGAATAGTGTCTCTATTTTTTTCGTTCTTTATTATTTTTATTTGTTCTAAAAAAAAATTTTTTTCCCGTTCTTTTATTGTCCGCACATTTGCAAATCTTCGTTCTGCTTCTTCATAATCTTTTTTTATATACTTAATATAACCAAGTAAAAAATTTATTTTCTCTTTAAGAACTGGTGAATCTGAAACAATTATTGCATTATAGCATTCTTCTTCTGCTTTTGTTATTTCATTATTTAATATTAGATTGAGAATTGATTGTGAAATATCCGATAGTAAAATATGATTAAATAAAATTATAAAAAATATACTTATTACAAAATAAAATTTTTTATTTTGTATGAAATGGTATAAATGCTGTAATACTTTTTTCAGGAATAAGAATATAATTTTCATTTATTAAAATTCCTAATTCTGATATTTTTAATATTTTCTCAAATATTATTTGTTCATTTAATTTTAAATCACCATAACCTGGACTAAAACGAAAATCTATTTTTTGACCTATTTTTTTATATCTATTTATTGCTACCTTTTCTATGTATTCAATATTATTTTCTGCTAATTCTGATGCTATTGCATCAAGTATTACACCTTTTTCATTTTCGCCTTTTTGAAAATAACTTTCTATTTCTTTTATTATTTGTTCTCCTATTGTTCCACTTAATAATATTATTGAATCACTATTTTTTATATGTTTTGTTAATGATTTGCTTTCTAATAAATAATCAATTTCCAAAAATAAAATCGTATTATCGTTTTTTTTTTGTATTTTTGTTAAACTAAATCTTCCTCGCGGTTCAATAAAAATCTGTGCTTCATTCATTAATTGCGTAATTAATTTCTTTGTTTTTTCGTCTATTTGTGTTTTATATTTATTATAACCTAATCTTGTTAAAACCTGTTCTACTGATAAGTGTATTTGATAATTTTTTAATGTTTGTATTTTGCCTTCTTCCATTTAATTTATTTCTTAAATAATTTTGAAAAAAAACCAGAAGCTTTTGGTTTGCATTCTTTGCAATAAAATTTACCACTAACTTTTTCTAAACACTCTTCACAATAATCTTTTAAACAAACACAACAAATAGCAAATGATTCACGACCAGGATGATTAACACATTCAGGAAATTCAATTTTTTCTGATATTATTTGTGCTGGTGGTTTCTCTTTTAAAATTTTTTCTTCTTTACTTTCTTCTTTTTTCTCCTCAATTGTAATACTAAAATTTTCTTCAACCTGATTTATTTTATTTTGACTTGATTTTAATATCTCGTTTATTTCAGGGAATTGTGCTGCTAAATACCACCCATCCCCACCTTCATAACATATATATGTATCTTCTTTAATATTTTGTTTTACTAATTCTTCTAATACAAAAGGTCCTTTTACTTCATTATTTTCATAAATGTAATATCGATAAACATTATCCATTTTAATGGAATTTTCTTTTACTCTTCATCTCGTTCGCCTCTGTCTCTATCATCTTCAGGTGCTGATTGGGCTTCATTAAATTTTGCAATTATTTTTTCCTCCATTTCTTTTTTTAATGGTTCACGAATATATACTAATATATCATATTCCCCATCTTCATTTTTTTCTGATGGCGGTGCTACCCATAATCCTTTTTTCTTACTATTTACAATTTTTAAACTCTCAATCCATAATGTATTGTCTAACAAAACTCTTGCAAAACCACCGCCCCATTTTGTCTTCTTAATATCTACTTTTGTTATCTCTATTTCTTTTTCACTTTCCTGAACTGTTTGATTATTTTCAATTGCTGTAACTAAATCTTTTAAAAATGTTTTATTTGAAATATAAATCGTTTTATATTTCCCATTAATTTTTGGAAATTCTATATATTTTTCGCCTTTCTCACTCTCTTTTATTTTAACATTTTTTATTTCAATTAAATCATTAAATGTAATGTTATAACTATCTTCGCCTTTTTCTATTTTTGTTAATTTTAATTTCCCTTCATATTTTTCTTCTACTGGTGCTTTTATCGCTTCTTCAACTTTTTTTTCTTCCTCACTTTTTTTTGAACAATTTATTAAATTAAAAATAAAATAAAAACTTAATAAAATTATTAAGGTTTTCTTCATTATTGTTTTCTCCTTATTTTTTTATCTGACTTCAACTAAATCTTTTATTTGTGAAAATTTAACATCGTCTATTCCAGGCACTTCTTTTATTTCTTCTATTGTTTTAAATTTACCATAGCGTTCTCTATAGCGAACAATTAACATACAATCTAATTTTGATAATTTCCCTAAATTTACTAAATCATCAACTGTTGCAGTATTTATATCTAATTTTTTACCTGTTGAAACTGTTGCAGGTGCAGCAGGTATTGATGGAACTGGTGCTTGAACTGGCGCTGGTGCACTTATAACTGGTGCAGCAGGTGCTGGCGCTTGTGTGGGCTGACTTATAACTGGTTGTGTAATTGCTTGTGGTGCTACCTCTTCTTCGCCTACTGTTATATAATCTTTTATTGTGTCATATTTCTTACCTAATCCTGGAACTCGTTTGATATCCTCTATTGATTTGAATGTGCCATATCTTTCTCTGTATTTTACTATTAATATTGCTTCAACATTATTTATTGTTGGTAATGTTGTTAATTCATTCTCATTCGCTGTATTTATATTTACTTTTTTTATTGCTGCTGGTTTTCTTACTTCTTCTATGCGAGGTGCTGGTTCAACTTTTGGTGGTGCAACAACTTCTGGTGCTGGTGCAGGCTGAACTGGTGCTGGTACTGGAACAGGTGATGGAACTGGTACTGGAGTTGGTGTTGGTGGAGTAACTATTTCTGGTTGAACTGGTTTTACTTCTTCTTTTTTAGGGGCTGGAACAGGTTGTGGTTGGGGTTCTATTTTTGGCTGAACTGGAACTGGTGCAGGAATGGGCGCTGGTGCTGGAACTGGAGCAGGAACTGGTGTAGAGGCTGCTTGGGCTATTACTGGTGCTGCTACACTTCTTTCTGAAATTATTTGCTTTGTTTTTTGCGTCTCATCTTTTAAAATATTTACTTCATTAAATAATTTCTCAACCTTTATATTTAATTCGTCTATATTTTTACTATTTGCTGTTGTTTTTTCTGATAACTGAATTATTAATTTATTCTGATTATTTAAATTCTCAACTAATTCAGAATAATTCTTATTTAATGTTTCTATTTTTGTATTTTGATTATCAAACATTTTTTCTATTTTACCAGCAAACTGATCAAATTTATTCAATATCTCTTTATTTGCTGCTGTTACTTCCTGGACTGCTGGAGGTGATGTGGGTTGCTGCTGAACAACAGGTGGAGTAACTGGTGCTTCTTTTTTTTCTTCTATTTTTTGAGTTAATGATTTTATCGCCTGATTTATTTCATCCAATTTTTTTATCATTTGCTGTTCTGGTGTTTCTTTTACTTCTTCTGGTTTTACTATTGTTATTACTCTTTCTTCTGGCAATGTTATTTTTTGTTTTGGTAAAAATTCTAAATATTGTTTTGCCTTATCCATTTTACCATGTGAATAATAAAATAGTCCTAATGCTTTATATGCTTCCATATAATTTGGTTCTTCTTTTATTGCACGCAATAAATAAAGTTCTTTTAAAATTGGGTCATCTGTATTATTCGCTGCTTCAAACCAAAATTTTGCTAACTCCGTAGCAAAAAGATAAAAAACAAATAAACAAATAATTAAAGTAAAAATAATCTTTTTCACACCTTTTCCTCCTTTTATTTTCAAATTTTATTTCATCAAAAAATTTTAATATTTTAATTAAACAAATGTCAATAAAAAAAGTTTTAAATTTTTTTTAGTGTTTCATTAAAAAAGATTTATTATTTTTTTTGAATTTTTTATTAAGCACTTTTTTATTGAAATTTTTTTACAAATTCTTTATAATATAAAATATGAAAGTTAAATTACCTTATGGAATAAGTAATTTTGCTGATATAGTAGAACAAAATTATTTAT